>CAJTTO010000004.1 GCA_910579275.1 uncultured Lachnospiraceae bacterium
CCATCCTGACTACTTTTAAGCTCCCGCTGGTCTGCCAGCCTTCATGCAGGCACTCCGTTTTTACACAGCCTGTCTTAAAATCATAGATACTGTAAATGTTCCTTCTTGTGTCATCACTGATACCAAGACAATATACAAGCGCTTTGTGGTACACGTCCTGATACCTGACCTCTTTCAATTTCTCATAGTAGAATTTTTCATGTGTATCGCTGATAAAAATAATCGCTTTCTCTGCACTTAACGCTGTATTGTTCTTCATAAATTCATTCCTCCTATTATTTTGAATTTGTAAAAAGAAATAGGACTAAGCTAGTTTTAACAGCATTTCTGCCATTCACTAATTTAGTCCTATCTAAATCATCAATATGAAATTGTTTACCTTCTACCCTCCTTATGCTATACTAAAACCAGTAACTCATTGCTTTCAGGCACTTTGAGTTACATTACTGACATTTCTTCCTATTTTCTTTTGAATCGGCGCCGTCCAAATGAAAAATCAGAAATGCTTTGATGCAAAACTACATTTTTTCATTAGGACTAAATTCGGCGGAAACCCTTGATTTCTCAATGGATTTTTCAACCTGTCATTATAATAACTCAAAGCCCCGCCGGCGTCGCTGCCCATCCGAGTCCTAGTATGTTCGCCACAAAGTTTGCGGACAGGGAGTCCCATGCCCTGTGGCCTTTGGGTATCTTTGGGAACAGGAAGCGCATAAATGGCGAGATTAGCCTTGTGAGTCCTGCAATGACTCCGGCTTCTCCCGCCACTTCCATTAATCCTGTCCAAAATGCAACAATGCCGAGCATGGATATCCCAAGTGTGACCGCCTCTTTGGAGGATTGCAGCACTGCATCGGTCACCGCCTGCATATTTCCTGTTACCACGCCAAAAATGATTCCGATAATAAGCATACCGCCCCAGATGTAATTCATCATAGCCGGATACCTTCTTTATAATGATATTAGTTCATTGTATGTCAATTGGTGTCCAATAATTCCCCCTCGTAGGGCAATACCTCGGCAAGATATCCTTTCTGGCGCAGCAAGTCCTCTATCTCATCGAGTATTGTTTCACTTTCCGCGCTGATGGTGTGAAAATGGTACCCTGATGTCACATTGAGCAGCGGTGTCGATTTGCCTGTCTTGATGTTGTCGACAAACACCTGCACATCCCGACGGTTTCTGATACTTAATGGCACTGTCATTTTACCGTAAGCCCTGTGGTTAACCATCACTCCCGTAACCGCGCCGCCCAAATCCACTATTGTGTTGAGTTCGTCCTCCACCTGTTCATTAGTGTGGCAGACTTTGACCGTGCGCACATATTGGTTCTGGCTGTCGGCATCCAGATAATATCCTTTTGTAGTAGACAAAATGGGATGTCCCTCTGTGCGCAGCAGCGCTATGTCCTGCACAACCACCTGACGGCTTACACCCGTCTTTTTCCCCAAGGCACTTCCGGATATGGGAGTCTGCGACTGCCGCATCAGTGATAACAGTATTTTTCTCCGCTCTGCCCCAGTCAATTCCTTTTCCATAAGTGCCTCCTTTCCAAAATCGTGATATGTCTGCCGTGCCGGAACATTACTCCAGTACTTTCAGATGTTTAAGACTGATATCCAGAATCGGTGCGGAATGTGTAAGCGCTCCGCTTGAAACATAGTCAATTCCAAGGCGCGCAATCGTCCTGACGTTTTCTTTTGTAATATTTCCCGAGCATTCCGTCTCCGCCCTGCCGTTTATAATATGGATTGCCTCTGTCATCATATCCGGTGTCATATTGTCAAGCATGATGATATCTGCACCCGCTTCCACTGCCTCCTTAACCATGTCAAGATTTTCCACCTCGACTTCAATTCTTCTCACAAACGGGGCGTAGGCTTTTGCCGCCTTAATTGCCTGCGCCACGCCGCCTGCCGCATCAATGTGGTTGTCCTTCAAAAGGACACCGTCGGACAGGTTGTATCTGTGGTTTCCGCCGCCGCCGACACGCACTGCATATTTTTCAAATACACGCATGCCCGGCGTTGTCTTTCTGGTGTCGAGCAGCTTTGTCGACGTCCCCTCCAGAAGCTTTACAACGCTGTTTGTATATGTGGCGATACCACTTAGGCGCTGTAAATAGTTCAGTGCCGTGCGTTCTCCGGAAAGAAGCACACGCACATCTCCCCTGACAACCGCAAGCAGCTCTCCCTGTTTTACAAAATCCCCGTCCTTCACTTTGCATATAATCTCTGTCTGCGGGTCGAGCAGCGTAAACACCCTCTCAAAAATACCAAGTCCGGCAATAATACCATCCTCCTTACAGATTAGCTGCACTTCGCCCTTTTTATATTCCGGCATGACGGCATTGGTCGACACATCCTCATAATTAATATCCTCCTCCAACGCCATTTTTATGTATTTTTCTGCCACTAGCTGCATCGTAACTGGATTCATTTTCCTTACTTCCTTTCTGAATTAATTATTTTAATTGCTGCGCGTTGTGCAAAAACAAGACTCTCGAGCAAGCTGTTGCTGGCAAGCCTGTTTTTTCCGTGGACACCATTGCAGCTCGTCTCCCCAACAGCATACAGGTGTTCCATCGTCGTCTGGGAATCGCTGTCCACACGGATGCCCCCCATAAAATAGTGCTGTGCCGGCACAATCGGCACAGGCTCTTTCAACAAGTCAAAGCCCTCCTCGAGACACCGCTGATAGATATTCGGAAAATGCTCCCTGATGATGTGCTCCGGAACATTCTCGAAAGAAAGATACTCGTATGCCGTTCCCTCCTTTTCCATCTCCTTGTGTATCGCCTCAGTAACAATATCCCTCGGGAGAAGCTCATCCACAAAGCGCTCTCCCTTATGGTTTAAAATAACGGCTCCCTCCCCCCTTGCCGACTCCGATATCAGGAAACTCCTGCCCGGTTTCGTGCTATAGAGGCAGGTCGGATGAATCTGCACGTAATCCATATGCTCCAGGGCAATTCCATGCTCCTTGGCAATCCGGCAGGAATCTCCTGTCAGCAGCGGAAAGTTGGTGGAGTGCTGATAAAGACCGCCGATGCCGCCTGTCGCCATGACTGAATTATGTGCATAGATCAGCAGTTCGCCCTTCTCCTGTGTCTCTGCCTTGATGCCGATGCAGATGCCGTCTTTTTCTATGATGTCGGTCATTGTCGTGTATTCCATTATCGTAACATTTCGCAGCGTTTTCACATGTGACAACAATGTAGTTGTGATTTCCTCGCCGGTAATATCCTTGTGAAAACAGATACGCGGTCTGGAATGCGCCCCCTCCCTCGTGTAGGCAAGGCTTCCGTCACTGTTTTTCTCAAACTGCACGCCGAGCGCCAGCAGATGGTTGATTATCCCCCTGCTTGAGCGAATCATAATCTCAACGCTCTCTCTGCGGTTCTCATAATGTCCCGCCCGCATCGTGTCCTCAAAATACGCGTCATAATCATTTTCGTCGCGGAGCACACAGATACCGCCCTGTGCCAGCATGGAGTCACAGCTTGCGATGTCTTCTTTTGACAGCATCAGTATCTTCATATCCCGTGGCAGCGAGAGTGCCGTGTAAAGTCCCGCCACACCACATCCGGCAATGACCACATCATAATTTTGTTCCTTTGTCATCTTTCTAACCATGCCCTTTCCACAGGTTTTCCCATACGCCTGTCATCAGAACTGCGCAGCCGGCTTTATCATTACCGTGCCAGTTCCAGCATACGCGTAAGCGTCCGCTTAGCCGCCTCGTCTGCATGTCCGTTGTCCATCTTCACCTCATGACTGCCGTTTTTCAGCACATCAATAATTTTATCCAGTGTGATTTTCTTCATGTCCGTACACACCGGTTCTGTCTCCGGAAAATAAAATACCGCATCCTTTCTCGCCTGCTCCAGCGCATAGCGCACACCGGATTCCGTTCCGATAATAAACGCCTTGTCCGCGCTGTCCTTTGCAAAATCAATAATGCCGCTCGTGGAACCCACGTAGTCCGCAAGCTCCAGAATTTTGCCCGTGCATTCCGGGTGTACCAGAACTTTTGCTTCCGGATGACGTTCCTTTAATTCCCTAATTTCCGTTTCACGCATATTCTCATGGATGGGACAGTATCCTTCATTGTATATGAAATTTTTTTCGGGAACATTTCGGGCGACAAAATGCGCAAGGTTTCTGTCCGGTATAAACAAAATATTTTTGTTCGGCAGATTTCGGACAATGCGGACTGCATTTGCAGAAGTCACGCTTACATCAGACCACGACTTTATTTCCGCCGTAGAGTTGATGTAGCACACCACAGCCAAATCCTCGTACTGCTGCCTTGCCTTTTTTACGGTTTCTTCCGTAACCATATGCGCCATCGGGCAGTCCGCGTCGGCGTCAGGCATCAGCACCGTCTTGTCCGGATTTAGAAGCTTTGCGCTCTCCCCCATAAACGACACTCCGCAGAATACAATTGTCCTGTTCGGCATCTCGACCGCCTTCCTGCTAAGAAAATAGGAATCGCCTATGCAGTCGGCAATCTCCTGTACTTCCGGACGCACATAGTAGTGCGCCAGTATGACTGCATCCTTTTCCACTTTGAGCTTCTGTATTTCTAACTGTTTTGTCATGACAATCCTCCAATTGTGTTATCCGGTCAATAGCCGTCTTTTGCACTTGCTTTTTTGGAGTATAACACATATCTTTACAGCTGACAAGACACCTGTAATGACATTTTTTGGTTTTAAACGAATTATTCTCGCGCGCATAGGATGTCCGACAGCCTGCCTGTGTATTTCTTACGTAAAGGAAAAACCACTGTATATGTTTTTTCACATTGCACCTATGTGTAATCAAGTAGAGAAGATTTATCTTCTCTCTACTCACCGCGCAACCCATGCGCCGCCTTAGCGGCATAATTCATCTGCACGGGTCTGCGCATAAAAAAACACTTAAGATTACTCCTAAGTGTATTATGCTGCTCTCTTCGGCAAACCGGAATCTACCAACGCGTCATATTCTTTTCAAACTTTGCAGTATATGCCTGCTTTAATTCATCAGCAGATATTCCATAGCATATCATGACATCATTATAATGCATAAGAACATCCGCCATTTCTTCAACAAGATCGTTTCTTAGTGCAGCATCATCAGATGCCTTTACATCCCCATGCTTTTTAATAATGTCAATCACTTCGCCAATTTCGCCCACCATCCAAAGCAAATTGTTTTTACCCGTTTCGGGCGAAAGCATTTCCCATTTATCTTTATATTTCTCCTGAAGCCTTTTTTGCATGTCTAACATTTCATTGATACTAAAATCATCCATAAAACCATTCCTTTCTTCGAACCGTAAAAATCAAAATGCATTGGTTATTTACTGCCCTTCTATTTGCGCCAAGGTAACTACCCGCAAGCCCCCACAGAAGTCGATACATAGTCACGGGCATATCAATCCCTGATCTAATGTTCGTCCATGCAGCCTTAGCCTTTTCCAATCTCAATTTCAAAAATCATCCATTGTCAGGCATCTAATCTTACCCGTTCAAATGACTGCCCGAATTTCAGTATCCGTTTGTTTTCACATTATACCACCAATATATGAACTATTCAACCATTTATCCTCCATGGCAGTCGATTATGAAACCTTCCTTATACTGTTCACAAGTCAGGAATGCGCCGAACTGCGCATTCCGTGAAAAAACGTACAGCATGAAAAGAAAAAATCCATTTGTGAAGCAAATTTTGCACGGATTTTTGCCTGTTACTATCCACACGTAACTTTACATTTACTGCTAATTATGGCTTTTCAATCCACATGAGAAAACGTTTTGCCTGTGCATAAAATTCCACATGCGCAGCGAACGCAGTTCGTACTGCAATTTTTGTATGGATTTTTACCTGTTACCGGATATGAAACGGTCAGTACACTAGAGCGTGTTTGAAGCTTGACTTCCGGCCGGACGGATTAGTTGTACGTTTGCACAAAACAGTACGTTTGATAAATGTAAAAAAGACCTGTTGACTTCACTTCTTGAGACTGTTACAATTTTTATTATAAATGACATATCCTGCCAGTTCTTTTTATAGGAGAAATGGCAGACAGTCTGATAAATATTTTGATGAAAGGTCAGGTAAAATTTATGCAGTACAAGACAAGCGGAACCTGCTCACAGATGATTGATTTTGAGGTCGACGGGGATGTGATAAAATCCGTCGCGTTCACAGGCGGATGTAACGGCAATTTGCAGGGAATCTCGGCACTGGTCACCGGAATGAAAGTGGACGACGCCATCTCGAAGCTCAAAGGCATCAAATGCGGATTCAAAAGCACCTCCTGTCCGGATCAGCTGGCTCATGCGCTGGAGCAGTACAAGGGCACGTCATCCGAAAGGGAATAAAAATCCAGCAACTCTGCATTACATACTGGAGAAAATAAAATTTTTGAATATACTATCACTAGAACGTATTTGAAAAACATATTCGGACACGCTCTAGAGAAAAAATCGGAGGCTTTAAAATTATGAAACGCATCGTTTTCACTGGCGGCGGCTCCGCCGGACATGTGACTCCAAACATCGCTCTTTTCCCCAGACTTAAAAGCATGGGATATGATATACATTATATCGGTTCTTATGATGGCATTGAGCGGAAACTGATAGAGGATTACCGTATTCCGTATTATGGCATATCGACCGGAAAACTCAGAAGATATTTTGATGTGAAAAACTTCAGCGACCCGTTCCGCGTACTGAAAGGATTTGCCGAGGCAAGAAAAATTTTAAAGACGCTCAAACCGGATGTTGTCTTCAGCAAAGGAGGATTTGTAAGTGTTCCTGTTGTGCGCGCCGCCGCACTGCTGAAAATCCCATGTATAATTCATGAATCGGATATGACACCCGGTCTGGCAAACAATCTGTGCATTCCCGTCGCGCAGAAAGTCTGCTGCAATTTCCCCGAAACCATGCAGGAGCTTCCTGCCGAAAAGGCGATTCTCACAGGATCCCCGATTCGCAATGAACTTACAAAGGGAAACTGCGAAAAAGGTCTTGAGATGTGCGGTTTCAACACGGCAAAGCCTGTCATTATGGTTATCGGCGGAAGCCTTGGCGCTGCCGGTGTCAACAAGCTCATTCGCGAGGCGCTGCCTAAGCTTCTCGAAGATTTTCAGATTGTGCATATCTGCGGCAAAGAAAAAATAGACAATTTGCTGCTCAACACAAAAGGTTACAAACAGTTTGAGTACGTAAAGGAAGACTTAAAAGATTTGTTCGCCATGGCTGATATTGTCATCTCACGCGCAGGGGCAAACGCCATCTGTGAACTTCTTGCACTGCGCAAGCCAAATCTCCTGATACCGCTTCCCGCCCACGCAAGCCGCGGGGATCAGATATTAAACGCAAAAAGTTTTGAGTCACAAGGCTTTTCGATGGTTGCCGACGAGGACTACCTCACAGCCGTGACTTTGACCGAAAAAGTACACGAACTGTATTTCACAAGGCAGTCTTATGTCGACGCAATGCAGAACAGCAAAATCAAGGATTCCATCGAAACCATTACTGCTTTGATAGAGGAAACCATAAGCAGCAGTCCTGCAAACAGAAAAAAGCAAAAGGTCTAGACACTAAAAAACCATCGCGCGCCACGATGGTTTTTTGTTTAGTGATTTGAGTGGAACCGTTATCCTGTAATCTGATTCCGGACTGCATCAATTTCCTCCGGCGTCATCCCACACGGCTTCATTACAAGGTTCTGGTTGTCGTCCTTATATCTGGGGATTAGATGCACATGAAAATGGAATACAGTCTGCCCCGCCACCTCATTGTTGTTCTGAACCACATTGAAACCGTCGCATCCCAGTTTTTCCGTCATGACTGCCGCCATTTTCTTTGCCAGAGGAAGTACTTTTGCCGCCGTGTTGTCATCAATCTCATACAAATTCTTATAATGACTTTTTGGCAGAATCAGCGCATGTCCCCTTGTCACAGGACTCAGGTCAAGAATCACCCGAAAAGCATCATCTTCGTACAATGTTCCTGACGGTATTTCTCCGTTTGCAATTTTACAAAAAATACAATTGTCGTCTTTCATATTCTACTTCCTCTCTTTCTCGGCAGCTGCCGTAACGAATCTGCTCACATGGCACTAACTTATTCTCATAGACAGTCCCGTTCAAATTCTTAATTATACAGCAAATCAAGCGTCCGGAGCACCTTGAAATCCCCTTTCATTTTCATGTCGCCTGACATAAATGCTTTCTGGAATGTCATGTTGCCCTGCATGATGTCATTCATCACATCCACCGATACCTGCATCTCAACATCGGATTCATCTACATTACCATAGTAACACTCCATCTCCGTGTGGTTCACTTTTACAATCAGCGGCAGATTCGACTGCGGCATGATAAACTTGTACACCGCCTCAAATCCCGGCTGCGGATGAAAGCGCTCCCGCAGCTCCTGCAAAAACATGGTGCTGTCAGGCTCTTTGACACTCATCAAATCCTTGAACATGCTGGCAAGTTCCTGAATATCTTCCTTCTGCTTCTGTACATACAAGTCATCGCTTGCAAGTTCGGACAGCTGCTCTGCCTCCTGCGGCGTCAGGTTCAGGCTCTGGGTAAATGTCACTTTCTGCTTCACCGCGTGGTTGCTGTTCGGAAATACCGGCATCCTCTGATTGATGGAACGGTACATATCCTCTGTGCGCTTTTCAATTACGCGCGCATATCCGGCATTTTGCTCCAGTTCGGACACGTCCGCAATGTACCCGCATATGCCTGTCACAGGACGCCCGCCCAAAATCTCCCATGCCTCCACCAGATTTTTCATGGCATCATGCTCACCGTAGGTCGTCGCCATGACAACCGGACACATGTAAATGTTGGATATTTTTTCCTTATCTCCATACAGCCAGCAGGAGTCCAGAAACTGCTGCATATATCCGCCTATTCCATACCACTCTACCGTAGTAGCAAGAATCACTCCGTCCACGTCCTTGAGTGTCTGCGGCAGCGTGACAATATTGTTCTTGAACTCATACAGGTCGTAGCGCTCCACACTGACATTGAGTTCACGCAGAACCTCCTGTATCTTGTTCAGCACATACAATGTCGGATCGCCTATCAACCCTCTTGCACCATAATAAATATTAATTTTCACCTTCCGTATCCTCCCATATTCTTATTGCAAAGGTGCCTTATGGCATTCATGACTGCCATAACCATCACGCCGCACATCAGTCCGCCAACGTGGGCTGCATTGTCAACCCGCTCCGCTCTAGCGCCCGCATACACCATATAAACAATCGCAAACGCAATTCTTCCTATTGAAACATTCCGATACCTGCCATGATGAATAATGACCAAAATCAGCAGCGCACCAATCAACCCGAAAATCGCACCGCTTGCGCCAACCGCATCATAGATATCCCCTGTCAAAACGGAGTATAAAAGCGAGACAGCGCCTGCCGCGAATCCCGAAAGCAGATACACAGCCAGAAAGCGAATGTGGCCAAGCGCAGATTCCAGCATCTGACCAAGCCCGATCAAAAATATCATATTGCTGACAATATGGTCGATATCCGCATGCAGGAACATGCATGTAACAAGCCTATAATACTGTCTCTCAACAATCACCTTCTCAGCGTTCATACTTCCAATGTCGTACAGAAGTTCCCCTGTCTGTGTACATATAATATATGCAATAGCGTTTATAGCAAAAATGATTAGCGTAACGAAATAGCTACGCCATGTTATTGTCTTCTCTCTCTCCAATCTCTCACCTTTTCAATCTGCAGAGCGTGTCTGAAAATCATTCCTACAATCGCATATTATCCAGACAGTCTGCGCCGGAATTTTCAATGCTTTCCCTTATCAAAGGCGCGTGTACCTGACAATCTTCGACTGTCTGGATGTTATTTACACCAATATACGTACATAACTCTCTGTCATATTGATTATGATTCCATGTGTCGTCGTTCCTGTGCAGTATGCTTGGTGCATCCCCACTATATTGATGTTTTATTTTTTCTTGTCCTGTCGCAGAGTCGGTAATTCTCGTTCCATTCAGCATAATTCCGTTCCATGCCTCATTGAATGTATCCTTATTCCTGCCATTATTATCCAGATTCTTAGATCTCACAATGTTTCCGGGAAAAATATGGTGCGCTTCGCCGCTTTTTCCTCCCGCATTCAGATTACGTCTAAGTGTAGGTGCGCTTAAATACTGCTCATGCTGGTTTTCACAGTATGATGTATCCCCAGAATCATCCGGCTCGTAATCCCCGCATTTACACGCGTTCAGTGTAGCACCACAATTCATACACCGCTGCATCTGAAGAACGCTTCCAGTACCCTGCGCAGAACAGTACCCTAGTTTCATATCCCTGCCTGCAAAACGATTCCCGCTGCGCAGTACCGGTGATGGCATACTGCTGCGCCTTGTATCTCCATGCCGAATCATTGGTTTTTTTTCTACTTTCATTTCATACATAGGTTCCACGCTCCTTTTGTGGGTTTGGAACTGTAGGAAAATAAGTGATACAGATTGCGCAGTCGGAGAAATAGACAAGTCAAGATGTGCCACTTATTTTTCTACAGTTCCTTAATGCCTTCTTCGAATGATTATACCACACATTTCAAATTTCGGGTACCCCATTATCATGTCCGTTCTGTCCGGCTAGGGACTGCCGGTTACAATTCACACCCACGCCGGTTTTTATCGGCATACACGCTATTGCGGTGTGAATGATAACAGATTTTGCACACAAAATGCTAAAGGGCAAGCATTTTGGCGCATGATTCCCACTACTTTGGTGGACGTCTGAACAGTAACGACTGCTGGTTACAATTCACACCCACGCCGGTTTTTATCAGCATACAAGCTATTGAGGTGTGAATGACAACCGATTTTGCACACAAAATGCTAAAGGGCAAGCATTTTGGCGCATGATTCCCACTACTTTGGTGGACGTCTGAACAGTACCGAACTGCCCACGGTCTGACCGTTCAGCCGCAAAGGAGAAAATCGCAGACTTAATGTTCAAAGGGCTATGCTGATATTGGCAAAACTATGAAATTGACATAATCATTATATATTGTTAGAATGTACATGTTTCAAGGCAATACATGAAACCAGATTCAACTCGGTTTCATTTTGGTAATTACGCTGTGATTTTAATGCGCGCTTTTAGCAAAAACTGCCATATTTCAATCTTTTCATTATGACAATGCAGCTTTTCATTCAGTTTGGCAAAATAATATCTAATTTTGCAGCAAAAACTGCATCCTGTTTTGCCATGTCAAACTGCTGAAGCCTTCAGCATTTTTATTACAGCTATTTATTTTACCATAGTAATAGGAGATTTAAAATGTTTTATAAGAAATTTTGCAAATTTTTATCTGTAATGATCTGTACTTCAATCTGCATTGGAAGTCCCGCTATTACTTCTTTGGCAGAATCAGCACACACACAGTCAGGCATTGCATCTTCTGCATACGAAAACCTTTCATCCGAACCGTTTTCCACGGATTCAGCCTTTATCGAAAGCCCTGCGGCAGAGGACTCTTTATTTGAAAACGCCTCGGAAGAAATTTCTTCGCCTGATACTTCTTATCCTGACACTACTTATGAAGAGGAATTGCCATCGGAATCATTTGCTACCGAAAATTCAACTTCCGAGCATAATTTTGAAAATCCATCCGACAATGACACCGAAGATGCTTCTGAGAGTGATTCCGAGGACAGCTCTGAAAATACCTCCGAAGATAATTCCGAAGATAATTCCATAGAAGAAAGCATGACCGAAACGCTGGAAGATGAGACTTCCGATGAATTATCCACTGAAGAAACCACCACCGAAGAATCGACTGTGGAAGAATTAACAACAGAAGAAATTTTCACCGAAGAATTATCCACTGAAGAAATGAGTACCGAAGAATTTCTGTCAGCGGACGCACAGCGCATGGCGGATATGGCAGATGCCGCGGACGCTTTTCGCGCGCTTCTGCAAGAAAAGCAGCTGATGGCATTACTCTACCACACTGACAGTTATGATGTGCAGCACACCGCCGGTTCATACGACAATTCGGTTTCAACAATAAAGAGCGGGCATACCCTGTACATTACCGGTATTGAAATCCTCGATGAACAAGTATGGTATCAGGTACGTTTCTGGGCAAACGGCGAGGAGCAGACAGGATATATCGAGGGTTATTACCTCGCCTACTCCGACGAAGACTGGATTGCATGGGAGCGGGCGTATCTGGCAGATATCTATCCGGACAGCAGGACTTACGGTATCACGGCATACCCAGACGCCGTCGGCAAGGCTGACACATCCGATATCGCCGCATTTCCTTCCCTTTATCAGGAAAGCCTGCGCGCACTCAAAGCACAGCATCCTACATGGACATTTGTTCCAATGTACACCGGTCTTGACTTCAACACAGCAGTTTCAAACGAGATGGGCGCCAAAAGCCTTATCCAGAATACCTCCAGCAATGCTTCCAAGGGCTGGGTCGGAAGCGCATGCCCGACAGAGAGCGGCTGGTATTATGCGACGAAGCCAGCCGTAATGTACTATATGAATCCTTGCAACTTTTTAACCGAAACCTATATTTTCCAGTTTGAACAGCTGACCTTTAACGGCTCATACCACAATGTGTCGGCAATACAGACATTTCTGGGCAACACGTTCATGAAGGGGAAAATACCATCCGACGCCTCCGGAAGAACTTATGCGCAGGCATTTTTTGAAATCGGAAAAAACAGAAAGCTGAGTCCGATTCATCTCGCCTCACGCGTTTATCAGGAGCAGGGAAGCGGAACTTCTGCGCTGATATCGGGAACTTACAAAGGGTTTGAGGGTTATTACAATTATTTTAATGTCGGTGTCAACGGTTCCTCAACAGAGGAAAAAATCCGCAAAGGGCTTACCTATGCCAAAAGCAAAGGTTGGAATACCCGCTTTAAGTCATTGGAGGGCGGCGCCGCAACCATCGGCAACAACTATATCTTAAAGGGGCAGGACACCATCTATCTCGAAAAGTTTAACGTGGACGTGAACAGTCCGCACGGACTCTACAACCACCAGTATATGCAGAATATTCAGGCACCGGCAAGCGAATCCTCCTCCACAAAAAGAATGTACGCAGGCGCAGGAAGTCTGGACTCAGGATTTGTGTTCAAAATACCAGTATATCAGAATATGCCCGGTGAAAAGCCCATTCAGAGCCTTACTCTTGATAAGAACGAGGTCGTTCTTTACAGACCTGACACGCTTGCTGCCAATCCGGAAGCGTATCATTCGACTGCCACGTTAAAAGTAAGCATCAGCCCGTCGGATACCACGGACGACAAGACCATCAGCTGGACATCCTCCAATCCCAAGGCGTTATCTGTAAAAGCTGGGGAAAATACGCAGACAGCTGTTGTCACGGCAATTGCGGCAGGGGATTTCACAATCACTGCCAAATCCCAGAACGGTAAAACTGCCCAGTGTAAAGTCCGCGTGGAGGCGCCAATTTATAGTCTGAGACTGACAAATCTCAACACAGAAAATGATGGCGCTGATACATCCGCCACCCTATATGCTGGTCAGAGCCTTGCCCTAACGGCAGACTATCTGCCAAAAGACACGACATCGGACACGCATATCGTCTGGTCAAGCTCGGATCCATCTGTGGCAAGCGTGGAGGGCGGTAAAATCACTGCCCACAAAAAGGGACGCACGACAATCACTGCCATACTCGCAGGGTACTCCGCTGCTTATGAAATCATTGTCAGCGAATGCACCGTCCGCTTTCTGAGTGCAGACGGGCAAACACTTCGAGCGATTTCGGCAAGATATGGTTCCGCCATTGCGAAAGAAGACTTTCCGCAGATTGACAGCACCTCGGAAAAACAGTTTATCGGGTGGTACACCCAAAAGGACGGTCAGGGCGCACAGTTTGATGAAAACACACTGATTTATGAAAATGACATCACGCTCTACCCCTATTTTGAAGAACAGGGAAAAGGCTTTTATGTCATTCCTGTCGGTGACAAAATCTACACAGGCGCACCGATTAAGCCGGAGGTTCTTGTTTATGACAGCATCTACAACGCTGATGACGGAAGTTACCAGCTTATCAAGCTAATCCAAGGACAGGATTACACAGTGTCATACAAAAACAATAAAGATGTCAGTACATCGTCCAATAAAGCGCCCACCATCACGGTAAAAGGGAAGGGAAATTACTCCGGTACCGATTCGGTTTCTTTTCGTATTCTCCCAAAGCCGCTTACCGACCATGATATCACTGCAAACGATATATCCATCGCATACAACGGTAAAGTCCAGAAAGCATCCCCCGCAGTCTACCGCGATGGCAAAAAACTCACGAACAAGAAAGACTACACACTCACTTATCCATACGAAAACGCGGGTGCGTACAAAAATGCGGGCGTATATCCTATTGTGATAAAAGGAACCAAAAATTATTCCGGAACCGTCACGGTATATGAGACCATCAGCCAAAAGACAATGCTCAGCAAAGTATCGGTCGCAAAAATACCGAACCAGACTTATCGAAATGAGCTGGTAGACAAAGACACCGGCAAGGGAATTATTCTGGACAAATTGACGGTTACCTACAAAAAACAGCCGCTTGTCGAAAGCACAGACGGAGGCAAAACAGGAGACTACACAGTATCCTACACCAATAACATGGCAATCGGCACTGCCACGGTAACCATTACGGCTACTCCGAAAAGCGCATTTGCAGGTTCCAAAAGCGTGAAATACAAAATTGTAGGGACAAACATCAATAAGGCAAAAGTAGAAGGCATCACCCCCAAAACATACACGGGCAATGAAGCCGATGTTCTGCAGAATGACCTTACGCTGACCATTGATGACACGATTTTAAAAGAAAGCAGAGACAATGGCGCCACAGGAGACTACACCGTATCCTATACGAACATCTCCAAAGCCGGAACGGCATCTGTCATTTTAAAGGGCATCAACGCATACAGCGGTCAGATAAAGAAAACCTACAAAATCACAGGCTTTGACATCAGCGACACGAAGGATATCTCCATCTCCTATGCCACCGAGGACAATCCTTCCAGTCCCATACCGGTAAATGATTTGTCCGATATCCGATCCCCGTACATGAAGGGCGGCGCAAAACCACAGATTAGCCTTTCTCACATGGGCACGCAGCTTATCGTTGGCAAAGACTATACGGTTTCATATGCAAACAATACATCTGTTACCACAAGTGAGACCCCTGAAAACAAGCTTCCAAAGATTACAATAAAGGGCAAGGGCAACTACAAAGGAAGCATACAAGGCGTATGGACAATTACAGACGGCGCAATGTCCCCTGACAAGCTGACAATGACTGCAAAGGACATTGCTTATAAAAACAAGCCAAACAGTTTCAAAACCACAGTGACCATAACGGATGCAAACGGCAAAAAGCTTGCCGCCGGTAAAGATTACGACAAAAACATTCTTTACACATACACCCAAGACACAACGGTGTCCGCAGCCGACGGCACAACGGTACGCCGCAAAAAGGGCGATATGGTGGATAAAAATGATATTATTTCTGCCGATACCACAATTCAGGTATCGGTCACAGGTATCGGCGCCTATCTCGGAGACGGCAGTGCACAATTATCAACCACCTACCGCATCATCGCCACCGACATTGCAAAGGCAAAGCTAAAAGTCAGCGCAAAAGAGTACTTAAACGGAAATGCTGTCAAATTAACATCATCCGATATCGAGCTGACACTCAACGGAGCAAAGCTTGTGTATGGTACTGACTATATCATTGACGAAAGCACCTACACAAATAACACCAAAAAGGGGAAAGCCACCGTTGTCCTGCGCGGCACAGGCAAAAACTTCGGCGGGCAGCGCAAGATTACCTTTACAATCGGTTCAAAGCTGCTCGTTTGGTGGAAAAATTTGTCCTGATACGCCGTTTCGCGCGTACATGATAAAAACGCGGGGGCAGCGCATTAACAGTACGTAAAGCATGTTCTTCCAAATCGGAGCCGGTCTCCCGGTTCCAATGCCACGGACTGGTTCACCCCCAGCAGCTCCCCATTGCGGACTGTACCATTCGTAGAATTTAAATCACACACATAGACACGGCCGTCACGCTCCTCAAAGCGCGCATGCATTTTGCTGACGGCTGTGTCATTTATTACAAAGTCAACTACATTCGCAAGCTTTCCAACCGTCATTGGAAGTTTGTCCAGTATCACCTGAATCTCCCTTCCGTCTATTTTTCCGCAAAGTACCCGTTCTTCCACAATTCCGCTGCCAAGGCATACGGTCTCCGGACAGCTGACATCACGGACAAAATTATCTTCTGTATCGTTTTCTGAACGTTCCGTTTCTACCCCAAGCTGCGGTCGGCTGTAATAGGCTGCGTCCTCATCATCACTGTAATCGTCATGCAGACTTCCTGCCTCCTTATCCTGTTTTCTTTTTTTGGCGTAACAGGCAAAGAAAAGCACGCCAGCCACACCAGCCATGCCTACGGCTCCGCACAGGTACAGCTCATTGTTACCGCTTAGTTCCACGGAATTAATCAGTCTCGCCCCCAGCACAATTGCCCCGGCGCACAGCGAAACAAATACACAGAAAATTCCGCCAATCAGGTCACCGATATCCTTTAACTTTCCTTTTTGCGGCGTTTCACGCTCCGCAGTGCCGTCATTCTCGGCAGCGGTACTGTATGTATCATATTCGTAAAGACTGTCTACATTCCTTTCCACCGGCGGTTTTATGCGACACATTTCTAATTTGTCTGCGTCACGGGGCACTTCACGCAAAGCCGGATGCATTGTCTCAGGCTCTTTCCGCATGGCAGCCTCCTGCTGATACGGCGGTTTTGAATCCATATTCAAAATTACCTGATCCAACATACTGCCAATCTCGCACATGACATAATTGGGGTTTCTGGTGTAGCGGTAGACGCGATACCCAAGCATTACGGCACATGCATCTGTATGGTCGATTCTGGCGAGCAGTTCATCGACAAATTCCATAAATGCCAGCCGCACATCACCCGCATACTCCGGATAACAGACAAAATACGGTTCCATTTTTTCGACATCAACATAGATAAACTGTGATTTTATAAGGATCTGTGTCCCGTCCAGCAAGTACTCCTCGAGCCTGTCAAATAAGCGGACACATCCCGATAACAGTTTTCTCAGTGCATCATGTCCAATTTCATTTTTGTCGTAAACTCTGTCAAGCGACTGAAGGGAATTAATCTCATAATAGTATCTGCTCTCCCCGTTACTTAACCTGTGTGTCACAGGCAGAAGACCCGGAATGCGGTTTTCAAGCAGCATCCTTGTGCGGTAATCCGCTGTCCGGTTTGCCCCCTTTCCGAAAAAATCGCACTTATGCAATATCATGTAGTTGTGATTCATGCTCCTCTCAAAGCTGATATCAGGCATCGTCTCGTTCATCCATTGTCAACCTCCATTTTGAATTCAAGTTTATCCCCGCCCCTGTTAGGAGCTGTTAATAAATTCATGACAAATAATTCCTTAACAGTTCCTTAGAACGTGCTCAAAAACGCATCTTCAGTTTTATCGGTGCGGTATTGATTAAATACTCTGCATTCCCGAATCGTTCGGGCAGGTCTGTGCCGCAATGCACTCTGGCTGATATCCAATGTCATATCTGTCCCTAGGGCGTACTCCCCAAGCCATGTGGCAAACGGCATATTGACAACGCAGTGGTATGCCACTGTCACCCGATTGGCGCTGACCGCAATGTCGTAAGAAAAATCTCGTATGGCGACAAGCTTTCCGTCAACCAGCCTGCCTGCCGCGATGCGCGCCTGCTCGCCCGCCTCCTCTGCTGTCCGGATATGACTTGCTGTTCCCCTGAGCGCTGCCTCATACGCACTGTGCTCCAAAATACATCTGTCATAACTGTAAAATGCCAGAAAAATCATCATAATTGTAAGAATCATTGTGATTGGCAGTATCAGTGATGCTTCCACTGTAAAATATGCGGCTTCCCGTTTCTTGAAAAATTTTGTCATTTTGCCGTCATCCTCCCACACCACACAGTACATATCCCACAAACAGTGCCGGTAAAAAGGCAAGCCGCGTGTGCCTGTTTCCCTTTTTAAATAAAAGCACCACAACCGCCGTCACGCACATTAACAGTGAAGCCGCACTCACAGCTGCGAGACATCTGCGGAAGCCCAGAACAATCCCTACCGCCGCAATCACAATGCCGTCCCCCCTCCCTATCTGCTCCCTGCTTATCATAGAGATGCCGACGACACATAACCCAACTGTCACCCCGCCTGCCGCATCCATAAAGCTACTTTTTTCCTGCATCACTGCTGTCACTGTGCAAACCACTGCCAATAATATCAGAAATGGCCTGCCTACCTGTTTTTTCCGAATATCTGTTATCGCCGCGGCAAACAGCAAAATGCCGACTGCCACAGTCGAAACATGATACATCATAAAACGCATACTTATTCCCTCTCTAATTTCAATTTCTTTTACTTTTATCCGCCACATTTGCTGCATGCACTTCTGCCGCCAACCTGTGAGATTGGAACCGCCAGTATGGTGCGCATGAGCTTGCTGCATCCCAGTGTCGTGTGATACCTGTTCCCATAGTTTGTAATATAAACAGTATTTCCGCCAGCGCTTCCGCACTTCTCACATGCATAGTATCTTTCCCCGTCCTGATTTCTTCTGCTGTCAAGAAAATCCATATCCACCGCCAGTATCGACAATTTGAGGTAGCTGCACGCTCTCGACCTGTGATATACCGTCCCATTCGGTGTGATATATACGATCTCATCCGCTCCCATTTCACCTGTGCCGCTGCCGGCATTATCGTATCCTGTCCACGCCCTTGTCCGCATCCTGCTATACAGAACACGCTCCGGATATCCGACCACCGCTGCCGGCGGCGCAATGCGGTACGATGCAGCTAAGTCAATGATGTCATCCCCGCACATGACGGAAGAGCGCAGCCATGATATGGAAGCGGCTCCGTTGGCAAGCGGTGCGCTGTCTAAATAATCCGTACCTAGCTTTGCCCTCACTTTAGCAGCAGCGTAAAGGTATGTAAATAGAGCATCGGAATCCCCCTCCAGTTCCTTATATTCATATCCGGCGACCGCCATCTGTTTTGCCGTCTCATGCATGGCAAGGCTCATATTTCCCTGCAGGCGGTACAGTTCCACAATGGATATGACATTTAAAAACGCAAACAGAAAAAACGGAAGGACAAAGCAGGCTTCCACTGTCATGCTTGCCTTTACGCGCCTGCCGGGGGAATGCGCGGACATTCTTTTTAATGCGAAAGCCTTGACCGCTGAAATGACTGATATGCCTGAGAGCAAGGTTCCTCCCTTCTTATCTTGATATTGTTTTCTTCCACTCGTTTTCTTTTTTCTTGTTTCCCGCTTCCGCATCCAAAAGAACATCCGACCATTCCCCCTTTTCGTTCCGACATAACACATTATGATTCATAGCACATCTTTTTGCGAAATACAAAGTCATGTCCGCCTGTATCCTGAAATCCGAAATTGACATTCAGATAATCAATGCACCGGTCTATCCGAAACTGCGCGTTTCCATCTGTCCCTCTGATATCCATTTCCACAATATCAAGGCTTCTTGCTGCCTTTACGTCGCGGTTCATCACTCCGAGAAAAATCTGCAGATAGTTTTCATAGGTCAGTCCTGCCGTCTCTTTGTCCTCACCGTACAGACTGCCGCCAAAGATTCCGGTCAGGCCTGTTCTCCATTCATCTCCCTTTTTCATAAGCGGAACCTTTCCGCCGCAAAGCAGATGATGCACATCCGCCGCCGACTCCGCCAACGCCCATACACTTGACAAAATAAACGCCAGTGCGTCCGTGAACTCCGGAACGGCAAGCAGCCAGCAGATTCCTTCAGCCACAAGCTCCACCTCGGATTTTTTTTCGGAATCCGCAAACAGGCTTGTCAGGTTCGCCGCCGCCCTGAGCGCAAACAACAGTTCAACACTCCTTCTTAAGTTTGCCGCGTCGCTGTCACTTCCGCACAGAATATATTCAATCTGATACTGCAGCCGCCCCTCCTGCTTTGGATTCCCATAGCATCCGCACATCTTCATAAGGTATCTGTCATATATCAGCTCATCCAAAATGCCGTCCGGTTTCTTGGCGCCTTCATGCACCCCGGCTCCGCGGTTTATAAGCCCGTTTCTTTTGCGCTCTGAAAAAAGTACACCGCTATCCGCAACCGCTCCCGACACGGATTCTCCTTCCGGTAGAACTAGCGCCAACAGTCCGCCGCCGACAATTTTGTCAAATAATCCGGATATATGTCCGTAAGAAAAACCCTCCGCGCTTTCCGCGCCAAACTCTACAATTCCCTTCTCGGACAGCGCCTGCTCAAAAGCCTTTTTCTGCTCCAGCAGTTCGCCTGCCACATCCCTGTCCATCCATCCGTTTTCCTGCACCGTATCAATATGCTCCTTTACTGTGTCCATTATGTCTCCCCCGTAAACTGCCTTCATGTATTGAACTGCCTGTGTCTTCCACACCATGCAGTCCTCGTCACTGGCATACGATGCCTCCTCAATTTCAAGGTAAGGACAGCACAGCCCCAGCAGTGTACTTTCACCGAAAAGCATTAGATCTTTGTCCGGATTCATATTGTAGTCCATATATTCTGCAAGGTGTGATTCCGTCATCCCGATTCCTCCGTTTACACCGCCATAGGAAGTGTCTATGAAAAAAAGCTCATATTGATTCAGCACCTCCCTGTTGTATTCTGCAAAGACGGAATCCAGTCCCAAATCTGCGACAAGCTCCGACTGCGCCCTTGCGGCGCCTGTCGCTGCGCCTTCGATTAACACGAAAAGCAGCGACAGGACAATCCCAAAGACAAGTGACAGATAGACGGTCAGATATGCATTATATTTTCTTGGCATTGTCTGTTACCTTCTTAAGTATCTCCTTTGCCAGCTTGGTAATACTGTCCTTAAACAGCGCGACCAGTGCAATCAGCACGACGATAATCAATACAATTTCCACTGTCCCCATTCCATCCTCTTCTTTGATAAAGCTTCTTACGTTTCTCATAATCCTTTTCCTTTCTTTTGGTAATATATTTTTTCTTATAAATATGCGCGAAATGCAGGAACCATTATAATGACCATTGTGACGCCTAGCATCATCATCATTGGCACGAGCAGTTTCGTTCCTGCCTTTTCGCCTAGTTTACGTGCCGTGTGCTTTCTTTCCTCAAAAGCATCTGCGGCTTCTTCCCGCAAAATCAGCGGAAGATTCGCCGCTCCTTTTCTAATATTCTGCGCAAGCAGCATGGATAGCTTCGTGTAATCCGGAATCCGGCACCGACGCCCAAAATGCTCATATGCCTCTGTCTGTGCGGCGCCGCTCTCCATCTCATAGACTGCGAGAAGCATTTCTTCATACGCGTACCGCTTTGGCACGTTCTTTCCGCCCTGCTCCCTTCGTCTTTTGTAGTCCCATGCAATTTTCCGAAACGCGTTTGGTACGGTCATTCCGGCGCCTGTCAGCAGGGCAAGTGCGCTCACGATTTCCGGAAAATCCATGCGCATCTGCTCCTCTCTGTTTTGAACCTGCATATGTAAATCCCTGTCCCTGCTAAAATATATGAGCACTGCAAGTATGGGGGCTGCAATCAGGAAAAACAGTCCGGTACCGCGCTTTTTATAACGCCACTGAATATTCCGGTCTTCAAATTCTGACGGAAGTGTCATATTTTCCATTTTCTGACTGTCACGCTCCAACTGCTGCACCGCTTTTTCAATCTGCTCTTTCTTCCCCGGCTGTACCGCTTTGCTATGGATTTTCATTGTCATGCTGTGCTCCGTCACAAAGTCTCCCAAGGATAAAATGGCTGTTACTTCCGCAAGCTTCGGGGTATCTAGTACATCTCTGACCAGTTTCCCATCGCAGTCGATATACGTCTCGTCCGTATACCACACGACGTCAAACGGATATCCGTCGATTTTTCTCATAAGCCGAAGGTCATACCTGATTTCGTCAAGGCTTCCATTCTCACCGAGCATCCCTTTTTCCACGGCAGCAATTGCCCCTTCCGACAAGCTTTGCAGTTCCGCATGGGAATACTGCTTTTCTTCGATTGTGACAGGAATCTCATATGTATTGATGCCGTCATCTGCTACCAGTGACACGCACTTTGCACCATCCCCATACGGATTCCTGTCTATGCAGTTATCAACAATTTTTTCTGCTGCGGCTTCCTTTATCCACAAAGCAAAAGCCAGAATGACGCAGACAGCCACAACGCCACAGCATACGGACAGCTTTTTTATCACGTACTCCTTTTGTCTCCGGCGTATATTTCCCGCAGGCTCAAGCGCTCTCAAATCACTTTTCACTGCTTCGTTATACAGAATTTTATCCGGCTTTCTCTGCATTGCCTCAAGCCTGTCATAAATCCAGCCTGCAAGTTTCTCCATCGTCATCCCTCATTCCTTATATCCTTATGTTCAGTATCCTGTCGGATATCCGGCATGCGGCTGCATGGACTCCCAACGAAACCGTCATAATAATCCAGCCTGTGATATTATGGTACAGACTTTCGAAATAGCCCTTTGTGGTTACGGAAATATAAAAGATGATAAAAAACGGAATATAGCGCATAAGCTGTTGTTCTAATTTCTTTTCGCTCACCACCGTCTCTATTTCCCTGCGCACTTCCTGCTTATCGCCGATAATATCCGCCGTGTTTGCAATAATACCGCGCATATCGCCCCCGCCCCGCTTTGCTATCTGAAAAATATCCGCAAAGTCCCTGATATCCTGTACGCCGCTTCTATCCGCGAGGTTCGCCAGCACTTGTTCGAGCTGTTCATTGTTTTCCAGCCTGCGGAACATCAGCCGCAGCTCCACAGCCATCACGCATTCCGAACCATACAAAAGCACAATATCCCTGTATGCCTCCCGAAATGCATTTTCCACGCTGTACCCTGCCTGTAAGTTGGCAGACACACCAAGAATGACCTCCCGAAACTCCACTTCGAGCTTTCGGATTCTTTTCCGGCACAGCTGTCTGCCCTTGTCTTTCAGGGACAATAGCACAAACGGCATCAGCAGGAACCACGCGGTAACGCTGTCATAAAAAAGCCATGCCGTAACCGCCGCAGACAAGGCGCCCAGCAATATGTGGGCTGCCAATTCCTGTCTGCTAAATATGTATGTTCTGTAATCGTTCTGCGGGGGATGCCTCACCCGCACTTCTTTTGCTTTTTTTATTCGATTCATCTGTTCTTCTCCTCCATTTCTTTTATTACATCCCATTTCACTTACTCATTCCCGAAGTCTGAAGCTTTCCCATATGCGTAAGTTCGTTTATTTTTACAAGTCTGCCTACAACCATACCGTCTTTCTCTCCACTCTCCTGAAACCGGTACAGCGGCGCCGTCACAATTTCATCTTTTTCATACCCCAGTATTTCGACAATCTCGAGAACGCGTCTGGACTTGTCACGTAGCCTTCCAAGATGTACAATAATATCCACGCCAGAAGCAATCTGCCGCCGAATCGCAGAAAGCGGAAGCTCCATTCCCATCAAAACCATCGTCTCGAGTCGTGCAAGCATATCCGCCGAGGAATTTGCGTGCCCCGTGCTGAGCGAGCCGTCATGTCCGGTGTTCAATGCCTGAAGCATGTCTATGGCTTCGCCGCCCCTGACCTCCCCGACGACAATCCGGTCGGGTCGCATACGGAGCGCTGACTTAATCAAGTCCCTTATCGTGATTGGTTTTGCACCGTCCATGTTTGCGTTTCTTGTCTCAAGCCGTACCAGATTCGGGATTCCCTGCAGCTGCAGCTCAGCGGAATCTTCAATCGTGATAATGCGCTCTGTGTTTGGAATGTACTGCGACAGTGCATTCAGAAATGTTGTCTTTCCGGATCCTGTCCCGCCGCTGATAAAAATGTTATATCCGGCAGCCACAAGACACGCCAGTTCATCTGCCGCCTGCTGCGAAAGGGATCCATAGCGCAGCAAATCTTCCATCGTAATCGGATGCTTGGGAAACCGGCGAATCGTAATGATGGGGCCATTTAGTGCGACTGGTGCCAAGACGATGTTGACTCTGGCGCCGTTTTCCAGTCTGGCATCTGCAATCGGGGATGCCTCGTTGACAACCCTGTTGCATTTCGCCACAATCTGCTGTATCACATCCTCCAGTTTTTCCTGCGTTTCAAATCGTTTGTCCCACTGAAAAATGCTTCCCGCCTTTTCGACAAAAATACTTTCCGTCCCATTTACCATGATTTCCGTCACTTCGTCGCAGTCTATCAGCTCTTGGAGGACATCCATCTTTCTGATGGAACAGAACACGCTTTTGCCAAGCTCCTGCCGCTCTTTTAGTGAAAGGGCATACGTTCTCCCCATCTGTACAATCAGGCTGTCAATCATCTCCTGTATCTCGGCGTCTTCTACTTCCCGCGACAAGTCAATTTTCTGCCGGACATGACTGCTGATTTCGTTCCTGCACTTCTGATATCTTGTCGATTCACCCATCAATGCCAAGCACTCCTTTCATACAAGCTCCAATCGGAGTCGCCGCAATGTTTTCTAGGCTGCTGACGTATTCCCGCCACTGCAGGGGTAGCGCAAACTCTATCAAATGCGCCAAAACCGCAGTCTGCTCTTTTGTTTCCAAAAGTTTTTTATAGTGGGAAAGCATCGCTCTGGAATGTGCCGACGCCCTGTCCGTCAGCACATATACGCTGTCGCTCTGCTCCATGATGTGGTAAAAGCCTTGACACGTCTCCGACAAATCCACAACAATGTGTGTGTAGTCACTGCTGTACAGCAGCATGTCCATAGCGCGCCCCCAGTCCTTGGCACTGATGTGCTGCAAATCGGCAAAGTCCAGTGCAGGCGGCAGATAATCGACACCGTGAACGCATCGTTTCAGACTGTCGAGCTTATAGAGCAGCTTGTCGGAATGGTTCAATACAAAGTACATGAAATCCGTCACATCCGATTCATACCTTGTCCCCAATATTTCCTCAAATCCTGTAAACGGCATCAAGTTCAGATACAATACCTTATCCCCCCTATCAGCAAGGGTCTGCGCCAGCGCAAGCGCCGCGATGCTTTGCCCGCTGTGCCGTTCCGGTGAATAGCAGCTGATAAGGCTTGTCCTGTTCTTTCCGCATCTTCCGGTTCCCCCGCAATGATTATCGTGTGCAAACGCATCCAGAATCTCCATAATCAGGCGCTCCATTGACTGGTATTTTGCTACCACACTATACCCCGTAATTCCTGACAGCCCATCTTCCTGCAGAATATACACCTTGTCGGCATTTATTTTTGTTACATCTGTATCATAAATTTTTTCACCTACAAGCAAGATCGCAAAGGTGTTTTCCTCCGATGCCCTTTTCGCTTTTTCCACTGTATCAAAAGTTAATATTTCAAAATCAACCGGATTTCTCTTTTGTAAATATGCCTGCAGCATCTTTATATAGTCAACGTCGCTGTCACAAATTGCAAATGGTCTTGACCCCATTTTTATCACCTCCCCAATATCCTCCTACACCTTATTTCTTCAGCTGGTTTTATTTAATATGCGCCTGCACACATCAGAATCAGGCTGACGAATGCAGGAATCGACAATCGTATGACACATTTCTTCTGCGTCCTGTCAATCTGGTATTCGTCCATTGCGCCGGTCAGCGCTGCTTTCTTAATATAGCGCATCAGGTAAAAGAGTCGCTCCCTGCTCTCCTTGTAAGCCAGCATTTTCAATATGGAACACACTGCCGCCATCAGCATTGTGACAAGCAGATAATGAACCAGCGCGTCGCCCCTCATATAACATCCTGCCGTCATAAACAGCTTGATATCGCCTGCGCCGACACCGCCCAGCAGGTAAAACGGATAGAATGCAAGAAAAATGATAACCATGGATGCCGCTGCCGCGGCTAGACCAAGTGCGGAATCTGACACAAATGTCATAATTAGTCCTGCCAGAGCACCCGCGCCCACACATACATTGGGTATCCTGTAATAACGCCAATCCGTAAAAACGGCAACACTAAACACACCTATGAGAATCCCCATACTTCTGTTTCCTTTCTTAAGTTTTTCAAAGTGGAATTGTTTTGAACAGTTTTGATTATAGCGAAACAAAAAAAATTGTCCACTCGAAATGTAAAAATTCACACAACTATTTTTTTCTTGTGAAATTTTACTATTTCAGGCAGACAATTTACGATTTTTATTAGAAATTATTTACCCTGTTTTTGTGTCAATTTTTACATTACGAAAATTAACGAAATTTTTATATAAAAAAGCAATGAAGCCCCTGCCTATATCATCCAAGGCAGGGGCTTCCCTAATCAATTCAGCAAGATAATAAAATACATGCAATTTTTTCCAGTTTTAGATGCATAAATTTTCCTTTTTCTTACTATACTATCGTATATATCAATTCATTCAGAAAGGACATCCCTATGAAAACATATTTCAGTCTGAAAGGTATACTTAATCCTCAGGTTACTACGGATAACCCGCCGCGCACGCCGCGCGATATGCTGCTTGACGATATCCGCAAAACACAATGCGCACTTGAAATCGCCTACTCCGGTTTTGACAATGTAACAGACCCTGACCTGATAGACTGCTATATCTATGAGGTCAACTCAGCCCTGAAGCGTTACCGTTTCCTGCTGCAGCAGGCAGAGCAAATGCAGCTGTATGGGGAGTACCATATGGAATCTCCGGACTGCTTTGACAGCAAGCAGCTTGTGCAGTGCCAGCAGTCGGTGGTGTGAGCCGCAAACTATATGCAGAATCCCCTGCCTGCACTGCTGTAAAGCAGGCTTTCATTTACGTCTGACTTTCCATATGTAAATCCTGCGTAAACGTCCTGTGCATTCTCCATCAGGGGCTGTGTGGTATCTTCCTTGCTGACCGTGTGATATGCGTCGCGCAGTTTTGCAAACATCTGCATGATTTCCGCTATGTGGTCTGTCTTAAAACCGGATAAATTATTTGCAATCTCCCTGTCCGCATACGCATAGATGGAAAAAAGAGTTTTGGACAAGTCATAGGAAAAATTCAGGCTGTTCCTAAGCTCCGCAATGCAGTTTCTTGCGCACTGCATCCCCTTTTTAAATTCTTCTTCACAGCCGATGTCATAGGCATCGGCTGCATCCTTCAAATAAGTCAGAGTCATATCGTACAGGATAACAACAAGCTGTGTGCGGTTTGCCTGCGTGATACGTCTCGTAAAAATCTGTTTTGCTTCCTTCGTCATAAATCTTCCTCGCTTTTCACAGTCTAAAAGAGGCTTTTATTTACTGCAGCAGCTGTAATACCTGCTGTGGTCTTTCGTTTGCCTGCGCAAGCATAGATGTGGATGCCTGCACAAGAACCTGTACAGTAGAGTACTCTGTCATCTCTGTCGCCATATCCACGTCCATAATGCGCGAGTATGCGGCTGTGACATTTTCCTCCGATGTATCGAGGTTTGTAATCGTATGCTCAAGACGGTTTGCATAAGCACCGATCTTCGCACGCACTGCCGAAAGCTGGTTAATCGCGTTTCCGACAATGTTAATGGCTTCTGTCGCAGAGTCTTCCGTGCTGACGTCCAAACCATCTATGCCCAGATTTTCCGCCTTTAATGCCGGAATCTCAATCTCCAGATACTGACCGGAGTTTGCACCGACCTGTACAACCATTGCACCCATGCCTGTCACGTCAATTGTGAGACAGTCGTCCTTTGTTCCTTTTCCAATGGTGTACTGTGTCTTGACTGTATCTGTTCTCGAATCAACATAGTCCTCAAGGCTCTTTGGATTCTCAACAATGCCAAACTCATTTTTCTTCTGGTAGAAATCCAGATTGATATTCTCCGTTCTCGTCTGGCCTGTTTTCTTGTCATACACGGATACTTCGATTTCAAACCCTTCTGTTATGTTTGGCGTTACCGTTGTATCCGCCTTTCTGTATTCCACATTATTTATTGTGATGTCGCAGTCCGGATATTTTCTTTCAAAGTACCCTTTCAGGTCATCCTTCAAATCACGCCCATTGTCATCCTCAAAACGCGTAAATATCTTTTCTCCTCCGATTGGCTTACCAGTCGAATCCGTATCGCTGTAGAAATTAAGCTCCTTAATGCTGTACCACTGTCCGTCGTCTGCCTGAACCGCAATATTTCTGTAATTTGTCACGGAGCTATAGGAGGTTGTCGTAACCACACTGCTTCCGGTTACGCTATTGTCATATTCTGTCGTAATGCTTGCCACTCCGCCTGTGTTCGCATCTGTTATTGTCGTGGTGTTCACAACGTTTCCAAGCGGTGTTCTGTCATTGAGCGTAAGTTTTATCTCAAAGTCATTTTCAGCCTTAATCACAATATTCTCATCCTCGATGAGAACCTTCGAGCCGTCCGGAAACGGCTTAACCTGCCTGATGTCGGAGTAGTCGCTGATGGATGTGCTTGTCACCAGACCACCCTTTACATCATCTGCGTTTCCTGCGGAAAAACGCTCATCGTGTGTGATGTCCGAAACGGTCTTTTCACCGGTTACCTTGTTCTTCTCGCCGATGAACTGTGTCGTCTTATCCTCATAGTGATAGTATGTCAGCTGCCCGATGACATATGTGCCGGTTGCTACGCCGTCTGTGTATGACATTACCTTTGCATTCTCGCAGTTTGTATACCCTTTGTAGGCAAAGCTTCCGTCAAGCAGTTTCTGCGCGTTAAACTCTGTAGTCGCTGCGATTCTGTCAATCTCCTCAACAAGCTGGTCGATTTCCTCCTGAATCATCCCTCTGTCCGACTCTGAGTTCGTGCCGTTTGCCGACTGTATCGCAAGTTCGTTCATTCTCTGCAGAATTTCATGCATCTCGCCCATTGCGCCATCCGCCGTGTTCACAGCGGAAAGACCGTCATTTGCGTTCTGGTTTGCCTGATTTAAACTCTTTATCTGCGCATTCATTCTTCTTGCAATCGCAAGCCCTGCGGCATTGTCCGCCGCACTGTTTATCTTGCAGCCGCTCGACAGCCTCTGTGTCGAAGCCGCCACGCGTTTGTCATTATTGTTCAAAGCATTTCTTGCTATAATTGATGATACGTTGTAATTAATTCTCATGCATTCTTTCCCCATCGCAACTATGCACTGCTTTCATAGTTACCCAATCTGTTTATTTTTCGTAACAGTTCAGCCTTCGGCTTCCTGTTACGAGCATCAAGCCATGCAAAACCACTTCGTGGTGTCAAAGCCACGTACCGTGGCTTGATGCATCTCTGCCACTACGTTATTTCACGGACTTTGCAGCCAGTGCAAAGTCCCAAGCTGAACTGTTACTATTTTTCTTTTTTCAGTGCCGTCAGGAATGCTTTCGCAGTGCGGTAAAGGTCGCCTGTCGAAACTTTTGTGTCCTTGCTGTTGTTGATGTCCCTGTCCTGTCCGAACTTGTTCAAGTCAACCGACTTTGTCTGCACAAGGCTTATTCCGACCTGCTTATCCCCTGTTCTTCCAAGCTCCTGTGTGACTGCCTGCTCAAGCTGCTCCAAATCTGCCTTTCCTGTCCGGTTTTCATACACAACCATGCCGGAGATACGTTTTTCTGTGACATCAAACTCAGCTGCCACCTTGCCAAATTTCTCTGTGTCAAATGTGACTGCCACTTTTCCGGTTCGTGACGCATTGTGGTAAATCTTCAGATTGACAGAAGTAATCTCACCGTCTATATCCATGGGAATCTCATAGTTTTCTTCCTTTGCCAGTTTTCCTGCAAGGGAAAGTCCTTTATACAGCGCCTTGGCAGCCTTTACGTCAATGTGTGAGGAAGCACTTTCATATATCATATGCTCCACTGCCTTGTTTGCTTCACTGATTATTTCCTGATAGGATATATTCGCCTGCTTTGCGTCTGTCAGATTCTCGACAAACGCGTCTGCCTGCTTCAGCACATCGCTTTCCACTCCGTCGCTTTCCGTCAGTGTGTCATTTTGCGCATCTGTCTCGTCCGCATTCTCCGTATTCTTAGCATCCTGCCTGATTACTTTTCCAAAGACAGAGCCCCTGTCAAATATGAGCATGGAAGCTGCCTGAATATTGTCGACATTGATTACCTGACCATAATCAACCAGTGTGTCAATTATCTGCGCGTCAATCTGCTCCGCCTCATGCATGTCACTCTGAAAGCGCTTTAAGTCCTCTGCCTTTTCCTTTGTGCGCACTTCGCTGTTTTCGTCAATCTGCGCCGTCTTAACCGTCTCCGCAAACTGTTCGATTGTGGTATCTCCCGAGATATCCGCCGCGTTCAGTTTGTCAAAATCCGTGTTCTGCGCAAGGTCTTCATTGATTTCACCGGAAAGTCTGGCGTAATACTTCTCCTGCGCCGCCTGCTCCTGCGACTCACTGTCGGAGCGGTTCTGATAGCCCGCCTGAATCTGTGTATCAATCGCCTTTCCTTTTGTGATAAGGTTTTCTAATCCGCCGAATCCGTCGTCCACGCGGACATCCATATTTTTATCCGCCGCTGTCCGGACTGCCGAAAGCATATTCTTGAAATTGACCTGTGCGCCTGTCGCGACAAGACTTCCAATCGCAGCGCCATCCGACTTTTCTATCTGCCGGAACATTCTGTAAATGCCAATGTACGCCTCGCGCTCCTCCGGACTAATCCCGTTGCTTCTGTCAAGCCGCTGCAGGAATTTGGCGTATTTCTCCGCATCCTGCGCCGGATCCGAGTCTCTGTTGTCCAGATAGTCTTCGAGTTCTTCCATGGTCATTTCAAGCGGGTTTTTCTGCTCACGAATCATTTGCAGGGTTGTCGCCGGCGTCATCCGGTTCATCACGCCTGTCACCTGACTGTCTGCCGCCTTTACGGCATTGATGTTTTCCTCTGAAATGTCCATGCGGTTATAGCCGAGGATTCTGACTGCGCGTCTGTTCGACTCGCTCGTCTCAAGTCCAAGGTCGGTGAGTATCTCGTCGATATTCCGAAATGCCTTGCTAATCTTGTCACCCAAGTCCTTGCGCGGCTCCGTCATCAGTGTTTCATATGCCGCTGACGCTTTGCCCTGCTGACTCTGATTCTGACCGGCACTGCCGTTATTCTCATTTTGGTTTCCGTTTTGTCCGTTGAGCTGGTTCTCAAGTTCCTTGCCTGCCTCATGGATGTGGAGCAGCGTACTCTGCGGTATCTTTGACAATAATTTTCCGAGTACGGCTGCCGGCATACCCGCCAGCTCTTTTGTTTTGGAAATCGTTTCTTCATATAGGAGGGCGCGCTGTTCGTTCTGCGCGGCGTCCTCTCCCTGAAACAGAACGGAGCGGATATTGTTTTCTGCTGCCTTCAGGGCTTCGACCAGCTGTGAAAGCTCTGTCGTGTCGACGGAAATTCCCGCGCGCAGCAGATGTCTGTTCGCCTCCTCCGTCATCATCAGCCGGATTTCTTCCAGCTGCCGTCTCGCCTGTACTTCCTTCAGCGTCGTCTCGTCAACCGTGTCCGGTTCCGCTTCTGTCATCTCTGCACTTTTATTCTCAGCAGATGTCTTTTCTGCATCTGCATTGGAAACAGCCTGTTCATCAATCCGGCGCTGTGCCTCTGCCAGATTTTTGATTGTGATTTCCTTCCCCTCCTCAACAGTCTGGTGAACTGCCTCGTCGGATATATTTGCCGTCTGCTCCATGATTTCATGCGCCTGCTGTGCAACGGACTGTTCCCCTGTCATGTCTGCCTCAACAGGTGATTTTCCGTTCTCCATTGCCGTGACGCACATATCGGCAATGTCTCCCTGTTCCATGGGCAGCGTAAGATTTTTGAGGTCTGTAACCAGCGTAAGGTTTTTCGCATTCAGCTCAATGCCGTTTGACACAAGCCACTTTGCATTTTCCACCGCCTGCGCTTTCGTATCCGCGTCGGTGTCCAGCCCTGCCTGTGACACTACGGAGTCAATCTTCTGTTCCAGATTGTTCCAGTTGATATCATCTGCTTTTTTTGCGTAATATCTTCCGCCGTTTCCTGCGCCGTCACTATAATAGCCTTGGGACTGCCTGATATTTTCCGCGCTTGAGTACTGCGCTTTGTATATATTTTCGATGGTAGGCGATTTTTCGTTTACAACCAGATATTTGACAGCGTCCTCGGACAGCTCACCGATGCCGGACGCTTCCATCACCGCGCTGACAAGCTCTGCCACGTTGTCCTTTGTAACAGGTATGTCACTTTTCTGCAATGCGTCTGAAAGCTGCTTTACAAGCGCATTCGCATCTACTCGGCTTCCTGTTATCTGTTCTACTGTCGCCACATCAAGTTCATCATTGTATCCCGCAACTTCGACTCCCGCCTGTGCCAGCGTTACCTTAATCCTATCTACAATCGTCACATATGTTTCCACATCCGTGCTTCCCGGCTGGAACCCTTCCTCCTGCATTCTCTGGAGATCTTCCCCTGAAACGCAGCTGGACATCACTATCATAAAGTCTTTCTTGGATTGAGCATTCGAATTAGCCGCCTGCTGCATAATATCTTCAGCGGTCATTCCATGACCTCCGTATGCCTCGTTATCCATAACCTTATCAGCGATGTCCAGTGTAAAACCGCTCCGCGATACGTTTCCTGTACCTTGTGCGTGAGCGGATGGTTTGTATGTAGTTGTAGTGTTTTCGGTACTGCCTGCTCCAGAGACGGGGCGCTGCGCATCAATCGTTAAATTCATACACATTCCCTGCTCTTTCTGTCAGTCTTATAACCTTTTTGTTTCTTTTTGAGACTACTATTTGATATATATGTCGGAATATTTTCAAAAAAACTTAATGGTGTTATTCAATTTTCATGTGCATAAAAAATGCAGCCCCTTGTCAAGACTGCATTCGTATCCCTTTTTGTCCTGTTTTCCATACCATGTGCAATCGGCAGATGCCGTTTGTCGTCCGCTATACCACCCACAGAACAGCTGCCGATATCAAAATCTGGATAATGGCAAATTTAAACACGGTCTGCGCGTTCGACCATCCGAGATTTTTGCGGACATGGTCATGAAGCGGCGTCCGGATTTTTGTCAGTATCTTAATGTGCAAAAAGCGCAGAAGCGACACTTTTACAAGACCGATGCCGCCGTCCACCATAAGCACAAATGCCACCAGCAGATACAGGAACGGGCATCCGGTCTTCATCGCGGCGATTGCAATGAAAAGCCCCATTGCTCGGGAGCCTGCATCTCCCATAAGCAGGCGGCTTGGCGTGGCATTAAACCAAAGATAACCCAGCACGCACGCGATAAAGAGCAGTATGGAGTAAGAAAACTCGTATGCCACATCCATTCTGGTCATAATCAGGTAAATCGTAAACAGTGTGATTCCGGTCAGCGTTCCCGACAGACCGTCGACACCATCCGCACAGTTTGTGACATTGATGGATCCCCATACAAGCGCCACTGCAAGCGCGCCATAGACAAGCGGCGGCAGTGTGATAACCTGCCCTGTGAAGGCAATGGTCACGGCGCTTCCATTGAAATTAACCATCGTCACAGCCGCCATGACCGCAATTACCAAATCGAGAAGTCCCTTGCGCAGCTCACCCCATGAAACCTTCGCACAGTCGTCAAGATATCCTGTCATCATTGCCGCAACGGTGAGAATCAGATAAATCAGCATCTCGCGGTCAACATTTCCGAAAACCAGCATCGCCAGCACGAATACGAGAATAAACACAAATCCGGCACCGCGCGGTTTTCCCGCGGACAACCCTCCGTCATGTGCAAACTCACGTCCGTGATCCCGCGGCAGCTTGTTCATGCCCGCAGCCAGCATAATGCTGGTCAGAATATATGCAAACGCGACGCCCACAAATCCAATAATACCATAATCCGATACATTCAGAAATTTATTTATCATTTCAATGTCTCCATTCCTGCCTGCACCGCTACCGTTCACCCTGTTCCGGTAACGGACAAAAATCCACGCACAAATTGCAGAACGGACAAGTTCTTTGCAAAAGGATTTTTGCTTGCCGGCTATCTAATTTTGTCAGCCCAATTCAAACTGAGCGTTATACAGCTTCGCATAAAATCCGCCTTCCTTATTTAAAAGCGTTTCATGGTTCCCCTGCTCGATAATGTTTCCATCCTTCATGACAAGGATGATATCCGCCTCGCGAATCGTGGAGAGTCTGTGCGCCACGATAAAGCTCGTTCTGCCTTTCATCATTGTGTGGAATGCCTGCGAAATTTTGATTTCAGTGCGCGTGTCGATGGAGGAAGTCGCCTCGTCGAGAATCAGCATCGGGGGCAGGCAGAGCATAACGCGCGTAATACAGAGGAGCTGTTTCTGTCCCTGTGAAAGGCTGCCGCCGTCCTCTGTAATCACAGTATCATACCCCATTGGCAGACGTTTGATAAAGCTGTGTGCATGCGCCGCCTTCGCCGCCGCAATGACTTCGTCGTCAGTGGCTTCGGGTTTTCCCATCACAATATTTTCACGGATCGTACCCGCGTGGAGCCATGTCTCCTGCAAGACCATGCCAAAGCTCTCCCGCAGGCTTTTGCGCGTCATGTCCCTGATATCGACGCCATCGATCTGAATACTTCCGCTATTAACATCATAGAACCGCATGAGCAAATTTATGACAGTTGTTTTTCCGCATCCGGTCGGACCCACAATCGCCACGCGTTGGCCGGACTTGACTTCCAGATTAAAATCCTGTATCAGTTTCTGGTCAGGTTTGTATGAAAAGTTGACATGCTGCATCGTGATATTGCCCTTCGGTGCCTGCAGCACCACTGCGTTGTCCGGCTCCGGAACCTGTGGCTGTTCCTCGATAAACGCAAACACCCTGCCGGCACATGCCAGCGCTGTCTGCAATTCCGTCACCACGCCGGATATCTCGTTGAACGGCTTGGTGTACTGGTTTGCATAGCTTAGGAAACTCGTAAGCTGCCCTACGCTGATATATCCCCTTATTGCCAGAAACGCACCAAGGATTCCCACACCTGCATAGACAAGGCTGTTGACAAAGCGCGTACACGGATTGGTCAGCGAGGAAAAAAAGATTGCCTTGACGCTTGCCTTCTGCAGACGGTCATTGATTTCAGCAAACTGTTCCATCACCTGCGGCTCATGTCCGAATGCCTTCACAACCTTTTCATTTCCAATCATCTCGTCAATCAGCGCTGTCTGTTCGCCGCGTGTCTCGGACTGGAGCTTGGACATGCAAAACGTCCGTTTCGCAATAAATCCCGCGATAAAAAATGACAATGGTGTCAGTATGACAACGACAACCGTCGTCGAGACATTGATGGAAAACATGAAGACCAGCGTGCCGATAATCGTCACCACGCCCGTGAACAGCTGGGTAAATCCCATAAGCAGACCGTCGGAAAACTGGTCTACATCCGCAATCACACGGCTCACAATGTCACCATGGGAATGTCCGTCAATGTACTTGAGCGGCAGAATCTGCAGTTTTTTGAATGCCTCGTCGCGCACGTCGCGCACGACCTGATAGGCAATCTTATTGTTGCAGGTGTTCATCACCCACTGTACAACTGCTGTCAATATGATAATGACTGCCATCTTCTTTAGTATATCCCAAATTCCGTCAAAGTCGACTGCGTCAGGGCCAAGAATGCAGTCCACCGCCTGACCTGTGAGAATGGGTATATATAAAGTAAGTATTACCGAAATTGCCGCAAGCACAATGGAAAAAAACAGGAAAATTTTGTATTTTCCAATGTGGTGTAAAACCTTTTTTAATATATCTTTATTGGATGCAATATCCATTGATTTTTTCTTGTCTTTCATTCCGATTCCCTCCGCGCTCGTTAATCCGCAGCTTTTGCTTTCTTGTCAGGAAACTGCGAATAATAAATTTCCTGATAAATCACATTGTCTGCAAGCAGCTGCTCATGCGTGCCGATGCCTGCCACCGCACCGTCGTCCATCACGACAATTTTGTCGGCATGCTGTATGGATGCCGCACGCTGCGACACAATAATGACAGTCATGTCATTTTCCATGCCTTTGACTGCCGCGCGGAGCTTTGCGTCCGTGGCAAAGTCAAGCGCCGAAGCACTGTCGTCGAGAATCAGGATATCGGGTTTGCGCACGATGGCACGCGCAATCGTGAGACGCTGTTTCTGACCGCCGGAGAGGTTCTTGCCGCCCTGTGCAATCATAAAGTCAAGTCTGCCGTCCTTTGTGTCCACAAACTCCTTTGCCTGCGAGATGCGCAGTGCATCCTCGATATCCTGTTCTGAGGCATGTTCATTTCCCCACAAGAGATTTTCACGGATTGTCCCCTTAAACAGTACCGCCTTCTGCGGAACGACACCTATTTTATCCCGCAGCGCGGAAATTTCGTAGTCCTTGACCTCATGCCCGTCCACAATCACATGTCCCTTTGTCGCGTCATAAAAGCGTGGAATGAGATTGACAACCGATGTCTTGCCGGAGCCTGTACCGCCTATAATGCCGACCGTCTCGCCTTTTCCAACGGCAAAGTCAATGTCCGTCAGGGATTCGTCTCCGCCGCCGCTGTAGGTGAGGCTTACATGGTCAAAGATAATCGCCGCGTTTTTCCCGTCACTGTCGCCAGACGCTGTGTCGTTTTTGTCAATCGCGCCGGACTCCATGCTGGACGTGATGCCAAAAATGCTCTCGACGCGCTTTGCACAGGCGAGTGCCTTTGTCAACTGTATAATTAGATTTGCCATCTTGACAAGCTCCACCAGAATCTGTGACATATAGTTTACCAGCGCGACCACCGCACCCTGTGTAATGATGCCGTTGTCCACACGCACTGCCCCTGTCCACAAAAGTACAACAAGCGCAATATTGATAATGACATACGTCACGGGATTCATTGCCGCGGAAATCTTGCCGACGAATACCTGCGTATTCAGAAGCAGCTCATTTTCCTGCTCAAAATCCGCCGTCTCCGCCTCCTCATTACAGAATGCGCGAATCACGCGCGCGCCCGCAAGGTTTTCGCGTGTCCTGCCGAGGATTTTGTCGAGCGCTGCCTGCACCTTTTTGTACAGCGGCATACTGACGAGCATAATCCCGAACACGACAATGGCAAGCAGCGGAATCGTCACCACGAAAATAAGCGCTGCCTGCACATCCACCGTGAACGCCATCACCATTGAGCCAAATACGATAAATGGCGAGCGCAGCAACAGACGCAACGTCAGATTGACGCCATTTTGAATCTGGTTAACATCGCTTGTCATGCGCGTGATAAGCGTGCTGGTTCCAATGGTGTCAAGCTCTGTGTAGGACAGCCCTTGGATATGCGAAAACAGGGCGTTTCGCAGTTTGGTGGCAAAACCGACTGCCGCTTTCGCGCTGAAATACTGCGCCGTCACCGAGCTGGCAAGCCCGACCGCTGCAAGCAGCACCAGAACAGCGCCCATCTTTATAATATAAGGCGTGTCGCTGTTTGCGATGCCGCTGTCGATGATTGCCGCCATGACAAGCGGCACCATCAGCTCAAAGGAAGCCTCGAGCATCTTGAACAACGGTGCCAGAATGCTTTCCTTTTTGTAATCTTTTATGTACTTTAACAAGCTTTTCATAAAAGTTTCCCCCTTTGGTTCATTCTATATCTTAAAAAATAAATGTTCAGCGTCGATATACCATATATCATAGCACAAACAAGGGAGACGGACAACCTATGAATCTTGATTTCAATTCGACACATTCCACGCGCTATCTACAAGTATATGATTATTATAAGGATCTGATTGTCACAGGGCGTCTGATGCCGGGGACGAAGATGCCCTCCATCCGGCGCGGCGCGGTACAGCTTGGCCTGAGCCGCACGACCATCGAGACTGCCTATCTGTGCCTTGCGGCGGACGGCTATATTATTTCCAGACCGCAGAGCGGATACTATGTCACTGACCGACCGGCAACCATGGCTGCCGGCCAGAGTATTCCTGACACACAGTCCGGCGCGGCAGACAAAACCGAAATCCAATACAACTTTACCTCAAACAACGTGGATGCGGACAGTTTTGACTTCAACCTATGGCGCCGTTATATCAAAAGTACATTGCGGCAGGACGGACGTATGCTGACCTACGGTGAGCCGCAGGGCGAGTATGAGCTGCGCGAAGTCATCTGCCGCTATGTCGTAAGCAAGCGAAACGCTGTCTGCCGTCCCGAAAACATCATCATCGGCGCCGGATCGCAGGCGCTGCTCAACATTTTGTGCCCGTTGATTCGGGATCGCAGGACAGTCTGCTTCCACGATACGCGTTTTGCGCAAGGTATGGTTATATTTGAGGATTATGGTTTTGATGTCGAAAAAGATAAAGAAAATGCAAGTGTGCTCTACATGACGCCGTCCCATATGACTTCCCTCGGCGACGTGATGAGCGTCGAAAAACGCCTTGCGCTTCTAAAAGAGTGCGCCGCGCATGACCGACTGATTATCGAGGACGACTACGACAATGAATTTCGGTATTTCAGCAAACCGATTCCCTGTTTGCAAGGGCTGTCCGGCGGCGAAAACGTGGTCTACTTAAGCACCTTCTCGAAGCTCCTGCTGCCCTCCATCCGCCTTAGCTTCATGATTCTGCCCGACTCCCTGCTGCCGTTGTACGAGAAAAAAAAGGCGCTCTACAATCAGACCGCCTCCAAGTCAGAGCAGCTCGCCCTGTGCCAGTTTTTGCGCGACGGGCACTTAGAAAGCCAGATTCGAAAGTTGAAACGCCTGTATTCCGGCAAAGCGAAAACACTGTCTTCACTTTTAGAAGAAGCCTTCGGCGCGCGCGCGGAGGTCTATATGGGCGAGTCCGTTTTCCTCGTACACTTGAAAATAAAGTGCGGGATGGACAGCGACGCGCTGCACGCCAAGGCTGCCGAACACGGTCTTCTGGTTTTCCCTATCCACAGGGTCGAGAAGAGGAGCGAAGGTTATGCCCATATTGCACTCTCCTGCTGTGAAGTTCCCGTGGAGAAGTTTCCCGATGCCGTAAAAATACTATACCGCCTTTGCAGTGAGCAGCCTGTCAGCTCCGCAGTCTGCTCATAACCCGAAACAGTTTCCTGATGTCCACCGGCTTCGCCAGATGTTCATTCATTCCCGCATCCTTCGCCAGTGCGATATCTTCTTCAAATGTGTTCGCTGACAGCGCTATGATAGGTACGGTTTTGGCATCCTCCCGAGCCAGCCCGCGAATCACCCGTGTCGCCTCGTATCCGCTCATAACCGGCATCATCAAATCCATGAGCACGCAGTCAAACGCTCCCGGCTCGGAAGCCGTAAATGTATCCACAGCGACTTTACCGTCGTTTGCGGTCACGACCTCGGCGCCTGCCTCCTTCAGCATAAACTCAACGATCTCACAGTTGATTTCATTATCCTCCACCAAAAGGACACGCATTCCGGCAATGTTGCTCCGCAGATTCTGCTCTGCGTCCGCAGGCTGTGTACTCCATGCCCCGTCAACGCGGATGGGCAGGGTAATCCGAACCACGCTGCCTTTGCCAATCTGGCTGTCCACCACGATGGTTCCGTTCATCTGATCCACCAGTTTCTTCACGATGGACATGCCAAGCCCGGCACCGTTATAGTGGGTTCTTGCGCCCTGATGTTCTTGGGTAAACGGCTCAAAAATATGCTTTTTAAAGTCCTCTCCAATACCAATTCCCGTATCCTCGATTACAAATCGGTAATCCGCAGTCCCGTCCTGACAGGCTGTCTCCTTCACCTGAACAAACACGGAGCCGTGGGGACGGTTGTATTTGAGGGCATTTTCGATAACATTCATCAATATTTGCTTTAAGTGCAGCGGGTTTCCGATGAGTCTGCTATGGTGCAGCTCTATCTCCTCCAGTGCCAGCCGGATTCCCCGCTCATCCGCCTGCGCAGACAGAATTGTGATACAATCATCCAGCGTCTCATGAAGGTCAAACGGCTCCTCCACCACTGCCGGTCTTCCGCTCTCGAGCTTGCTGACCTGAAGAACGTCATTCACCAGGGACAGCAGATGCTCCGTCGACACACGGATTTTCTTGCGGCATGTTTCCTGCTGCTCCATGTCCTCCTGCCTTTTCTCCATGATTGTCAGCATTCCAAGAATCCCGTTAATGGGCGTGCGCAGGTCATGGGACATATGGGAAAGGAATTCGCTCTTTGTCGAGTTCGCACGTCTCACCTTTTCGAGCAGCTCCATAATCGCCTGCTCCTGTTTTTTCCTTGTCACCATAGTCTCCGTGATATCCTGATGGTAACCGTTGAGACAGAAACCCGGTTTTTTGAATGTCTTGTCCGGCACACCGCCGCAGCGCACGTATATTTTGCCCAGCGTCGGATGTTTCCAAGGATAAATCACTTCGGAACGCCCTGTTTCCAACATGTCTGCCACGGATTCCTGCACCATCTCCACATAATCCGGCACGATGTTGTCAAACCAATGCTGATAGCACTCTTCCGGGGCAATCCCGTCCGATACGCCCAGCAGAATACGCATGGTGCGGTCGGCATACATCCTTGGCCGGCAGCCCTCCTCGAGCTCAATCGTCCAGATTCCGGTACGCGCTCCCTCAAGAATGTTCTCAAGACGCTGTCTTGCTTCGAGCTTATACTTTTCTTCCTGCTCCACCACGGCATTGACATCACGCTGGGCAAAAATGACACAGTTGTCTTTCTCCGTGACGGAAAAATGCATCTCCATATGTTTAAGTCCGGACATATTGTCCTTGACCTGATAGCGGACAAAAAACTTTTTCTTTTTTCCAAGCTGCGCAAGCACATAGTCTTTTTTCGTCGCAGAGCGGAGCAGTTCCTGATCTCTGGGAACCACATATTGGGATATATACTGCTCCATTGCCGTCTGATAGCCGTCTTTAAAACTGCTGCCCCAGTCCATACCCGTCCGGTCGCTGTCCCGATAGATTTCGCACTCGCCTGTGTCGAAATTCACCTGATAGATGTCGAGATAGTCGACACTGAGGGCATGGAGAACATTGTAGCTTCGCTTCTGCAGCTCGCGAAACAGATTGCGCCGTTTCAGCGAGGACACAATAAAATACGCTGCAGTCTGGAGCATATTGGACGCGTATTCGAGCATCTTTGCAGGCGGATTGTCCACACCGTAAAAGCCGATGAACTTCGTGCCGTCGCAAAGCGGAACTACAACGAGGGAACGGATATTCTGGCGTCGCAGGGTCTCATACTGAAGGGGGTCTGTCTCCCGAATATCTTCCAGACATTCGATGACAATATGTTCGCCAATACGAAACTTCCGATACCAGCTTGCACATACCTCAGGGGGAAGATTCTGAAGATTCTCTATTTCCGGCTGCACTCCGCTTGCCGCCCACTCATAGGTGTTGTCGTCACCGCCGGACGCGTTCTGTTCAAATATATAGGTTCGCTCCCCGTTCAGCGCTTTTCCCAGATGCTCAAGCAGCACTGCCAGCGACTGATCCGGTGTCTCCTCCAGGAGCGCGACACGAAGCCCTTCATTAATGATGGTCTCCAGATTCTGAACGCTCTGTATACCATGATAATGCTCACATGCCCCATCGGCCGGAGCGTTTTCGCGGGTCTGTTCAAAAAGCTCCCTTGAATAATCCATATGTATTCCCTCCAGTTTCGCTTTCTTTCGATAATGCCTTGGCTGCCATATCCGGCAGCGCCTGTATCATAATAGCATATGCCCCCAATCACGTCAATATAATGGGCGGAACCACCACGGCTGACTGTTACGCTGCCGCCGCAATTAAGGGAAAAATGCACAAAAACACCGGTAAGCCTTATGACCCCCGGTGTTTTCAAATTTTAAAATCGTTGCGACAAGATTCGAACTTGCGACCTCTGCGTCCCGAACGCAGCGCTCTACCAAACTGAGCCACGCAACGATATATACGGCTGTCCCTGTCTTTCGGACAGCTACGTATATATTATACTGGATTTTCAAAATTTTGCAAGTGTTTTTTTATTTATTTTTTAATTAATTTAAAAAGCGCTACACTCTTTCAAGAATCCAAAGCTGGCAGTCGCCACCCCAGTAATTCCACTGTGCAATGTTTCCGCCCGGCGCCGTGCTCCACTCAAATACGTCCAAGCAGGATCCGCCGGAGGTGATTCCCGTTTTAATCGCGTATACTCCGGAGGAAATCTCTGTCACCTGAAATTTCTGGTTGATCGTTCCCTTATAAGCATACTGCAAAATATTGGCGCCATCCGCAGTGCTCTTGCCTGCGACATCGACTACCTTCTGGAATCCCGAAGCCCCCGTGTAAATGGTGTAATATCCGTCGCCTGCCGAGACCAGCTTAAACTGCTGTCTTGCAGAGCCTTCATAGGTATACTGCTGTATATTGGCGTTGTTGTCGCCCGAACCGTTGGCAACGTCCAGATACAGACCGCTAAAAACGTTCTTAATATAATAGGTACCGTCCAGTGACGCCCCATTGTGTACGCCGGATGAAGTTTTGCTCGGCGCACCGCTGATGTCATTAAAAACATACAGGGATTTCATCGCCCTTCCGTTGTTGTCGAAAAGCGTCATGTTGTCCCATGTGGAGCCGCCGTCATAGTCGGAATAATACTTTACCGTGGAACTATAAAGCCGCTCATAATTACCGGAGGACGAGGAAGCCCAGCCGGAGCCATGTGTCCCCCATGTGGAGGAAGCCACGGCAATCCACTCCGGTTCCCAGTAAAACGCCCCGATTCCGTATCCCCATTTCGTCGCGTTTACTTTTGCCACTGCTGCAAATACGTCACGCAGTGCCTGTGCCTGTCCGTCCACGCTCACACTGTAATTGGCGCACACCATTGCCGACGCATCACCAATGTTGTTTCCCTGCGAGTCCGCATTGTGATATGTAAACGGATAAGCCGTCTCCGCTACCATAACTTTTTTGTTGTATGTCTGTGCAATGTAAGTCAGTGTGGATGCCAGATCGTTTGTCGCTCCGTGCCACATCGGGTAAAAGGATGTTGCAAACACATCATAGTTGACGCCCTGTTTCGCCATGCACTCCGCATACCATTTACCGTTTTCCAGCAAATCCGTAAAATGCAGCACCTTCAAAACAGATCTGCCATATTTGCGGTTGATGTCGTCCACTGCATAGCAGCCCTGCTGCATCAGCTCCGCAACGCCGGTGCTAAAATCCCAGACACCATCATATATGCCTCCGATGCCTGCCATTGTGCTGTTTGTCTCATTTCCAATCTGAACCATTCCGACGTTCACACCGTAATCGAGCAGTGCCTGCAGGCTCTGGTAGGTAAAGTTATACACCGCATCCTTCTTGTAGGCAAGGCTGTAGTTGGCCCACTCCTTCGGCGCAAACTGTTTTGCAGGGTCTGCCCAGAAGTCAGAATAGTGGAAGTCAATCAGTACCTTCATGCCCGCATCCGTCGCCCGTTTTCCCAGAATCTTGGCATTGTACAAATCACAGTTCCCTGCACCGTACCCCTTATAGGGCGGCTTTGAGTCATACGGATTATTCCAGACACGAATCCGCACATAGTTTACACCGGCTCCCGACAAGATTTGAAAGATATCTCCTGATGTCCCATCCAGAAAAGAATAGGAAGCGCCGCTTTTTTCCAGTGCGATAACCGCCGAGATGTCCACGCCCTTCGCAAATCCATCCGGCATGTTGGAAACAGTAGCTACGCCAGAAACAGATGGCGCCGCATGAACGACGTTCGCCGTTCCAAACGTGCCGCCTCCCAGACATAGCGAGACCGCGGACGCCACCGCCAATACGTGTGCCATCAGTTTTTGAAAAATTTTTCTTCCCATATGCTCCTCCATTCAATGTAAAAATAACGTCGCCTTGCGGCGATACATCAATAGAATGCTTCGCATTCTCCCTAAATAGTTTATGCTGTCGCAAAGCTATCAAGTTTGAATTTTGCACAAACAAACGAGCGCGCAACCGATTGTTCACATGCTCAAAGTATAGCATTACGTGGAATAATCTGTCAATATGACACAATATACAATAATGCAACGGCACTCTATGTACAATACTGCCAATTCAGGTCTAGTATTTTAGAACGTTTATGAAAAGGTGGCGGCACTGAAATATCCTGCGCAAACCGTACCGGTCATTTCCACGTATTCTTGCGCAGGATAGTTTACAAAATACAACCTAAGGAAATGTAGGAAAATAAGTGATGCAGATTGCGTAGGATATTTCTTCGAGGATGCATGTCAAAAAACGTAGGCGTAGCGGGCTGCGGTGAGGCTTTTTTGCATGCATCCTCAGAGAAATAGCCAAGTCACGATGCGTCAGTCATTTTTCTACAGTTCCATATACTTTGGGCGATAGGCCTTTTCCGCTACTTGCGCGCCGAAAACCACGCAATCAGGAGTCCTGCTGCCAGAAACAGCAATGTGCCGCCTGCCATCCCCGTATCAAACAGTCGGGAAAGGTCAATCACATCTGCCGCACCCACGACCGCCAGAACTGCCAGCCCGATACCGACAAGCCCCTCGCCTGCAATCAGACCGGAACAGAACAGAATACCGCTGCCTGCCTCTCCGTCAGCATCATTCGTCCTGCGAAAGCGCAGCTGCCTGATAAGACCGCCTGCCATAATCGGCACGGACAGTTTCAATGGCAGATACAGCCCGATTGCCACAGGCAGTACCGGAATTCCGAGAACCTCCATTACAACCGCGATAAACACGCCGATAAAGACAAGCGTCCACGGCAGGCTCCCATTCATGACGCCCTCCACAATCATTTTCATAAGCGTTGCCTGCGGCGCGGACAGCTCCGTGGAACCAAATCCCCACGCCGCATCCAGCAGTATCAGTACGCCGCCGATGGTGACAGCGGACACAACGGCGCCTATCAGCTCCCCGATCTGCTGGTTTCTGGGCGTCGCCCCCAGCAGATATCCCGTTTTTAAATCCTGAGACGTGTCGCCGGACATCGCTGCTATAATGCAGATAATGGATCCTATGGCTATCGCCCCGACCATTCCCTGCGCACCGCTGTTTCCGGCGGACTTAAGCGCCATTGTCGCAAACAGCAGGGTTGCTATCGCCATGCCGGATACAGGGTTATTGCTGCTGCCAACAAGCCCGACCATTCTCGAGGAAACAGTCGCGAAGAAAAAACCAAACAGGGCAATCAGCAGCGCGCCGGGAATCGAGACCGGAATATCGGGAAAAAGTGCGATGGCAAGAATCAGCAGAATGATGGCAGTCACGACCACTTTCATATTGATGTCCAGTTCTGTCCTCTTTGCTTTATCCGCTGTGCCGCCCCTGCCTGTACCACTTTTCCTTAAGTCTTTTATGGTCTCCGCAAAAGTTGCGGTAATCAGCGGCATGGACTTGACCAGACTGATAATTCCTCCTGCCGCCACCGCACCCGCCCCGATATAGCGGATGTAACTGCTCCAGATGACTTCCGCCCCCTGCGCGGCATACATCTCGGCAATGGTCTCTGACGCGGGATAAAGTACCGTGTCGCTGCCGAAAGAGACAATTGCAGGTATCAGCACAAACCATCCTAAAATACCGCCTGCAAATAAGTAGGACGATATCCTTGCCCCGCAGATATACCCTACGCCAAGCAGGGCAGGATAGACTTCCGACGAAAATTCTGTCCGGAGTGCCTTGACCGGAATCGTAACCGTACCGGACGCCGCCTTTAATCCGTCTATGACAAACTTGATTGCCGCGGAAATGCCCATTCCTGCAAAAACGGCACGCGCGGAAGTGCCCCTGTCCTCTCCGGCAAGAAGCACTTCCGCGCACGCTGTCCCCTCAGGGTACGGAAGCGTGTCGTGTTCTTTTACAATCAGCGCATTTCTAAGCGGAACCATAAACAGGACGCCGAGCAGACCGCCCATCAGCGCGGTCAGCGAGATAGACAGCATTCCCGGCGCATCGCTGACCCCCTCCGTCGCCCACAGAAAAAAAACCGGCATTGTAAAAATTGCGCCTGCCGCGAGCGACTCCCCAGCCGAGCCGATTGTCTGCACCATGTTGCTCTCCAGTATGGATTTCCTTTTCAGGAGGATTCTTAAAATCCCCATGGAAACGACAGCCGCCGGAATCGACGCCGAAACCGTCATCCCCACACGCAGTCCCAGATATGCATTGGCAGCGCCAAACACCACTGCCAGAAGCACACCTGTCGCCACGGATGTCACGGTGAATTCCGATGTCACCTTTTCCGCCGGAACATATGGCTTAAACTCTTTTTGGTCTTTCATCCTTATAATCTCCATTATTCTTTATAGCCCGTCCCGATAGACGATTTCTCCATTAATAATCGTCATCCGTGTATTGGTGAATACCTCCATGGGATTGCCGTCAAAAATCGCGATATCGGCGTCCTTTCCGGGCTCTATGCTTCCGATTCTGTCCGATACACCGCATATTGCGGCTGCGTTGACCGTCATTGCGCGGAATCCGTCTTCCAGTGAAAGGCCATGTTTTACGCTAAGCCCCACACACATTGGCAGAGACTGTATCAGGGATACCGGATGGTCTGTCGTGACTGCCACCGTCACGCCTGCGTTGGCAAGGATTCCGGCCGTCTTAAATGCAACGTTCTGGACTTCTATCTTGTTTCTCGACGTCAGATCCGGCCCCACGATAGCCGGAAAGCCCTCCTTTGCAAGCTCTTCGGCGATTAGATGTCCCTCGCTGCAGTGGTCGAGTGTCATATTCAGCCCGAACTCCCTCGCAATGCGAATCGCGGTAAATATGTCGTCCACACGGTGCACATGCGCTTTGAGGGGAATTTTCTTTTCAAAGACAGGACGCCACGCTTCGTAATGGAGATTATAGTCCGTCTCGCCGCGACTGTATTTTTCCAGATAATCCTTCGCGTTGACAAGCTCATTCCTGAGCATGCCGGCAATTGCCATGCGCGTCACGGGCGAAGTATTCATACCTGCATAATTTACTTTTGGGTTTTCACCAAAAGCAATTTTCATGGCAGAAGGAAATTTGAGTACCAAGTCATCAATCCGTCTGCCGCTAGTCTTTACAACGGCAAATTGACCGCCGACAACATTTGCGCTGCCGGGGCCGATATTTGCCGAAGTAATGCCTGCCCGCACTGCGTCCGCAAACGCTGCATCCATGGAGTTGATGGCATCTATGGCACGCAGCATCGGCGTGACGGGATGGACTGTCTCATTGCAGTCATCACCCTCCTGCCCTTTTTTCTCCTCCGTGATGCCCATATGGCAGTGTGCTTCAATAAGCCCCGGCATTACCAAGTGATGGTTCACATCTATTTTTATGCAATCCGCCGACTCAGGGAGTTCTATCGTGGGAGACACCTCGAGGATTTTTCCCTTTTTTATCAGGATACTCCCCTCGAAGATATCTTCCTTATACTGCCCTCGTATTTTGTCACTCATGCTGCGGATTGCCGCATTTTTCAATAATAGCATTTTATTACCATGCCCTTCCTGTCATTAATTTTTCAATTAATTTCTGTTGAGCGGATCTACGGGCACTCCGTCTTTCGTAAGTTTGTAGTATATATTTGCTCCCTCTGCTGTGTAATAGATTGTCGGTTTTGCAATTTTCCCGACTACGTCGCCGGCAGAAACCCTGTCACCCGGCTCCAAGCTGATATCGGTAAGCTGTCCGTAGGTAAGCGCATACCCGCTCCCCAAATCAAAACGAATTGTGTTTCCGGTCTGCGCGTCATAGTAGACATCCGTCACAATGCCGTCTGCTGCCGCAGTAATTGTCTGTCCCTCACTTGCCGCAACAATAAGCGCCGGATTATAGTGATACTGCTGCATTGTTGTGTGATACACTGCCTTGTCCATGCTGTAATCCATCAGCACATCCCCGACAACCGGAAGCGCCAGCGCTGCCACGTCAGAAAATGTAAGCGGGGTATCCTCCTGACTGCTTTGTGCTTTTCCGTCCATGAATACTGCCGCCTTGTCCGTTCCTTCGATTGCCTGATCCTGTCTGGTATTTTCAACCTGACCGGAATTTGCCTCTGTAAAAGCAGGGTCGACATCCATATCGTTGTTGTCGCTCAAATCATACATATCGTCGTCCACGAATCTGGAATCACCTTTCTTGTTCCCTCCGAGATCCGCATCCGCTTTACCCGACACGAATCTGGTGTCTGCCAGACCAGCGCCGCCTTCCTCTGCTGTAATATTTTCCGGGCTGCCGCCCTGCTCAAGTTTTGCAAAATCTATCCGATTTTCTTCCTTTTCCGCGTCGCCCTGCGATGACATGTACACGCCCGCAAGAGTAAGTGCCGACAACACAAATACTGATGCTGCAATGATACTGATCTTTTCTTTCTGCAAGGCAGGACGTTTGTTATTTCGTCTGTTCATCCTTTCCCTCCATTTCTGGCAAGCCATACGTTTTTGCCTGTACATAGCATTGACTCGTTGAAAGGATTTTATGCAGACATTTTACTCGTAAATATTTACCTTTATATCACCGAAAAAGTATTTTAATATTTCGTAAAAATCCATGCCCTGCCGCGCCAGTTCATAGGCATAATTCAGGGAAAACCCGACCCCGTCGCCCGCCTCCGACACAAGCATTCCCGATGCGGAAGTGGTAAAAAAAGGAGCGGCGATTACCTTGTCCTCTCTTGTAATCACCGCTCCCTTTGTCGCCTCTGACGCCCTTTGGAGTTCGTTTAACCGGATGCCTTTCTCGTTGTCCGACAACGCATCCGTATGTATTTTGTAAAAATTTGTCTTTTCCAGTTTTATTGCGTCGTATTCCAGAATATCCGGACACTGCCCTGACTCCCACGCAGCCACGATATTGCTGCGGCACACTATGGAGAGCGCCTTTAGGTACTCCTGTTCGGGATCGTGCGCGGCATCCTCGTCCGCAATAAAATCCTCCGATGTGCTGAATACGATATCCTCCGGTATCATCCGGTACATGACTCGCTGGGTAAATTCCTCCGGACTGTAATAAAAGATTCCGATGTCCTCGTCCACCGAGACCGCAAAGCACTCATCTATGAAACTTACATCCTCGATTTCCTGTTTCCACCCGCTCTTGTCCGGCTTGACAAACATCGTCCCGACCAGCGGAATGCACACGATAAACACCACTACTTTCGGTATTCTTTGCAAAATTTTCACCATACCATTACCAGCATCGCCAATCATGCATTCTTATTATAAGTATTATGCAAAATCTGCAATCCTATTCGTAATTATTGTGCGGTTCTGGGCGAACTCTTTTTTCAGTCGTTGCAAGTGCTGTTTTTCATTTTTTCTTTTAGGCACAGTATATTCTTCAACCAAAACCTCCTTATTAAACTTATATCCTCGTATCAGAGTATTTATTTTTTCAACATTTTTAAAATTAATCTTCTGGCACAATGCTACAATAAAATCCCTCACATTACATCATAAAACATCTTTACAATCTGCTTATATTTGTTATCGAAAATTGCTCCCGAATGTTTCCAATACATGCATATCATCAATTATAACACTGCCAATTGAATAATTATTTTCTTCTCTAAAATCAAAGACACAGCGTGTAGCAAATTATTCTGTTTTATTTTCACTATACATCAATTGATTACGTTCTAATTCATCCCGCAGTTCTTCTACCGTAGGCAGCACTGTCATATATTTAGAAGCGAATATTTGTTCGCTTTCGTTTAAAACAGAATATTTTACCATCGTTTCATCTTTGTCTGTGCAGAAAATAATACCAATAGTTGGGTTATCATCTGTCTGACGTTTTAAATCATCAAACATACGAATATACATATCCATCTGCCCGATATCTTGATGTGTCAGTTTATGGCTTTTCAAGTCTATCAGCACAAAACACTTTAAAATATAATTATAAAACACCAAATCGATATAGAAATCTGATGTTTCGGTGCATATGTGCATCTGCCTATCTACAAAGCAAAATCCTTTACCCATTTCCAGCAAAAATATCTGCAAATGGCTGATAATTGCACTTTCAACATCTTTTTCAATAATTTTATTAGGATTGCTGATACCCATAAATTCCAAGACATATGGATCTTTTACAAATTTGGGTGTTTGTCCTGCTTTATCTGGAAACTGTGTTGAAAGAATACGCTTATAATAACCTGACTTTATATTACGTTCCAGCTCTCTTACAGACCAATATTCATTTGCGGTTTCCTTTAAATAAAAATTGCGTTCGCCCTCATTATCCAGTCTCATTATTGTCCTAAGATGAGACCAATGAACTTTTCCAAGCATTGAATAACCATATGATTCTTTTGAAAATGTCAAATATAACTGTCTGCAATTTCTAATAGTCGCAACTGAAAAACCCGAACCATACTCACCCGAAAGTTCTTGTGACAATCTCTTTATCAGATATGAGCCATATTTTGCCTTAGACGTCCCTTTTTGCTCTTGTTCAACAATTCTCTCTCCAATATCCCAATAAGCATAAGTCATAATATCATTAACTGCCGCATAGGCTGTATTTTTTGCATGTTCCAATATCTCGTGAACGTCTCTATAGAACTGACGTTCTTCTTCACTGTCCATCAAGTCTAATTTTGACACTTCTACATTCCCTCCAATTCGCTACACAGTGTGTAGCGAATTCAAAATATTTTCCTGTCCGCTGCAATCCCTGTTTTTCATTGCTTTTTCTTTAAAATCATATCATTTTGATATGTTTTTTCATTTATATGGTTTCAACGCTGGTGTAACCAAATTGTACCCAAGATAAAATTTTACCAAAAGTTGTGACAACGTCGCAACTTTTTAAAACAAAACTACATTGCCACAATTGGTTACAAACTGTGTAGCCAATTTATATTTGTCTTTGCATATGTTTACCCAATACTGCACAACATTCGGCAAAGGCAAGCTGCGAATTATTTGTCACGCCATGCCATGCAATTTTTTCTCTATCCTTAACTTCACCACCTTCAGTTTCGATACCGGATCACCATCCCATATGCTGCCCTGCGATTTCAAAATTGCTTTAGCTAGTTCCTTTCCAGTCATTGTTCACATTGTGCTGTCGTACCCCCCCCACCAGCATTTCATCACATATTCGGCGTGCGCCTATTGCCCCCTCCAGTCAGTCTCTTCGTCAGTTTGTCAAAAATCACGCTGCACACAATGACAACCGTATTGTCAAACACGACCGCAATCGCAAGGCACACGGCGATTGTCGCCAGCACGCTCGCCGCAATCCCGCCGATGCAGCCAAAGCGCAGCGCCGTAATATGCAGTTTTCCCTGGACGACCACAAAAAGCGCATACCAGTGTATGAGAATCATGGAGTAACTGTACTTTGCGAGCAGCCGCACAAGCGCATTTGACCTGCTGCGGAATTTGTCCTTGTTTGCCAAAAACAGAGTGAAAATTCCACATGCAGCCACAACCATTGTCGGCGTACCGCCATACACATAATTCATCCACGACGCGTCACGGACAACAACCATGACCATGATAATATATGATGCCACCGCCGCAAGCACAATCATTCGGTTTCTTCGGGATGCGCCTGCAAGCGCATTCTGTCTGGTCAGGATAAAGCCCAACAAAAAGACGCCCTCCCATCCTGCAAGAAACGTGGATGCGCCAAATGTCATTCCAATTAATGGAAGATAGGTTGTCAGCACATTGAGTATCAGTATAACCGCCGCAATCGAAAAAAGAAGACGGTCACTCATATGCTGCACCATTACCCGGAAAAACGGTGTCACCAGATACAGTGCCACAATCGTATAAATCAGCCAGAGATGCGGAGCGGCATCCGGTGCGCCTGTCACAATCCGTCTCAGCGATGTGGTCAGGTTTGCCGGCGGCAGAAACCGAACTTCATTGTTTAAATGCAGTATCAAAAAATAATAAGCGATGAGCGGGATAATGACTTTGGACGCGCGCCGGATATAAAAGGCTGCAACACGCTCCTCGCGCTTTCCCCTTGTATTCAAAAGCAGTGTTCCTGACAGCATGATATACAGCGGATTACAGCACAGTCCCAGACTCAGCCCACAGATGAGAAGCAGATTTTTCCATCCGGCGTCAGCCAGTCCCACCATGGGCGAGCAGGTGTGTGCAAGTATGACAAACACTGCCGCCAGAATGCGCAGATAATCCAGATAGGTTTCTCTGTCCTCTGTCGGTTCGGCACCCAGAAAAACATTTCTGACATATCCTCCTGCCGTAAATCCGCCCTCCCTGATGCGGACGGCGTGCGCCCAAAAAATCAGGCACAATCCGACAATCGCTGCCGGAAAATACCACAGGCAGATGTACATTGTATCCCCTGAAATATATGGTGTCACCTTCATCGGTTCACTGCATCCCGTTATTCCGGCAAGCCGGAAATCGCCATCGACATCCAGACGCAGCGCGCAGTATTCCCCATGCGGTATCGGAAAAAGAATCTGCGTTTCCCCTGCTTTGATATTCCCTTTGACAGAGTTTTTTTCCGCATAGCCTTCCCACTCTTTTGCATAAAAAACCTGTACGGGCAGCGGATTTTCCGCAAATGTCTCGAACGCCAGCGCAACGCCGCCAAGCTGCATTCCGGCCGGCAGGGTCAGTATCAGCTGCGGGTCTTCCCCGGTCACATGAAAATCCTTTCCAACCGCCGTGAAATCCATTCCGTCCGACATGGGAGACGCTGTCACCTCATATCCGGAAAACTCCATCTGGCATCCCGACAAGTCTGACAGGTTTCCCTGCAGCTCGTAGTGATACGACAGACTCCGGTAAAAAATAATGCCGAGTATAGCGAGCATCAGTACACCCAGCAGAAGATATGCACCCTTTTCTTTCAAACTTTTCACGATTGTCCTCCGCTTACCATAATGTCCATCGCCTGTTTATCATTGGTCAATGCCACCATCCTGTGCTTTCCGCCAAATTCCCCGTCAAGTGTCCACGCAACGTCGTCCTCGGATTCCACTGTCAGCTTTCCTGATTTGAAGCTGTACATATATGCCGTGTCGATATTCTGTATGGCAAGCGCCGCTAGAATCGAATTCAGCTCCATCGGATTTTTGGGCATTTTGATAAGCGTCACCTCAAAAAGCCCGTCATCCAGCGCAATCTCTCCCTTGAACACATTGCCCGCAATGCTCTTAAAGCCGCCTACCGAATGGGAGTTCGTCACCATTCCAAAAATAAATTCATCCTCGATGACCCTGTTCTCGCCCGTTTCTGACACATATGTCACTTTCATACGGTTGGATTTTATATTCTGTAAATGTTTTACGCCCTCCAAAAGATATGCCATATGCCCCAGCATATTTTTCATTTCCTGCGGCGTTCCGTATGAAACTTCTGTAAACAGTCCGAATGCGGCAATATAGACAAACACGTCATCGTTGAAGCGCCCGACATCACACGGAAATACCTTGCCGCCCACCGCAATCTCCGCAGCCTTTTTCATGGCGGACGGGATTTTGAGACTGATTGCAAAATCGTTGGTACTGCCTGCCGGTATATATCCAATCGTTGTCTTAAAGCCGGATTCTGTCATTCCTGTCACAATTTCGTCAAGCGTTCCGTCCCCGCCGCTGCACACGACAAGCTCATAATCCTTCTTCCGCTCACGCATTATTCTTTTGGCGTCACCTCTGCACTGGGTCGGATAGACAGTCACCTCATAGCCGGACTTTACCAGAATATCCACAATATCCAAAAGATGGTTTTTTATCAGTCCTTTGCCGGAGTGCGGATTTACAATAAACAATGCCTTTTTTAATAACGTATTTTCACTCATCAGTCACCTCTGAGCTGTCCTGCCAGCTCACTTAGCTTTCTTAGTCTATGATTTACACCTGATTTTCCAACATTCGGCGTGAGATACTGCCCCAGCTCCTTCAGCGTGGCATCCGGATATTCCAGACGTATCTCGGCAATCTGCCGCAGGTTCTGTGCCAGATTGTCAAAGCCGTAATGCTCTTTGATATATTGTATGTCTTCAATCTGCTTTGTCGCCGCGTTGACCGTCTTGGTAATGTTCGCCGCCTCACAGTTGACTTTTCTGTTAATCGCGTTGCGCATATCCTTTAATATCCGCAGATTTTCAAGGTTCATCAGCGAAATATGCGCCCCGATTACATTCAGGAGCGTGGAAATCTCCTCACTCTCCTTAATATACACAACCTGATATTTTTTGCGCGCCACAACCCGCGCCTTGATTTCGTAAACCAGCAAGGTTTCCACCAGCTGCTCCGCCTGCCCTGTGTCACTGCACACAAATTCCAGATGGTATCCTTTCTCCGGATTGCTCATGGAGCCGATTCCCAAAAACGCCCCCCGCAAAAACGCGCGCTTACAGCAGAGACTTTTGATAATCAGGGAATCCACAGTCGTATCACCCTTTTTGTACTTGATGGTCTGTAAAATTTTATTTTCGTCATCATTTGTCGAAAACAGTTTTTCAAGGAGCAGGCTCCATCTGTCCGCCACATGCGGATTGTCCGGCTGGAAACGCTCTGCAAACGCCCCTGAATCCGCTTTTACCACCCCCGCATAGACGGCAATCGCAGCCAGCTCCGCAATCTGGCAGTGCCGCGCAGTGTTTTCCACTTTCGCAAGCTCCTCTTTTACATCCGCTGAAAAAGACATCCTAAGCCTCCAATTTATTTCGTGTCCCTGTGGCGAAGCGTGAGTCCGTAGTCTCCCTTGTCCTTCAGCCGCTTGTACAGCTCCCCTGCAAGCGTCACGCTCCTGTGCTGCCCGCCTGTGCACCCAATTGCAATCACAAGCTGGTATTTCCCTTCACTGATATAGTTGGGAATCAGGAAATTCACCATGTCCGCCAGCTTGTCCAGAAATGTATGCGCCTCCGCAAATCCCATGACATAGTCCTGCACTTCCCTGTCGAGACCGGTCTTTAGCTTCAAGTCATCCACATAAAACGGATTCGGCAGAAAACGAACGTCAAAGACCAAATCCGCGTCCTGCGGAATGCCATGCTTGAATCCAAATGACATAATATTCACCATCAGGTTATTATATGCCTGATTACTGACAAAAATTCTGTCAAGCTCCGCCTTAAGCTCCCTTGTCAGCAGGTTTGTCGTGTCTATCACGTAGTCCGCTGCCTGCTTAATACTCGCGAGCAGCGCCCGTTCCCTTGTGATGCCGCTCATGAGATCACTGTCCACGGAAAGCGGATGGATACGTCTGGACTCCTTGTAGCGTTTGAGCAGGACATTGTCCGCCGCCTCAAGAAAGAGAATCTCAAAGGTATATGTCTCCCGCAGACGCGCAATCAGCATGTTGACATCCTCAAACGACTGGTCTGCCCTGACGTCAAGCCCCAATGCCACTTTCTGAATCCCGTTGTCCGGCATCGCAAGCAGCTCCATAAACTTTTCAATCAGGGGAACCGGCATGTTGTCCGCGCAGTAGTATCCCGCATCCTCAAGCATCTTCATGGCAGTGGACTTGCCGCCCCCGCTCATACCGGTAACAATCACAAATCTCATTTCATCCGACCTTTCGTAAATTATCTATTCAAAGTTTCCAAGCAGTATGACTTCCGGCTCAAGCACAACACCCGAAGACGCTTTTACCCGCTTTTGTACCTCCAGAATCAGGGCATGGATATCAGCCGCCGTGGCATTATCCCTGTTTATGACAAATCCACAGTGTTTCTCGGACACCTGTGCACTCCCCACCGAAAATCCCCGAAGCCCTGCGTCATCTATTAATTTTCCGGCAAAATACCCCTCCGGTCTCTTGAATGTAGAGCCTGCACTCGGATATTCCAACGGCTGTTTTTCACGCCGTTTTCCGGCAAGCGCCTCCATTTGTGCCTGAATGTCCTCCCTGCGCCCCTCTGTAAGCGCGATGGTCACTTCAAGCACGACCAGCGGGCTTAGGGACATGCTTTCTTTCACAAGACTATGGCGGTAGGAAAAGTGCATCTCCTCCGCGCTTTTCTCGATGATTTCTCCGTCCATGGTCATCAGCCGGACACTTTTTACCACCTGTTTCATTTCCCCGCCGTATGCGCCTGCGTTCATGACAATCGCACCGCCAAGGCTTCCGGGGATTCCCGCCGCAAACGAAAACCCATCCAGCCCGTTTTCACACGCCTTGCGCGCAATTGCCGCAAGGGTCGCGCCTGCCTCGCACACAAGCGTTGTACCCTCCACACGGATATGGTCAAATTGCTTTGACAGATGGAGCACCACGCCACGCAGACCGGAATCACTGACCAGAAGATTGCTGCCGTTTCCCAAAATATAAAAATCCGTATTCAGTCTGGTAAGCCCTTCTGACTTTAATATTCCGAACGCCTTCGCAAGTGATGCCGCACTGTCTATTTCCACAAATATGTCAGCTGCACCACCAACCCGGAAGGTGGTGTGAGCTGACATATTTTCATCTGCAAGTATTTGTTCCGGTCTGAATACTGCGGAAAATCTTTCGTGCAAACGCTGTATTACTTCCTGACTTAAACCTGTCTTCAAGTTCTAAAACCTCATTTAACCTATTTTTTTATTATACGATACTGTTACCGTTTTCTATTCCTATTCTAATACAAGCTTTGCCGCGCCGTAGATTCCGGCGTCGTTGCCAAGCGTCGCAAGCTTGAACTGCGCACCTCTGCAGCCGTGGAACACATATTTCTTATAGTACTTCGCGACATACTCGCAGAGAATCCCGCCTGCCTTTGACACGCCGCCGCCAAGCACAATCACCTCAGGATTCACGACGCAGGCGATTGCCGCAAGCCCTTTTCCGAGATACTCTCCGAATTCCTCCGCAATCTCACAGGCAAGCGCATCGCCGTTTTTCACTGCGTCAAAAACAGTCTTTGCGCTGACCGCCCCTCTTTCTTTCGCCGCCCTGAGCACGCTGTCCTGTGTCGTCGCGGCAAGCTTCCTGTTGGCAAGACGCGCAATGCCCGTCGCGGAAGCATACTGCTCCAGACATCCGTGGCCGCCGCATCCGCATGCATCCGGCTCGTCGTCCTCGATGTGGATATGCCCGATTTCACCGCCGGCGCCTGTCGCTCCCGTCACCATTTTTCCGTTCACAATGATTCCGCCGCCCACGCCTGTGCCGAGTGTGGCAAGCACCATGTCGCTGCATCCTTTTCCGCCGCCGCACCACATTTCGCCAAGCGCCGCCACATTGGCGTCATTTCCCGCCTTGACAGGCACCTGCAGCAGGCCGCCGAGAACTTCATTGATATTGATGACGCCCCAGCCAAGATTGACAGCCATATGCACTACACCCTTATCATCTACAGGCCCCGGCACACCTATGCCCACACCTGTTATGTCGTCTTTTGCAATCTTCTTTTCTGCGATTTTGCCGAGAACGGCATCCGCGATATCCGGCAGTATCTTACTTCCACTGTCTTCCTTCCTTGTCGGTATCTCCCACTTGTCAAGCACTGTGCCCTCCGTGTCAAAAAGCCCGATTTTCACTGTTGTTCCACCCAAATCTACTCCAAAACAATATTTACTCATTTTTCCTTCCTCCAAATTGTATTCATTTCGTATATTTCATTATTCCTCATCATCCTCACGCGGCTTTGACAACGAATTCTGCACGCGCTGGTACAGCTCCTGTGCCGCATTGTAGCCCATCTTTTTCTGGCGGTAGTTGACTGCTGCCGACTCGCAGATAATCGCAAGGTTACGTCCGGGGCGAATCGGAATGTTGTGACATACAATCTTATTTCCAAGATATTCCGTGTAGCTCTCCTCAAGACCAAGCCGGTCGTATTTTTTCTCCTTATCCCAGTCCTCAAGGCGGATGACAAGGTTAATGTTTGTCGTGTTCATAACGCTCTGCACACCATAGAGGGTCTTCACGTCAATAATACCGATGCCGCGCAGCTCGATGAAATGCCGTGTAATATCCGGCGCGGATCCAATCAAGGTATCGTCGCTCACCTTTCTGATTTCCACCACGTCATCCGAAACAAGGCGGTGTCCTCTTTTAATCAGCTCCAGCGCTGCCTCGCTTTTTCCAATACCGCTCTCGCCCGTTATTAAGACACCTTCGCCATACACATCCACAAGCACGCCGTGCACGGAGATACAGGGTGCAAGCTTGACATTGAGCCACCGGATGATTTCTGCCATAAACGCGGATGTTGACTTCTCCGTTATCAGAAGCGGGACGTTGTTCTTGAGCGCCGTCTTCATAAACAACTCGTCCGGATGCAGATCCCTGCAGAAAATAATGCAGGGAGTTTTTTCGGAAATAACCTGAGGATATACCTCTTTTTTCTTTTTGTCAGAGAGGTTTTCCATGTACGAGTATTCGACAAAACCGATAATCTGGGGTCTGGTCTCCTCAAAATGTTCAAAATATCCCGCCAGCTGAAGCGCCGGTCTGTTGATGTCAGGCTGGTGAATCTTGATATTCTCCACTTCAATCTGCGGCGTGAGGTTTTTCAGCCCAAATTTTTCTATTACCTTTTCGATACTTACACTTGCCATCTGTTTCACTCCTGTAACTATTTCCTATGCAAATAATTACTTTCGCCTTTCCTATTATTTTAATTTTTCGTCACATTCAGCTGTCCGATCCATGCTCCGTTTTTTAATATCTCTATCTTACCATAGAACGAATTTGTTTTCCACATTACTTTCAAAAATTTGGATAAGAAATGTAACAGTTCAGCCCAGGACTTTGCACTGGCTGCAAAGTCCGTAAAATAACGTAGTGGCAGAGATGCATCAGGCCACCACGAAGTGGTTTTGCATGGCTTGATGCCCGTAACAGGAAGCCGAAGGCTGAACTGTTACTAAGAAAAAAACACCCCCTGAATTTCCATTTGTCATTCAGGCGATGCTTTTCATTTTCATTTATGTCAATCCGCGCAACCTGCCTTGCGGTGCACTGTCTGTAATGCATCCTGCATTCAAGTCACGCAAAAAGACGGCTTATTCATTGCGGAAACTCCTGCTCCACACTACATTGTTCCCCAGTCTGCGCGATTTATGCATATTATCGCAGCACGGGACGGTTCTTCAGATTCATGGACGAGAATCCGCAATATGGTTTTCTGTTGAAAGCTGCCCTTGCCTCCGGCGCGACACCGCCTGCATTCAGCTCTTTCTCAGACACCTTCTTATACTCCGACATCTCACTTTCGATGTAGTTTCTAACCAGCTGGATTGCCCCTTTTCCATTCATATATTCCATATGAACTTCCTCCTTTTACACATGTTTTTCTGTTTTCTTTTTGTATATTTATGTACTCAAAAAGAATAACGAATAGTGAAGCCCCTTTCTTCATATCTACTCGTTGTTATATATATTTATACCACATCAAGCTACTGTTTTCAATATTTTATTGTGCAAATTTTACGATTTATTGTATTTTTTTGAAAAATAAATGCAACTGCATTTTTGCATGATTTTTTGCATATTGCCAAAAGGAGCAAAACGGCGGCATCCGATGGGAATATTTGTAAGAAATCACGTTTTTTCCGTTGTGCGAGGTAAAGTTTCTATGGTATAATGACGATATAAAGGTAAAACCAGTATGGCTGCATCCATGCCGGCTGGTCGGTTGCCATGGATGGAATTTATTTATTGTAGAAAGGGAAGGGATACCAAATGAGCTTATCAGGAATAGGAAGTAATAATGTAACAGATGTCTACACGGCTGCAAGTGCTGTTGAATCCGAGAAGAAACCGGAATCATCCAAGCCGGAAGCTTCGAACACCGATACAGGCGTGAAAAAAGAGGAAGCCGCAGCAATCTATGACAAGTCAAAATTGTCGGAGGATGACAGGAAATCCATCGTTGCACAGCTCAAGGCAGATCAGGAAAAGCGCCAGTCACAGCTGACCGATCTTGTACATAACATGCTCAATACACAGACCAATACATTCGGTCAGGCAAATAATATCTGGCAGTTCCTCTCAAAAGGAAACTATACAGTTGACGCCGCAACACAGAAAAAAGCACAGGAAGCAATTTCCGAGGACGGCTACTGGGGTGTAAAGCAGACTTCAGACCGTATCGTATCCTTTGCGACTGCGCTTGCAGGCGATGACCAGAAACAGCTTGAGAAGATGCGCGACGCTTTCCTCAAGGGTTATGAAAAGGCAGAAAAGACATGGGGCGGCAAGCTTCCTGAAATCTCCAAGAAAACTTACGACGCAGTGCTTGAAAAATTTGACAGCCTGCTGAAGCCGAAGGAGACCGACAAGGACTTAAGCGTTGACAAGAACAACAATGCAGCTGCTGACAAGAACAATACTGTCACAACGACAGAAGACGGAACCGTTGTTGCAAAATAAATACAGACGCAAAAAAGGAATACCCTTAAGCGGTACTCCTTTTTTTGTGCTGAACTGTTACACTGTTTTCTCTATTTTACAATCAGCAGCTTATCGCCCGGCTTGATTTCATCAGCGGTCAGGTTATTCATTTCCTTGATGCGCTCAACACTTACATAATATTTCTTGCCAATCTGCCAGAGCGAGTCTCCCGGTTTCACATAGTATATCGCAAATCCCGGAAGTTTTTCGAGGACATCCGCGTTGATTGGCGCAATGTTCAAGTCCGTGAGAATGTCCGCACGCTTTGTGCTGTACAGGAGCATTTTAATGTTCATGTTCCCCCGCCACTCAAGCTGCGAGCTGTCCTTGATGCTCACAGTCTGCTGCGGTATCTGGACAGATACGGAGCACTGCTCAATCTGCCCTTCGTCTATATCCGGAAGCTCCTTTACCACCTCGAAAGGCACGGCGGACTTGACCGGATACAGCCCCGCCCCTTCTTCGTTTGAGGCGTAAAGCACCTGTAAGTCAATCTCCCCCGAAAGGCTTACCTGATTGTTCTGGAATGATGCTTCCTGTAGCTTCGCCTGTGCGTCACAGTGGCAAACCTGTAAAATCTTTGGCTCCGCATCTTCCAGCTTGATGCTGCGCGTGAGCTTTTCTTCCGTGTTAAGTTCCATGCACAAATCACGGAACTGTCTGGTATCAATTTCTGTCTGCACCTCGCAGCTGACCCCGTACACATCCGCCACGATGGAGGTATTCTCCCGCTCGTACAGTTTGATTTCAAGCTCGACGGTCATTTCCACTCCAATCAGCCGGAGTTCTCCGTCAGAATCCTCCCTGATTGAAATTTCCTCATGCCCTATTTCATACGATACATCGGCAATCATGCCCTCCCTGCTGTTCTGGCACTCGACACTTCCGTTAAAGGGAATCATCGTCTCATACCAGTTTACTTTGTCTGTCGCATCCTCGCGGTATACGATAAAAATACTTATCTCGCCGGTTATGCCCATTTTTTCATCCATCGGCCGGAAGCTGATACTGCTGATTTCGGCATTTTTCCAGAGTGTCACTCCGATGTCAGGCATTCCCGCAGGCAGATGCGTTTCCTCGTGGATGCGCAGCAGATCTCTTTTTTTGACAATGGTTTCAAGAAAATCAAGGCTCTTTTTTCTGTATTCAAGCCGTGACTCCAGATTTTTCCCGCTGTCGCCGTTCCCCGTGTGGTCAAGCTCCACACACAGCTCCTCCGAAATGCTTTCCTCAACTCTCGGCTCCAGAGAAATCACGGACTGGATGCTAAGCTTTCTGGAATTAATGATATGTACGCGCAAATCTTCTAGATTCGTCCTGCAGATTACCCTGTCCTGTCCCTCGAGTTTGTCGAGATATATCTCCTCCATAAACGGCACTTCGCCGTCCATGCCCGCAAGCGTCCTGTCCTCCCCGTCTGTACGGTACAAGATCTGATAGCACAGGCAGCCCTTTACCCAGATTTTGTTCATGCCGGTTTTGATTTCATCCACCTTAATTTTACCGCAGTCGTAAATCACTTTCGCCACATCCGGCTTCACGTCCGGCACATTGATATCCATTTCCAATGGCACCTGCAAAAGCGCCTTTGACTTTATCCGCTCCGTATGAATGTTTTTCTTCAAAAGCTCCATTTGACCCCCATTCCTGCACCTGAGAACTTGTGCCATTGTACGCAGCCTCAACGCTGTTTCTCGCACTTTGCAGCAAGTGCAAAGTCTCAGGCTGAACGGCTGCCGCTGCACAAATTTGTCATATACATTTTAATGACTTTATAATAATAAAATGTATGTGCGCAGGGGGCTGTTTATGACTTTTGGCGCTTCTTTATTTCACCGTCCCGATAATATCGTTTATGTTTTCAATGTTGTACTGACGCATGTACGCCTCGATACCCTTTACAACCTCGGCAGTCGTGTAGGGATTTACGAAGTTCATGGCGCCGACGGCAACGCCTGTCGCGCCCGCAAGCATGAACTCAATGGCATCCTCCGCATTTGCGATGCCGCCCATGCCGATAACCGGTATTTTCACTGCGTTTGCCGCCTGATAAACCATGCGCACAGCCACAGGCTTGATTGCAGGACCCGAAAGTCCTCCTGTCTTATTTGCCAGTGCAAACGCACGCTTATGAATGTCAATCTTCATGCCCGTGATGGTGTTAATCAGAGAAACGGCATCACTTCCTGCCGCTTCTGCCGCCCTTGCCATCTCCGCAATGTCTGTGACATTGGGCGACAGTTTCATGATAATGGGCTGTTTTGCCTTCGCCTTAATCTCTTTTGTAATGTCAAACAGGCATCTGGGATCCTGCCCAAAAGCAATTCCCCCATGTTTGACATTCGGGCAGGAGACATTGATTTCAAGCATGTCGACAGGCTGGTCAGCAAGTTTTTCTACCACCTCGACATAATCAGACGCGCTGCGTCCGCACACGTTGACAATAATCCGCGTGTCATACTGCTTTAAAAAAGGAATATCCCGCTCGATAAACACGTCGATTCCGGGATTCTGCAGTCCGATTGCATTGAGCATCCCCCCGTAGGTCTCCTGAACCCTCGGTGTCGGATTTCCCTCCCACGGCACATTTGCAACACCTTTTGTCACGACTGCACCGAGATCATTTAAATCCACAAACTCGGAATATTCCATGCCGGAGCCAAATGTCCCTGAAGCAGTCATCACAGGATTTTTAAATGTTACGCCCGCTATCGTTATCTGAGTATTTAACATATGAATACCATGCCCCCTTCTATATCTCGACATCCTGCGCCGCATAGACCGGTCCGTCGGTGCAGATTCTTGCGTTGTTTACATGTGAATGGTGGTCGACTTCCCTTGTCTTTACGACACATCCAAGACATGCGCCGACTCCGCATGCCATTCTTTCCTCAAGTGAAATATATGCCTCCGCTCCCTTTTCCGCGGCGTATTTCTTGACCGCGCGGAGCATCGGCATCGGTCCGCAGGCAAAAATCACGTCCGCTTCAAGCCCCTCCGCCGCAATGGCATCCATCACGTTGCCTTTCGTGCCTGCACTCCCGTCCTCCGTGGCGGCGTGCACCTTTCCGTATTTGGACAAATCCTCCGACAAAAAAAGCTCCTTATCCCGATATCCGACAATAATATCGACAGATGCCGCCTGCATCTCACTTCCTCCATTGCGCGCAATTGCTTTTGCAAGTTCAAGCATAGGCGGAATGCCAATGCCGCCTCCCATCAGAAAGACTCTTTTGCCCTTTGCCTTTTCCAGCGGGAATCCGTTTCCGAGCGTTCCGAGTATATCAATGCGGCGCCCTGCCTTGTATCTTGAAAATTCTGCCGTCCCCTTGCCTGCCACACGATAGACGATCCGAATCCTGCCATTTTCTCTGTCTGCCTCACAGATGCTGATAGGACGCGGCAGAAGCGCTGACTTGTCATGTGTGTAGACGCTGATAAACTGCCCCGGTTTTGCCTGTGCGGCAAGCGATGTGGTAATCCACATATCATATATTTCCGTTGCAATCTCCTGCTGCTTGTAGACCACTGCGGTTTCTTTCTTTTTCTGCTCCAAAATGCTCTCCTCCCGTTTCATATTATTTGAAAAAATCATCCGATGGATTCGGATGATTTTTTCTTTTATTATTTCCCAACAAAGCCCTTAACCTGCTCATATACGCCTTTTGCGTCGAGCTTATACTTCTCAATCAGGGCTGCCGCGGAGCCGGACTCTCCAAATGTATCCTGCATGCCAATCTTGTATACAGGTGTGGGGCATGACTTGCAGAGTGCATCGCATACAGCACTTCCCAGACCGCCAATTACGGAATGCTCCTCGGCTGTCACGACCTTTCCTGTTTTCTTTGCCGATTGGATGATGATTTCCTCATCCAGCGGTTTAATTGTGCAGATGTTGATTACTTCCGCACTGATTCCGTCCTTCGCAAGCATCTCAGCCGCACCGAGTGCAGAATCCACGCAAATGCCGGTCGCCACAATCGTGACGTCGGTTCCTTCCCTCACGATTGTTCCCTTTCCAATCTCGAACTTATAGTCAGGTCTGTCATTGATTACAGGCACTGCCGCACGTCCAAAACGGATATAGACAGGTCCCTCATACGCCACTGCCGCACGCACCGCCGCCTTTGCCTCAACATCATCGGCAGGGCACATTACAACCATACCCGGAATTGTGCGCATCAGCGCGATATCCTCGTTGCACTGGTGGGAAGCGCCGTCCTCGCCCACTGTGATTCCCGCATGTGTCGCACCGATCTTTACGTTTAAGTGCGGATATCCGATGGAGTTTCTGACCTGCTCAAACGCACGTCCTGCCGCAAACATCGCAAAGGAACTCATAAACGGAATCTTACCCGCAAGTGATAATCCCGCCGCAACGCCTGCCATGTTTGACTCCGCAATACCGCAGTCAATATGTCTCTCCGGAAATGCTTTCTTGAACACACCTGTCTTCGTCGCCGCCGCAAGGTCGGCATCAAGCACTACCAGATTGGGATTTTCTTTCCCTATTTCAACGAGAGCGTTTCCATAGCTCTCTCTTGTCGCTATCTTTTTAACTTCTGACATCATTTACCTCCTGTTATACTAAACCCTCTCCTATTTTCTCCAAATCTGCCATCGCAACTGCGTACTCCTCATCATTCGGAGCCTTGCCATGCCAGTCGGCGTTTCCTTCCATAAATGATACGCCCTTTCCTTTTAATGAGTGGGCAATAATTGCTGTCGGCATTCCCTTCGTCTCCCGCGCCTCCTGAAATGCGGCGCGAATCTTGTCAAAATCATGTGCGTCATCAAGATTGATTACATGGAAATTGAATGCCTCAAACTTCTTGTCAATGGGGTACGGTGAGCACACATCCTCAATTTTTCCGTCAATCTGCAATCCGTTATTGTCCACGATCACGCAGAGATTGTCGAGTTTTCTATGTCCCGCAAACATGGAGGCTTCCCAGACCTGTCCCTCCTGAATCTCGCCGTCGCCAAGCAATGTATACACTCTATAATCCGCGTTGGACATCTTTGCGCCGAGCGCCATACCGCACGCAACGGAAATTCCCTGTCCAAGCGAGCCGGAAGACATGTCAACTCCCGGAACATGCTGCATACATGGGTGTCCCTGTAAGTATGAACCAAGCTTTCTCAATGTCAGAAGATCCGCAACCGGAAAAAATCCGCGGTTGGCAAGTGTTGAATACAGTCCGGGAGCCGTATGTCCTTTCGAAAGCACAAAACGATCCCTGTCCGCTTTCTTCGGATCCTTGGGGTCAATGTTCATTTCCTCAAAATACAGGTAAGTAAAAATATCTGCCGCAGATAATGATCCGCCGGGATGCCCTGCCTTGGCAGCATGTACACCGCTCACGATACCTTTACGAACTTCATTCGCCATTTTCTGAAGCTCTAAATTTGTCATTCCTTTTCCTCCTTACGGGCTTCCCGCGGCTGCTCCTGCCAAACAGCCGGCAGCCGCCTGCGCCCTATATCATTCAATCAACATACCTCTATCAATTTACCACATTTTGCATCATCCGTAAACGTAAAATTGCATCGGTAATCATTACAATGTAACAGCTTCGGTTCCTGTTGCAAAAAGTTAACGTTTTCGTAACTATTCAGTACCTTCATAGTTACGAGCATCAAGCCATGCAAATCCACTTCGTGGAGGCTTGATGCCTGGCGTAATTTGCGCTTTTTTACGCACTCCGCAGCAAGTGCGCAGTGCTGTACTGAACAGTTGCACGTTTTCTTTTATTCGACCTTATTTCCATAATACGCATTGGCACCATGTTTTCTGTAATAGTGCTTATCCTGTATGCGCTGGGGCGCCGGATCGACATCACGGTTTAACTGCTCCGTGAAAAGCGCCATCTTTGCAACCTCCTCAAGGACAACCGCGTTGTGCACTGCCTCCTTTGCATCCTTGCCCCAAGCAAACGGTCCATGGTTCTTGCAAAGCACGGCGGGAACTGCCATCGGATCCTTGTCCTTAAATGTCTCTATAATCAGCGTACCTGTGTTTTTCTCATAGCCGTCGTCAATCTCTTCCTGCGTCAGAACGCGCGCGCAGGGAATTTCGCCGTACATATAATCCGCATGTGTTGTTCCGTAACACGGGATGGCTCTGCCTGACTGCGCCCAGCTTGTGGCATAGGTGCTGTGTGTATGTACGATACCGCCTACTTCCGTAAATGCCTTGTACAGTTCCAGATGTGTCGGTGTATCTGACGAGGGATTGTATTTCCCTTCTACCTTATTGCCGTCCAAGTCCATGACCACCATGTCCTCCGGCTTTAACAAATCGTAGTCGACGCCGCTTGGCTTGATGACGAACAGCCCGCTTTCACGGTCAATTGCACTTACATTTCCCCATGTGAACGTGACAAGTCCGTATTTGGGCAAGTCCATGTTGGCTTCATATACTTTTTTCTTTAATTCCTCTAACATTCCATGCTCCTCCTGTTTTTCGGATGAAAGTTTCTTCACATACTATCCACAGCCGCACGTTCGATTGCAAGCCCTTTCTTGTATCGCTCGATAAAGGTCTCGAAGCCTTCCACGTCCTTGGCATCCGGCTCCATGCGCACTGACGCTTCACCGGCAAATACCCTGTTGCCAAGGTAAGCGCTCAATGACTCATCCGCGCCCTTTTTCATCATGTAGTTTGCAAGCACAGCGATACCCCATGCACCGCCCTCGCCCGCTGTCTTCATGACAGAAACCGGCACGTTAACGGCAGCGGCAACCACCTTCTGTCCGACGCCCTCTGTCTTGAACAGACCGCCGTGTCCGAGAAGCTCATCCAGCGTGACATGCTCCTGCTTGAACAGAATGTCCATGCCGATTTTAATGGCGCCAAGCGCCGTGAAAAGATTGACGCGCATAAAGTTGGCAAGGTTAAACTTCGCATCCGGTGTCCGCACAAACAAAGGTCTGCCTTCTTCAAAACCGGTCACATGCTCGCCGGAAAAATAACCGTATGCGAGAAGACCGCCGCAGTCGGCATCACCTTCGAGCGCCTTTCTGTAAAGCGTCCCGTAGAGTTCATTCATATCTACCTTCTGCCCCATGGACTCCTGAAATTCCTTAAAAATATTAACCCACGCATTTAAGTCCGACGTACAGTTGTTGCAGTGCACCATAGCCACAAGGCTTCCGTCCGGTGTCGTCACAAGGTCAAGCTCGTCATAAGATTTTGACAAATCCTTCTCGAGAACCGCCATTGCAAACACAGAGGTTCCCGCGGAGATATTGCCTGTGCGCTGCGCCACACTGTTTGTCGCAACCATGCCGGTACCCGCATCACCCTCGGGCGGACACATGGGAACCCCCGCCTGCAGTGTGCCTGTCACATCAAGGCGTTTTGCGCCCGCCTCTGTCAGCGCGCCGCCCCTGTCACCGGAAACCAGCACCTTCGGCATAATGTGCGCAAGCTTCCACGCAAAATTCTTATCCGCCACAAGCGTGTCAAACTGGTCAATCATCCGCCTGTTAAAATCCTTGGTTTCGATGTCGATGGGAAACATGCCTGATGCCTCGCCCACACCGAGCACTTTCTCGCCGCTTAACTGCCAATGGATATATCCGGCGAGGGTCGTGAAAAAGTCGACCTTGCCTACATGTTCCTCACCGTTGAGGATTGCCTGATATAGATGCGCTATGCTCCATCTCTGAGGAATATGATAGTCAAAAAGCGCCGTGAGTTTCTCACTCGCCTCCTGCGTTATCGTATTCCGCCATGTGCGGAAAGGCACCAGAAGTTCCCCGTCTTTGTCAAATGCCATGTAGCCGTGCATCATGGCGCTGAAACCGATGGATCCGAGCGTCCTGATTTCCGTGCCATACTGCTTCTTTACCTGCGCCGTCAAATCCTGATAGCAATCCTGCAGCCCGCTCCAGATTGCGTCAAGACTGTACGTCCAGATATTGTTGACCAGCTGGTTTTCCCAGTCGTGGTTTCCAATGGCAAGAACTTCATGGTTTTCGTCAATCAGTACCGCCTTGATTCTGGTAGATCCAAACTCAATACCAAGTGCCGTCTTGCCGCTTTCAATAGCGTTTTTCCCGTCAAGTCCCATTTGTTATACCTCCTAATACAGATTCTTCAAGTAACCGTCCTTAGAACCTTAAAAAAGTTCCTCATCCCTGTAATTATAAGTATAACACCAAAACAGGATAATGCAAGATTTTGTTCACTCATTTCTAAACTATTTTAGTTTTTTATTGCAGTCAGGTATCTATCTGCTTAAACTCCCATTTGCCCTTGTGGTACCGCGCCATGGTGACAAGCCCTGTCAGCGCCCATGTAAATCCGGTTGTGAAAAAAATACCCCACACACCGATAAACGGAATCTTTGTGAGCGGGACGGCAAATCCGACGCGCCCTGCCACTTCCATCAGTCCGTTAATCATGGCAAACGCAGCGTCTCCCACACCGTTGAGCACGCTCCTTGCAACGTAAATCATGCCAAGGAAAAAATAGAAAAAGCTCGTAATCGAGAGTCCTTTTGCACCGATGGCAATGACCTCGGGATCCGTCACAAAAATGCTGACAATCGTTTCCCCGAACAGCTGGCAGGGTATCAGCATGATGATACTGACAACCACAACACTCTTAAATCCTGCCTTGTACCCCTGTTTTACCCTGTCAATCTTTCCGGCACCGATATTCTGTCCCGTATATGTCGTAAGCGCCGTGCCCAGAGAGTTGTATGGCTGCTGCACCAGCTGCTCAATGCGCCCGAGCGCCGTGTTGGCTGCGACCACGCTCTCCCCGAATCCGTTGACAATCCGCTGGAGAAAAATGCACGAAAACGCAATCAGCGCATTCTGGAACGCAATCGGCATCCCCAGCACAAAGCACCGCCGTATAATGTCGCCGCGCACGGGCCGGTTCTCCTTTTTCACGCGGAAACACGAAATTTTGCACAAGGCATAAAGAAATGCGCCGACAGCTGCCACGAGCTGCGCGATGACTGTCGCCAGCGCCACACCAAAAACTGACCATCCGTATTCAATGACAAACAAGAGGTCAAGACCAATATTGATAAAGCACGAAAGCACCATAAAGTAAAGCGGGGTCTTGGAATCCCCGAGCGCACGCAGCACTGACGCCACGCCATTGTACGCGGCAATTGCCAGAATGCCGGCACAGGATACCCTCATATAGATAACGGCATCATCAAGAATTGCATCCGGCGTGTTGAGCGCCACAAGCACCCAGTGCGCCGAAGCAACACCTACGATTCCCATAAGAAGTGAAACGACTGCCAACAGGTACATCCCGTTGATAATGCTCTTCTCGACCATGTCCATTCTGTCCGCACCAAAATATTGTGACACTACGACACCCACACCCGCCGCAATGCCGAAGCTCATTGCAAAAAACAGGAAGTTGAGGGAGCCTGTCGCACCGACTGCCGCCAGCGCGTTTGGCCCGACAAAACGCCCGACCACGATTGAGTCTACCATGTTGTAAAACTGCTGAAAAAGATTTCCGATCAGCATCGGGATTGTGAATTTCATAAGAAGCTTTACCGGACTTCCTTCTGTCATACTGAATACTGCCTGCTTTTCCATAATTTACTCCTCCGCAATATGATGTCCTTTTGTAACAGTTCCGTCAGCATTCTGCACCGCGCCGCAAAACTGTCCAATCCTTTTTTGTTCTTGAAGCACTATCATATCATGATTCAAAAATAAATCAATGGAATATTTTAATATTAAGAAAAAATTTATTCAGCAAAAAACATCAACCGCGGCATTGAGCTTTCCCTTGCGTGTCTCACCGGATATTTCCACAAAACGAAATCTCCCAAACCCCCGCACGGAAACGGTGTCTCCGGGCTTTAGCTGCCCTGCATTATTTTCATTCACCCTGCCGTTAATCAGTATCTTTTTCGCCCGAAACAAGTCAACGCTGCCGCCCCGGGACAGGTTGTAGACCTTGGCTATAATGCTGTCGGCGCGCGCGGCGCTGACCTGCACCGTCCTACGTTCGAGCGTCGTGATGGTTGATTCCGGTATCTTTTCTGCAATCCGGCAGCTTACATTTGTGTGGCGCACTTTTTCCAAATTCTCGAGGATATAGGGTGCCATTTTCTCCGTGCAAAACAGGAATGCGTGTTTCCCCATAATCACAATATCTCCTAACGTGTGCCGCTCGATACCGAGGTTCATCAGCGCACCAAGGTAATCCCTGTGGCTTAACTCCTCGCCAAATTTTTCGATTAGCGGCGATATTTGGATACATGCAATCGGAAAGTCTTCCTCATACCCGCACAGCTCCTCACTTCCGAAACGCAGCATCATCCGCTCGCAGTCCGCAGTTCCCCCGAACAACGCGGCAGATGCGTAGGCAAGCTCACGCTCCATCTGATAGTATATATCAAGCTCCGAAACCGACAAAAATCCCGTAAACAGATACTGGCTGTTGCTGTATGCCTTGTCCGCAAGTTCACCTAAACGCTTTCTCCATAATATGTCTTCTGAGTCCATATCCTTTCCCTTTCATATATGTATTTATTCTTCCATCGCCTGCAGGTAATCCCTGTCCCACAAAAGTATTTTCAGCTTGCGCGCTGCCTGCACTGCCGATTTTGTAAAATACTGGTTTGTCAGCACGGCACCGACCATTCTGTCATAATAGTCGCGCCCGGCGTAAGCTTCCTGCACTGCCTTCACGCCGACAAGCCCCGTATAGCGCTTGCACTGTATGGCATATGTGACGCCCTCTTTTTCCGCAAGAATATCAATCCCGTAATCACCGCTGCTTCTCGTGACCTGCACATCGACAAATCCGTTCTCCGCAAGCAAATCCGCACAATAATATTCAAAGTCTAAGCCGTCCATCTCGTCAAGTTCCCGTGTTCTGGCATTTTTGCGAAACTGTCTGCAAAGCAGGACGCCCGCCGCAGCAACCAGCACAATGCCAGCCACAACCGCTGTAAGAAGCAATAATTGTGTATTCATTTGTGACTTCCTTTACCTATATTTTATCTTCCTGTTATTTGATATCTATAGAAAATACCGACTACAGAATCTGTTTACCGTTTTTTATTACAAATGAATTATTCCTCATCTACTCGCATGTTTCTAAATATTCTGACAGCAAGGCTGAAGACGGATTCAATCGCAATGCCCTGTTGTATTCCGAGCCATCTTCGTCAGGCGGTGCCTGTTCTACATTAATAACTACACACTCACGTTCTTTTCCAGTTCCAAAAAGACCCGAATCATCAAGCCTTTTCATCGCTTTCTCCATGGAATCAATCCGCACACCCCACTCAGTTCCATAAAGTTCTTCATCTGATAATTTATCTGCCCTTTTGTCCAGCAATTCGCTTACTTCACCAAAAAATTCGTCATATCCATAATCAGCATAGGGAGAATCCGCGCTGTCCCATTTCCACCAATGCTTCTCTTCATCAGGTATTTGCTGTTCAATAATTGATTTTTCCAGAGCTTCATAAGACCATGCTGAAATATATGGATGCAGGCCCTCATCAAAAATAAACGAATAGAAATAAAAATGTTCTTTGGTCGTTTCTTTTAAAGACAGAAACGCTGCTCTGGCAGCTTTCACAAAGGCTTCAACAAGTTCTTCGTTATCTTTTTCAGTACACATATCCACTCCAACCTTTCTGTTCTATAGATTCCGATAGTGTTGTCTTCCCTACTGGGCATATGATAGGCGGCTTCACTTGCAGTGCATTGTACCCGCATATGTTTCGTAATATTTTCTTGCCGTTTTTTCATCAAGTGCAAACCGCTTTCTGAGTTTTCCTATTATCGTTTCTTCGGCTATTCCGTCTTCCAGCTTATCCACGATAAATGCCTCAATTCCCTCTTCTCGTCCAGCCTCCCTGCCTTCTTCTCTGCCAGCCTCTCGTCCCTGATATATTAGTATTTCATCTCTTGAAAACTGTGCCATTGTCATATCGCATACCTCCTTATCCGACAACAAATCTACAAAAATTCCCCGCTTGAGCATTAGTTCTAGGAACTCTGCCGTGCTTGATATATTCCGTGGTTTTTTGTATGTTTCATTTCCTTGGGTTCGCTGCATATACGTTATTCCGTTTGCTGTCAGGGCATAGTCCTGCATATCGCTTTCGTAGGGCAGAAAACGTTCCGGTTTTTTCTCCTGTTCAATGTATTCCAGCATTTCGCACTGTGTCATTCGGAAATCGTATACATGTACCTCTACCTCCAAATCCGGCTTTCTCGCTCCGTCCTTACTTCTGATGGCTGCCGGAATGTATGACTCGCTCAGGGATATGTCGTACTGCAGCGTCTGGGGCAGTCTGTTTTCCTGCTGCTCCAGCCCAATCTGCAGCAGATATAGTTTCGGTACCGGAAAGTATACCCTGCTTCTGCCGTACAGCAGTTGTTCGCTGTCCACCGTGGAGCGCAGACCCGCCACAATGTATTCCAGCATTCTGTACGGAATGTTGGGTGACACGGACGACTGCTCTTCCATCATTATATAAAAGACATCTCCGCATAAAAATGCGAGGTCATTCTCCTTGTTTCCGAACAGTACCGGACGCACGTTTGCAGCCGATACCCGCTCACTCTTGAGGCCTAATAAATCCGCTGCCAGTTTCCGCCGGCGTTCTTCCGACTCATATACCTTCTTAAAAAATGTGTCTTTCGCCTTTCTGTTTATCGGCATTGTCTGCCGTATTCCTTGTTGTACATTCTTCTGACGCATTTCCTGCCTTCTCCTCTGTTGTATTTTTAATTTGCCAGCCGGTATATAAGCAGTATATATTGCGTACATCTGTTTGTCAAGAACTTTTGTTCGTATTTAATAAATTGTTTTTCTACTTTTAGTATACACAATCTGCTCTTTTTTCACAAGTTTATACTGACGGTCGAAAAGACTGACCATTCAGTATTAAGTTATGCACACAGCCGCATAAGGAAATATGCCGCTTTACAACCGTTCCATAATTTTTCTTTACAAATGCGGCAATATAGTGTATAGTGCGATTAGCGGCATTTGACTGTGCCGTGTGTAACCAATCATTTTTATTCATTGCAGAGTAGAATCGCGTGCGTTAAGTGCCTTGTGAACAGGGAGTTGTCACAGGGACGAAAAAACAGTTTGTTTTGCGGTACGAGGTTCGCATCCCGCTGCTACATATTTGACATTTTTAAGGACTGCGTCGAACGTTCTTTTTCGAATGCCTTGGTTGAAAGTCTCATTTGTGTAGTTTCAGGTTGCTGCATAAAGGAGGTTTTTTTATGCAAAAATTGAAGAAGCACTATCTGGACTCTATGAAGGAGCTCACGGTCACCCGAAATCTTACCCTTTGCGGACTGATGGCGGCGCTTGCCATTGTCTTGAACTATACGACTTCCATTTTTATTACGCCCAACATCCGCATCGGTTTCTCCGGTTATCCAAACCGCATTGTCGAGTATATGTTTGGCCCATTTGTCGGGGCAATTTTCGGGGCGGTACTTGATATCCTGAAATACTTCCTAAAGCCCGACGGCGGCGCATTTTTCTTTGGCTATACGTTCAACGTCATGGTTGCCGGCGTCATTTATGGTTCTATCCTGCACAGGAAGCCAGTCAGGGTATGGCGCATTTTTATCGCGGAATTTCTCGTGAAGCTGATTGTCAACTGCGGTCTGAACACATTGTGGATTGCTGTGCTGGGCGGTAAGTCCTTTGTGGCGATTCTCCCCGCACGCGTTATCAAAAATGCGATTATGCTGCCGATCGACACGATGATTCTGTTTTTCGTGCTTACATTTATATCGCTTATTTTGAACAAGTCGGAGTTTTCCGGTTATAATCGCATGAAATAAATTCCGGTTTATCTATATTAACCCGCTGTAAAGCCTGTATTTTCAAGGCGCATCGCTTATTAAAGGTTCAAACCTTATGCATTTTCCCTTGTTTTGCCCTTATGAGCCAAAGCAAGGGAAATTTTTTTACTTGTTCACCGTTCTCAAGGGAGACAATTATCCCGATGTTCAAACACTTATGCGTACTGTTACAATTCACACCCGCGCTGGTTTTTATCGGCATACAAGCTATTGAGGTATGAATTATAACAGATTTTGGCGCATGATTCCCACTACTTTGGTGGATGTCCGAACAGTAACGAACTGTTACTTCAATTCTGCAAAACACAATAAACTATCTTAGACAAAATAAAAGAAATATGTTATAATAAGCCGATATTTTTGAGTGGAGGGAGCGATTGGATGGCGAAGCAGAAATATTCTTTTGACAGCAAGATACACATTTACAGAGCGACAAAGCGAATGAGCCAGCAAGAACTAGCCGACCTTGTGGGGGTATCACGACAAACGATTATACAGCTTGAACGAAATCGTTATAATCCCTCTATGCTGCTCGCATACAGTATTTCAAAAGTATTTGACGTTACGATTGAAGATTTATTTGACTTTAAGGAGGAATATTAAATGGTTGAATCGTTGAATCGTTTATTTGACAGCAGAATTTTTATGAAAATAAATGCAGGTTTTGGTTTCCTGCTTTTTGGTTTTTTCTTATACTTCTATTTTTCGAAAGAAGGACGGGATGAACGTGGCCGTGGGCTTATTGCTACGGCTTCACTGATCTCTTATATCATGTTGTTTATCCTCCTGAATATTTTCGCATATACATTGATATGGTCTATGGATAACATCGTCCGGTTGGCAAACGGGATACAAACAGTTTATACCCTGTTTCTTTTAACGGCTGATGTTGCATTATTGATTTTAAGGAAAATCAGGTAACGTACACTACACAGCATCTTAACCCATGCTCCTGATTCCCATTCGCTAAATGAGTCTTCTTGCTTATCATCAAAAAGATAGGCAAGAATTTTTTTATATCAAATTGTAATAAATACTTTACATTTAGTCGTAAATTATTTATAATATAGGCGATAGGATAGTTTATCAGAATTTGAAAGGAGCTTGAATCAATGGCAAACGAAAAAAATGTCAGCAAAATCATTAAGAAATTAGGGTATAAACCCAAACAACATGCCTGTATCGTCGTAAATTATGCACCCGACGATTCTTTCGCCAGCAAGTTGTTCCATTTTTTTACTTTGAAATATTACATCATGCAACTGTGTGAAGAAGAAATTGTCTTTCTTCCCATTCAGGTTATCTTTTTTGCAGGTATGTATCCGAAGAAAGAAATTGCATTGAGAATCCCTTATGATACACTCCGGTCTATAAAAATTACCGAGGTCAGCAAATTAAATTATGAAGTCACCTTCACAACAGATACGGACACCATACGCCTCTCTGTGCAGAAAAAAGAATGGAGTGAATTTCGTTCCGCCGGAACAATTGCAACAGGAAATAGTTTTCTGAATGTTGGCGTATTAGCCGCAGCTACCGAGAGTTGGAAGTCGATAAATTGGCACAGGCAGAACTTAGACAACACGTTTTCTTTGTTGCAGAATTTACCACAGTATTAAGCGCCTTAGAGCCAGTTTTCAAATTATCATTGTAATACTTCGTTCCTATATGATGTAAGTGCTGACAGTTTTACAAATAAAGAGAGAACTGGTTCATATTTTGACCAGTCCTCTCTTGTCTGTGTTCTGGAGAAATTTGGCTTTTTGCGTCAGTGGGAACCGCCTTTTTTTTTCTGGTGCAGATGCCGTGCCAGATACACGAAGGGCGTGTCCGCAATGCTTGTGGCCACAAAAATAATATAGCTGGCGATAGCAATGGAAACCAGTGTCTTTGTATCATAGGTGCCCAAAAATGCGCCCCATGTGAACAGGACTGTGTTTAGAAGCTGGGATACCAGCGTGGAGCCATTGTTTCGGAGCCACAGCAATTTCTTGGAGTCACCGAACCTGCTTTTGGTGAACGCCCACCATTTATGGTATGCCCACACGTCGAAAAGCTGGACAATGACGTATACAATAATGCCTACCGCCATTAAGCGGGGGGTATTGGAGAAGACTGTGCGGATGGCCGGGGATGCAAAATCATTTTCATTTGGCACATACAGCATCCAAGACTGGCTTAAGAAAATGAAGATGACTGAAGTGGCAATCCCAAGGTAAACCGCAGTCTGGGCGGCTTTTTTCCCATAAAGCTCGCTCAAAATGTCCGTTACCAGAAAGGTTGAGGCAAACAGGATATTGCCCAGCGTCATTTCCATGCCGAAGGCAGTTACCATAATCAAAACTTCAATATTTGCCGCAATAGTAGCCAGAACAGTCCACAAATACAGCCCCTGCTCCTGAAACAGCCAGAATAGGAACACAACTGTGGAAAAAGTAAGGAATAAGGATACCAATAAAAGAATTTCATTCTGCATGTTCTACAACGCCTCCTACGCCGAAAGCAGTATTTTCCATTAAAATATCTACCCGGCTGTTTTCTATGTATTTTGGATAAAGTTCCTTGGTGAAACTTGCAATGACACGGGGATCCGGCTTGATGGGCTTTTTGTTTTCCTGCATTATGTTAATGCAGACCCGCTCAAAATAGGCAAGGCCGGTTTGGATGTCCCTGTCCATGCTTTCCGCAGTCTGGCCGGGGATACCTTGCAACAGGCAGACCTCGTCAAAATATTCCGCCAGTTCCTCTGGGGAACGGGCGTCAATGCCTTTATCCAGATAGCTTTCCCGAAATAGGGCATCGAAAGTTTCTACGCCGGTTTTCACCTTCAGTTCAATCCCATGGGCTGCAAAGCGCTTGCGGAATGGGGGAATTGCCTCCCGATGCCGCCAGTGGCACTCAAAATGTACTTGGGTGATATGGCAGTCCTTGCAGACTGTTTCAATCAGTGCAAGGGTTTCCTCATCCAAGTCCACAAAGCTGCCGGAATTAATCACCTCCAGCTTATGGTGGATACCAGTGACTTTTTCAAGCTGTTCCCGGTTCAGGGCAAAATTTGCGCTGCTGTCTGGGGAAAAATCAAGATGGTAGTCGCAGAATCGGCACCGTCTCCAAGAACAGCCAAGCCCCCGCAGCATGACGATTTCACGGGGATTTTTTTCATTGATGACCGCATAGCGGTTTGGGTTAAAATCTTCCATGGACTTCCTTTCTGTGCAGCTAAAAATATGCACAATGAATCTCATTGTTTATCAGTTCTGGATGCAAGAACAAAGTGGGCAAGCCACATCGTTTCTTATGAAATAAAAAAAGCACGCAGAACGTGCCCACACAGAAAAACGGTTTTTTCCGCCACAGGGAGCCTGTGCAGAATCCTTCCGTTTTCATATCCCTAGTTTTGTTTAAAGACAGGATGGTCACGAACTGTCTTATGCAATTTTGTCTTGCAATACCATGCAGGCAGATTGCCTGTCTGCGAAATATTCTACCACATTGGGACCGCATATGCAAGGGGAAAATTAATTTCCCCCACGACAAACGCATGAATGGTGTTACAATTCACACCCACGCCAGTTTTTATCGGCATACAAGCTATTGAGGTGTGAATGATAACAGATTTTGCACACAAAATGCTAAAAGGCAAGCATTTTGGCGCATGATTCCCACTACTTTGGCGGATATCCAAACAGTAACCATGAATGTCAACTGAATGTCTGCGCGTTTCAATATAAGCTTTGCATCGGCACAGTTTAATTGAAGAAATACCGGTTTATTTTCCTTTTTTTGCCGAACACGTTTTTTCCCTTTTTTCGCTGTGGAAAGTGTGCTAAACTAGATGAAGAATATTATTTCTTTGTTCCTACAAGAGGGGGATTTTTAACGGAGGGCTACATAATGGAATACAGTTACAACAGAATATGCGATGCGGTGAAACAGCTTGTCGACAAGTCTGCCCTGATATGGCTGGTTTTTATGACAGGTGTGTCACTAATTATCGGAGTGCTTTTTTTCTATGGAATCCTGCCTGCCGCGGCGCTCTGGTCTCTTGCGGGGGTTGCTCTGACAGGGCTTGCCCTGCTTACAGGCGTGTGCCTTTTTCATAAGCAGCTGAAGCTGCTTGCACACAAGCAGCAGATTTCCATGATGGCTTATCATGCCAAGCAGATTATCAACAAAATCCAGCAGCAGCTTCCCGATACCTTAATCAGCGACAGCAAAATTAAAATGCGCTATCTTGCACGCCACGGAGTTGATGTCGACGCTGCGCTGGCAAGGCTCGGGCAGAATGTCGAGGCGTACAACGAACGTGTGCTTGCGTTTCTGCAGGAATGTGACAAATATGAGGACACGCTCTATGATCTGCTGCAGGCGGGTTTATTGATTCCCTATGGCACAAACGCCCATGGTCTCAGGGTGCGTGCAAACGAGCTGGGGCTTGTCACCCTGACTGACACGGCATTTTTCCACGAAATAGAAGCGTATGCGGGCAGTCCTGACATTGTGCACGCCAACTGGAAAAAGCTTTCCCTTGAGCTGGATGAAGCCTACACCATATTGAGCGCGTATGCCAAGTCCCTTGGTCTTAAGCAGGACGCTGTCGACAAGGATGGCAATCACATGACTTTCAAGAAATGGAGCGAACAGCTTCAGGAAGCCTTTCACGCACTTGAGATTTATGACACGACCCGTGCCAAACAGATTCTCAATGAGCTTGTCAAATTCCAGATTGACTCGGATATTACCAAATCACTGAAAGCGATTATCACCAATATTGACGATATCATGGCAAATTAAATACATATTTAAAAGGACAGTTTCGGAACATTCCGAAACTGTCCTTTTCAGTTCTTCTGATGCTGACTGAATTATGATGAAGGTTGATCCTCATTTTTGGTTATTGACAGCTGCACTTGACTTGCAGCTGATGTGGTAACGCCAAGCTGATAAACTGCACCCGTCTCATATTGGAATGTCACGGATGACTTCCCTTCCTGCGAAGCGTCAGATGTCTCCTCCACTCCGTTTTTGTACAGTTTTAATGCGGCGCTTGTATCTGTTGTACTGATTGTGTAACTGCCTGCCGCAATACTGTCTGCAAACTTCAGCCATACCTTTCCCTCTGCTCCAGAAGCATTTGTCTTCACTGTATAGGTGTTGCTGCCCGTATCGACAGATGTTATGTCCCAGACTTCCCATGTAGCTTTCACATTGCCTGTCAATGCATTATGGTTGGCCTGGTAAATACGAACCAGAATATTGTCGCCCTTACTCAGGTATATTTCAAACGTAGCTTTATCATTGTTGAGTGAACTATCATTTAGCGATGTAAGCTCTGTCCCTTCTGACCGGAATACACGCATGTAACCATAACTGCTCATATCTGAAACTGCAAAGGTAAAGATTCCATCTTCTTCCACATGATACGACATCCACGTTTCCTCTCCTGACGCAATGTTGAATTCTACTGCCTCATTCTGTTCTTCCGCACCTCCGATAGCGACTGCCATACCACCGTTCAGTTCTGTGTAGCGGCATGCATAGATGCTGCCGACATTCAGAATATCACTGCCATTATTCGTCACGCTGAGAATATAAGGTCTGCCCGGTGTCAATTCATATACATTATAGCAATTTCCCTTCTCATCCTTTTGCATCTCTTCTGATGCGTATGCGGAAAATTCTGATGCAAGCTGTACATTTACTGTCAAGTCTGCTCTCGCTTCACTGTTCATCTCGCTGTAAAACAGATAGCTTGCTCCATTGTCTGTTGATACAGCCGGAGCAATAAACCGGCGCTTAACTGTTTCTCCCGCGGCAAGGCTGCCAATAGATGCATATGGTAATGGCTGCGAAAAGGTCATCTCTGTCATATCCATATAACCCTCTGGTACTTTCTCTACATGGACAGTGTATGCCGCTTCACTAGTACCGTGCCCATATAAATAAGTTATTAATTCAACCGCGTCTCCCGCAGACAGTGTGTAACGAATGAGAAATTGACTATTCCCTCCACTATCGTCATCTTTTGTCTGGTACGCCCCATTTACATATAACTCTGCGTAATTATCACAGGTATCTTCTGCTGTTCCATAAAACAGATAGGTTCCATCCGCCGGCACCTCAAACTGGAATCTTGCCTCGGAGCCATTGTTTACAGTCGCAAGCTTGGCATTGTCCTCCAGTGTTATGGTTTGCATTGTATATTGTGCTGCGCGTATTGTAGCAGAAAATGTGCTGCCCGTGTAATTTCTTACTCTGAGTTCGTATGTACTATCAGGGGCAATTTCGCATGCAATCGTGAAACCGGTACCCACCAGTTCTTTTTTGTCAGTCCCGTTTCCTGCATCCGCCTTGTACAAAGCCATCTCGACATTCTTAAGGTCAGATCCTGATAATGGCAAAGTGAAAGTGAAAGCGAAAGCTGCTGCCTCGGTCAGATTAGGAAAGCTCATTGGTATCACATATTCATAATCGCGTTCTACATAGATGCTGTGTGTAGCTGTACCTGAATCAATGCTCCAGTTATCGCCATCCGTTTGCGGCATTGTACTGGTAACGTTTATACTGTATGTACCGCTACCGTGATGACTATAATAGTAAGTCTGTAGTAATACTGTATCGCCAGCGTCCAATGCAGCCCATATCGTACTATTGCCGGACTCCTTTTTGCCAAGTAATTCAAGGTCGTTTCCGTTCAACCTGTACAAGTTCATATAAGTGTCGTAATCCGAACCAAATCCATATCTGTCTGAATCCTTCACCGTAAAGCGGAACCAGATTTCTTCTCCCTCCTGAACATTCATGGCATCTGTACTGTAATCATCGCCGCTGGTCAGCATACCGGCTGCATATTCCGTATAAAGGTACATCACTATATTACCAGTTATGGGCTCTCCGCTATTATACGACGGCTCAACACGCAGCTTGTATGATTCTCCGGTTTTTAACATATACATGCCATAACAGTTGTTTTCCTGCCAATATACTGTATCCGGCGTAACTGTTTTGCCTGTAGCAGCGTCCGTCAATTCAAGCCCAAGGAGTTGGCTTGCATTACTGGTTTGGAATGTATATACTCCTCCTTCTCCCTGCCCTATTGACATCTCGAACTCCTCATATCTGTTCTGTGAGTCAATATAAAGCTCCATCTCATTATTTTCCCAAATTTTTCTTGGCGCCGCCTTTGCGGATACTTCCACCTGTGTCTGATTCGCTGCTTCCAAGATAAGGTACCTTTCTTCGAAATCCATCACATAAACCGCGGAGTACGCACCGCTATATGCAGGCATATAACTCCACCCCAGATCTGGAGATATGCTTTCAGAATCTATATGCTTTATCTCCTCATCCGTCGTCATAAAGCCAACTTCATAGTTTCCTCTTGCATTGAATGTCCAGTGCACAAGTACAGGATCTCCGCCGTTAAGCGTGAGCTTTCTGGAATCTACATTTGTAAAGCTTATTTCCTTAGCTTTTTTGCAGGTCAGCGTAAATGCATCGCCGGCGGAATCCAAACTGTTTTTACTCTTCCAAATCCGAATATATTTTACCGCACCTTTTTTCACTTCTGTTATATAAGACCCACCTGATCCACACTGGTACCCCGGATTCACCCAGCTATCGTTAATGCTGTTCTTAACCTCTACGTATACCGACTTGTCTCGACCATCTGTCTCAAAGACATATACGCCATCCTCCGGTGCCGTAAATTTGTAAAACTCCAGATTATTATCCTTTGTCAGTGTCACGTCCGCCGATCCGCCTGCACTGATTTCGCCGATATCCGCAAGCTTCGTAATGATAATCTTTGCAGATGCATTGGCGCTACTGCCTGTTACCGCCATCCGAATATACGCCGGATGCGTTTTGTCCAGTACAAGTTTCTTGCTGGAGTAAAGCCTATCACCAGAAACATATATGCTGCAGCTTGTGCTGTCCGCCAATTCAAAGTTAAATATTCCTGACTCCGACGGTGCAAAGAACGCATACTGCTCTGTCACATCCTCCGCTTTCTGGTTTATGGTGTTCTCACCCTCTGTCAACTCCTGCATGTCTTCGGATGTTATCTTGACAGATGGTTTCGTACCTTCCGCCAATCCACTGCTTGCAGTAAGCTTCAGATAAACCGTCTTTCCTGCCGCATATGGATATGCAGTATTACTACTTACAGACTTTCCGCTGTCACTAAGAATCTCATCATACTGTTCCAGCGCCGCTACGTCTGTCATTTCAAACTTATAATTTGCTGTTTTTTGCGGCGTAAACTTGAGCCACTTCACTTCGCCTGCCTTTACGTCAACCGATACTGCCGCGTCGGACACACTGATTTCCTGTGCGCTGCTGCCCGTAACTGCGCTCACGCTGACTGTGAAGTTTTCTTCCGGCTTTGTGCTGAATGAAACAGGAAAATAAAATGTTTCCCCTGCACGCATGCCATATTCTCTTTGATAGTACTTGATCGAATCGTATGTTCCGTCCAGCAAAGTCTTATAGCATTCGATACGGCTATTTGCAACACTTGTATTGGTGGCGTCAAATGTATATCTGCCATCCTCTGCTGCCGTAAAGGAAATCCATACATTCTCGCCCGCCTCGACTTTTGCAACATCCACGATGCATGCCTTATCCTGTGCAAGCTCATTTACGGCTACCTCTGCGATAGAAAGACTTACTTTCTTAGCCGCAGTACTGTCTGTGTGGTATACCGCGTAGATAACTGCTTTTCCGAGCATTTGCTCTGTGATGACCACTTCTTTCGGTGTCTGTACCCGGCTGCCATATCCTGTGATGCCATCTTTGTACTCGTACAATGTCGCCCCGTTTGCCTTGATGCTGTATCTGCCTGCCTTCTCGGGCGTAAATGTGTACCATACTTTGTGGTATGCCGGAAGCTCTGCCGACTCCGCAGGCGCTCCTGCCTTGATTTCTGCAGGGCTTACAATGCCGCGTTTGATCTTAAACGTCTTTGTGCCGTCAAATGATGATGGCGCTGTCAGTCCGAATATCATTTCTTCCTGACCTGCTGACGCAGCAAAGTCCCCATAACCGTTATTCCACTCCATCCATCCGACAACGCTGCTATAGCTCAGTGTCAGACCATCCGCCACTTCTGTTGTCTCAATGAAGTACCGAATATCCTTTGTGGTTTTCATGCGGAAGTACAATGTCTTCCCTGCGCTAATTGTCTGTGTTTCCGCGTTGTCCGTCAGGTCAATCAGCGTCTCCTGCGTGATGGTTACTGTCACGTTAACATCTTCTGATGCCGTAACCGCAAAGACTACCTTGCTTCCCCCTGACAACTTTTTAGCGCTCATTGGTATGCTTGCGCTGACACCGCTCTGATTATCCACGTAGTACGTCATGGACATTGAGCAAGGCTTTCCTTCTGCGTCCGCTGCCGACATAGAATAATATCCTGTACTTGGCACATCATATACCATGTACTGCGGCACACCTTTTTTCAGCGTTAATGCTGCCGTTCCTGTCGAAAGCGACGCTGCAGCGTCCGCCATATTTGTGACTGTCACTGTGATGTCTGCTTTTGCGCCGTTGTTTGGCACTCTGATGTAAATCTCCTTATCGGCCTTTACAAACGGTGTCTTGTTCTGATTTTGTGTCTCTGCCGTCAGGCTCTCATATACTTGGAATGTGTTTATCTCAGATACCGTCTCTCCTGCCTTACTGCTTGCGGAAATCTTGTATCTGCCTGCATTCGATGCATGGAAATGATACCATGCGTTTGCGCCTGTCTCGACATTCGCTGCCGTTCCGGTTTTGATGCCCGTTCCGGCATCTGCTATAATTTCTGTCAAGGCTACCGGCTGTACTGTCAGATTGACATCTGTTGCCTCTGCATTGCTGCTTTCAATCTTATAGTAAACCTTTTGTCCCGGACGAAGCACGATATCCTCCGTGAAAGAGACTTCACTTGTGTCACTGTCATCAAGCCCTGTGCTCTTGTAGAACTGCAGTCCGTCGGCATTTGCCTTGCCGTACTGATAGCGTACTTTCTCTGCTTTCTTTGACGTGAAGGATACCCATACAGAACCGTTTGCGTCAACGGGTATGATATTGTCCACACCTTCCTTCAGCTCCTGCGCATCCTGCTTTTTAATCACTGCCTTAAAGCTTCCGTCTGCCTGTGCGTCTGTCCTGACCGTCAGGTAGAAGGTGTCACCCTTGGCGTAATAACCGCTGATTGCACTGACTAAGCTGCCGTCCTGTCCCTCATCTGTGCTGTATGTCAGCACTGCACCTGAAACGGTAAACGCAAAGTCATAAAGTCCTTCGTTCTCTGCCGTCCAATAATATCTGTATGTCGTTCCCTTTGTGAGAGTGGTGGCATCTGACATATTTGTAAGCTTTACACTGTCTTTCTTTGATGCAGTAACATTGACTTCCTGTGCCGTCGCCTCTGCTGTCGTAAGGATAAATGTCAGTGTTTCGCCAGCCTGCACATAGATTTCCGTGCCAGATGTATAGGCAGCTCTGACTGTCCGTCCGGCGCTCTTTGTATACTGTGCGCTTACCTTCTGGTTGTCAATGTCAAATGCATACCATCCGTTTTGGGCTGCCGCAAAGGTAACCTTCCTGCTTAATCCGTTTGTCACGGATACGGATGCGGGAGTGCCGACTTTGACCGGAACCGCCTTTACCGGAGTGCATGTCACTGTGACGGATGTATTTGCATTTGCCGCACTGACGGTCAGTTTTACATAGGCTCCCTTTTGCAGCGTAGTCTGATAAGAGGCTGATGCATTGCTATAATAGCTACCGTTAATCTCAACGCCTGTGATTGTGACATCTGTTCCTGACGCCGTGAAGTCATAGTCTCCCGCAGCGTCCGCATTGTAGACCACTGTCTTTGTGCCGTTTGCATCGGCGATGGTAAACGCCGTTCCCATCTTCTCCGCTTTCTCAACCTTGAACTTTGCGCCTGTGTCCGCGCTGCCCGCGGTGAGCTTGATATAAACAACCGTTCCCTTTGTCAGCTTCCTTGTCGCAAAGCCGACATTCTTCGGGTCTGTGTCTGTATCCGAAGAAGCCTTCGGTGAAGCGAAATCCAGATAATCCATGTCCGAATTGTGCATTGAACCGCTGTCTATCTTTTCCGCGGCATCCACTGTGTATATCGTATACTCACTGGTTTCATCCGCCGTAAATTTATAGCATTTTGTCTCGCCTGCCTTGAGAGCAATGCCTGTGCCGTCCGCCAGCTTTTCCGCCGCTGTGACTTTCACAGTGTATTCCCCTGTACCGCTTATGTAGTAGCTTACTTTCTGATTTTTCTTTAAGCGACTCTCGATCTGCTGGCTGTTATTCAGTACATAAGCCTCCGCACCGTTTTTGTCAAATGCACGGAATGTGTACACATTTTCTTCCGGTGCAGTGAAAACTACTGTGCTGCCGCCACGTACTGTATTTCCGTCTTCCCCTGTTGTCAGTGATGTGTACTGTGTGCCCGCCACAGAAATGGTAACCGTTCTCTTGCCTTTTTTCGCGTTTGTCACTGTGAGGAGGAAATAAACGGTTGTTCCTTTTGTCATTTCCTTATTCACATAGCTGCTTCCCAGACTGCCCAGCGGTCTGCTGTCACTGTCATATGCAAGATAGCTTCCGCCGCTTGCAGATACAGAATATCTGCCATCCGCAGGCGCCCTGAATGCCACCCACTTCTTCTCACCATTTCCCAGTGTATAGGACATGGATTTGTTCAGTGTGAGCATATCCGCACCCAGCTTGTCAGCCAGATCCGCATCTGATGTATCCTGGTAGATATTGTCGCCAAAATAACCGTCCGCCTCGCCTACTGCCGTGACAAAAACAGTCCATCTCGCGATAACCTTCTTTGTAATCTTTGATGTGACGGTAATCTGGGTCGTTCCTTTCTTCACAGCCTTAAACGCTGCCGTAAAGGTTCCGGGATTTGCCTTCACTGTCGCCACCTTGGTGTTGGAGCTCTTCCATGTGAGGGTGTCTGTCTTCATGTTTCTGGCATTTTTGTTCCCGCCTGTGAAATCCAGCGTGTACGTGCTGCCTGACTTCAACAACATATAGTCAGAAAGCGGCTTGTTGCTGTTGTTTGTATTGTAGCTGTTTTTGTATACCACTACTGTACCGCCGCCGTCATTCAGACGATCCTTACCGTTGTCATCATACTGAACCGCGTTCGTCTTGCTTGCCGGTATATTGGTGGTCTTTACCTTAGTGCTTGCCGTTTTTGCGTCATATCCGTCGTATACTGCCGTCACGGACGCCGTGTAGCTTGACAAGCGTGTCAGATTCAGGCCGCCTAAGTTTGTCAGCGGATAATGATATGTCCACGTCTTCTTCTTTGCATTGTATTCACGGAATCCAATCCGCTCATAGTCCTCATCATAACCATAGTTCTGATGGTATAATGCGTCATAGTATTCGGCATCCTTATTGTAAAATGACTTCCAGATACGCCAATCCGGGCTTACCAGCCTGTTTGCCAGAATCTTTCCTGTCTGATCCTTCACCTCAATACGGAATTTTAAATTATAATCCTCCGTATTTGCGGCATAATCAAAGCGGATCATTCCCTCCGTATCATACACATCATATGCCTTGAGACTCTTGACCGCATCGATTGCCGTCGCAGAGAGCTTGATTTTAATGTCCGCACCGCCGTTTGCTTTTACAATCTTGTCGGACACATTCAGTTCAAGCGGTTTTGTTGTCGGGCGCTTTGCCTTAATGTAGTAGTCATATACCCTTGTTTCACCATTCAGTACCTGCGGAATGATTTCAAACGCGCCGTCCGGATCGTCCCATGTGACAACCAGATCCTTGCTGTCATATGCAGAAAGCTTGATGTTCTTCTGCTTGTAGGTCAGATACTCACTCAGCAGTACCGTCGTTCCCACTTTCATTTTAATGGGTTTGCCTGCCAGTCCGTCCACTGCCGATGTAATGTACAGTTCGACTGCATCGCTGATAATTCTCTGCTCCGCGTCATATGCAAATACATATACCCAGCCGTTGCCTTTGAGGCTAATCTTGCCTTTCTTGTCAATTGCGGCATTTGCCGTCGCGGGCTTAAAGTAGCAGTACTCATCGTATTCATTTAATACACGTATATAGCCGTTGTCTTTCCAGTTATATGGTTCATCCGTTGTCCATTCGCTGTCCGATACGTAGTAGGTCAGTTTCGGATCCACATAATCCTTCTGCAAATCCTTGGCGAGGGCAAGCGGATACCAGATATAATCCCTGCTGTCTGCATAGTTGATATCTGCCTGATCCTTCTGCCAGTATTTTGCCTCCAGATTAAACATTGCGCTCTTTGCGGCGATGTCAACAACGTAATAATTTCCGTTCGCCCTGTAGGTCACAGCGGACTTCGGATCCACCTTCACAGTCGTCTTGCCGCGTACCGGCTGCGCCATATCCTCCGCTGTCTTAAAGTAGCCGTTCAGCGCTACCTGCTGGGACTTTGTGGTCGCCAGTTTTGCCACCTTGCTCGCCGTTGCGAACTCCTTGGCATCAATCTGAGCCCCGTTCGGGAGTGTGCGGAGTGCACTGACATTGCGCACATAAACGGTATACTGTGTGTTTGGCAAAAGTCCGCTAATCCGACCCCAGAACTTCTTGCCCGCACTGTTCACTGTCTTACGCTCTGTGTCCGTGATAAACAGATGCGCGTCAAACGCGCTGTAATCACCGTTTTTCACTGCGTCAATCCTTGTCTCAAACTCGCTTGCCGCAATGTTTGTACCCGCGAGCACATACACTTCCCTGCGGTATCCGTCAGGAACGTCGGCATAGTCAATCAGCGCGTAGGTGTCATGTGCCTCAAACTTAATTTTCTTTACTTCTGACAGCTTGTTGACTGTGACATTCAGCTTTGCCGCCTTGGCATAATTGCCCTTTGCGTCGAGGAATGGCTGAATCGTTCCGTCTTCCCCACTCTCATATGCCGCGTATGCTGTCACTGTCGCCTTACCCGTATGGACTGCCGTCACATAGCCGGAATCCGACACGGTAAGTACGTTCTCGTCGCTTGACTCGTATGCAACGCAGATGATGTCCGCCATCTGTGCCTTGGTAATCTTGAGGTCAAGCTGCTGTCCCTCGCCGACCGCCATCTTTGCGACTGCGCCGTTGAACGCAAGACTCTTCGGAAGTACTGCCCTCTGGAGATCCTGCATCAGCAGGTTCTTGGGAACTTCAACCCTAAACTGCTCCGTAAAGCCTTCTTCCCATGTAATCTCAAAGGATTTCCCGCCGTCCTCCGCAACCTTCGCCGCGTCAAAAATAACGTAGATTCTTTTCTGGTTATCATAGGTATCTGTATAATCAATATATCCTCCGGCATTCTCGATGCTGTTCTGATAAATGACTCTGTCCGCAGCGCCCGGCACATCTGTGTACTCTTCGGGAGCATATATGGCAATGCCAAAATAATTGCCGCCTAAGTACTTCTCTTCCTTGTTGTAGCTGCCATAACTATAGGGAATTCCCTCTCTTGGCGCGATGGTATGTGTAAAATTATTCTCCGCCTTTGTGACAGAATCAAGTATTCTGATGGAGTTCTCCTCATCAAAACTATAGTCATACACGATAGAGCTGGCTCTTACCGCTGTAAATGCCACTGTCGCAAACTTCAGCGTGTAGTCACTGCCAAAGAATTTGCACACGCGTACTCCGGACTCACTCACATAGTAATCCTGCAGTCTTCCGTCAAAGTCAAACCTTGCATTGTAGCCATGCTGACTTTTCAGGTAACCCTCCTCCAGCTGCTTTCCTGTTGTCTTGTCCGTCACCTTTAAGTCCATTGCGTCGCTTCCGATGCACCATGGGTAGGAAATATCCGTGAAAGCATAATATCTTACCCAGTCCACGAGATAGGTCTTGTCATTTTCCGCAATGTTTCCTTCCACGTCAATGCTTTTCACAATGTTTTTGACATTCTGTGCATTGCTATCTCCGACATGTGTTCCCGCCTTAACCTCGTCCTTAAGAACAGGCGTTACGGTCAGCTCTGCGGGCGTGATGGTAAATGTCCTGGCTGTACTGTCACTGTACACGACTGACTGCCCTAAGTACTTCTCACCTTTTTCAACGGAGAGCATCAAGTGATAATTGCCCGCGTGGATGGCTCCGTCTATTCCGACATACGATGTCTCTGTAGAGCCGTACTGATTCGTGCGCGTCCATCTCCATCCAATGTTGATGTCAGCCGAGTCAATTGCCTCCCCCGTCTTTTTGTTATATGCTTTTACGGCTCCCTTGACCGCATTTTGTACTGCCTCGCCAAACGGCAAGCCGTCATAAACCTTTGTGGTCTGTGTAATCTTGTCCCAGTCCACCTCAAACGTTACTTCAATCCCTTCCGTATGAATGGGTGTGATGGCTGTCGTCTGCTGGTCTGCATAGCGTCCCTGCAGCTTATACGCACCTGTCTGCTCGTCAACAATCTGCTCGTTCTTAAAATCGAGCTCGTAGCGGTTGTTGTAATTTTTCAGTTTCGTACTATAGCTGCTGCCTACATTCTGCCAGTCGGCACGCACGCATAGGCGGTACTCCGCACCCTCCACAAAAGTGTCGCTGTTCTGCAGTTCATACCAGCTGCCTGCATTGGCGCCCTCGGTAATCTTGCGCTCCACACTCCATGTCAGCGCACTGTTTCCGTTCTTTTCATAGTATCTGAGCATGCTGTCGAGCCATGCCGCATCTGCAAGCTCACGTTTGTCCGCACCTTCTGTGAAATCACTGATTGTATAGTCAATCAGGTTTTCTGCCGCCGCATCCGCGTCGCCCGCAGCGCTCTGTGTCCTTACGCGCAGGGCTGCCTTGATGTCCGCAAGGTACGCGGAAACTGTCTCGCCGTAATATGCCGGCACCTTGGAGTCCGGCTGAATGAGAATATCCTCTTTCTTGATGGTATAGTATACATACTCCGTCTTGGAGACTGCACCGGACACGCTGTCCGTGTAGCTTACCGCAATCCTGTAGCTGCCTGCTTCAGTCGGTGCAGATTGATACTCTACATTATTATAAGTTACATTATAGATATCCTCGGCAATAATGTCTTTGTTGTTGTCCGCGTCTGTTATCTCTGTAAATGTCTCAATCTCCTGCCACTGATATGTCAGATCCGTAGACGGAACCGTGCTGCCTGTAACCTTTGCCTTTTTATATTCATCCTTTGTCTTAAAGAAAGGCTCGGCGTCATAAATCTTTATGATCGGGTTGGTCAGGCTGCCTTTGTTTTCCTCTGAAGCAGTTGTGCCTGTGCGCATTTCCGAGACGTCAATCACAGGTCCTTCCACTGCCAGCTTCACCGGAAACGCATTGGCTGCAAGCGTTTCGCCTGTCACGTCCACACGGTAGTTTTCCTGAGACATATTAATGTCTATCGGCGCATTGCCCTCGCCATAAACGGCTTTCTTTCCGGAAAACTCAATGCGGTATTCATAGGTGACATCCTTGCCGTCTACGCTTTGTGTCTTTACCAGCCTTTCACTGCCACTCAGATAGTCGCTGTCCCACACAACACTGTCCTTGCCGTCCGCATCTGTGACATGCCGGCCTCTGCGGATTTTGAATACCGGTTCATAAGACTGTGTATTTTCGTCGGCATCCCCGTTATACGACACACCCCAGAAGTACTTGTCATCCTTATCCATGATGTTCTTCTTCTCGGTGTCCCCGATTTTGTATACTTCATAACCGGTAACGGACTGAATCACGTTAGCCGCTTTCGCACCGTCCACATACTCGGCAGTGTCGGTCTGAATGCCGCCAATATATACATCAACCGCGCTGATAACAATCTGAATTGCAACGGTGGATTCCGGCGCGTTGTAAAGCCCCGGCTCGCCGTCATAGGAAAGGCGCAGCCAGTATGTGCCTGCATTGGACTCAGCGCCCGGCTCCTCCTCGAGCGGGTTTTCATCCGCGTCAAACCAGTCGTACTGGATTTCGGCGTCTGCGACTCTCTTTTCTTCTGCCGCATCGCTGCCTGCCTCCACCACGTATGCATTGATGCTTTTCTTAAGCTTTTCCATATCGGGCTGTTCCCCGTACTTCCAGCCAAAGCTTGTTCCGTCTGCATTTACGGTCTCCGCACGGATAATGGTGTCTATGCCATTCATCACGTCAAGCGTCCTGCTGGTGTTGGAAATCGTATAATTCTCCTTGTCTGTCAGAACAATCGCCAGTTTAACGGAGTACTCCGCATTGGATTGAATCTTGTCTTCCGGGGCAAGCTCGGTTCCGACCTTCGTCCCGCTCTCATCGGTCTCCTTGATGATGCTGACCGTGCAAGACTCAACAAACGCCTCTTTGCTGAGGGTTTTGGTCTCATTGCCGTCGATATCTGTCAGGTATAACCGATAGCCTTCCCGAATGATCTCTGCCGCTTCGCGTGCCGCAATGCCAGGCACAATGCTGTCAATAGCGCTGTAGTCAACCATCACGTCACAAGGATCAATGCGGAACTTTATTGACGCAGATGTCGCTTCGCACAAGTTATCAATTTTGTCCAGATTGATACTGAGCTGATAGCTGCCTTTGTTTTTCGGCACTGCCGCACTATCTGCCAAGTTTGTGCCATCCTCATTCTTCCATGTATAGCCAAGCTGCTTTCTCAAATCCTCATTTGCCTTGCCATTAAGCTCTACAGAAAGAAAATAGATATCCTCGCCAAAGTCGTCTGTGTAATAGCCCTTGAGAATCTCTGCGAACGGATTCGTGCTGTCCGCATCATACCGTGCAAAGACTGTGCCCGTCTCCTCGTCATAGGACAAGCCTGCCTTTTCTGCCGCAGTTTGCAGCTTATCCGCATCAATCACGATTTTGGCTCCATTTGTGGTTTCCTCATTAGGAGCCTCACTGTCTGCACTCGTCTCGGATTCCCGCTGCACTTCTGTCTCGTCCACGGCAGGCTGCTTTGCCTCCTCTGTGGGCGCAGCTGTTTCCTCCTGCGATTCGGAGACATCCTCACTTGACGTACTTTCGCCGGAAACCGTTTCGTTCGAAACGTCTCCATTCGAAGCATCCCCATTCGAAGCATCCCCATCCGAGATGTTTTCATCCTGCGTGTTTTCATCTGAAGCACTGTCACTCGGATTGCTCTCTCCCGCTGCATTGTTTTCCGCTTCGGCATCACCGGAATCACTGCCCGAATCTTCGTCCAATGTTCCGCTGTCCGCAGTGGCTTCCTGCACCGGCAGTTCTGCTGCCAAGGATGTCGCTGGCATCGACTGGAATACCATCGCAATGCTCAGGATAACCGGCAGCGCACGCTTAAACAGTTTTCGTTTAAACATTTTTCATAGTCCCCCTTCCTTATTCAGGATGAGATCCTGCACGTTTTTCATTCGCTCTAAACGATTAAAAACAAAGCATTGATTTCGTGTGCAGATCCCATATCAAAAGTAATTTGGGGACGCCGCCTGTTTTGGACATAAAAATCCCACTATGCCGACACCCCCATAAGCTTAATTATACTTAACATTTTAAGAAAAAGTAACCTGTTTTTTCTATAATTTCACTTGTTATTTCACTAAACTTTCCACGAAAAAAGCCGACAAAACTGTTCATTTTGTCGGCTTTTTATAATCGTCTGTGTGCACTGCATATTTACTGTGCATCATGCTGTAATTTCAGCCTTGTAGGCTGTAACTATTGTACACTTGTACCTGTTCCCAAAGACAAAAACATATTACAAGCTGCTGTCTTTTTATGAGAACATATTCTCCAGACTTGCCAGTTGACGTGACGTAATTTTAAATGTAACTTTCTTTGTCCCGCCATAATTGCCAATCCCCTTGATGGTAACGCTGGCTGTTCCTTTCCGGATATTGTTGGTATAGCTGCTCTCCACAATCACATAGTCTTTACCCAGTGTCAGCTCCTCTTTACCGACCTTAATCTTTGAAAAATCCTCCTCGGTCAGTTTCACTTCGTATCCTGTGTAAACCTTTGCCTGAATTTTTACGGATGCGGACGCAATATTCTTTGTCACAACACGGTAGTCTCTCGTAATTTCACCTGTATAGTTCGCATTGCCCTCCACAGCTGTTACCTTCACCCTGATTGTGCTGCCCGCCGCCGCGGTAAATGTATTATCCTTGCTCTCCGTTCCGGTTTCGTTTCCTGCGTCATCATAGTTCACAAGGTAGTACTCTGTCGTGTAATCTGCCGCCTTAATCTTGGCATTGTCCAAGACTGGCGTGCTGATAAACTTGCCTGCTTTATCCTGATATACAACATCCGGCACTGACAGGTCAGAGCTTGCCAGATCAGCTTTCACGATGGAAAATTCCTGATTTGGAAGTACGCCTGTGAATTTGCCGATTCCGGTAATCTTGACAAACGGTTTCTTGGCGGTACTGCTTGTCGTCACTGCCTTATTGTTGCCATATGTCAGCTTGTAGTCAACGCCCTGCCGCAGCACTACATTCTCATATCGAATCTCGACTCCTGCCGCTGCTCCTTTCTTTGCATAAGGCGCAGTCTCCTGCACAGTGCAAACCAGCTTTTCCTTTGAAATTTCAGCTAAGGAAATGGGCGTAATCTTAAATGTCTTTTTCAGCGCTCCTGTGTACATGCCCTTTCCTGTAAAGGTCACGGTTGCCGTTCCCGGAGCGGTATTTTTGCTGTACGCCACTGTGTAGTCTTTTCCTAACACGACAGCCGGACTGCTGCTATTCTTCTGAATCAGTGCAAGCGCTTCAGAAGGCTGTACTGACCTGCCCGCCGAAAAATCATAGGGTACGGACGCCTGCCATTTTGCCGTGTCCGGTTTTGCGACGGAAGAAAGTGTTTTTCCGGTAATCTTAAATGTCTTGGAGACACTTCCATAATAACCTTTGCTCGGTTTTCCGGAAACCGTTACGGTCGCTGTCCCGACGTTTACATTATTCGTATATCCTACCGTATAATTTGCGGAAGATACGCTGACCTTTTTGCCCTTTACTTTCTCGTCCACTGTCACGGACGGCTTAATCGGATATCCTGTGTATTCCGCCTTTTTGAGTGAAATCGCAACGGTGGTCTTACTCATCAAAGTGCCGCTCTCGTGCACTTCCACGCGCTTGACTGCCTCGCCTGCATAGTTTCCGCTCTTTCCGCCGGCAATTACCATCTCGTAAACGCCTGTTTCTTTTACGCCCGCTGTCGTCAGCGCTTCTTTGCGCTCACCAGTCGCGGCATCCAACGAATAGTACGTTATCTGGTAATCCTTTGTGCCAAGCTTCATGCCGTTGTAAGTAATCTTTGTAATCGGTTTCTGGACTTTCTTGGACAAAAGAAGGTCTGCCTGATATTGGATTGCAACGTCCTTGTCATCCAGCTGCTTCGGCAAAATTTCAAATTCCTTTGTCACCTTGCCTGTATAGTTCCCTTTTCCTTTGACCGTCACGACTGCCGTGCCTGCATTTTTGTTGTTCTTATATGAAACCGTGTAGTCCGTTCCCAGTTTCATTCTCCTTGAACCGTCATACACCTTTAACTGTTCCTCGGATAAAACAATGTTTTTACCGGTATAAATCTGGTCTGCAATCGGTTCTATGTCAAACATGTTTTCTACAGCATCTGTATCAACGGCCTCACCTACGTTGCCCACTTTTTTCTCCACCAGAACAACGGTACCGCCTTCTGCTGCCGCCGGAATCTTTATCGTAACCTCGCCCGACGCGTTCGCCTGATACTGCATTCCGTTATAGTAGTCATAAAGGTATGCATTTTCTTTCTGATCCGAAAGGGTGTATTCTACCGGTGCGTTTGTGATGTTCAGCGCAACCGTCAGCGTCGTGCCCGCATAGCTTCTCGAGAAGACATCCAGTCCCTTGCTGTCATTCGCATCTATCGTCTTACGTGAACCCTTTGCCAGTACCTTTGAATATCTGTTTCGAATATCCAGCAGTTTCTTATAATGTTTTAATGTAGTATTATTTGCGCCTGCCTCTGTCTGCGACCAGTCAAAGTCGTAGCGGTTTGTATTGTACGGATAATTTTCTGCACCCGTTAATCCAATCTCCTCACCGTAATAAATGACTGCCTGCCCTTTTGAGGTCAGCTGCAGTGAAGCTGCCACCTTTGCAAGTGCGCTCGCTTCTTCCTGTGTCTTACCATAGTGATACTCATCGGTTGACGTGTCTGTCAGCTTAAAGACGAAACCGTCCTCGTCGTGGCTGCTCAGAAACGCGCCCAGCGTGGATGTGTTGTCAATCGCTGCATTCCGCGCTGTCAGGAATTTTTCCGTTTCACTGATTTTTCCTGTCACAAAATCAAGCGCCCTGTCATTGTAGTCAAAATCCAGCAGGGAATCCATACGTCCTGACCGCAGCATTCCGGTGTCTGTCGCATAGCCGCCGCCCGCATATTCGCCAATCATCTTGAAGTCCGGGTTAATCTGGGTCAGTGCGTTTTTGAATGCCGACCATGTTGTGCCGTCTACATGCTTTACGGTATCGACACGGTAATAGTCAATATCGTACTTGCTAATCCAGTTTGACTGCCATTCTACAAGCAGCTCCCTTACCTCCGGATTTTCTGTCAGGAAATCAGGAAGTCCGGAAAGCGAGGACTGCTGGTCGCTTCCGCTCACGATTTCGTCGTCATTCCTCAGCATCCGCAGGGCTCCGTCCTCTGTCGGATAGTTATTAAAGTAATTTGTGACATCATCACCATAGCCGCTGTGGTTTAATACAACGTCTACCATGATTTTTATGCCTTTTGCATGGGCAGCATCCAGCAGCGCCTTAAACTCTGCCTCGGTGCCAAGGTGCGCATCTAAGTTTTCAAAGTTCTTTGCCCAGTAGCCATGGTAGCCCCATGCCTTGGTAACGGCTGGATTGTCCACGGAGTTGGGTGTCAGCTGGTTCTCTACAATCGGTGTAATCCAGATGGTGTTGACGCCAAGATCCTGCAGGTAATCTAATTTCTGTGTCAGACCTGCGAAATCCCCGCCATGGTAGCTCGAACAGCCTGTCTCGGCGTTTTTATCGTAGCTTCCTGCCGCATCGCCGTTGTTGTTGGATGCATTTCCGTCAAAGAAACGGTCTGTCACAGTAAAGTAAATCACTGCCTCGTCCCAATCAAAGTCATCCGCGATGTAGCTTGAATTGGTGCGGGAAATGACATTTACGCTTACTTCTGTCGTATATTCATTGTTGTACTTGTCATATACGGTAATCGGAAATGTTTTCGTTCCGGCGGGTGTTGTGTCCTTGACTGCAATCGCATACTGCATCAGTGCCGGATCTATTTCCGCAATGCCGCCGCCTATAGCGCTTAAATCTACCGTTGCACGCGATACAATGTCGGATGCATCTGCTGTCTCGTCATTGCTGTCCTTTGCGGACAATGTCAGTGTCAGTACATTGTTGTCATTGTAGTCCATGGAATCATTCTGCATGGCGGCATCCAATGCCACATCATATAGCTCGTATGTGCATACAGAATATTCAACGCCGTCAACCTTTTCTTTGTTTTCGTTAAATCGGTCTAATACATACTTTCCTTCGGCGTCTTCTGTTTCTTTTAAGAGATAACGGTAATAATATGTGCCGACTGACAAATCAGGCATATCGTATACGAAACGCTGCTCTGCCGCATTATACGTCATCGCACATTCCTCTTTCTGGAAACTGCCCTCTTCATCTTTTACGGCTATCTCCACGCTTGCGGATACAAACCCTTTGTCCCCTGCCAAAAATGCATCGTCATCCCTGTAGTAGAAATGGATGCTATCCTTAGCCGGCTCTATCTCATATCCAATATTGTACGGATAGACATAGGTAATTCCTTTTCCTTCCTCCATTTTGATTTTTACGACATTCTGGTCGACGGGCAGCTCGCAGACATAGTCGGTGCCGTCCTTTTCTCCCCAATGTTCGCCTGTCGTTTCATCTGTCCGCTCTAAGCAGAAACTAATCGAGCTTAATCCTTGTTTAACCGGAATCAGCGCTGTTGCCGTTCCGTTCTTTTCCTCAAATTTTACAAATACATCAGAACCGAATCCGCTGTTCCATGTATAGAAATACCAGTCCGCGTCCTTCTGTGTCTCACGCGTGTACTCTGCAACCAGATAGCGTGGCAATATTGGTTTGACTTCCGGAAGTTCCGTATAAATCTTTGTTCCGTCGTCACTTACCATATACAGTGTAACTTCCTCTGCCATATCCGCATTGGTGTATTTTCGGTTCAGCTCCTCCCAGGTCCAGACGCCAACCCCTTTATTTTTCGCTTTAAGTCCCAGCCCTGTATAGCTTAACCTTACGGTTGCCTTCAGCCATGTATTGCCGTCCGACAACTCAACTGCCTCGTCAAAATTATGCTCTGAACCCCCGTCAACGCTTATCTCTCCGGACTTTACCTCATTCCAAATCCAAAGCGCAGACGCGTCTACTGACCTATGGCTTTCGTCCCTGTCGTAGTAATAAATCGTGTATGTGTAAACCGCGTCTACTACCGACACTGTCATGACAGCCGTATTATTTTCCGCATCCGACGCCGTCAGCGTGAAGGATTTTACACTCTCCGGAAAATCTTCCGTAATACTTACCTTGGTTCCTGCCAATGTAATTTTGTCCTTATATGCCGCCGCTGCCGTTTCCTCAGACAGTGCATAGGTCACTGCGGTCTCTACCGAACTGCCCTCGATATCATATAATTTCAGTTTCGACGGCAGCTCTGCATCTGCGCCGCGGGCAATGTCCGCTCTGCCCTCTTCCAGTCCCGCAATAAAAAACTGGTTATTTTTGCCATTGTCCTCTGTCAGCGGATTGGTGTTGCGGAGATCTGAAGCCCATCCTGCCTCGCTATCTTTGCTCCCATAGAAAAACTTGTACGCATAGACTCCCGGTGCCAGCGTAACTGTCAGTTCCCATTCCCCGGTCTCTGCATTTTTCTTCATCATATACTCGGGTGCATGTTTCGTCCAGCTGTTCATGCTTCCTACCACAGATACCTGCTCATCCGCTGCGAGCTTGTCATTGCTATAGGAAAAGGTTACCTTATTTCCTTTGACTGCAGGGTATTCGCTTACTCCGCCGGCGGTAACCTCTACGATTGAGTTCGGGTCAACGCTTTCCGTCTTTTTGTTATTCTTAGGATCTGTTATCCATGATGTACCCACAATAAACTTATATTCATGTATTCCTTTTGAAATTGTACATGTAACCGACCACACACCTGTCGCTTCATCATATACCATGGCAACTGGATTTTTTTCCCATGATGTCCAGTCACCTGCAACCGAAACGGATTCTGCCTGCGGATTATAATAATTGAATGTGACATTTCTGCCCTCTACCACAGGACTTGTCAGCCCCTCCGGCTCATCGGGATACTCGGCAAGCATGAATTCGCCCACCGTGTCATTATTCGTGTCGTCAATTCTTGTTGTCTTGGCATCCGCTCCTTCACCTGTAGTTACTTCAAAATAATATTCATAGACGGTCTCAAGTTCAACAGAATTTATGGTTGCCGAATAAACCGCACTGTTTTCCCCATCCAGCGCCATCGGAAGCTCCGTATAGCTGCTGTCAGCCTTCTTTTTGTATTGCACTACGACTTCATCAGGATATGTTCCATGGGATGGGTAGTAGTACAGTTTGACATTGTTGACATTATTTTCACTGACAATCTGCGGGTTTCTGTAAATTTTGCTGTTTCCGTTCGCATTTGGATTGGCAGTATCCACACTCCATGTGCCCTTCCATATGCCATCTTCATTCTGCGTTGCGCCCGTTTCGAACCCATATTCGTATATTCCCTTTTTCTTGAGTTTCGATGTCGGAAGCTCTACGAAGTATAATCCTGTACTTTCATTCTTTTCCAGCTGAATCAAATCCGTCCAGCTGGCATCCCATGAGCCCTTGACAACAACGGCTTCGGGTGCACTGCCATCAAAATAGAATGTAACTGCACCTGGGTCGTTTCCATCCTCAGTGCCTGTCGTGTAATTGATTGTCGGGCCTTTGTACTCGCCAGGTTCTACCGTAAACTTTCCGGTTCCTGCCGCGTTATTCGTATCCTGAATTTCTGTTGTTTTTTCCTGCTCTCCTTCTTTCGAAACAACTTCAAAGTAATATTCATAATCGCCCACTTCCAATTTACTCATTTTTGCAGAGTAAACTGCTGTGTCTATACTGTCCCTGCTCATCTGTATCGTCGCGTAGCTGTTGTTATTCTCCCCGCTTTCAACTGCCGCACGATACTTCACACTTACTTTGACGGGGTATGTTCCATGTGATGGGTAATAGTACAACATCACCTCATTATTAACACCTACCTGCGGGTTTCTGTAGATTTTACTGTTTCCTTTCGTACTTGGATTGGCAGTATCCACACTCCATGTGCCATTCCATTGCCCGCTTTCATTTTGGCTGGCACCTGTTTCAAATCCGTATTCGTAAGTTCCTGTTTTCCCAATCTTGGAAGTCGGAATTTCTACAGAGTATAAACCTGTATCCGTATCTTTCTCCAGCTTGGTCTTTTCCGCCCATCCATCAGACCAACTGCCCTTTACTACAACGGCTTCGCTTGCACTGCCATCGTAATAAAATGTGACTGCACCCGGATCGTTTCCATTCTCGGTACCTGTTGTGTAATTGATTGTAGGGCCTGCATACTCACCAGGTTCTACCGTAAACTTTCCGGTTCCTTCTGAATTGTTTGTATCCTGTACTGTATTGTTATCTACTTCAAAATAGTATTGATAGTCCCCTTCTTCCAGATTATCTAATGTAATAGAATAGTACGTACTTCCAGATTTACGAGTCATTGCTTTTGTCGTTTCTGCTGCTGATGAATCATCTGCCGACCGATATTTTACATTGACTGTTGAAGGATATGTTCCATGTTCCGGATAATAGTACAATATCACATCACCATCTGCATTAATCTCCGGATTTCTGTTTATTTTTGAATTTCCGCTGCCGTTAGGATTCTCCGTATCCTTTCTCCATCCGTTACTTTGATCCGTCTCTGGATAAACCGCCAGCTGAAATCCATACTCCACAGTCTTCCATCCAATGGTCTCTACTGGTACAGTAATCTGCCAAGTCGATGTATCTTCTTGTTTCTCCATTGGAATCGGATTCCCCCAGTCCCAGCTTCCCTCAACGGATACACCGCTTTCATTTTCTGTGTTATTATAATAGAATGTCACATTACCTGAAGCATCAATTGTAGGTCCGGCATATGTATTTTCTTCTGCCTGAACGACTTTTGACTCTTCAGCTTCTGTTTCTTCCTCTGTTTGCGTCTCACTTTGTGTCTCTTCCTCTGTCTGTGTCTCACTTTGCGTCTCGGTCTCACTTGCCAGCTGACTGCTCTCATCATCCGCTGACTGGTCTTCCGTTTCACTTTCCTCTGTCGTTTCCTTGGCAGTCTCGGTCTCACTTGCTTCCTCGTCATTCTGCCGTTGTTCTTCCGTCAGTACTTCACTGTCCTGCTCTTTTTCTTCCTGCCGGGATTCTGTTGTTTCTTCGGCGCTTTCTTCCGTCACATCTTCTGCCGTGGTTATCTCCGCAGCCTGAACCGTGATGTCTGAAATCGGCACTGCAGTCACAACCATCACTGCTGCCATTATGGCACCCAGCATTGTCTTGAAGCGTTTCTTCAATCTCATATCAGTTCTCCTTTCTTTTTCATACGTTTTTAGAAAACGTTTTCCATGTTCCACGAAACATTTCAGCCATGCATCTTCTGAAACAAGTCATCTGCAAAATACCTTACCCGCACTGCTTGCAAAAAAGTAAACTATTTTCGCAATATTTCGATAAGTTAATTATATATGCCATAAAAAATGAATACAATTAGCTGAATACACCAAAATTATTTAAAAATTTTTAGTACAAATTGCCAAAAAAAGGCTATGGCATTAAAAAAACTGTCCCCCACATCACCAGAACGCATTTGAAAAATGCTCTAGTGGTGCGGGAGACAGCCTGCGCCTCTCGCAATCTTTATTTATTCCCCATCAAACAACGCTTTCTCAAGCGCCGCAATATCGTCCGCATTTGGCGTGTAAATATTGTCTGCAAGTTCTATCCTGATATTTATGGTCTGCGCCTCACTGTACTGTACATCCGCAAGAACCGTCTCCATGCTGCTTTTAAACTCCAAGAGCGCCAGCTTCACCATCTCTTCCTTGGCGGGCGCATTTTCGGGTGTCTTTGCCCACTCCTCGGTCATCGCCGCCACATGATCCTGATGCAGCTCCAGCGCCGGTTTGAAGACATTCATTTTCTCATAGGATACGGTCACAATATAGGAACCGTCACTCTGTTTGTTTGCATCGTCGACAGTGTAGCGCACTTTGGAGAGCATGTCCATGTAAGCCGCACGGAACTCCTCCTTGTACTCGTCTGTCGCCCCGATTCTGCTGCAGAATACGCTGACTCCTGTATCAATTCCTCTCTCGTAAAGTGCCTGTGCCTCCTCCTCAGTTCCAAGCTTCATTTTGACAAATGCCGTTGCGTCATTTTTGTATGACGCATCCAGAAGCGCCTGCAGATAAGTTTTGACAGACGCGTCCGTTGAACATCCTCCCAGCATCGCCGCCACCAGAATGCCCGCAAACAATAATGCTATTTTATTCCAACTTTTCTTCATACTTTATTCTTTCTATTTCCATACGAAGGCGCATATCCCAAATCATTGAGATATGCGCCCTGAACTGTTCCTTACATCAGAGTGTAGGATACTCCAATTCCACTTTATCCAGATGCCATATTTCATCAACATACTGCTGAATTGTCCTGTCTGAAGTGAACTTGCCTACCTTCGCCACGTTGAGCATTGCGCTTCTTGCCCATCCCGCAGTGTCCCTGTAAGCCCGCTCCACTCTTCTGTGCGCGTCAGCATATGAGCGGAAATCCTTTAAGATAAAGTAACGGTCAGCCTTGTCGGTGTCAAGCGTGTTGAGCAGGGAATTGTAAAGGCTTCTGAAAAGCTCCCTGTCGTCAGCATATGTGCCGTCCACAAGCTGGTCAACTACTTTCTTAATTTCAGCGTCCGTATTATAGATATCCATCGGGTTGTAACCGCCGTGGTTCTCAAAGTTGATAACTTCATCTGAGCTTAATCCGAAGATAAATGCATGTTCTCTTCCGACTTCCTCAACAATCTCCACATTCGCGCCGTCCATCGTTCCAAGCGTCAGGGCGCCGTTGAGCATGAACTTCATGTTTCCTGTACCGCTCGCTTCCTTGGAAGCCGTGGAAATCTGCTCTGAAATATCTGCCGCCGCAAAAATCAGCTCTGCATTGGACACCCTGTAATTCTCGATAAACACGACCTTGATTCTGTTCTTCACGATCGGGTCATTGTTTACCTTGTCCGCCACTGCGTTAATCAGTTTAATCGTCAGCTTGGCATTCTTGTATCCGGCAGCTGCCTTTGCGCCAAAGATAAATGTCCTTGGGTAGAATTCCATGCTCGGGTTGGCTTTCATCTGATTGTACAGGTACATTACGTGCAGAATGTTGAGCAGCTGTCTCTTGTACTCGTGCAGACGTTTTACCTGAACGTCAAAAATGGAGTCCGGATCAACGGTAATTCCGTTGTGTTCCTTGATATATTTTGCAAGACGCACTTTGTTTCTGCGCTTGATTTCCATAAATTCCTTCTGTGCCGCGGGATCGCTTGCATACTTTGCAATGCCGTCTATCACAGGCAGATCTACAATCCAGTCCTCACCGACTTTCTCCGTCACCCAGTCAGCGAGCAGCGGATTACCGTGTAGCAGGAATCTTCTCTGCGTAATGCCGTTTGTCTTATTGTTGAACTTGCCTGGATACATCTCATAGAAATCCTTCAGTTCCTGATTCTTGAGAATCTCCGTGTGCAGTCTTGCCACACCGTTTACGCTGTAGCCGGCAACAATTGCCAGATGCGCCATCTTGACCTGACCGTCCGCAATAATCGCCATCTTTTTAATTTTATCAGCCGGTTCCGGATATCTGTTTACGATATCGAGAAGGAATCTGCGGTTAATCTCCTCCACAATCTGGTAAATTCTCGGGAGCAGCCTCTGGAATAAGTCTACCGGCCACTTCTCAAGCGCCTCCGCCATAATCGTGTGGTTTGTGTATGCGCAGGTCTTTGTCGTAATCTCCCACGCCTCGTCCCACTCAAGACGGTAATCGTCAAGCAGAATCCGCATCAGCTCCGCGATTGCAACCGTCGGATGGGTGTCGTTGAGCTGGAATGTCACCTTTTCATAAAAACGGCGGATGTCATCATGCTTTGACATATATTTCTCGATTGCAGTCTGTACAGATGCCGAGATAAAGAAATACTGCTGTTTTAAACGAAGCTCCTTGCCGGAAACATGGTTATCGTTCGGATAGAGTACCTCGACAATATTTCTTGCAAGGTTTGTCTGCTCTACCGCTTTCTGGTAGTCGCCCTTGTCAAAAGAATCCAGACTGAAGCAGTCCATCGGTTCCGCGTCCCAGATTCTGAGTGTGTTGACAATTCCGTTTCCATAGCCGACAATCGGCAGGTCATAGGGCACTGCCTTTACGGACTGGTAATTCTCCTGATACCAAATCAGCCTGCCGTCCTCCTCACGGCACGCTACATTTCCGCCAAATTTAATGACTTTGGTGTATTCCGGACGGCGAAGCTCGAACGGGTTGCCGTCTCTTAGCCAGTCATCGGGCACTTCTCTCTGGAATCCGTCCCTGATTTCCTGCTTGAACATACCATAACGATAGCGGATGCCGCATCCGTATGAGGAATACCCAAGTGTTGCAAGCGAGTCGAGGAAGCAGGCTGCAAGACGTCCAAGACCACCGTTTCCGAGCGCTGCGTCCGGCTCCTGATCCTCTATGATATTGATGTCAAGTCCCAGCTCCTCCAAAGCTTCTGAGAATTCCTTGTATGCCATCAGGTTAATCATGTTATTGCCAAGTGCACGTCCCATCAGGAACTCCATAGACATGTAGTATACTGTCTTTGGATCCTGTTTCTCGTAGGCTTCCTGCGTCTTGAGCCAGTTGTCCACGATGGCGTCCTTCACTGCAAAAGCTACTGCCTGAAAAATCTGCTGCTCCGTAGCCTCCTCAGGCGTTTTTCTGTAAAGGGTCTTGATGTTGTACAGTACGCTCCTCTTAAACATTTCCTTGTCAATGACTGGTTTTTTAGGCATGTTGTTACCTCCCGTTTTACCTCGTGCCCGGTTTCTCAAAAGTACATTCTCCTTTATACCCCAAAGACGCTGAACACGTAATTTCGTTAATTTTTTGCCATATTTTTTAAAATTTGTCCTCATTCTTCATATTATAGCACACTCTGTCAAATCTTTAAATAATTAATTTTTTAAAATGGAATTTTTTTCTTCCGCTTCCTTCTCGGCTTCCTTTTCTTCTGCCTCCTCCTCTGCTTTCTTCTCCTCGACTTCCTCCTCTGTCTTTTTGTCGGATTCCGTCGTGACATCATTGCGCCTGTCTATCGCTTCCTGCACTTTGTCCTCAAGCTCCTGAGACGCTTTGTCCAGAACGCCTGACGACGCCTCCTGAAATGCCGCGTCCACGCCGGCATCCATGATCGTCTGCTTTGCCTGCTTCACGCCGTCAAGCGGGTTGACCATGATATGTTTCTGGTCAAGTTCACGCGCGTCCTTAATCTCCTGATAACCTTTTCTCTTAAGCTCCTTCACATATCCATAATTGCTCACAAGCAGTCCCTGCGCCGTTCCGACATGGTCGGCCGCAAGCTGTCTGCGCTCGTCCGCACTGAGGCTTTCGTCACTGGCTGCCTCCGCCGCCAGATCCAGCTCCGCCCTGATTTCACGCATTATTTCATTGGCCTCTTCGAGCTTGCTGTGACCGTCATTTCGCAGCTCATCTATCGTGCCGGTTGTCTCCATCTCGCGGCGGACTGCCGAAACACCAAGCATTGCCGCTGATTCCTGCATTTTTTCTCCCGCACTTTCCTCATTCTCCCGAACCGTTTCGGAATCTGATTTTTGGCCGGATGTTCCGCCTTCTTGTTCATCCTGCTCCTCAAAGCTCTTGAGCAGCATCAGGAGTTCTTCATTCTTTCTGTCAATCTCATCCTGGGCGCTCGAGCTTCCAGACAAGCCTTTCGCCGCGTCCTCCACGCGCTGCTTGTTCTCCTCCTCCTGACGCTTTTTCAGGTCAAGCATCTTGTTGAGTGCATCCTGCCGTTTCTGGATTGTCTCCTTGTCTTCACCGGAAGCATAGGAATTCTGCAGTTCCTTCATCAGCTCTGTAATCTCGTTGAGCGTGTTGCTCTGTTCGCCTTTGAATTCCTGCGCCTGCTCCTGCTCCCGCATCATAACCCGTTCCATGTAGCTGTCCATCGCGCTTCCCGCAGGCTGGCGCTTATCCTGCTCGTTCCGCTGCCTGCCTTCATGCGAGATTGTCACCTTGCACTGCGGGCCGAATGCGTCCTGTTTTCCGACGTTTAAGGCGTTCATAAATCCCGCATTCGCCTTATTATTGGAAAGATTGTCCGCTGTTATACGCATCCCCATGTTAAATCCTGCCATTTTTATCTGCATATCCTCAACCTCCTAAGAAAATTTTACGCTCTCAATTATATATCGTAAAAAATGTTCATTTTACTAAGGCAATGTTCATAAATTACCTCTCATATTGCTTGTCTTTTTACTTTAATGTCAAAATAAAAGTCCTGCGCACGGTTTAAAAGAAATTTGTAACAGTTCAGCCCAGGACTTTGCACTGGCTGCAAAGTCCGTGAAAGAACGTAGTGGCAGAGATGCATCAAGCCACGGTACGTGGCTTTGACACCACGAAGTGGTTTTGCATGGCTTGATGCCTGTAACAGGAAGCCGAAGGCTGAACTGTTACGTAACTTTCTCAACAGTTGCAGAAACCAATGGAATTAAACGTGCGCCTATGTTACAATAATAACATGATACGATACAACAATCGGATATTTTATGGAGAAAAACGATGGAAAAATCTATTGAAGCTTACAGCAAAAAGCTGAATAACTATTATGACTCTGACGGGAAGCTGCTACAATACCCGTCCAAAAGACCGCTGCGGATTATCGCTCTTATAAAAATTGTGGAGCAAATGGATGCAGACAGAAAATATACGGAAAAGGAAATCAACGAAATCATTCGGTCGCGAATTGCATTTTGTGATATCGAACTGATTCGTCGGGAAATGTTTCAATACAAATTGCTCGGAAGGCTTCGGGACGGTTCGGCGTACTGGGTTGAAAGTGACTGGAAAAATGCGTATACGGAATATATTGATGCGGATTAGACAGATTTTTATAAAGGAAGCGGTATTTGTCAGGAATTCCCTTACACTCCGGAACGTGAGGGAATTCCCGCTGAAATGCCTGCAGCAGCGATAAGTGGTATTGTCAAAAACAAAAATACGTTTTTGAGTGAAACGGTCTCGCCAATCGCTCCGGACGCCACTACGCCGACAGGTCCTGAGATATAAGTCATAAAAGAGAAAAAACTAAACGCGCGCGCCTGCATATCCTTGGGTGCCTCCATCTGTATGATGGTTGCATTTAATACGGAAACCAGACCTACCGAAATTCCGATAAGGATTCCTGCCAGAAACGGCAGCGCCATATTGTCACAATACAGACCAGCAAGTCCTGCCGCACCGAGGACAAATCCCGCCATCATCAAAATATTTGACTTGGCTGTACCTGATATTTTGGGCAGCAGCAGACCACTGCAAATGCTTCCAAGCGAACTGCACACCATAAACACTGCAAAACTTGAATCCGCGAAATGATTCTGTGAAAAATATGCCGGCATGAGCGCATCAACAGGTGTCATTGCGGCATTTCCCAAAAATGTGACGATAATTACCGTAAAAATGATTCTGTTTTTCAGGACAAAACCAAATCCGCTTTTCATATCCGCCAGAACTTCCCTGCCTGAACGAAAACCCTGACTGCTATCCGCCTCAACGCCGGACAAAAACAGCACACTCAGGAAAAAAGTAATCGCATCCAGAAAAATTGCACTGGGAATGCCCAGCAGCGCAATCAGCATACCGGAAACGGCATAGGAGAATATCTGTATAATCTGCTGTATGATATTGATGCTAACGCGCGCTGTCATGATTTCTTCCTTGGTGACCAGAACGGAAATGATTGCATTTCTTGCCGGGGTGACAAACGAGCTGAAAAGAGACTGCACTGTCACCAAAATGATAAGGCTTACTGCGTTCACCAAGCTGCAGTAATATAATGCGAGCAAGACCAATAAAACAATCCCCTGAAACAAGGATGATATCAATAATATTTTCTTCTTGGAATATCGATCTACAAAAGCAGACGTAAATACCGAAAGAAATGAAAATATAATTTTTATGGCAAATACATAGCTTGTGATAAGTGTCGATTTTGTGACAATGTATACTAACTGCGCAAACGCAATGTCGTCCACGAAGTCCCCGATGGTGGAAATACTGGATGCAATCCAGAAATTCCTAAAATTACGATTCTTTTTAAGCAAGTTTTTCATCCGGTTCTCCTTCAAGAATGCCTTCTAGCAGACCGCTGTTCAACGCTTTTCTAAGCGCACAAAAGCTTTTTAATTTATCCCCCACTGTCATATCAGGATTGTCATATGTGCACAGCCAGAGGATGTTGCAATCTCATATTACCTTACCATATCTGCCTACCAATGCCCATGACGTTTCCGTGAAATGATATGAGTTTAAATTGCTTACTCTAATTTTATCCCTGTTAACGGCTCTCACCATTACATCATTTCCAGCGAACATGGCAGGAATCTCTATTCTTTCGCTTCAAAATTGGTCCATTGATAAAAAAGATTAGTACGCTGCCCCGCCAAACTGTTCCTTGTAATAGTTTACGAGGAACGTCATCATTTCCCTTTCTTCGTACAGATCCGCAATCGCAATGGCATAGGAAAGATATCTTTTTGCAGCCATGACATTGCCCTGGTCTTCCACGATATAGACATATGCAAGTTCCGATAAGAGCTCTGCTATCTGAAAACTATCATTTCGACCGAGTGTTTCGATGATGTTCTCTAAATACAGAGTTTTCGCATCCCCATACTGTTTCATGTCGGTCAAGGCTTTCCCCAAATTCAACTTTGCCAGCTTCGTTTCATGAAAGCGAAACTGTCCTTCGCCTCCCTCACATTCCTGCTGCAAGTCATACAACAGTCTTTCCAGAATATCCCTTGCCTTTTCAAGATGATCCATCTTATATTCCGCAAATGCAATATTGTTTATCGCCTTTGTCTCCAAATATGTATAGGTGTGCGTGTTTTTCCCAATCTCATCCAAATTCAGTGTCCGGTTTAAGATGCGTAGCAGTTCCGCATAATAATCCTGTATGCTGATTCTGCCCTGACAATAATCCAGCCTGCCCCGCACCAATTCAATAAACGAACGGTTATCCTCCGCTTCCGCTCCCAGAATATCCACCAGCGTGGCAAGCAGCGCTTCCGCTTCCTGATATTTGCGTTCGTTCATGGCGCCATTGATACGCGACCTTAACATCAGGGCTTCTATATTTCCTGTATTGAGCTGATCCTCATAATACCGTTCTTCCACGTCAATTTTTTCAGCCAGTGCCTGATAATGGTTCCTGCTCGGGTGCCTTCCGTTTTCTATTTTGGAATAGCTCTCAACTGCACATATGCCATCACAGGCATCCTCCTGACTGAACTGCTTTTTCTTTCTTGCCTTTCTTAAATACTGCCCGACATCCTCTACCATCATTTCATCCGGACGCAGCTGATACCACAGCCCATTCCTGCCAATACCCAGTTCTTCATACATGCAGGATGTCACGCCATATATTTTTCTATATCTATCCGCCATGGGAGACTCCTCCGGAGCTGCCAGCATCTCCACTAACTCAATCGCATAGTACGTCGACTTATATTTTATCAGTAAATCCAGTCCTTTTTTCAGTTCGGTATGTTTCTTTCGGTTATCCTCATTGCAGCAGCGGCTCCACAGATACACTGCAGGAGGATAAATAAAAACCTTTTCGGAGTCGTCCATATCCCCCTGCTCAATATAGGAAATGACCTTTCCCAGACATGGCAAGAGCTGGCATTGATTCATCCGCCGCGTCTCCATCAGCAGCCGCAAATACAATAGGTATAGAAACAGCTCTGATGCCCCTATGCATCCATCTATGCGGTCAGTGCATAAAATTGCAGGGCATGTCTCCATAAGCGCCTTTTCGTAACAGCCCTGCGCCTGCCCTAAATCGCGCGTTTCTTTCTCTGCAATAATACCATTTACATAATGGATACATTGTTGTATCAGATGCTGGTTCAATGCAGGATTACTTGCGGGCATCTTTGACAGATGCATCGCCAGTTCCTTATACTTTTCATGGACAAGCAGCACATTCAATTCCCTTTTCCACCGCCAAAACCTTAAACTGTCCTCCGATGCATACACGTTCAGCCCTTTGGGCGTATAGCCTAACCGCTCAAACAGCATTTTAAGAGAAAGAATGTCCGGTATTCTTTCCCCGTTTTCATACTGGGAGTAGGTCGATACCCCGCATATCCCATGGCAGACCGTTCCCTGATTTATTTTTTTCTTTTTACGGATTGCCCTTAAGACAGCTCCAATCTCTAACGCCATAAAGTTCCTTTCCTCCGCCCTCGCTCCACGCTCATGGTCTTTTCATGCAGAAGACCCATTGGAGTAATTGGGATACAATATACAAAATCATTTTACTTCCCAATAGCCTCCCCGTGAAGCACCTATATGCTCGATTAATCCTTTACTTTTCAATTTTTTCAGCTGATATTTCACACCATCCTCTGAAATCATTAACAGCTTTGACAATTCCCTTCTTGAAATATATGGATAATCTCCTCCGCTCTTACTCAGCGCTCATGGTCTTTTCGTGCAGCAGTCCCATTTTCAGCTCATAATAATCCGGTGTCATGTCCATATAGTGCACATGGGGGTTGATAAAGCGCTGCTCCTCCTCCCAGATTTCCTCGCAAAGCTGCCGCTTGACGTATGCGCGGATTTCTTCAAGCGTCGGAAGCGCATAGACACGTTTTCCGTTCTCAAATATTTTTTCCTGCAATGGCTTTGCCGTACAGCCCGTAAACTTGAGATTGCGCCATGGCATATTCGGGTCGACGAAACGGAACGGAACACTCATGTCAATCTCCTCGTCCGCCTTTGCAATCAGATCCGCCTTTGCCTTGCCGTTCTGGTCATAGATTCTGTAGACTTTTTTCAGCCCGGGATTTGTAATCTTTTCAACAGTGCCTGAAATCTTGATGCGCGGCGTAAATACGCCGTTTTCCTCAACTGCAGCAATCTTGTATACCGCGCCGAGGAGCGCAAGCGTGTCGTCTGAGTAATCGCTCGTTGCGCCTGTGATAAGGCGCTCGCCCACACCGTAGCTGTCGATGCACGCTTTCTGTGTGTTCAGGGAGGAAATCGTGTGCTCATCCAGACTATTTGACACAATTATTTTACAGTCCGAAAGCCCTGCCTCATCCAGCATTTTCCTGACTTTCACGGACTGGTATGCCAAGTCGCCGCTGTCAATGCGGATGCCTTTTAACCGCTTGCCCATCGGCTCTAGTATCTCATGCGCCACACGGATTGCGTTGGGCACTCCGGACTGCATGGTATCATAAGTGTCCACTAGAAGCACGGTATTGTCAGGGTAATTGACGGCATAATTTTTGAACGCCTCATATTCATCTTTGTAATACATTATCCAGCTGTGCGCCATGGTTCCGCCCACGGGAATGCCGAACATCTGTCCCGCAAGCACCGTCGCAGTTCCGGAGGCACCGCCGATATAGGAGGCACGCGCACCGTACACCGCAGCATCCATGTTGTGCGCCCTTCTGGCGCCGAAATCTGACACCGTCTTTCCCGCCGCTGCCTTGACAATCCGCGCAGTCTTCGTCGCAACAAGCGACTGGTGGTTCACCTGTGCAAGAATTGCCGTCTCCACCAGCTGCGCGTCAATGAGCGGCGCGATGACAGTGATGACCGGCTCGTTGGGATACATTATCGTTCCCTCCGCAAATGCATAGATATCCCCGCGGAACGTGAATGCCCTGAGGTATTCCAGAAACGCATCCGTGAAGGTATTGAGCGAGCGCAGGTATGCAATGTCCTCGTCCGAAAAATGGAGATTTTCAATATACTCCACAATCTGTTCCAGCCCTGCAAAAATGGTAAATCCGCCCCTGTCCGGATTTTTCCTGTAAAACACGTCAAACGCAACCCTTGCCTGCATGTCCCCGTCATTGAAATAGCCGTTTGCCATGGTAAGCTCGTACAAGTCCATAACCATGGTGAGATTTCTTTTATCTGCCTGCTTCCTCATAGTGGTGTGTCCTTTCCTTATTTAAAACTATATTATATTGTGCACCGTCATCCGTTTTCCTATTATTATACCAATATAGCGCGCTATATTCAATCTATACCCGTGTATTTCACGTTACTGTTGTAACAGTTCAGCCTTCGGCTTCCTGTTACGGGAATCATGCGCCAAAATGCTTGCCCTTTAGCATTTTGTGTGCAAAATCTGTTATCATTCACACCGCAATCGCTTGTGTGCCGATAAAAACTGGCATGGGTGTGAATTGTAACTATTTCAGCATCCCGATTCGCGAACAGGCGTTTTTCATTGGTTATTTTTACATGCTTAAATTTTGAAAATTTTGTGTCACTATCCTTGTTTATTTTCCGCATTCGTGCTATTTTAATTATGATGAAACGGCAATGTTTCAAAGAGGAGCAAGAAAAGAAAACGTACAGTTGGGGGGAATCGGATTATGCCACTGCCACATGAAGCATCCCATACGGAAAGCGACTACTACAATCTGCCGGAAAATGTGCGTGCAGAACTGATTAACGGACAGATTCTTTATATGGCTGCGCCTGGCCGGCTGCACCAAAAAATATTGATGGAAATTGCCGGCACGATTCGGGACTATATTAAATCAAACAATGGGACGTGCGAGATTTACCCTGCTCCGTTTGCAGTCGAATTGTCCGATACATCCTGTGGAAATAAGAATATTGTCGAACCGGATATTTCTGTGATATGCGATCCGAAAAAACTCACGGACAGGGGATGTACGGGTGCGCCCGACTGGATTATCGAAATTGTATCCCCATCCAATTCCAAGCATGATTATATTACAAAACTGGCACTATATGAAAGCGCCGGCGTGCGCGAATACTGGATTGTTGACCTTGCGCAGAAAAGAGTCCTTGTCTATCTGTTCAAGGCGGATGCCATTGTCAACATATATACCTTTCATGACACGATAAAAGCCAGTATTTATGAAGATTTCTATATTGACTTTTCCAGCCTCATTTTATGACATTGTCATGATATTAAAATAAAAGGTAACTATTCAGTACCTTGATAGTTACGGGCATCAAGCCATGCAAATCCACTTCGTGGAGACTTGATAATCCCAAGAAACGGAGAATAGAAATGCTTAGAAACAAAGATATCCTTGAATTAAAAAGACGCTTTAAAAAAGAATCCTGCACCATCACGAAAATGTGCGGATGCTACGTGGATGCAAACAAAAACAAAATCGTGGAGCTGAACGAGACCTTTCTGAATCTGGAAGACGAAGAATTTTTCAAATATCTGGAAATCGCAAAAAAGGCGCTTTCCGGCACAATCGGCAACAATCTTCTGGAGCTGAACTTCGCTGCCGAGGAGGAGGCGCAGGGCGGGAAACAGCAGTACCTTCTGGGGCTTCGCGAGAGCGGGCTGAAAAATCCGGAACTGCTTGAGCACCTTTATGACATGATTATTGAAAACTATGATTATGTCGGCAATTACCTCATACTGGTATTCCACGACGCATATGATGTCATTACGAAGACAAACGACGACTTGAAGCTTGACGAGTCCGAGGAGGTCTTCACGTATCTGTTGTGCGCAATCTGCCCTGTAAATCTCTCGAAACCGGGGCTTGGGTACCGCGCCGACTTAAACCGCATCAGCGTGCGCATACAGGACTGGGTCGTTGGCGTGCCGGATGTAGGCTTTATGTTCCCCTCCTTTGTCGAGCGCTCCACGGACATCCATTCGCTTACATATTATGTCAGGGACGCAAAAGACTCCCACAGAGATTTTATCGAAACCGCACTTGGATGCGGCGCAAAGCGCACCGCCACAGAGGAGCACAACGCTTTCAGCAGTATTGTCAAGACTGCCATCGCGCCTGTCATTGAAAATACGGACGAAATGCTGTTAAACATACAGGAAAAGTTAAATGACCTTGCCGAGGAACACGAGGCTGCAATGGAAGACTTGGTTGTCATAGAGCCCGAAGCCTTTACGCTTACCACGGACATTATTAAGGAAGTATTTGCCGATTCGGAAATTCCGGACGCCGCCGTCATGCAGATTCAGGAACATTTTGCGGAGGAATTCAGCGATAAACCGCCCGTCGTCAAAAATCTGGTGAACGAAAAGGCGATTGAGAAAAACAACAAGGAAAAGAAAGAAATCAAGCTTCTCGAGGAAGTCGCGACCCTCAAGCAGGAGCTGAAAGACACCAAACAGGAAAATGAAGAAAAATCCGAACAGATTGAGACACTTGTCAGCATGGAGGCGCCCCTCGATCCGGAGGAAGCCAAAAACTGGGCGGAAGTCTTCCTGCGCATGAAGCCTGACAAGGCTGAAAAGGTCAAGTGTGAGACAATCGACGGTCAAAAATATCTGATGATTCCGATGGAAAAAGACGAGCATGTCAATCTCAACGGAGTCGAAAAACAAATAGATAACTAGGAGGAAAAATCAAATGCCAAGAGCAGGTTCAGGCGGGGGACGTTCATCGAGCCGCCGCTCATCAGGAAGTCATTCATCATCACGCAGCTCCGGCGGTCACCGCATAAGCAGCGGAGGCAGTAACAGAAGGGCTGGCGGCGGGCGCAGTTCCGGTGCTTCGTCCGGTTTTGGTTCCTCATACCGTAGTACTCCACCACCGCCACCAGTTGGAGGACCAAGAATGCCGCCTCCGCCTCCGCCATACAGCTACCGTAGAAGGGGATACCGCCGCAGTTACTCTGGCGGAGGATACCGCCGCAGTTATTCAGGCGGAGGCTCCTCCGGAACACTGTCATCTGTTATCGCACTGATTATGCTTATTGTAATCATATATGCTTTGGTTTCCGTATTTTCCATAAAAATGTCGTCAAACGGTTCCGGCTCCTCCTCTGTTCCCGCCAGCACCAGAAACCGTGAAAAACTAAATTCCGGCATTGCATTTGACAGTAACTGCATTGTCGATGAGCTAGACTGGTTTGACTCAGTTTCGGCAGCCGGACGAAAACTCAAGACTTTTTATGACAAGACAGGAGTGCAGCCATACATTGTCCTGTTAAAATACCACCCAGAGCTGATTGAGGATTCCGATAAAGAGCAGTATGCACTGGATTATTATGAAGAACATATTGACAACGAAGCGACATTCCTCTACATGTATTTTGCGGAGGAGGATCAGGATAACGATGTGGGATATATGTGCTATGTCAATGGCAAACAGGTGGATTCCATCATGGATTCCGAAGCGATTGAGATTTTCTGGGGATACATTGACCGAAACTGGTACTCCGACATATCGACAGATACGCTCTTTGCAGACGCCTTTGACATGACAGCAAATACCATCATGCATAAGTCCAAGTCCGCTGCAGATGTCGCCTTTGTGGCTGCTGCAGGCATTGTCGCAGTTCTTGTCATTGTTACAATTATTATTGCCATGGTCATCAAGCGCAAGCACGAGCGGGAGCGCGCCGAGGAAACACAGCGCATCCTGAACACACCGCTGCCAAACAACCCGCTGAGCACACAGGGAAACTGGCAGACTACTTCCATCACAGACAACAAAAATCAGTCACAGTAGAAAAGAGCAGGGGAATCCATTCATTTCCCCTGCTCATACTTATGCAACGTACACCCCGCGCGGCGAGTAGGCGAAGATAGCTCTTCCCTACTTGATTTCCGCTACCCAATCAGACATGTTTTTCCCGCAAAAGCAAACCCATACTTGCGAATCTGTTCCGGCTGCAATCCGTCTGCCAGAAGCTGCGCCGCATACTTTCTATCCTCAATCTGGGCAAGTGCGTTTGCAACGGTCTCCTCAAGGTCTTTTTCCCTTTTCGGCTTATGCACTTTGAACTCTATGATATAGGCGTTGTCCTTTGTCCTGTCAACAGGGCACAGCATCACGTCATATCGCCCGAATCCACTTTCCTTATTGGAATGAATCGCAAATCTTCCGTCTAAGTCCACCATCAGCCCAAGCACAAAACCATGGTAAAACCGTTCGGGGTCGTCATCGCCGGATGCACTTTTTGCAGCGTCAAAACTGGAAAAGCTCTGCAGTGCTATCTTGTTCATGAACTCGTTCATGGCATCGACATCATCGAGAAGCAGCGCCTTGACAAAACCATTGTATGCACTGTCCTGTTCCTGAATACAAAACCATCCCATCACCATTTTTCTAAACATCAACAGTACCTCATGGTTTGTAAGCGTCAGTGTATAGCATGGGTCACTCTTCCTGTCCGCCCTAAGCTCCTCGCAGTCAACCACCTTAAGGTATCCTGATGCCAATAGCAGGCTCCACACTGCATTCGTACTATTCTTGAGCTGGTTAAATACAATCTGCTCATCAAACATGACTGTAATATTTTTCCCCGAAATCAGCTCCTCAAAAATATCCTTCGTGTGCACCGTTCCGGTTCGTATCAGGGCATTCACCAGTTCGTTTGAGCTTGTGTCAGCCCAATAGGTATCATACTTTCCCTTTTTTCCAATAAAGGACATAATAGACCATGGATTATAGATGTCCGTATAATTTCCAAAGGTAAAACCATCGTACCACTGTTTCACACCTTGTTTTTCGGCTTCCAGCCCTGTCTCATCAAGCGCATGAAAAACTTCTTTTTCCGTAAATCCGAAATACTGCGCATATTTATCGGAAGTGGTCGTCACAACTTCCAGATTATTCAAGTCCGAGAAGATAGATTCCTTTGATATCCTCGTAATTCCCGTAATCATGCCCCTGTGCAAGTGCGGATTCGTCTTAAATGCCGCGTTGAAAAAACTTCGGAAAAACGCGACTGCCTCATCCCAGCTCCCCGCAAGCCATGCTTCCTGCATTGGCGTATCGTACTCGTCAAGCAGAACAATGACATTCTTCTTATAATACTTTTCCAGATAGATGCAGAGCCGGTTTACGGATACAAAAAACGTCTCGTCGGACATGTCATCATTCACCGACGCAAAATATTGTCTGTCTGCCTCCGCAAAGATTTCTGACTGCATCATCTCCCTGTAATCCGCATACAAATTTGTAATAATCTGCTTTACTGCTTTCTTTAAGGACTCCATTCTGCCTGTCTTAACCGACGCAAAACTCAGCGAAATCACCGGAAAAGTCCCTTGAAGCTGCCTGAATTTGTACATCCCCTCCGGAGACTTTTCCTCCCATATGAAAAGCCCCTCAAACAAATCACCCCTGCCTGCGTACCGATTCGAGAAAAAGCATTCCAGCGTGCTCAGGTTCAGCGTCTTACCAAAACGGCGCGGGCGTGTGACCAGTGTCACCTTGTCGGCATTTTCCCACCACTCCTTGATAAAGCCGGTCTTGTCAATGTAAAAAATATTCTCTGTCCTTACTTCCTTAAAACTTTGGTATCCAATACCCAAAACCTGCGCCATGTCATCCCTCCGTTTATGCTTGATAGGTTCATTATATCCTCTCATTTTTTAATTCACAAGGGCAAATCTGTTCTTTTTTGCCAGATATTTTTATCCCAAGTTACAATTCACACCTCAATAGCTTTTATCGGCATACAAGCTATTGAGGTGTGAATTATAACAGATTTTGGCGCATGACTCCCACTATTTTGGTGAATGTCTGAACAGTAACTATCCCAATAGTATTAACATGCCACAAACGCATTACACCAGCAAAAATTGGTACAGCTATGGGTGGACATACCTTTCCATCTGTGTTATATTTTAAACACAAAGCAGAGAGCAAGGCAAATATAAAATTGAATACAAACAGAAAAAAATCAACAGGGCATACCCTGGCGGAAGAAACAGGCAAAATCTCGTACAACATGACAAACGACTATATGTTTCGCGCGGTACTGCAGAAAAGCGAAAAAGTCCTGAAAGGGCTTATCGGCGCGCTGCTGCATGTTGATCCAGAATCTCTTGATGTAGAAATCACGAATCCGATTACCCTCGGGCAGTCCTTTGAGAACAAGGACTTTATTTTGGATATCAGCGTCTCAATTAAAGACAAAGCGAAGCTCAATCTTGAGATGCAGATGGTAAACTACGGAAACTGGAAAGAACGGTCGCTCAGTTACCTTTGCCGTTCCTTTGACAATGTATACAAGGGACAGGATTACATTACGGTGGAGCCCGTGATTCAAATTAGTTTTCTGGACTTCCCGCTGTTTCCGGAATCTCCAGAATTTTATGCGACCTACATGATGAAAAACATTAAGACAGATGCTGTCTACACAGACAAGCTGCGTCTTTCCGTGGTAGAGTTGAACAGTATCAGCTTGGCTACCGAAGAAGACTGCCTCTATCAAATTGACAAATGGGCAAAATTCTTCAAGGTCAAAACGTGGGAGGAGTTGAAGACTATGGCTATGACAAATCAATATATGGAAGCAGCAGCAAACACAATCTTTGAAATCAGCTCGGATGAGAATATTCGTGAGCTTTGCCGCAGACGGGCGGAATTTGAGGCTTTTGAGCGGCAACAGAACGCTGAAATTGCACAATTAAAAAAATCAAATACCGCCCTAACACAGGCAAATGCCGACAAGGACGCTGAAATCGCTCGTTTAAAACAACTGATTGCCAGTTTGCAGCCTAATTAGAAAACTCCCTTTTCGAAATTGTGTCCCCCTGAAAACAAACCTATAAATATACATTGTGAATAGCAGATAAAGATTGTTGATAAAAAACAGATAAATCGGTATTCGGAGAGTGAAACCTATGAAGATTAGAAAAGCAGCAGAACATGAGTTGTTGGAATTATGGGGATATGAGAACATTCATACTGCTTCTTATAATGCAAAGTTCTTTTGCGACAACATAAAAAGCGTGAATGCCGAATTTTGGGCGCTCGATTATGATGGAGAACTGGTTGGTGAGTTGTATGTTTTCTATGACCTTGAGGACAAGGATTTTGCAGACGGACAAAGAACTGCATATCTCTGCGCATTCAGAGTTAAAACAAATTTCCGTGGTCAGGGATTAGGGACAAAGCTAATCTGCCATGTGATTAAGCACTTAAAGGATTTAGGATATCAAAGGATATCTATTGGCGTTGACACCACAGATGCAGCTAATATTCGTTTATATAAACGGCTTGGTTTTACAATAAGGGTAAAAGAGTGTACAGAAGATCCTTGTGACAGAGACGAAAATATGCAGCCTAAATCATGTCCTTGCTTCTGGCTGTTATACAAAGAGGTCTGGAGCTAAAAAACAACTGGCACATCCTTGAAGAAATAAACACGTCGAGATGTGTCAGTTGTTTTATTATATCCAGTATCTTCCCGGCATCTTTATTCCCCAATTGCCTCCGTGTAAAAATCCACGATATCCGCAAACAGTTCCGCATTCAACCGCGACGTCAGTGTCTTATCTATTCCAGCATTCCACGCTTTCAGGATGTCATCCGGAATTTCTTCTCCGTACTGCGCAAGCATCTGGTTATACTCCGCGTCCAACTTCTCCATATATGCCAGACGCTCCTCGCTGTAATCCATCATGAGGTCGCCATGCTTCCTGCCCTCAAGGAGTACATATTTTACATCTGTCCGCGTAATTTTATCGCGGTTGGTGTAAATGCATGGCCCGTCAAATCCCACAAAATCATCCTGATCACCCTGAATAATCATGACTGCCGTGTTGACTGCACGGTTGATTCCGTCTGCCGCTGTCAGGTTCATCTTGTCGCCGAACGTAGTGCGCAGCGTGAGCCATATAAACGGCTGCTCCACATAGCTGAATGAACCGATCAAGCTTTTCCCGACATATGTCATCTCCTGCACACTGTCATTATAACCCGCAAGACTGGCAACCGCTGCGATATCATGGTCAAAATTCAGCACTGCCGTTGTGGCGAATCCGCCCCAGCTGTGCCCATAGAGACAGATGGGCAGACCGTCAAAAACAGGGTTTTGCTCCACATAGGTCAGCGCATTGTCCAAGTCAAGCGCCGACTGCACCAACCCGATACAGCTGTCGCCTGTCGAGGCGCCGCTTCCGGTGTTGTCATAGGCAAACACCATAAACCCATTGTCTACAAAATACTTCGTCTCGCTGATATACCCCTCGGAATATCCGCCCAGTCCGTGCGAAACCACCACAAGCCCTTTTGCCGGCTTATCCTTTCCGTAGATGTAGCCTGTCAGCGTCTCTTTGCCGGAGGCAAAGGTCACGGTTTCCCGCGGAAAATCTGCAAAGTCCGCCCAGCGCAGGTACTCGGAATATTTCTTTTGCTCACTCCGGTTAAAATACACTTTCATATAGTGGTTGATTAACAGGAAAGACGAAACCACAAAGACCACCAGCAGAACACCCGCAACAGTCAGAACAATCCTTATGATTCTGCGACTCTTTTTCATTTTCTAAACACTCCTTAGCAGCGTTCCACGCCAACAGCTGCGTTCTCGCCATTAATATTCCATTCCTTTGCATTCGGCATACTGTCCTCACCGTATACAAACGCATCCGCGAGAACCTTTTCGCCGATTGCCTTCTCGTTCTTCTGCACAACACTAACAATCGTGTCATTTCCGCTGATGGAAACCTTGATGTGATCCATCACCTCAAAGCCGGAATCCTTACGCATGGTCTGTACCTTGCTGATGACCTCGTAGACAAAGCCCTCCTCGACAAGTTCCTCTGTGAGATTCGTGTCAAGCACGACCGTCACCGTATTGTCCGCCTCTGTCACATAGCCCTCTTTCTGGGAAATGTCAATCAGCAAGTCCTCCTCGGCAAGCTTCACCTCTGTTCCATCCACGTCAAACGTAATAACCCCGTCTGCCTTCAGCGCATCCATCGCCGCATTTCCGTCAATCGTGGAAAGCTTTTCCCTGATGCCGCCAAGCTGTTTGCCGTACTTAGGTCCCACAGTCTTTAACTGCGGCTTAAAGGTGTAGGTCGTAAATTCCCGCACATCATCCGTAAACACAACCTTTTTGACATTCAGCTCATCCTCGATGATTTCCTGATAGAATGCGCCCAGTGTAAACGGCGCCTTGATAAACATGGTACTGATTGGCTGACGGTTCTTGATATTTGCCGTATTGCGGCACGCACGTCCCATCACAACCGTCTTCAGCACTGCCTCCATATCCGTCTCGAGCTGCTTGTCAATAAACTTCTCGTCAACAGATGGGAAATCGCACAGGTGGATGCTCTCCGGCGCGGACGAATCAACGCTGCAAACAAGGTTTCGGTAAATGTCCTCTGTCATAAACGGAATCATCGGCGCCGCCGCCTTGGAAATGGTCACAAGTGCGGTGTAAAGCGTCATGTATGCGTTAATCTTGTCCTGTTCCATGCCCTTTGCCCAGAACCGTTCACGGCTGCGCCGTACATACCAGTTGCTCATCTCGTCCACAAACTCCTGCAAAGCGCGCGCCGCCTCGGGAATCCTGTAGTTTTCAAGGTCATTGTCCACAGCGCCGACAACCGTGTTGAGCTTTGACAAAAGCCATTTGTCCATCACCGGAAGTTTGTCATACTCCAATGTGTACTTCGTCGCGTCAAAACCGTCAATATTTGCGTAGAGTACGAAAAACGCGTAAGTGTTCCACAGTGTTCCCATGAATTTGCGCTGTCCCTCCTGCACTGCCTTGCCGTGGAAACGGTTCGGAAGCCAAGGTGCGGAATTGACGTAAAAATACCAGCGGATTGCATCTGCCCCGTAGGTTTCCAACGCCTCAAACGGGTCTACCGCATTGCCCTTTGACTTGGACATCTTCTGCCCGTTCTCGTCCTGAACATGACCAAGCACGATGACATTCTCATAGGGCGCCTTGTTAAACAACAGCGTGGATTCCGCCATCAGCGAGTAGAACCAGCCGCGCGTCTGGTCAACCGCCTCCGAGATAAACTGTGCCGGAAACTGCTGCTCAAACAATTCCTTATTTTCAAAAGGATAGTGATGCTGTGCAAACGGCATGGCGCCAGAGTCAAACCAGCAGTCAATGACCTCTGGAACCCTGCGCATCTCCTTGCCGCAGTCCGGGCATTTGAAAGTCACCTCATCAATATAAGGTCTGTGCAGCTCGACTTTTACCGCATCGGGATTCCCGCTTCGGTCCGCAAGCTCCTGCCTGCTGCCGATACACTCCTGATGACCGCACTCGCACTCCCACACATTGAGCGGCGTTCCCCAGTAACGGTTCCGCGAGATGCCCCAGTCCTGAATGTTCTCAAGCCAGTCGCCAAAACGTCCTTTTCCGATAGACTCCGGAATCCAGTTGACTGTGTTGTTGTTGCGCACCAAGTCCTCTTTTACCGCTGTCATCTTGATAAACCATGACTCGCGCGCATAGTAGATTAACGGCGTGTCACAGCGCCAGCAGTGCGGATACTCATGCTCGAATTTCGGCGCGTCAAACAGCAGTCCCTTCTCCTCCAAGTCCTTCAAAATCATCGGATCCGCCTTTTTCACGAAAACGCCCGCGTAGGAGGTCTCCTCTGTCATCTCGCCCTTTCCGTTGACAAGCTGTACAAACGGCAGCTCATACTTTCTGCCGACATTAGCATCGTCCTCACCAAACGCAGGGGCAATGTGTACGATGCCGGTACCGTCTGTCATTGTGACATATGTGTCACAAGTGATAAAATGCGCCTTTTTGTGCTGCTTTTCAATGATGCCTGCCGCAAAGTCAAACAGCGGTACATACGCCTTGTACTCTAAATCCGTACCCTTGTAGGTTTCCAGCACCTCATACGCCTTGTCGCCCTCATTTTCCGCCAGTTTACCGAGCACCTTGTCGAGCAGCGCTTCCGCCATATAGTAAGTGCAGCCGTCCGCTGCCTTTACCTTACAGTATGTCTCATCAGGATTTACGCAGAGCGCCACATTGGACGGAAGTGTCCATGGCGTTGTCGTCCACGCGAGGAAATAAGCGTCCTCGCCAACCACCTGAAAGCGCACAACCGCAGAGCGCTCCTTTACGGTCTTATAGCCCTGCGCCACCTCCTGCGAGGACAAAGGCGTTCCACAGCGCGGGCAGTACGGCACAATCTTGAAGCCTTTATACAATAATTTTTTGTCCCAGATTTCTTTCAGCGCCCACCATTCGGACTCGATGAAATTGTCGTCATACGTCACATAGGGGTCGTCCATATCCGCCCAGAAGCCAACGGTTCCTGAGAAATCCTCCCACATGCCCTTGTATTTCCAGACAGACTCCTTGCACTTCTTGATAAACGGCTCCATGCCGTACTCCTCAATCTGGTCTTTGCCGTTCAAGCCCAAAAGCTTCTCTACCTCAAGCTCCACAGGAAGTCCGTGCGTGTCCCATCCTGCCTTTCTCGGCACCATGTACCCCTTCATGGTGCGGTAGCGCGGAATCATGTCCTTGATGACGCGCGTCAGCACATGGCCGATGTGCGGCTTGCCGTTTGCCGTCGGCGGTCCGTCATAAAAGGTATAGGTCTCCCCCTCCTTACGGCTGTCCATGCTTTTCCTGAAAATGTCATTGTCCTTCCAGAATTTCTCTACATTTTTTTCCCTGTCCACAAAGTTCAGGTTGGTGTCTACTTTGTTGTACATTGTTTTTCCTTACTCCTCTCATTTTTATTGTCCTGCTTGTTTTCCTTTGCTTCTTTCCGTTTTATGAACTGCGTGATAACCAGTTCCAAAATATCACCAATCATATCAAAAATCTCTGAGATAACATCCATCGCAGCCTCCTTCCAAAAAATAATGAAATGTAAAAAGGCTCTTCATCCTGTAAATAGGACGAGAGCCTTACAATCGTTATACCACCTAATTACATCGTACTCCGTCTCGCGTGCTTTTGCCTGAACACGACATGTCAAAAAGACCCGAAACTTTTATACACGTCCCCTGTAACGTAGGAAATACGTCAGCGCCTACTTTGTCCGACCGTGTACACCTCCTGTGGCAGGTCATATCCTGCATGTACCGCGGTAAGCCATCCCAAACCAGACATTTCAGACCGAAACTCAGGAGTGATGTTCGACAATCCCATACTCATGCCGGCTCACACCTGCCCCGGCTCTCTGTGATTTTCTGAAACTGCTTACTGTCTCCGTCATTGTCTTTCTATATCATGAAATAAAAGCATCGCACTGCTTGTTGCAATGCTTTTTTCATTATAAGCATGATTTACCCGATTTGTCAAGAATTCTGCGCGATTCTTGCTCTTTTTCTGTAACAGTTCAGCCTTCGGCTTCCTGTTACAGGCATCAAGCCATGCATAACCACTTCGTTGGTGTCAAAGCCATGTGCCATGGCTTGATGCATCTCTGCCTATTCGTTATTTCACGGACTTTGCAGCCAGTGTATAATCCTGATCCGAACCGCTGTCTTTTTCCAGATTTACGCGCAGATGCCATCTGGGGCGCTGTATTCGGGCTGCCGGAGAAATTATTTTTTCATAGCGGTGGACACTTAAAATCAGTCCGATTAGCACAGAGTACACAAGCGCAGCACTGCCGCCAAACGTGATGAACGGTATGGTAACCGAGGTCATCGGGCAAAGCCCAAGATTCACGAGAATCCCCTCAAAGCAGTTCACGACAAAGACAAGGAAGCAGGAAGCCGACACCAGCATACCGAGCTGGTTTTTCTGGCTCTGTACAATCTTCATGACACCCACTGCAAAGACAGCAAACAGCAAAAGCAGGACAATTCCGGTAATCAGGCCGTACTGGTGCATCAGCCGCAGCAATATCAGATTATTTCCCTCAACGACTTCAGAAGCGGTATATACGGTCTCATTTCCCTGCCCGACGACGCGCAAATTTCCGAGAATCGCATCAATTGCGCCGTAAACATATCCCACTGTCTGCCTGTATTCCTTCCGGTGAAAAAAAGCAAGGATACGCTCTTTGCGGAATCCGCCCCCCGGAACCAGCAGTGTCAGGAACAGCATAAAAAACGGCAGCATCCCCGCCAAAACGGTCAGGCAAGTGGCAGTCTTGCGTTTTACCTGAAACATGTTTTTTCTCACAGCCACAAACAGCAGAATCAGCAGAACGAGAAACATATTCAGTCCTATGACTGCGCTGCTTCCAAATTTGACACACAAGTAGCTTGTCAGAAATATCAGTCCAATCCCCTTTATCACTGCCCCGTAACTGCCGCCTCGCATACGATACAAAATGCCCGCAAATACAGGTGCATACAGATATACCAGAATTGCCAGCGCGGGCACTCTGCCATTCACGCTCTGAAGGGTATGCTGCCCGATAAAAAAAACAGCGGTCATCAATATATATGCCAAATATCCGAAACGGCCAATCACACTGTAGTCAATAAAATTGACCGCAAGTATCACAGCCAGACCTGCCGCCGTGAAAACACACTGCCTGCTCACAATCGTGGAAAGCCCGTAAATACTGTACATCACAAGCAGACCTGCCATCGTCAGCACAAAGGTAATCAACAACAGCTTCCAGTTCGTCTGCGGGCGGTGTATCCTGTCAAGCGACACGCCGATTTCCACAGGATCCCCCATTTCATGCACTGCCATCTCAACTGCCTTGTCATGTTCCATGCCGGATTCCTCATACGCGGCTGCCTGATCCAAAATGTGGTCTGACACCTCGCGCGCCACCCCTTCGCGCGCTTTCACACACCGTATCTGCTCTGTCAGGGTTTTTATAAATTCATTCATTTGCGTGTCCCTCCTTTATGCCATGACACAGAGCACATCCAAAACTGCTGTCTGATACGTCTGCCACTCTTCTTTCTTTGATTTCAAATACTTCTTGCCATTCCTTGTAATGCTGTAATACTTGCGCAATTTTCCGCCGGCTTCCTTTTCATAGGAAGTCAGATAATGCTTCTCCTCCAGAGAATGGAGCAGCGGATAAAGCGTTCCCGCTTTCAGCGTAAACACATTTTTTGATTTCTCTTCCAGTGTCTCAATCATTTCATAGCCGTACATATCCCTGTCCTCCAATAACCGGAGAATCAACATGGAGGTACTTCCCGAAACCAGTGACTTTTCAATTGCCATTTGCATCATTTCCTTTCCAAAATAACGGTTCCGCGTCAAGCCATGCAAACGCTTCGTGCTGCGAAAGCCACGTACTGCGGCTGCACGCGTCCCTGTAAATACAGCGCTAAACCATTTCTTCTTAAATGTTATGATTAACAGGTATCTATATAGATAATCTATATATGTCTATCCCCATTATATATAGATTATCTATATATGTCAACATTTTTTTTAAAGTGACAGTCTTCTCCCTGCATTCGTTTTTAAGAAGCATAACATGCTATGTCGATACCATAAGAAGAGATGGCTTATTCCAGCATATGTTTTTAAGAAAAAGACATCCATAAAATGTATGCAGCTTTCAGTCAAATAGTTTTCTGAACGCATGAAAAAGCAGGGTACATATTCCTATATCCCCTGCTCTGTATCATCAATCTATTTCCGGCGTCCCGATCAGCACATCCTTCCCCTCAAAGGCAAAGCCGTACTTTCGGATGCGTTCCGGAGAAACACCTCTGGAAATCAGTTCAGCTGCATATCCCTTCGAATCGATCTGTGCAAGCGCTGCCTTCACGGTCTCCTCCAAGTCCTTCTCTCTCCGGAAACGATGCACCTTAAATTCAATAATAACCGCATCATCCTTTTCGTTTCCCTTCCGCGGCTCCAGCATCACGTCATAACGCCCGAAACCGATCTCACGGTTCGATGTAATTACATATCTATCCGACAAGTCCACTAGCAGCCCAAGCACAAAGCCATGATAAAATCGTTCCGGCTGATATTTTTCGGAAGCGTGTCTGCCTGTGTCAAAATTGCTAAACGTATCGCGTGCGACAATATTCATATATTCATTCATGGCGTCAATGTCACCCTGCAGCAATGCCTTGACAAAGTCATTGTACGCCGGCGAATAGTCCTTGAACCATCCCTCTATCATATTCTGAAACATCAACCGCACTTCCTTGTTCGTCAGTTTCAAGTCATACATTTCTTTTCCGCTCTCCACGTCAAAGAGATGCTTTTCCACCTTCAGATACCCGCTCGCAAGCAGCAGGCTCCAGATTGCGTTCTCGCTGTAATCCAGCTGGCTGAACACAATCTGTTCATCAATATTCGTGCGAAGTGTACCGCCGTTTAACAAGTCCTCCATTGTCACCTTCACATCTGCGCTGCCCTCACAGATTAGCTTGCTGACAAGATTATTAGAGCTCGTGTTTACCCAGTACGTCGAAAACCTTTTTTTGTCCAGAAAATGAATAATGGACCAGGGATTATATAGATCTGACTTGTTGCCAAAAGTAAATCCGTCATACCAATCCCTGACACCTTCCTCCATGTCAGACAGCCCAAACTCTTTCAAGGCTTCTGACACCTCCTCCTGCGTAAATCCAAAAGTGTCTTCGTATTTATTTTGTGTGGTTGTCACCACCTCAAGATTATTTAAATCTGAAAAAATACTCTCTTTACTGACCCGCGTAATACCTGTTAAAATAGCCCGTTCAAGGCAGTCATTTGTCTTAAAAGTCAGGTGGAACAAATTTGTTATAAAAGCCACAAGCGCATCCCAATACCCGTTTACATACGCTTCCTGCATCGGTGTGTCATACTCGTCTAGCAGAATAATCACTTTCTTCCCATACTGCTTCATCAGCAGTTTCGAAAGCATATTGAGCGACATCGCGGCGATATCCTCATCCATATCGCGCGACACCGCGCAAAAAAGCGCTTTCTCTTTTTCGTCCATCAGCCCGTCCACATCAAGCAGGAAACGGTACTTGTTATACTGCTCATAAATCAGCCTGCACAGCAGATGACGCGTATCCGCAAAATTTTTCATTGATTTTACAGGTGCAAATGACAGACTAATCACAGGATATGTTCCCTGTATCTGTCGGTACTTTTCCTCTTTCCAGATTTTCATCCGCTCAAACAGCCTGCCCTGCCCCGCATAATCCACGGAAAAAAACTGTTCCACCATGCTCATATTCAACGTTTTCCCAAAACGTCTCGGGCGGGTAATGAGTGTCACTTTGTCAATATTCTCCCACCATTCCTTGATAAAAAGAGTCTTGTCAATGTAAAATGCATTGCGCTCAATTAATTCCTGATAATTCTGATACCCGATTGCAACCGTTCTCGCCATTTTCCCATGCTCCTCCCTCTTTCTATCGCTACCCGAATATTTTTTACAAGCTATCGTTAAGGAATGTCGTCTTTTCTTAGGAACTGTTAAGGAATTACTTGTGACAAGTAATTGTCATGAGCAATTTATTAACAGTCCTTAATTCACCATCAGCAGATAAATCATCGTCAGTCCAAGTCCCACGCAGAACATAAACAGTCCGAAGGAAAGACTGCGTTCTATAATGCGGAAATTCTCAAAGAAATCCGTACTCTTGATTGCGAGTCTATGCTCGTAGTGTTTTGGCTCGTACTCTTTTCTGGCAATCACACAGTAAATCATGCGCATCCGCTCCAGCGTGCACCCAATGCGGTGTGTCACGCGGTTTCCCTCGGGCAGCTCATACGGAAGCGCCCTGTCGCAGTACACCGTCCTGCGCAGTAAAACCACAAAGATATCCACAATGCTGTCCAAAATCCGTGAAATAATCCCCAGCACAAACGGAAGCGCTGTGTAAAAGACTGCCCGATACAAATACTTTTCCATGTTGAACCAAGCAGGAAAAACCTCCTGATATCCCTCATCCTTTCTGCGAAGCATCCAAAGACGCACAACCAGATAATAAACTGCCGCGCCCACGCCAATAGAAATTACGGCGCCAAAGAGGCTCTTCGGTGAAAAATAGTGGACATTAACATGTTTATAATACCATGCCTCCACATCCGAGCGGACAAATCCATACGCGGCGACGCGCTCCGCCGTCAGCTCCGGCAAAAGTCCGATAAACGGTATCGGCAGCGCACACAGCCCTATGGCAGCCTTCGTAAAAACCGAGGCATATTGTTTCTGCTCCTCGTATTTTCGCTGAAGTGCGCTGTCCGTATTCTTCTCGACAAACAGCGCCACAAAGAGCTTCGTCATATACGCAACCGTCAGCCCCCCCGAAAACAGAAACAGTCCCTCCACGGCTTTCATAAATCCGGTAAGCGCCGCTGCGTCCCCCATAAGGCTTGTATACTCCACAATGCTCTCATGCAGAAGCGTCTTGCTGATATAGCCGTTTAATATCGGAATACCGCCTACGCCTGCCGCCGCCAGCAGAAATGTCACCAGCAGAAACGGCTTTTTGCGCCCGAATCCGCGCACTTTGTTCAGCTCATAGCCTCCTGCCTGCGCAAGGACAATGCCTGCGGTCATAAACAGCACAAGTTTGACCAGTGCATGGTTGACCATATGGATAAACGTGCCGTTCACCGCCATGCCAAACACCCCGACAGCCTCCTCAAAACGCTCTGTGTCACCATAGAATCCGGCAGCCATCTCCGCCAGAAGCACCTGCATACCTACGCCTGTCAGCACAAAGCCAATCTGTGACATGGATGAAAATGCAAGCGTCGTCTTGAAATTGCAGCTCATAACGCCGCGGATTCCGCCGGCAGCCATCGTAATCACACCGATTACCAGAAGAAACACACCCCAGCTTCCCTGAAGCGGCAGCAGCTCCAGCGACACCAGCATCAAGCCGAACACACCGGTTTTGCTGAGAACCGCCGACAGCAGCGCCGTCGCCGGAGCAGGCGCCTGCGTGTAGGAATCCGGCAGCCATACATGCACCGGAAAAGCACCCGCCTTTGCGCCAAATCCCGCAAACATACAGACCGCCGCCACATAAAGCCATGTGGGATCCGCCCCCACGCTGATCAGGGAGACAGTCTCCCAGCACACTTTGCCGAAATAGAGTGTCCCAATCCTGCTGTACACGATAAATAGTCCCATCAGAATCGCCATACCGCCCGCTATCGCAATGCCAAGGTATGTGCCCGCCGCGTAGGCGGACTCCTTCGTCTGTCTGTGCGCCACCCACATAAAGGATGTGAACGACATCATCTCAAAGAAAAAGAACAGCGTAAAAAAGTCTGCCGCGTAAAAAATCCCCATCGTCGCGCCGAGCGTTAGCAGATTAAAGAAGTCATACCGAACCACCTTCTCGTCACCTGCCATATATTCCTTGGAAAATAAGAACGTGACAAACCACGCAAGTGCGGTGAGCACCCCAAAGACACCCCGAAAACCGGAATACATGAAATGAAGCCCAAGACCGCCCACACCCGCTATCGTAACCATGTCAAACTGCGTGCCTGTTATATTTTTCAGCAGGGGAACCGTCACCGCCGCTGTCTCCACAGCGCTCACCAAAAGCATTGTGACAGCCGCAATGTCATTCTTCCCCTTTCGGTTCCGAAACAAAAACCAGCACAGGACAGCTGCCGCAAACGGAAAGAGCACTGCAAAAATAATACCATTCATCACCCATTCCCCCTTCCTATAACATACCGCCAGCCACGCTTGTAAAGAAGTCGACAAGCGGCGCACTGTGCACACCAATCACAAACATCGCCCCCACAAACAGAAAGAGCGGCAGAAGCATCCGCCAGTCCGGATCATGAATGTCGTCATGCAGCTTCCCATAGTCAAACTGGTCTCCGGGAAAATACGCCCTTATCACAATGCTAAGCATATAAATTGCCGTCAAAAGTGCGGAGATAAGCAAGCCGCCGACGCCGGCAACCGCAAGCGGACTGCCGCTCTCAAACGCTGCTTTTGCAAGGTGCCATTTTGACACAAATCCGCAAAGCCCCGGCACACCCATCAGCGCAAACGCCGACACCGTATATATACCGAAGATTTTCGGCATCCTTCTTGCCATGCCGTCTATCTCGTGCACAAAATTCGCATGTGCCTGCGTAATCATTGCACCGGCGCAGAAAAATGAACAAATTTTCATCACGCCGTGAAAAACCATGTGGCACAGAGCGCCGACCAAGCCAAGCGGCGTCATAATCAGGACGCCAAACAGGATATAGGAAAGATTCGATATCGTCGAAAAGGCAAGCCGCCTTTTGATATGCGTCTCTTTCACCGCCATGCTGCAGCCGTACACAATCGTAAAGATGACAACGCACATCAGCAGATACTGCGCCCATGTGCCGCGCAGGAAATCCACGCCAAAGCTGTAATAGGTAAGCCGCATAATCGCAAACGCTCCTGACTTTACGACAGCAACCGCGTGGAGCAGTGCCGTAACCGGAGTCGGTGCCACGCCCGCCTGCGGCAGCCACGCGTTAAACGGGCAGATTGCCGCTTTCACGCCAAATCCCATAAAGGCAAGCACATAGATGAACAACAGCAAATTTTTCTTGTCCTGCATCGCATTGGGTGTCAGCACCCCGCCAAAAATAAAGGAGAGACTGTCCCCGTACACAATCAGGAAAATAAGTCCGATAAACGCAAACGCCGCGCCGCCGAGCGAATAGTAAAAATATTTCCGGCTCGCAAGCACCGCCTCGCGCGTCAGCGTATTCATGACAAGCGGCACCGTCACCAGCGTCAAAAGCTCATAAAAACAGTACATCGTAAGCATGTTTCCCGACATGGCGATTCCCAGTGTCACGCCGTATGTCGCCGTATAGAACAGATAAAAAATATTTTCATGCACACGCCCATTGTGTTCATGTTCCATATACGGAAACGAGTAGAGCGTTGCAAGCGGCCAGAGCGTCGCGACAAGCCCGCCAAACACAATGCCCATGCCGTCTATCTTCAGTGAGAAATTAAGCTTCGCACCTGCAAAATTGATAATCCGTATAATATCCGTCGGTCCCTGCGCCAGCAGGATATAGGTAAGCAGCGTATTGATAAGAACATACGCGAAAATAAAACACTGCTTGCTCCGTTTCTCCTTAAATTTTATCAGCTGCAGCAGCACGCCCCCTGCAAAGGGAAGCAGTATCACAGTCAGCATTAAACCCAGTATCATGAACAATCGCCCCCCCTTTATTTCAGTGCGGCGGCAATGCCGCCCACAAATTCCATCAACGGTGTCGGAAACACGCCAAGCAGCAGCGTCGCAGCCGCAAGTACCACAACCGGAACCAGCATACAAGGAGCCGGCTCCCTGTACTTGTCAAGCTCCTTTTCGTCCAGCGGGGCTTTTAGAAATCCGTTGACGGCGAGCGGAAGCAGATATCCCGCTGTCAGAAGCGCCGAAACCAGAAGCGCCACCGGACCAATCCATGAAAGTCCGGCAATCCCGCTCTCAAGACAGCCCGCAGCCAGATACCATTTGCTGATAATGCCGCTTGTCGGCGGTATGCCAATCAGTCCAAGGGAACAAATCGTATAGCTCCAGAACAGAACGGGCATCTTTTTTCCAAGACCTGCGAATTCTTTCACCTTTACCCTGCCCGTGCCGAATATCAGCGCACCGGCGAACAGAAACAGCCCGCTCTTAATCAGGGCGTGGAACACCACATGCAGCAGGCTTCCGGTAAATGCAGCCGCATTCATCATGGAAAGCCCAAGCAGGATATACGAGAGGTTCGACACGGTCGAGTACGCAAGTCTTTTTTTCAGAATCTTTTCCTTAAAGGCAAGCGACGAGCCCATCAAAAGCGTTATCACAGCAAGAATGCACCACACTGTCTGCACCCATGTCCCGCGCAGAAAATCCGTGCCTACGCAGTAATACACCGTTCTGATAACGGCAAGAATTCCTCCCTTTACGATAATACCCGACAAGAACGCGGACGCGGGCGCAGGCGCAACAGGGTGCGCCGTCGGAAGCCACGCGTGGAGCGGAAAGCACCCGGCCTTCACGCCGAAACCGACAAGCATCAGAAATACTGCCGTCAGACAAAGGGTCGTGTTTCCCGACTCCGCAACAGCCGCCATATCCAGCGAACCGCCCGGCACAAAACCCATCAGCTCCGCGTAATCCCACATTCCGCCAAAACTGCGCAGCGGGTCGGGAGCGCCGGCATACTTGTACAGAAAATAAATCCCGAACAATGCCATATACGCGCCGCAGAACGAGTAAAACATATATTTCAGCGCTGCCATGACAGCCTCCTTTGAGCCGTTGTGGATGACAAGCGGCATGGACGCCAGTGTCATAAGCTCATAAAACAGGTACAGCGTGACCAAATTTCCCGAAAAGCAAAGCCCCATCAGCACGCCGAACGTAATCAGGTAAAAGCTGTAATAACGCTTTTCATTTTTTTCATGCGACATATATCCAAAGGAAAAAAATCCCGCAAGCAGAAACACTGCAACGACAATTCCCGCAAAAAGTCTGCCGAGGTCGTCAATCGCAAAATATACAGGTATGTTGTCCACAAGGCGAAACAGTATCAGCCTGTCCCCTGCCGCGCCGCTTATCGCATAGACAGCCAGCGCCGCGGACACTACAAATGACACACCTGTCACTTTTAAGAGGGTCTTCCTGTCCCGAAATACGCCCTCATGCAAAAACAGCAGCACGAATCCTACGATGACAGGCAGGACAACCGGCAATAAAATCATGTAATTCATTTCACTCCCCCATTCCTATCCAAACATACCAATTCCGCTTATAATCCAGTCCGCAATCGGCTGTGAGCAGCAGCCGAGCAGCACATTCAGCGCAATCATCAGTATCAGGGTAAAATTGTACAGGGGATGCTCCCTGAAGCTGACAATCGCGGCCTCGCCCGCCTCTGTCTTCTTCACATTTCTGCTCTTAGGCGTATAAAGGCGTATGACTGTCTTCATAAAGTAAATCGCGTTGAGCACGGTGCTGATTGCCAGACAGATTAACGTGGGCAGCATCTTGGAAAGACTGTTCTGCACAGCCGCCTCCGCGAAAAGCATCTTGCTGATAAATCCCGAAAACAGCGGAATGCCGACCATCGAGCAGGCGCCCATTGTAAAGGCAATTCCCGCCATCGGGTTGCGGTAGCCGCTGCCCGTCAGATCCTCAAACCGCTTGCTTCCCCCCGATGCGTCCGTAAGCCCCGCCGCCGCGACAAACAGCAGCGACTTCGTGGATGCGTGCGACAGAACATGGAAGATGCTTGCCACAATGCCGAACGTTGTCCCAAGCCCCAGACCCATATAGATGTAGCCAATCTGCGCCACCGAAGAAAAGGCAACCATGCGCCGGATGTCATTCTCCATAATCGCGTTGACAGAGCCCATAATCATGCCCAGAAGTCCGAATACAAACAAGATATTGACAATTTTCGAATCGACAATAATGTCAAATCCGACCACGCGGAAGAAAATCTTAATCAGCAGAAAAATATATCCCTTTGACACAAGGCTTGACAAAATTGCCGCGCTTGACACCGTTGAATACCCATACGCATCCGGCAGCCATGTGTGGAACGGATAGAGCGCACTTTTGATGGCAAGCCCGACGCATATCATGCCAATCGACGCCACAAGGGGAATGTTGTAAATTCCCTGCGCATACACATAGGCAATGCTCTGCTTGATATTGCTCATCAGCAGATGTCCCGTAATGTCATACAGGACACAGAGCCCCATCAGCAAAAGACCGGAGCCAAGGGAGCTCATAATCATGTAGCGCGTCGCCGCTTCTATCGTGCGCCCGCTCTGGCGAATCATAATCAGGCCGCACGCGCTGATGGTATTGATTTCCACAAAAACATAAGCTGTAAAGAGGTCGTTCGTGTAAATCAATGCCAGCAGGGAACTCAACAGCAGGTTTATCATGATATAATACAGATTCGCCTTCGTGTCCTCGATTTCCCTGTCAATATGTTCCTCGCCGCCTTTCATCGAAAGCAGCATCACAATACAGAAAAACAAAGCCATGCCCGCCTCAAGCACGCCGGCACGGATTTCATTGCCCCACGGTGCGGGAAAGTGCCCCATCATAAACGTATATGGTTCTCCCACGCCAAGCATATAAACAAAAAGAACCGCGGACATCACAGTGACCGCAAGAAGGACAAACGTATTCCAGAACCGTGCCACCTTCCTGTTCATAATCGAAGTCAGCACGCCGGAGCCTAGCGACAGCAGAATGCTGAAAAACGGAAAATTGCGTATAAACTCCATCCTACTGATCCTCCTTTTTCAGCATGGTCGAAATTTCATCCATATCCAGCGTATGGTATCTGCGATACAGCCGGATGGTAAGGGAAAGCATCAGCGCAGTGACAGACACCGACACCACGATGCCCGTCAGCACCAGGCCGCTTGGCACCGGATTGATGTATGCCTCCACACTCGTCACATTGTCCACCACAATCGGCGCAGCCCTGCCCGCGATATAGCCCTTTTCCGCAAGGAACAAGTATGTCGCCGTGTCCATGATGTTGAGCCCGATAATTTTCTTGATTAAATTTTTCTGCAGCAAAAGGTTGGAAAAACCGATGCCGAACAGAATCATGGCGACAGCCTCCCCATAGTTTGCAAGCAAATTTCCACCCATACTAGAAGCCTCCTTTTCGGAACATGGCGTAAAATGCATACATTGTACACGCAACAACCATGCCAACGCAGATATTTAACGGAAGAATCAGTCCCGAGCTTAGGATGTCCCCAGGCGTTCCAAGGGGGATTCCTGTCTCAAGATGATGCGCGCCGCAGTAGAAGGAATATGTCTTGGCAAGGCAGTAAAACAACAGCGCCACAAAGCAAATCCACTTGTATGTTCTCTGCGTAAAAAACCGTTCAATCTTTTGAAAGCCAAACGCGTTGACGTACAGAATCAGTCCCGAGCCGATAATCGCGCCGCCCGAAAAGCCGCCGCCCGGTGACAGATGCCCGTTTAATATGACATAAATGCCAAAAATGATAATCATCGGCACAAGGAAAAATGCCACTTTCTGAAGGATAATGTCATTTTTTGGCTCGTAGAGGCGGTCGTTCTCCTCCTCCTCCCTTTTCTTTGACCTACTGTCAACGCGCAGCAGAATCAAAACCGTACATGTCGCAATAAACAGGACATTGGACTCCCCGAGCGTATCAAACGCACGATAGTCCAAAATCATGCCCGTCACAATATTGACCGCGCCCGTGTCCTTCATCGCATCCTCAATATACTTGGTCGCCACCTCGTTGTTGTCAGGATTTGCCGCATTTCCGACCGGCGGCAGGTACGATACCATATACAGCAGGATTCCGATTAACGTAAAAACAAAGAGCACCGAAATGACCTTGTAAAATTTTGAGAACAGCATCAGCTTCCTGTTGTGCTCAATGTCATAAATGTTTCTCTGTAAAATCGCCTCGTCGTGGATGCGCTTTTTCTGTGTGTTGACATCCTCCTCAAAAGGCTTCTGGGGTCTTAGCTCCACCCTCCCTATATAGGGATCCTTCTCGCCGCAGTACCAGCGCTTTACCTTAAACGCCTTGGTCTTGCGGTATTCCTGCTCAGATAACAGTCGGCTCATTTTGCTCCCCCCTTCTTGTCGTGCCTGTGATGGTCCGCTTTTTCTTCATCATGCTCAACCGCCACGATTGCATGAATCTTCTTGAGCGTCACGAAAAACAGAATACTCGTAATTCCCGCGCCCACTGCGGCCTCCGTGATGGCAAGGTCGGGCGATTCCAGAAGAATCCAGATAATGGACATTATCAAGCTGTAAGACATAAATATTATAATTGAATTCAGCAGATTTTTGGAAAAGCTGACTGAAATCGCACACACGATTAAAAATATAAAAAGCACAATCTGAAAGACTTTCATACCTCGTCCTCCTTCTTCTGTATCGCGACATTCTTGTCCAGTTCTTCGTTCGTCGCCACCTCAAATCGCGCAAGCATATGGGAAGCCACCGGCGAGGCAAACCACAAAAATACAATGACAAGCAGCATTTTTAATGAAGTAAAATTGAATCCGGACAATATCATCAGACCAATCATGGACAGCGCTATCCCAAGCGTATCGCCCATGGCGGCAGCGTGCATCCTGTTGAGGACATAGTTGAACTTAAACACGCCGAACAGTTCAATTGCAAACACTGTCAACCCGCAGAGCAGCATACTGATTCCCGCAAGAAACCTAATCCACTGTAGTACTATCATGCTGTTCTCCCTCCTTTTCCTTCTTTTTGCTTTCCGCGTACACGCCCATGTATACCTTGGTCAGAAGCGTCACAGCCAAAAAAGAAATCATTGCATATATAATACAGATATCCACCAGATATCCCTCGTTCATCTTTACCGCAAGTATGGCGATAATCACCATCGTAAGCGTGCCCATCATGTTCACCGCCACAATCCTGTCCGCAATCTTTGGTCCCTTAATTGCGCGGACAAGACACGCAAACACCATCAGCGCCAGTATAATCGGAAGCACTGTCAGGACAACGTCAAAAGCTGCGTCAAGTGCCATATTTCCGCTATTCATATCCTTTATCCTCCATCACTTTTCAATCTTTTCCAGCAGTTTCACAAACACGGACGCATCCATGCCCTCGGCAAGCGTCCTGTCCAGACAGTGGACAAGAAATTTGTCCCCGTCTATCGAGACCGTGATGGTTCCCGGCGTGAGCGTGATGGAGTTTGCCAGCAGAAACCTTGACGTATCGTTCTTAAAATGGGTTTCAAACTCCACGAGCACAGGCTCAACCACCCTGTTCGACGTACAAATCAACCGCATTGTCGCAAAGTTCGCAATCACGATTTCCTTTATCAGGTAGTACAGATATTGTATCAGGTAACCGCCCTTTTTGAGGTACATCATTTCCCTCTTTGGCGAAAATTCCATAAATTTGCAGATAAACCAGTACAGCGCTGCCGATACTGCCAGTCCAAACAGCACGATTTCCATGGTAATCCGCCCGTTAAAGATAATCCACAGCAGGAAAAATAAGACAAACATATTCCTTTACCTCCTCTTTCAATTTGCGCTGCCGTTCACTCCGTGCAGCCCTGCGCCCTGTCTGAACAGCAGCCTGTTTTCGCAGCCTGGCAGATTATGTATTTGTAAATCGGATTTCCCATGGAAGAAAATTTCTCCTCATACTCTGTCATAATGTTTCCCTGCATCATTTTTTCATCATGGTGCAAGTCCCTCGTCATCGCCTCAATCCGCCACCCCGCAGGCTCTACCTCGGCAACTGCGAAGTCGAACAAGTCCATGTTGTCCGTCTTAAATTCAATCGTGCCGCCACGCGCAAGAATCTCCTGATATCTGGCAAGAAACTGTCTTGACGGAAGGCGTCTCCTCGCATGCCTGTCCTTCGGCCATGGATCGGAAAAGTTCAGGTAAATCCGCCCAACCTCCTCCCTGCCAAACACCTCGCAGATCTCCTCCGCGTCCATGCGGATAAACCGAACGTTGGGAAGCGCCTGCTCCTCCATCTTCTGAACCGCGCGCAGAAGCACGGTCGAGTATTTTTCGATACCAATATAATTCATATCCGGATTGGCAGCCGCCAAATCCATCAAAAAACGCCCCTTCCCCATACCAATTTCAATATGTATCGGACGTTCATTTCCAAATATTTCATGCCATTTTCCTTTTTGCAACGCAGGCTCATGTACCACAAAAGGACTCTCTGCAATGACCTCCCGCGAACCTGTTACATTCCTAAGCCTCACTTTTATTCCCCCTATTCTTTCTCAAAGCGATTCCGTGCTTTCATCGTTATGAAGCATCCTATCAATCACACAGCGAAGATTCTGCTCGCCGGCAGCCCCATTCGGACAGCCTGCACTATTATTCTTCACCTATTATACGATATTAATGTGATTGTTTCAATTTTATCTTAAAAAAGAATAAAGAAAAAATAAAAAATGCCATCATTTGGATGACATTTTTTACTTTATAGGAACTTGTTATGGGTTGACTCCGAGTGCCTGCCAGCTCGCCGCACCGATAATGGGAAGTGCAAACTGTGTGTAGGCTGCCGACTGTGGTGTGTCGATATACTTGAATACATTGTACATCTGCTTTGGCGTGGTCGCAAGACCGTTGGCGTCACAGTTGTATAAACCACATGCAATCTTGTCGGAATTCTTCTCATATATGTTGTCCACTGTCCTGTGAACGATAAAGCCCTTAATCAGCGGGTTCTTCTCCGCAAGCTTGTATGCATATGCAAACGATGCCGCCTGTGTCTGCTCGTCGGATGTCATGGAGTTAAACAGAATCTCCGAAATGATGATATAGCGTACTTGTCCGTTTGGCGCCAGAAAAGACGGCTGACTCATATAGGCTGTGAACACATCCATATTCTGCGGGTTAATCATTCTGGTATTGGCCGTGTGGTCAATCAGGTGCATCGACTTGTAGTTTGCAGGCATATCCCAGAATCTTGCTGCCGTGAGCGGTACCGGATGCGGATGCCATGCGACACCCCAGTCGATATTTCCGTGGGAAGCCACATCCGTGTTAAACGCGTCAATAAACTTTTTCGCTCCATATTGGTTTGCCGTACCGTCCTCCCATGTCCATCTCTGGTCGATACAGGTGAGCACGCGCGCGTTTGCGTTCTGACTCTTGATGGCGTTATAGCACATACGGAACGCTTTCTCATACTCGAGCGCAAAGTTTGTCACATTGTAATTTCCTGCAAAATACCAAGGATTGTTGTTGTTTACCTCATTGCCGATAATCCAGTTGGAAATCAGTCCTGTCGCAGGGTTGCTGTAGCGCTGCGCAAGGAACGCCATCAGCGCCTCGATAGACTCCACGCCGAGCTGCTCGTCCGTATTGTACGCATAGTGCCTGTACTTCGCGACACGCCCGGAAGGCTTCACAGTAAGCGCAGTCGCCGCGTTATAATAATTCACAAGGTTCATGGTAACTTCAACCTTCTGTGATGCGAAAAGCGTCATTACCATGTCGTATTCTGCCACAACTCCCTGATGGAAATTGTATGTTTTTCCATTGTACTGGAAAGGTACAGCAGGTCCCGGCTGGAAAAACCTGTCAATCGCCATCTCATAGCTTACATGCTGCGCGCCAAGGTCAGGAATCGCTGCCATGGCTGCGTTGTCGGCGGTGATGCCCTTGATGGATGTCGTCACAGGATTCGGCGCCGTATGTGCTGCGAGCACTTCAGGATTTGTAATGTAGTACTCCTGACTCACCGGAACGAATGCCCCGCCCTGCACTGCTGCCACAACAAATTTTGAAAAAAGCTTTGAATTTGCCGTGCCCTGATCGAGTGATGTCACGAATGTCACTGTCGGCGCATTCGGTGTCACCGCGCAGAAATCCGTCCTGCCGGCAATCGAATTCTGGTATGGCTTCATCTCGAACAGATACAGGTTGCCGTCATCGCTCGCAACGCCCGATGCGGCTGCAACGACTGTTATCTGGTTTCCGCCACTGATGACGCACTGGCTGATTGTTGCTGTTCCTGCAGCAGCCGCAGTCATAGACATCAAGCATACAAACACCATGCACAACGCTGCCCAGAGAGTTAATTTTTTCTTCATGAAATACCTCCGTCCATAAGAATTTCACACTGTCAGTCAAAAGACCGACAGTATAAGTTAATAGTCCATAAAACAAGTATAACATTTCAACTGCCCATTTACAAGCCGTTCTATACGGTTCGGCTTTTCAGCTTCCTGAAAAGCTGTTGCCCATAACACGCTCATCCCTAAGACTGCTTCAGGTATGTCACAAACGCATTTCCGTTCTGGCGGAACATATTTGTGGCATCATTCATTCCTATCTTATAGACCGTCCCCGTCTGCGGATTCATGACCACGACGTTAAGCTCGTTAAAGCCGATTACAAGCATGGCGCTGTCATTTTCCAGCGACACCAGCACCGGAATGTCCTGATTGACATAATAGAGAACCGCGTCAAGGCTTACGCCGCTCAAGTCAAGCGCTGTCACATCGGTTAGATTTTCTTCCAGTATCTGCCGTACTGTCTTCCCCCTGTCAAGCATCGGCTGCACCTTTTTCACGGAACCGGAAAATTCAAGAATTGTCTCAAGGCACACTGCCAGCTGGGAGCTGCCCTCGCTCACCGCATTTCCGGTAATTGCCATAATCTGGTTTCTCGTGCTGCGCGCCGTCTTTTTCCAGATATAGCTGCCGTTGTGGTTGACGACCGTCCCGCTGATGCTGTATGCCAGATTAATCGCGTCCGACTCATGGGTGAAGGTCGCCTCGATGCCGTATTTTCCATATACATAGTAACGGCTGACCGGATTCTCCACAGTGACCTCGAGAATCCGCGTCCCCTCAAACAGCGCCTGCAGCGGCTTTGTGCTTTTTGGCTTTTTCACCTCAAGCGCGTTTTTCAGGACAAGCTGCACAATCTTCTCGTAATACTGCGTGACGACCGTCTCCGATGAATTGTAGCCGCCCTCATCCACAAGGTTGTTCACAATCTGGTCATCGGTCGTACTGCTGTAATCACCCTGTTCATCCTTCACCACTCTGGTAAGCGTAATCAGATTGTCCGCAATTGCGGCATCGGTCACATAAACTCCGTCCTGTCTGTATGTCTTAAGCACCTCGCCGCGTTCATCCTGAATGTAGACACTGTGCATGGGAAACGTGACGGAACCGGAAAAATCAATGCGGATATCGTCGTATGCCACGACGCCGTAAATCAAGTCCTCCCCGATAAAGCCAAGCGGCAGCATTCTATTGCGGTTTTCAGTCTGTATCTCCTGCCTGTTGCCTGTGTTGAGGTTCATCAGTATCAGTTTCGTGCAGTCGTAAGCATCCGGCGAATTCTGCCAGACAAGCATCTTGTTTGTGTTTGATACCTGAAAGCTTCCCTGCTGCAGATTGCCCGCAATCTCCTCGCACGTCCTGTTAAGCAGGTCAACTGCCAGAATGGAACCGTCCAGATAGATGTAGAACACGCCGTTTTTGTTAATGAAAGAGAGCTGTTCCATATCCGTCTTGAGCGTAAAGTAGGATTTGTTGTACGGGATAAAAATAAGTTCCTCCACCGTGTTGAGCATGCCGTTGTACTCGCACACCTCGATGCCGATGCTTCCCTCATGCCTGCCGCGGTTCATGTATCCGTACACCATAAACCAGACATTTCCCGTCTCGTCCACGTTCAGTATCTTGATGTCATGGTTGTTGTAATTGCTCCGCTCATCATCCCCGTCATAAAAGCTGAAAAGCCCCGCAATCTTTTTGTCCGCAGCGTGGTAGCAGAACAGCTGGTTTGCATTGATAAACGCAAGATTAAGCCCGCCGTCGCTCTCCATCATCTCCACCTCGCTGTCCCTGATGCCAAGCATAATCTTATTGCCGCCGTAAATATCGGAATCGGGGTCAAATATCTGGTTCATGGTGCGCTCATAGTCCAAAAGGTAAATTCTCTCCGGCGTGTACCTTATGCGGAAAAATTCCACGACATCATAGTTATGGCGCCTTTTGCCCTCCAAGGTCTGCACCCTGTAATCTACCCTGACGGAAGCCGTCTGCAGCTCTATCTCGCTGATGACAAAATGCGGCTCCCCAATCTGGCTGACCTGCAAGTCCGCCCAGGTAACCTGTTTAAGGCTGCTATGGATATCCACATGGGCAAGCGTCGTGTTGTCTCCCTTGTAGTTTGACTCAAGGTAGGTGACAAGCTCCGATGCTTTGTCCTTGTCGAATGTCTTTTCGTGGAAGTCCTTCACAAAAGCCAGTTTCTCGTAGGCATTGTATCCCGCCCCGTCAATGATACGCGTGTAATACCGTATTGTCTCCTTCTCCGACTCGACCAGCAGAATCCAGTTGTACTCCACGCCGGGTTCAATCAAATCCTTGATGGTGACAGCCGCCTGTATGCTGCTGTCATCTTCCTTGTAGTCATTTACCTTTGTGCGCTCGACCAGCCGCGTCCCGTCAATGCTTCTGACTTCAAAGTAGATCGAACGGATGGTATTTTCGTACTTGTCTATCACGAAGTTGAGTGTCCTGCCCTCTTCAAGCGGTGTGATGGTATCCCTGAAAAAGCTGCCGTCCATCTCCTGCTTCAGCCCGTGGAGACAGTTGTAGGCAATCCCTTTTGTCGTGATGTGCACCAGCGGGAGGGTTGCCTGTTCCATGCTCGCGGTCAGTTCTTCGTTTCCTTTATTATATATACTGCTGCTCACAAAAAGAGTGATCACGAAAACCACAATGCAGACAGCCAGTTTACCGATAACTTTTTTCATACACAATCTCCATTCTTTCCTACTGATTCTTATTCCGTATCAAGTAGTGTCTGAAAAGTGGGGCTGATGTGCAGCAGCGCGTTCAGCCACGCCAGCTCCTCTTGTGCTTTTGTGCCTGCATGGTATTTGATGTGATTTCTTTTGACCGCCCTGATTAAAATATTTTTGGGCGTGTGTTCCATATCAATAAATTCCAGTATCTGTGTGTCATATCCCTGCGTTTCCAGCAGATTTGCCCTGACAGCGTCTGTAATCAGCGCCGCCATGCGCTCCTTAATCAGCCCGTAACGCAGCACGGGAGCCAGCTCGTCGCACGTCATCTGCCTGTTTAGTTCGTGCTGGCAGCACGGCACGGACAAAATAACGCGCGCGTTCCACTTTACTGCCTTTGCAAGCGCATAGTCCGTCGCCGTATCGCAGGCGTGGAGCGTCACCACCATGTCCACCTGTCCGACGCCGTCATAGGAGCTGATGTCGCCTACCAGAAATTTTAACCCATCATATCCAAATTTATCCGCAAGCGCCTGACATTTCTCGATAACGTCCTTTTTCAGGTCAAGCCCAATGACACATATGTCATATCCGTTCATCACCTTCAGATAATAATACAGCGCAAATGTCAGATAAGATTTTCCGCACCCAAAGTCGATAATATTGAGCGTTCTGCCCTCTTCCTTCGGAAGATTCGGGAGAATATCCCTGACAAACTCGAGATATCGGTTTATCTGGCGGAATTTGTCGTATTTTGCATGCACAATTCTGCCGTCAGGTGTCTGTACCCCAAGCTCCACCAGAAACGCAACAGGCTCGTCCTGCGGGAGAATGTACTGCTTCTGCCTGTTGTGTGAAAAATCACCTGTGTCTGCCTGCCCGTCTGCGGCGGTTTTTTCCTTTTCCTTTATGGTCACTTTTCCTTTCCTGCTCACAAGCGCAGTGAGCCTGTGCCGCTCAGACTCGAGCGCAAGCTGCCTGAAATCCTCCGTCATCGCGCGGACAAGATAGGACGGCAGCTCTTCTTTCGGCAGGTTCTGGTGATATGCCTTTGTCCCCACAAAACGCTCCGCCTGATATAAAAGCGCCTCCTTTTTGCGCACAGGCCGTATGCGTAGTTTTTGGATTTTTTCCTTGTCGCGGGGATTGCTGGCTGTCACACTCAGAATCATTTCATTGTTATTTATATAATTTTTCAGTATTTTTCCCAAATTATCCATGAAATTCATTGTAGCACGAAACCGTGCGTATTAAAAGGGAATAAAAAAATATTTACCGCAGCAAAGAATCATCAATAAAGCTATTGACATCTTTTGTAAAATGTATTATTGTATTAGTGTATTAATCAAACAATACAGAAAAGGAGGCATAAAGATGGCATGGGAAATGAGTTCAGACCGACCGATTTATACACAGATCTATGACAAAATACTTGTCCGCATCGTATGCGGCATCTATAGAGCAGGCTCCCGTCTGCCAAGCGTGCGCGATTTGGCAGCGGAGGCAAGCGTCAACCCAAACACAATGCAGCGGGCCTTTACCGAGCTCGAACGCAGCGGCCTTATCGTGACGCTGCGCAACAGCGGGCGTGTTGTGACGGAAGATATGCAGATGATTGACAATGCCAAGCGGCAGCTTGCACTGGCACAGATTGGCAGTTTCTTTGCAAACATGCGGGAGCTTGGCTACACGGATCAGGAAATCATGGCGCTGATCAACAGTGTTATTTCAGAAAAATAAATACCTGAGGGAGGGAACGAATGTGAATAATAACAACGAAAATCCAATGGCAGCACAGCAGGACAACAGTGCTTCAGTCTATCCACAGCAGAACAGCAACCCTGTTCCGCTTACACAGCAGGAAGGCGGATCGGCTTATCCGCAGCAGACCGTCAGTCCTTCATCTTATCCGCAGCAGGAAAGCAGTGCCCCGCTTTATACACAGAAAGAAAGCGGCAGCGCTTACACACAGCAAGACCAGATGTACGGAGGCGAGTCTGTTTCCGCCATACCGCTTCTGCAGCTCAATGACCTCTGCAAGCGATACCCGGGAATGGGCAGTTACATGTCGGTTTTCCACATGAACCTGATTATCCCGCGGGGACGTATTATCGGTCTGCTTGGACCAAACGGATGCGGAAAGTCCACACTGATAAAAATGATTAACGGGCTTCTGACGCCGACATGCGGCAATGTCCTGATTAACGGTTTAAATCCCTGTGCCGCCACCAAGAAGGTTATCTCCTATCTTCCTGAGCGCACCTATCTTGACAACAGCATGAAAGTCAGCCAGATGGTGGGATATTTTGCAGATTTTTACGAGGACTTTTCAACAGAGAAAGCCTTTCAGATGCTTGGCGCGCTTGGCATCAATACAGAGGCACGTCTCAAGACACTCTCAAAGGGCACCAAGGAAAAGGTACAGCTGATTCTTGTCATGAGCAGGCACGCAGACCTTTATATCCTTGACGAACCGATTGCCGGTGTCGACCCTGCCGCAAGGGATTACATCCTTCGCACAATTATCACCAACTACAATCCGGGTTCGACGATTCTTTTGTCGACTCATCTGATATCGGACATTGAAAACATACTTGACGACGTGATTTTCATGAAAAACGGATCTCTGATGCTGTATACGTCGGTTGACGCAATCAGGAGTCAGATGGGCAAGTCGGTAGACACTTACTTCAGGGAGGTATATGCATGTTAGGAAAACTTTTTAAATACGAATGGAAGGGATTACGTTTCCCTATGTTAATCATGCTGATTGTGCTTGCCGGCACAACAGTTCTGACTTGCAGCGTCATCGTGACGATTAATCCAAAATTTGACGAAACACTTACCTGGTACTCAGTCATGGCGCTTATGCTTTCCATTTTTCTCTACTATTTTGGAATCATCGGCTGTTCACTGGGCGTCATGTTAACGATTGCAATCCGGTTTTACAAGACCTGTTACACGGATCAGGGCTACTTGACCCACACACTACCCGTCTCTACACAGAAGATACTCAATGTCAAGCTTATCTCCTCTGTTGCCGCTATCCTTTTTCTAATACTGGCGGTAGCGGTCAGTCTGCTTGTCATTGCAAATGTGGGCGTAAACCATATCCTGTCAATCGCCATCGCAGAGAGCAACGGATATTTAACGGATACCGCGGATTTGCGCAGACTGTTTTTTCAGGAACTGTCCTCCGCATTATCAGAATTTGAGACCGAACTCGGCATCAGCCTTGGCACATATATAGTGTATCTGGTGGTCTATTTTATCATTGCCATCATTGCAAATACTGTGACTATTTTAGGCTGCGTGTCACTGGGGCAGCTCTACACCAAGCACCGCATTATCGGCGCGATTGCAGCATACTTTGTCGTACAGTTTATTCTCAAGATACTTGGCTACATTGCTTCAATACCAATGTATTCGAAGCTGATGCGTGCAGACATGTATTATGAGGAATATACCGCATTCGGGCTGATGTCGCCGACCATGGATCTGGCGCTGTTCTTCTCCGTCGTTGTCGCGGTAATTATGTATTTCATAAACCTGCACATGCTGACCAAAAAACTAAATCTGGAATAACGCAATGCGCTGTCTGTTTCTTTACAGACAGCGCATTTTTTCGAGGCGTTGATGGAGGTCATTGAACATGTTGAGTCTGTCCGCGTCCAATATCTCCCTGCCCGACACAAAATATCTGACACATATGTCATTTTTATTCCGTTCCCAGTCCCGGCACATATTTCCTTCTTTATCCGCAAGTGCACCTTTTGCTTCCAGAATCCGCATCAGCTGGCGCACCGTCCCCTGACTTCCGTCAATCATATGGGTTCCCGACGGCATCAGTTTCTGAAATGTGTCCTTAAAAAAATTAAAGTGCGTGCATCCAAGCACCAGTTCCCCGTATTTTTCCAAAGGATACGCGGAAAGCTTGTTTTTGAGGTACCTTGTGACCTCATCGGAGACAAACTCGCCGCGCTCCGCAAACTCGACAAGGCGGGGCAGTTCGAGCAAATCGACAAGATGTGCGTCATCGACACGCTCCACAAGGTTCTGCAGCTTTTTCTCGTGTACGGTGAGCGGCGTTGCCACGACCATCACGCGTTTTCCGTCACTCTCCTCCACTGCCGGCTTTACCGCCGGCTCGATACCTATAATCGGGAGGTCGGCATATTTGGCACGCATCTGTTCCGCCGCAACCGCGGTTGCCGTATTGCACGCAATCACGACTGCCTTGCAGTCCTGCTCTGCCATAAACCGGATAACCGCATCCACATACGATATGACCTGCTCCCTGCTCTTTGTCCCATACGGCACATGATCCGTATCCGCATAAAAAATAAATTTTTCCCGCGGCATCATCAGCATTGCCTGATGGAGCAGCGTCATGCCGCCAATGCCCGAATCAAAAATACCAATATTCATACCAGCCTCCATACACGAGTACACCATTTCCGTTAAAAATTCGTTCCCTGATTTTAAAGATTGTCAAATACCACGGTCTCCTCTTCCAGCCCCTTTACAACCGCCTGATTAACGCCCATGCGCTGCGCAATATCCTCCATGTCGCCGGCAAGCTGTCTGGTATTGCCTGCAACGCCGGTAATGCCGTTTGCGCCTTCGCTGATGGCCTTCGTGATTGTGCCAATAGACTCCGCAATTCCCGACATGGAATGTTTCAGCCGGTTCGTGCGTTCATGGAATTCTGCCATCGACCGCCGGATGTAGGCCGCATCCTCCTTATACTGGCTTCCTGACTGCACAAAGCCTTCGAATTCAGCAAGCACAGACGCACGCATATACTCGACCAGCTGCTGCGCGTTGTCCGATAAGTTATATACGGCGGCGGTGACCACACTGTTTACTTCCTGAATGCGGTTTGCCGCTTTCTGGCTGGAATTAGCCAAATCACGCACTTCCCCGGCAACAACGGCAAACCCTTCGCCCGCCTCCCCTGCCCTTGCAGCCTCCACGGCGGCATTCAGGGCAATCAGCTGTGTCTGCTGCGCGATGGAAAGAATCTCGCCTGTGAGGTTTTTAATCTGATCCACACTTTTGCTTTTGGCAATCGCGTCGTTCAGGGAAACCAGTATTTCCTCCGCCTTGGCTCCGGTAATCCGCGCACTGTTCTGGGCAGACTGCTGCATATCTTCTGCGCGCGCATTCATCTGCGTGCTGTATTCCGTGATGGCGCTGCACTCCTCCGCCATGTCCTGCGCATCCATTCTGACATTCTCCGCATTGTCGTTGATGGCGGACACATTGTTTGCCATGTCCTGAATCATTGCGGAAAGCTCTTCCGCAAGCGTGGACAAATCAGACGCACTCGCTTTGGAAGCCCGCGTCCTTTTGAGCACCTCGCCCGTCATCAGGTTGATACGCCCCGAGCTTTCCTTAATGGTTTTGAGAATGCTCTTGACCGGAATAACCACATATCTGGTAATCAGCTTCAGATCCGCAAACACCAGCAGAACACATATCAGTACAGCGGCAGCCCCTGCCACCAAGGATACGAGATAGGTTGCTGCCAGATGGCTGCGTGCCTCCTGCGTCTGCGCACTGATGGATGCATTCAGCGCATCTATGTCTGTCTGCATGGCTTCCGCATAGAGGGCGACATCCCCGTTAGCGTAGGCATAGGCGTCCTGCGTCTTATGGCTTGCGCTGGCACATACCAGAAAGACAAGCGCATGTTTAAACGAATCGTAATCCGACAGCAGCGTCTGAAATTGCGCCGCATCCTCGGGCATCACGTACTGCTCGAATTCCGACAGTCTGCCATCCAGCAGTGCTTCCTCCTGCTTAATCTGTCCAATGAGTGTCGTCATGGTTTTATAGTCCGTGGCGACGATGTGGCTTAGCGCCATTTTATGTATATTCATCGAAGACTGACATATTTCCGACAGCATGTCCTTCCCGTCCATGTAATTGTCCGCAATATTGGAAGCGCTCGTGTTGACATTACGGATATTGAGGATGGAAAGAATATTGGACAAAACCGCCACGATTCCCAGAAGGGCAATCGGAATGATTAAACGATGTTTTAAACTGATATTTTTCATCACAACCGGTACTCCTTTTTTTGTCTCTAAGGCGCTCCTTACGGAGCCGTAATTCCTTCAACCATCGCGTCAAGCTGCTCCTGAAGGTCTTTCCCTGACGGATTTCCTGCCAGAATCTCCGTGGCAAACGCCGTGACAGGCTCCCAGTAATTGCCCCGATACGCTGTACACAGGAATACTCCGACTGCTCCAGCAACGCTGTGATTGCCGCGGAGTCCTGCACTTCCTTGGAAGATGCCGCGGCAATATTCGACGGTCCCTGACCGCGCTGCGCAAAACGCAGTTTCTGGTTTTCCTCGCTCGTAATCCACTCCGCAAGCCTTGCCGCCCATATTTTTTCTTCCGAGTAAGCATTGACCCCGATCAATTTATATCCGGAAAAGGATGCCATCTGAATCTGCTGCCCGCCGCATGCGTACTCCGGCAGCTTCGACGCACCAAATCCGCTGCCCCATACTTCCTCCACCGCGACCGCATTCCATACGCCGTTGACGCCTGCAACGATTGTGCCGTCACGGACACCCTCGAGAAATCCGGCATCATCCGTGCTGATAAAGCCCGGATGCCCCGCTATTTCGAGCATGGCCTGCGCCACGTCCGTTCCTTTTATCTTTCCGTCCGTACTGTTCCAAGTACAGTAGTTGGTGATTCCGTCATCATTTAGCCCGACGGTAAGCCCTGTATTGCCAAAGAGCGCGTACAGATACCATCCGGAAGTCCAATCCATGGAAATTTTCTTGCCATTCTCCGCGGCAATGTCAAGCATCCTGTCCAAGGACGTGATATCCTCCTGCGCAAAATACTGCTTGTCATAGTAGAGAAAATATCCGTTATCCGCCGTAAGCGGCAAAGCATACAGCGTGTCGTTGACTGACGCCGCAAGCACCGCCTCCGGCAGATTTGACGCGCGAACCGTCTCTGCATTTTGCACCGGATCCAGCGCGCCGGCTGCCACCAGTGTATTCAGCTGGTCATCCGCAAATGCGAACACATCCGCACCGTTTTCCAAATCCGCCATCAAGGCATTGGTGCAGCTGCTCTCGCTCTGCGGCTGGTAAGTAATCTGAAAATCTGCCTGTCCTTGGTACTGCTGCTCAAAACCGCCAATCATCTCGCGAAGCAAGTCTTCATCCTCCTCCGCGCCCCAGACAGTCAAATTGACCGTATCAGAATCGGGAGCCTGCACTTCCTCCAAAGGAGCGGGAGTATTTTTTTGACATCCAAACAATAATACGGTCAATAAAAGAACCGAGTATCCTATTTTCATATTTCTTTTCATGGCTTTCTCCGTAAACTGTAATTATTTATATTATAATCATAGCATGATGTTGGGGTCAAAAGAGTTTTTAGAAACTCTCTGACTTTCCATATAGTAC
>CAJTTO010000005.1 GCA_910579275.1 uncultured Lachnospiraceae bacterium
CCCTCCATGTCGTAGAGGAAAAGCTCCTGCGCGCCTGACGCGTCCTTCCTTTCGCTTAACAGGTTCATGCTGTTGTATCTGTATGTCATGGTGTTTCCGTTCCCGTCCGTCGCGGCTGTGACGTTCCCGGCATGGTCATAGGCGTAGTGTTCCTCCGTGCCGTCCGCGCGGGTCAGGGTGGTCACGTTTCCCCAGCTGTCATTCCTGTATGTGGTGCAGTTGCCGTTTCCGTCGGTCACGGCAGTGATACTTCCCATGGCGTCGTACTCGTACTGCTGGGTGCTGCCGCCGTCCGTCACGGCATGTGTCCTGCGTCCGGAAAAATCATGGGTGAAGGTTACGCCCCCGGTGCCGTCCCCCTCGCGCTCCGTCTCGCCGAACGCATTGTACCTCCTCGTGGATTCCACGCTGCCCTCCGGCGTGCGCGTCTGCGTGTTCCTGCCGTATGCGTCATAGGCGTACTGCCAGCCCGACGCACTTTCGCCGTATGCGGCATACTCCTGCGGCGGTATGTAGCGTATCAGCCGTCCGTTCCTGTCGTAGACACGCCTGTCCTCCGCCCCCTCGCTGTCCGCGGTGGAGATGAGCCTGTCCATCAGGTCATAAATGTGGGTCGTGGCATGACCGTTGTCAGCCGTCACGCGGGTAATGTTTCCATCCATGTCGTACTGGTATCTCGTGGTGTTGCGGATGGCGCCGCCCTTCTCCCTGTGCGTCTCCGACGTGAGCCTGTCCATGCTGTCGTACTCCCGCAGGATTTCGTTCCCGAGCGGCGTGGTGATGCGCGTGGGGTTGCCGTTTTTGTCGTATTCAATGCGTGTCGTCGCGTATTTCCTGCCGCACCCCTTTTCGTCGGCGGACTCCGTAATCCGGATGGACCGCCCTGCCGGCGAGTATTCGCGCCCCTTCTCCTTCCATGTGTTACCGTCAATTTTTATCCGCTCGAGGGTCTGCCTGCCGCAGGCGTCATACCGGTATTCCGCACATGCCCCGGTGGAGTCGCCCACGCCCGTAAGCCGCCCTGCGGCATCATACGTATAATTTATGGTATGGACGCGCCCCTTCCGGCTTTCCGCGTCCTGGTAGTCGAGGTACCTCTTTTCCTCCGTGCAGCGCGCCATTTTGTCATAGGCGTAGGTGGTGAGGCGGTAGCGCACGCTGCCGTCCCGGATGTCCGTGGGTATCCTTACGGAGGTGACGTTCCCTGTCAGGTCATATGTATACACCGTCCCGACGCGGTCATCGTCACTGTCCGCCGTCAGGCAGCCCTTTGCCGTGATGTCCTTTATAAGGTTTCCGGCAGGGTCATACACGTACCTGTGCTCTGTGGCGCCGTCGGGGCCTGTGACGGACACCAGCCTGTCCCTGCTGTCGTACCCATAACTGTAGCCCGCCCCGCCGTCGGTCTTTTCGTCATACTGCTCGGGGAGGATGCGCATGGTGACGTTCCCGCACGCGTCATGCTTTTCCCGCAGGACGCCGCCGTCGGCATAAATGGTCTTCACGCGGTTAAAGTCCGCGTCATACTCGTAGCGCGTGCCCTGTGCGCCCGTGGCGTTCTGCACCGGGGTTCTCTCGGAGAGCAGCCTGCCCGTGTAGTCGTGCGTGCAGGTGTACAGCCCGCCGTCGGCATGGCGGATGCTTTTCACGTTCCGCCATGCGTCGTAGGCGTACTGCGTCCCCTCCCCGCTGTCCCGCGCGCCGTCGTACTGTTCGGGGCGGATTTCCCTTATGAGGTTCGCCATGCCGTCATAGACGTAGCGCGTGGTGCCGCCGTCGGCGTCCGTCACGGATATCCTGTTGCCGAGGGCGTTGTGGCAGTAGCGCGTGGTGCCGCCGCAGGGGTCGTGCATGGTGGTCATGCTGCCCGTGGCGTCATATTCATATGCCGTCACGTTCCCCATGGCGTCCCTGTATTCCGAGGGCGCGGAGAACGGCGTGTCGTAGCGGTACTCCTCCACGCTGCCGTCCGCATGGCATACCTTTGTGATGCGCCCCATGGCGTCATGGTCAAATGCCGTTTCCAGCACGGTGTTTCCGTCCATCCTCCTGCCGCTTTTCACGAGGTTCCCGCATTCATCGTATGTGTTTGTGACCTCGCGCCCTGCATTGTCGTATATCCTCGTGGCAAGCCCCCTGCCGTCATATTCCGTGTACCGCACATAGCCGTCCGGGAAGTGCTCCTCCGTGGGCTGCCCCGTTTCATTATACAGCCTCGTGGTCTCCCTGCCAAGCCTGTCCTTCTCGTATATGGTATTACGTCCGCTGTCGTAGCGGTAGCATTCCGTCGTGCCGTCATGGTAGAGCACCTGCGTCGGCAGCTTCTCCCTGCCGTAGCTGTACACGATGTTCTCCCCGGTCGAACCGGTGAGGAAGGTGTTCTGCCTTGCCGCGTCGTCGTAGAAGATGACGAACTCCTCCCCGGTCTCGAGCTCCTGCCGGACGACGCGCCCCCTGCGGTCATAGTGGTTCTGCGTGTACCACCTTCCGTTCAGGTCGGTGAGTCTTTTCAGCCAGCCCTCGGGCGTGTACTCATAGGACATGGCGCCGCCGTGGGGCAGCTCCACCGTGTGCAGGAGCCTGCCCTGGTAGGTGTACCTTACCTCCCTGCCGGCATTGTCGGCAAGCGTCGCAAGCCGCCCGTGCTCGTACCGGAATTCCACCCACTGCCCCGATGCCGTCTCAAGCCTTACGGGCATGCCGTCCACGCGGGTGATGCGGGTCGTGTTTCCATGTATGTCCGTCATGCGGACAAGGCCGCCCTGCGCGTCATACTCCCAGACGGCGCCCGTACTGCTGAATTTCAGGCTGTAGCCCGTATCGGTCTGTGCAAAGCCAAGCGACCTGTCGCCCCTGCGGTCACTCTCCCACACACCGTCAGTACACGTGAAACTCTCCATGTGGAGGTCGTCCATCTGTACCCTTGCATGGGTTCCGGATTCGGACAGCATGACGCCGCCCTCTATCCCAAAGCGCCATTTGTCGCCCAGCATCCCGCCGGTGTTCGTATATGCAGACTCGTAGTGCCGCCTGATGACAAAATCACCCAGCACGTCTGCAAGGCACATGTCCGTGTACTCCGCGCACAGGCTGCCTGTCACCGCGTCGACCGGGTCAATGCACTTGGTGCTCCCATTCAGCCCATTCTCGGGGCCGTCCGAGACCTTTCCGTAATCCGGCACTGTCCCGCGCTTAATCGCCGCCGCGTCGCTCGCCATGTTCCTGACAAGGTGCGCCGTCTGGATGCAGCTGTTGATCATGCGCAGCAGCATTGACAGGTCGTTCGGGTTCGAGAGATCAAAGTCCTCGTTCGCCATCATGATCCTGCGTTGTTCGTCTATCAGGACAAGCTGGTTTGCCGCTGTCCCGCCCTGGTAGAGCAGCCTGACAAGCCTGCTTATCTTCTGCCCTTTCGTCATTGCCTTTGTTGCCGTCGCCGCGCCTTTGGCAGCTTTCATGGCTTTCATATAGGACTTCCATCCCATCTTTGCCGCCGCGCACGCATCACCGAGCATAGGGATTGCGCACACAAACGACATGACTGCCCCGCTCATGTCCCCCCTTGCCAGCGATATGGCGCCGCTTGCCAGGTCAAAGAACGCACCATAGCCCGGGATGAACCCTGCCAGGTCAAGCACAAGCTGGACGCCGTCCAGCACGGTTCCCCAGAAATCCTGGTATTCCTCCTCTACAATGGGGTGCGTGCCCTTCGTGTAGCCGAGCCACTGAAACTGCCGGCTGTATATCAGGATGTCCGCGTCTATCGTGATGAAGCTGCTGCCTGCCCGGAGTGTCACCTCATTCAGCCCATATATGCTGATGACTCCGTCAGACAGGGGAACTGCTTCCTCTGCTATCTGCAGCGCCGCCCCGGCTGCCCCTGCCGCCGCGGAGGCTGTGGCAGCAGACGCCTGCGCATCCGCGCCGCCGTCCTTATTTCCGTTAAATATGGCTTCCCTGAGTGCCTTGAAGGTCAGCATGTCGCCCAGTCCGGCAAGGTTCTGCTGCGCCTTCTCGCCCTCCCGCCGGAGGTATGTCTCCCATTTTAATTTTTTCTGCTCCCACTCGGAGCGCCCGCCGTCCTCCTGATACTTCCGTGCCCCTGCCGACGCGCTTGCGGCATAACGGAGCGCTGCCGTCCCGGACTGCATGGCATTTCCGGCATGCATCAGCGGCATGTCATCCGAATCTGCAGTGAGGTAAATGCTTTCCCCGCTCTCAATGCATACGTCACTTCCCGATGTAATCGTAATGCCGTCCCCGTCATCCATGACAAGCGATATCTCCGTATTGTCCTGCGCGTCATGCAGTTTTCTGGTGTTCGTGATGACAACCTGACCGCCGGTAAAACGCACCATCCTGTCCTTGCTGGTCAGTACCTTTTCCTCCGGCGTCTCCATGTCCGGATGGGACGTGTCGGTATGCCTGCTGCCAAGGCAGATGATGGTACCGTTGTTCTCGTAGTAGAGAAATACGCGGTCGCCCTCGTCCGGCATACAGTAAAAGGAATTGCTTATGGCAGATTCGTAAGGCACCCTGACACAGTTCCCTGCCATGCTGCCGGCATCCGCGTCAAACTGTACCTCGATTTCGTTGCCCTCCACCAGCATCACCTCTCCTTCCAGAATGCTGCTGGCTGCGAGCTGCCCTGTCGCCGCATGGTGTGCCGGCATCACGTCGGGCGTCCTTTTGAGCGTCACTGTGTTTGCCAGTATGCCGCCCTTTCCTGTCAGTGCGCTCTTTTCGACTGTCCATATGCCGATGGTGTCCCCTGCAGTCACTGTGATGTCAGCACACTGGCATGTCATCTCCGCAAACTGGAATGCCGCCGCAAATGGATCGTCATTCATCCGGACACGCCGCAATTCCGCGATATCCTTCTGCCCCGACACCGCCGTCTCCAGAACCTCCTCCGGAAAATGCCGCATCTGCTGCGTCCCAGCCGCCATGCAGGGTCCGGATTCCCTGACATCCGTATACATCCGCATCCCGCACGCGTTTGCAATGCGCCTTACAAACGCCCAGTCTGTCTCATTTTCCTGATAAAGCACCACTGGAATATACGGATTCCCCCCTGTGTGGAACAGCGCGCCTGATGCCGCAAGCGCCTCGTCTGCCACGTCTAAGAAACGTTTGTACGGGCTTTGGTATGTCCGTGTAACCGGCTCCCTGTCTGCCTTGCAGGAATGGTCGTATGCCACGAGATTCAGCACACTGTACTGTGCCCTCTGTTCCTGTGCCGCATCAACGCACACGCCGGAAAACAGTACCTTATCTTCGTCATATGTAAGCGCAATCTCCGTGTCCATTATGCGCAGCGCCGCATCCTGCGGCGTCTCCTCGCCCAGCTCAAGCACAAGGCACAGCCTGCCGTGCTCGTCCGCCTCCGTCACAATCTCCGCCTGAAGGATTCTGCTGTATGCCACTGCTGTCCGAAGACGCAAATCCGCTATTGTTCTTTTTCCTTTGTCCATATACCGCTCCTCATTCCATGCTGTTTATTGTCACAATGGCGCTTTCGTCCGCCGACGCTGCCGCACTGCTGATGGCTTCGCGTGTCTCCGGCGACAAAACCGCCTCCATTTGCAGTGCCATATCCCCCGCCGAACCGATTTCCGGCGCCTCGCTGTCGCAAAAATCGGCAATCTGTTCCTGAACCTCGCTCGGCAGCTTATCCTTCTTGTCATAATCGGGCAGCGTTTCCTCCTCCGTGCCGTCGCTGTCATCTGCCGCCATATCCTCTGTCTCTATGGTAATTTTTCCTCCATAATAGCAGGACAGCTCGCTTTTTACCGTAAGTGCAGGCGCGCCGTCTATCAGGTAATTTTCATCGGCAAACCGCCATGGGACAATCGTCATCGGCTCGCACCGGTAACCGATGAAGTCCTGAATCAGCCCGTTGACGGCTGGCGTCAGAAGCATATCCCCTATCAGGTTCGCGGCAATGTTGTCATTGCATCGTTTTCTTGACGTGCATCTGCCAAACCCCAGTATGTGCTCGCCTGCCACATGGTCGTTGGCATTCAGCAGCGGAAACTCCTTCTCCTGAAAATAGACGCCGTGGTCTTCCGGCAGATTGAGGTACTGTGTAAATGTTTTATCGCCGCAGCTGCACTTTGCCTTCAAAAGTCTGTATGCATATCTGGTTTTATCATTCATCCTGTTTTTCTCCTTTATCTCTCTTTTATCGTATGACAGCCTTTTCAAATGTCACGCCGTACGGGTTCCTGCGCAGAATGCTCTCCGCCACCGCAAGCGACACAATTGTCTTATTCTCTGCCGTGCCGCGCACCTTAAAGATGTCCCTGCCGTCGAGCTTTCTCCGGTCAAGAACCAGCTCCTTTATCGCGCCGTTTGGCTGCACGGCAGTGTCCGCATGGAGGCAGTCAACCGTCACGCAGTCATACACCCAGTAGATTCGCGATGCTTCCCGAATCCACTTCTCATCCGCCGGAAAAAGCTGCACGCCCTTAAAGCTGATGCTGTCGTCATACATCGCAAATACCTTCCTGATGTCGTCGGACACCAGATAGGTCGGATAAATCAGCAAATCCGGAAGCTCCCGGCTCCTGTCGTATTCGATGTATGCGTTCCTGAGGGTGTCAAGCTTCCGGAAGTCATCATGTGTCATCCTTGCCGTATACACCCACTGGTCCAAATCCCCAGGCCGCACGGCATTGGTCACCCTCACGCTCTGTCTTAGCAAATAGTATTCCATGTCCCATCCTCCTCACATGCTGTCACCGACACGCCGCTTATACTGTTACCGTCCTGCACAATCCCGCGGATGTCCGACTGCTCAAAGCGTATCTGCTCCAACGTGCATCCGTACAGCTCCGCCGGCTTGTACAGGTCGTCTAAGTGACAGCTATCGGGTGTAAAGTTCCAGCACGTATCTGTAAAGACCAGATTTTTGAGCATGCATCCGTCCCATGCCGTCCCCAGAAACGTTACTCTTTCAAATGTGCAGTAGTACATCCGGCAGTTCACAAACCGCACATCATTGAGCGTCACATTGCGGAACTGGCAGTGGACAAACTCGCACGCGTCAAAGACTGCCGCCGTCAAATCCTTGTCCTCAAATATCTTGTGGCTGTAGACAGCCGTGCGGAACCTGCCATAGCTTAGGGGCGTGCTGTCCGTGTTGAAAAAGATATCCGTCGCGGGACGTCTGATGTAAAGCGTTTTGCGCCAGTCCATATACTCCCCGACCGTAAGACGAAAATCATCTGTAAACAGCTCATCCCCGTAATGCTCCAGCTTGTCCATTTCCATAAAGAGATACTTGCACACCACATACAGCGTCTGCACCAGAAATTCCGTGCCCTGCCTGCACATCTGCTGTACCGCCTCATAACGGATGCTGTTCCGGGCATTGATTTCCTTTATTTTGCTTTCCAGAGCATTTTGGTATTCCTCCCAGCAGACGAACAGCCATGACGCATCGTACCGGATGTTCATGATTTCCCTGCCAAAGATTCCATTCTCCCCGTACACGAAATATGCCACCTGGGGCGTCCCCATGGCAACTGACGTGTGCAGCAGGACAATCTGTATCTCGCCGACCGCGACAGGCGCCTCCTCCTGTATCCTGCCAAGGATTTCAAGCAGCGCCTCCATATTTTTTTTCAGTTTTTTCTGTATCTCGGGCAGCTGCCTTGTAATGTGTTCCTGCGTTTTCTGCACAAAGGCATCCCGCAGCCCGGGCAGGTATTTTTCCATAAATTCTTCCTGTGTTATTTCCATATGCATCCTCATTTTCTATACAATCACCACATTCTCCGCGCCCAGCTCAATCTTCTCCGGACGGATGTCGATAAAGGACTCCGCGGAGCCGATGTAGACATCATTTTCGGCACTGATGGATATCCTGTCGTTCGACATGATGGACAGGTTCTTCTTTGCGCAGATATTAATGTTTTTGTTGCTGCTGATGGTGATTCCGTCCTTGTCCGTGAGGTTGATAAAAATTTTGCTGTCACTTGCGTTGGTAGTAATATAGATGCCCTCCTTTGTCAGGAGAATCTGCTTTCCCTCGGGTCCCGTCCACTGTTTGTCCGTCACGTCCGCGCCGACATTGACGCTCACGCTGCTCGCGGCAAAGCCCTTTCCCTCGTCGCTGCCCGGAAAAAAGACCCTGACCATGTCGCCCTCGGCAGGCATACAGTACAGTCCGCTGCCATCATTCGAAGAATACGCTGTCGAGTAGGGCAGCCACACATCCCCGCCCTCGTCGTACTCCGCGTCGATGTCCACTAGATGCACCTGTACCTGATCGCCCTTGACTGCCCTGACCTGTCCCAGATACATCTTGCCGGCGACATTCTTGTTCTCAATCCTCGGCTGTACAAAATCCTTTTCCTCCGCCATGCAGACAGTCGTCACCAGCATGCCGTTTCTCATATTCGCGGATATGGCGCCCACTTTCCGCTTCCTGCCGCCAAACAGGACATCCGCACCGACAGGCAGATACGCTATACTGCATACCCTTGTCCCGCCAAATGATGCCGCAAAGCCGTCAGGCATATGGCACGTACCGGTCTCTGCCATCAATTCCCTGTCTGATAGGTCACAACATATTTTTGACTGCGGAATACCGATGCTGAGCACAGGAACAGCCGTGTTTATGGATGGAATGACCGGCGCGCCGAGTCTTGACGCCATTCTTTTGCAGAAGTCCCAGTTGTTCTCCCTGCGCTGTACAATGATGTTTCCTGTCGGGCGGTCTGTCACTTCCATGTTTATCAGCGCCGCTCCGCCCAGCGCAGACTCCATTACTTTTTCATGTGTCATGGCAGTATTCTGATAGCTCCTGTCCCGCTCCGCGTCCGCCAGACGGGCGCTGGTCGACTTCAGTTCCAGACGGATTACCGCATAACCCGACACCAGCTCCAGACCGACACTGTCCACAATGCCTGTAAACAACGTCGCTGGCTGTCCGTCCGCACTTGTGCAGATGCTGATGATTGTCTGCTCGTCAATCCGATTTACCGTCTCCTGCGCGCTTTCAATGTCTGCCTCCAGCGACAGCGCCGCGCTGCCATGCGCACCGATGCCGTGCCGTATCTCCATGTCCAGTATCCTGCTGTATGTGATTCCGTCCACGCTCGTGTTAAGATATGTGATTGATTCCATCTGTCTCCTCCTTTATGATTTCCAGTGACTGTATTATCTGCTTTGCAAGCGGCACCATTCTTTTTCTGTATTTGCCCGGAAAGTTTACGGTTCCCATAAGCAGTCCGTTTTCCCTGCTGACGCAGAACTGGATGTTGTAAACGGTCATGTCCGCCGCCCGCGATGCAAATTCCATGATTCCTATGCGGAACTGCTCCTTTTCCTCCACCGATGTCTCCGTGATTTTTATTTTTGGCCCGACTGCCTCAAGTACCTTTGCCGTCTGCTTCATGAAATCCTTCATCCGTTCTTCGGGTATCAGATGCTCCGTCATGCTTACCGCAAGCTGAAACGGGATATCCTCACCCGCAAACACGTGGCTCGGGGCATTTCCTGCGGGATATATGATGCCCCTGATGTCATCCGTCAGCATAAAAAAGGTCTCCGGCATACAGATGCTGATGCCAAGCTCGGGAATCTGGCGCTGCTCAAAGTGCGTCTCCTTCCCGATAATGTGCACCACCTCGTCATATATGGATTCTCCTGCCTCCTGCTCCATGCTTTCCTCGGAACTGCGCTTTTCCTCCTGCTGCCGGAGCAGTTTCTTCTGTTTCAATATTTCTTCATCCATGTGTTCCATTCTAAACACTCCCTTCTATATATGTATTAATCTACCAGAATCCGTTTTTCCGTCTCCTGCGCACGCTCCCTGCCGTGCGGTTTCGTGTTCCTGCCTTTGTGCACAATCTCTGCAAGTCCCTCGTACAGCTCCCTGTTTGAGCAGTCATTGTATGGCATCTGAAGCCTTGCCGACAAATATGTCTGAATCACATTTCTCGGCAGCGCCTTGTTCCCGCTGCCCATAATCTGCATGACAAATGACGCGTCCAGCGGATCGCTTATCCCAGTCTCCGTCATCTGTACGGCAAACTGGTTTAGGATATTGTGGGACAATGTCATCTCCCCATATCCTGCCCACTGCGCATACAGCTCATTGATGGTATCATACTCCGTGTCCATGTCCGCAAACCCTGTGTACAGGTTCCGGAGCGCGGCACCCTGCTGGAGCCGGAACCTGCAGATTTCCAGACAGTTTAACAGCCCGTCCGTCTCCGTGGTCATCTCTATCCACAGCTCTCCCAGCTCAAATCCCCCTGTCCTGCACACGCTCCCCATGCGCAGGATGACTTTCTGCCACGCATCACACGGCTCGACCGCAAGCGGCGTATCCGCTGCCAGCAGGTACATCCTTCCCTTATATAGAACAATTCCTTTCCCCACATACAGCATATTTCCTGACACGGTCACGCGGCATCCTGACAGAATGCCGTCGCTGTATCCGGCATATTCCAGTCTTGACCAGTCTGCCAGATACGCCTTGAGCGACTCCAGCATCTCGTCCGTCAGCACCATCCCTTTCTCAAATATCGGAATCTTATATCCAGCCATTCCTCACCCCTCCTTTTATACCGGGCAGTCAGTCTTTTCGACCGCCCGCCTAAAGTTCTATCGCGCCCAGCTCCATGGTCTGTTCCTCGCCAAGAACGCCGAAATGTGTCTCCCAGAAGATGCGCAGGGTATAGCCCAGCGGCAGGAACAGCAGCCGCACCAGCCTGATTTTTTCCTCCGTCTCCTTATCCTTACGTTTTCCTGCATAATACAGGACTTCGTCCTTTTCCAGCAGGTTCTTGTAAACCGTCCCAAAGCCTACAATCTTTACAAGCATTTCCGCAAAGAGCAGCACGGACTCTCTAGTATTCGCCTGTCTATATAAGCCGTCATTTATGTAGCACTTATCGTCCATGCCAAGATTTCGGTACAGCCGGCAGATTTCAGCGCCATAACAGCCCTTTTCCAGAGCTTGCATATTCTGCCTGACCTTGTATTCATGGACGGAAAAGCCTTCCCGATATGCGATACATGTCAGATAATGCAGGAACACATCAAACAGCCATGCCCGCAGCTTTTCATCCACATCGTCCGCCTGTAGCAGCGGGCAGATGACATCCGCAAAGCGGTACATGCCGTTTATCCGTATCTGGCAGACTCCGTCCTTCATTTTCGTGATATCGCGCCTGTCCGCCTCAATGTACGGACTTGCCTGCGTCCGCTGCCGGAACCGGATGTTTTCCTTGCCATTCCTGACCGCTTTCCACAAATCTTCCATGCCTAAACCACCTCCCCTACACACACAAACTGCGGCAGCTCCCACTGGATACGGCTCAAAAGGTAGCTCAATATATCGTAATTGAGGTAATCGCTGCCATCACGCGGCCGGAAGCGGAACAGCAGCTTTTGTTCCGGCGCAGCATGGCAGAGCGCATCCTCGATAAAGCCGTCCATCGAATACGTTCGTCCGCTGCCCGCATAAGAACCCTCCACGGGCACAATATCCGTCAGGACAAGCCTGTCCCCGTACCCAAGCCCGGACACAAAACGCCTGACCTCCCCCACCGTGCGGGGACAGCGCTCCCGCAGATTCCTATCCCCTGCATTGCTGTACAAATCTCCTTCCATATCCCGCTTTTCCGACTTACAGAACGCGACAAGATTCCACAAGACCGGCTCGGGGCTGTCGCATGTAATTGCAAGACCGTCTGGCATCCGCTCGGTTTTCCAGACGGAAATGTCCTCATGCGCCACAAGATAATCGCGATCCAATTGCAGGCGGGTACTGTAAATGCTGTGCACATACTGTATCCGGTCGATGGCAAGCTGCGGATATGCGCTTGACTTTTCCTTTGTCACTTCTATATTCCACAGTGGAATGTAATCATACAGAACCGCATCCGCGTGCTCCTCCAGGTTGACGTACACGGCTGTCAGCACCTCTCCCTCCGGCAGTTCCCCCGACACACGCCGCACATCGAAAAACCTGTCCAAATGCGGGGCGCACACACTTTTCCACGCCTGCCCGTTTTGCACGAACACGTTATACAGCCATTGCAGACGCCGCCTATAGCTATCCACCGGACTTAGGACAAATGCGGCTTCATACTCCCCCCGCTCCGAGCAGATTCTCCCCCGGAACACCCGCTGTTCCTTTTTCAGCCGCTCAATGGCTGCCCTGTCCGCCTTGAGATAAATCCTTGGATTTGATACATTGTCCTGTACCAAATCCTCCGCGCACATAGGAAATAAAAATCTGTCCGTGCCATCCACATACTGCCTTTTTGCGATGGACGTGACCACGTCACAGTCCTGACGGAATGCCCTTTCCCGAAATATTTCATCCTGAACACGTTCTACAAGCGCCTGATACTGCATTTCCGTATTTTGATAAAACGGAAGCATCACCTTTTCCATCAGCTGTTTCATCGCTGTCCGGTCTCCCACGTCCTCTATTTCCAGCAGTCTTTTCTGAATGTATGCCTCAAAATCAAAGTCTGCGTCAAAAAATTTTTCTTCCATGAATTTTGTCCTTTCATATATCTGCAAAAATATCCTCTATCCCCAGCGCGTCAAACCAGACTGTCTTCCCCGGCTCCACACGCACCCTGCGCTGCATCTCATCATACACAAGTGACGGACATGGCACATAACCGGTATCCTCCCCGGAAAGCACTGGCAGTCTGGATGTGTCCGCATCACTGCATATAACTGCCACACGCCACCTGTCAAGGATATCCGTTTCGAGCCTGTCCATCAACGCTCCCGCCTCCCCTGCCGTAACATGCCCGCAGGCAGGATGTCTTGCGCTTTGATTCGATATGGGAAACCGCCTCCGCACCGTTTTCTCCTGCCCGACTTCTTTATCGCGGAAGAAAAGGGACGGAAACACTGCCTGTCCGACCGCATGGCCAGTGTACAGCTTTGTGTTGGCGGTCTGAAGGTAAAGATCCAGTTTTTCCTGATTCCTCCCATGCATCATGTCCCGCATGGAAAGATTGGATACCAGAAGCTGCCTTGTCTCGCGCCGCGCTGCCGCATTGTCAAAAAGCAGTTTGACGCCAAGGGCTGTCTCCACGGCCGGTCTTGCATCCCTCCAGTACTTCCGGTACATCCCACGGTACGTTTCGCTGTACTTCTCATATACCGCCATCAGCCTTTTTTCATTCCCATCCGAGAGATGAAGCGGTATTGACAGCCATTCAACCACAAGATTTTTGTTTTCACAGCCGTCATCCGGCGCGCGGGCATACGCATCCAGCATCTGCCTGTAGCGCTCCCGCTGTGCCGCATCCAGATCATAAACCGGTCTTTCCGGCTGCGCGCTCCTGCCAAGAATCCGTACCGGAACTCCCGAAATATCCGCTCTCAGTGCCCTGTCCGCATGGCAATCGGACATTCTTTGCAGTCCGCTGCAAATGTCCTCGAGCAGCTGCCCGGTCATCCTGCGTGCCCCCAATTTTGTATCCGCCATCTGTTGCAGATATTGGAATAAAGCAGCGCTTTCGTCCGAAACTGCATGTTTTATCAACTGGTTCCTTTTTCTGATGCATTCCTGTTTTTGCGCCCTGTTTTCGGGAAACATCGCGCCGTATATCTCTGCCGCATCTGTCATCACATACCTTTTCCGTCTCCTGTCATCCATCAGCCTCGCCAGCAGTTCAAACAACCCCAGACAGCTGTCCGGCAGAAAGCGCTCCACAAAGTCGTCCAGCGACGACACCGTCAGGTTTTCACGGATTTCACTCATCGTGGTGTCTGACAGACCATAATCTCCATCTGCCGCTGCGCCTTCCATCTCTTTAAACAAATCTGTCTTTTGGGGATTTATTCTGCCAAACAGTAGTATTTTTCCTCCCATCGCACGACCTCCTGCTCCTTTTTTGTAAAACAAATATGCATGTCTCCTTCTATCATACTAAATAGATCGGGCAAAGGGAATGACGTTACTGTTCTAATTTAAAAAAACATTATGTCAGACATTGTCGTCTGAACAGTAATGAAAACATTGACATTGGACATTGTGATTGATAAAATAATAGACAAGTATAAGAAAAACAGATTCTAATAATGAATTTGAGGGAGGATTATCATGTATCATTGCCATATACGCTTCCTACTGCTCGGAAGTCAGAACAAAATGTTTGAACAGATAAAACAGCTTGCCCCGCTGGAACATTTTGCACACGATTTTTTGGAAAACACGACTGTTGATGAGACGATGGTTTCGTCGGCAGATGTCATCCTTGCCTGTCTGCCAGAAATGGCTGACACCGCTGTGTCGCTGCTGGTCTCCGCAAAGAAGCAGGAAACACAGCTTATTGTCCTTGCAGAAAAGAAACAGGTGGATGCTCTGGCTGATATTCTGCCTGAAATTTATGATATATGGACGCTTCCTATGACTGAAACGGAATTAAAATTTCGCTTTCTGCGGTGGCAGCAGACATACAAGGCAGACAAAGACAGCTGGGAGACCTCCCAGTACCTTGAATCGGCCATCAACAGCATCCCTAATCTTATCTGGTACAAAACCAAGGACGGCATCCATGAAAAAGTAAATGACAGTTTCTGCAGAACGGTCAACAAAACCAAATCGCAGGTGCAGGGGCGCGGGCACGCCTACATCTGGGATGTCGAGCATGACGACCCTGCATGTATCGAATCGGAGCGGGAAGTTATGACCAGAAGGGAAACCTGCATTTCGGAGGAGGTCGTCCAGACCAGCTCCGGAACAAGGCTGCTCACTACATACAAATCCCCTTTGTACGACATCGACGGAAGTGTCATGGGAACTGTGGGCGTCGGCATCGACATCACGCAGGAAAACGAATACAAACAGCAGCTTATTGCCAAGACAAAAACGCTCGAAACCATTTTTACCACAATGGACTGCGGTGTCCTCTGCCACTCCGTGGATGGCACGAAAATACTCAGCATAAATGGTGCCGCGCTTAAAATTCTGGGATATGAAACTTTAGACGATTTGATGGCGGACGGATTCCACCTGACTGCCTCCTCTGTCGTGGAAGAAGACAGGGAGACGCTTCGAAAAGGCATCCAGTCCCTGCAGGAAGAAGGTGACAGCATCAATGTCGCATACCGTGTACGACACGAAAACGGAGATTTGCTGCACATCATGGGAAACATCAAACTGGTTAAAGAAAACGGTGAATTGTTTTACCAGCGTTTTCTGCTGGACTGCACGACGCAGCGCCTGAACGAGGAGGCAGAACGCCGTCAGGAAGAACAGCGCCAGATGGAGTTAATCCATGCGCTGAGCATAGATTATAACCTTGTCTGCTTCTTTGATTTAGACACCGGAATCGGAAACGCACTCCGAATCAACGACTGCAAATATAAAATTCTGGATGACATTTTCCAAGGCGAGCTGGATATAGAGAAGCATCTGGGGACTTACATTGACAGATGCGTGTATGAGGAAGACAAAGAGATGCTGCGCCATGCGCTCTCACCAAAAAACCTCATGGACAGGCTCTGCGAAAAAAAGGTATATTCCGTCAATTACCGCACCATCTGTTATGGGGAAATGCGCTATTTCCAGACGAAAGCTGTGTGCGCCGGAGACTGGAGCCAGAAATGCGGAATCGTCCTCGGTTTCCACAGCATTGATGAGGAAACGCGCAGCGAAATGGAAAAAAATACAATTCTGGAAGATGCACTGCTGCAGGCAAACCGCGCCAACAAGGCAAAGAGTGTGTTCCTATCCAATATGTCGCATGATATCCGCACCCCGATGAACGCGATCATCGGTTTTACGACACTGGCACTTGGGCGGATTGACAATACCGATCAGGTCGAGGGATATCTGAAAAAGATTATGACCTCCGGAAACCATCTGCTGAACCTGATTAACAACGTCCTCGACATGAGCCATATCGAGAGCGGAAAGATGCAGCTGTCCGAACAGCTTTGTTCGCTGCCCGAAATCCTGCATGGACTGCGCAACATTATTCAGGCGGACATTCACTCCAAGCAGCTGGAACTGTATATGGATGCAATTGATGTCCAGAATGAGCGCATCTACTGTGACAGACTGCGGCTGAACCAAGTGCTGCTGAATCTCCTGAACAACGCCATCAAGTACACGACTGCCGGCGGAATTGTGAGCATCAAGGTCACCGAACGGCCGGGGGCTTCCGAGGGCTTTGCCAACTATGAATTCCAGATTAAAGATACCGGCATCGGCATGAGCGAGGAATTTGTCGCCCATATCTTTGAACCGTTTGAGCGTGAGCGCAACTCGACCATCAGCGGCATTCAGGGTACAGGGCTTGGCATGGCAATCACGAAGAACATTGTAAATATGATGAATGGAACCATCAGCGTCACAAGCAAACAGAACGTCGGTTCGGAGTTTACGGTCTCCCTCACTTTCCGCATTAGCTCGGAAGCCAAGGAATCCCCGTTGATACAGGAACTTCAAGGCTGCCGCGCCCTCGTCGTGGATGATGATTTTAACACCTGTGACAGCGTGTCCTACATGCTGCAGCAAATCGGAATGCGTGCGGAATGGACGCTCTCCGGAAAAGAGGCCGTGCTGCGCACCCATCAGGCAGTCATGCGCAAGGATTTCTATTCCGTCTATATCATTGACTGGCTGCTGCCGGACATGAACGGCATCGAGGTCGCGCGCAGAATCCAGAAAGAGACAGGCGGAAACGTGCCAATTATTGTCCTGACTGCATACAATTGGGAGGATATCGAAGACGAGGCAAAAGAAGCCGGTATCACGGCATTTTGCAGCAAACCGCTGTTCCTGTCGGAACTTCGGGAATGCCTGCACTCCATCACAAGCATCGACGAAAACCATGATTCCCAAAAGCGTCAGCAAACTGTGGCATTTCACGCAGAGCGCATTCTACTGGTGGAAGACAATGAGCTGAACCAAGAGATTGCCGCCGAGATTTTACAGGAATCCGGTTTTACGGTTGAAATCGCCGGAAACGGAAAGATTGCGGTCGAAATGCTTGAGAAATCCCAGCCAGGATATTACCAGCTTATCCTGATGGACGTACAGATGCCTGTCATGAACGGCTATGAGGCAACGCGTGCAATCCGCAAGCTCAAGGACACACAGCTTGCCGCGATTCCAATTCTCGCAATGACTGCCAACGCATTTGAGGAAGACAAACAGGAAGCGCTCAAAAGCGGCATGAACGGACATATCGCAAAACCGATTAATATTGACAACCTGATGAACACGTTAAAGCGTGTACTACGCTAAATATATGCACATTCGGGCACATCCTTTGGACGCCGTGTGCAGAAAAACAGAACCTGACACACCATGTCAGGTTCTGTTTTCTTTTCTCATTGGCGCATTTCTTTTTGGCATGCTTCGTATCTGGCGCGAAATACATCCGCCAAATCATCCTCTCCAAACATATGATACAGTTCGATAATATGCTTATAGCAGTATAAAAGTTCATCCCCCAGCATCCCCGTGTCCGGCATCATGGTTGCCTTTACATACTTGACCAGCGCCTTGAGTGGCTCGTGGTTATCCATCAGCACATTAGCATGGTAAAAGACAAATCTCGCCGAATCACACCGTGGCTCATACTGTTCCATCAGGGCAAGCGCTTTCTTTTCCCTGCCTGTCATGACATATGCTTTCGCCAGTCCCTCGACCATGCTGTGTACATACAGCAGGCGATAATCTGACGTCAGGCTCAGCCCTTTTTCATAGAATTCGATTGCCTTCCCGCAGTTTTCGAGGACAAGCTCGGACTGCCCTATCTGAAAACAAAGGTATGGGGACAATCCCTCCGTCTCGAGTTCATGGTACAATATACGCAGATTACGTTCCTGCTTTTCGTGCATCTTATCCGCCGGAAGCGCATAGCCATGATGTACCACTTCCACTGGCAGCAAGTAATTCGAATTGGGCAGTGATTTGCTTTCTCTCTTGGACACAATCTGCTCATGTACGGCTCCTCTGTATGTAAAATACTGCCTGTCATAAAAACGTGGTACATTATCTTTTATATAACTGACCATCCCGTCCGGACGACGGACAATGCTCTTGATATGCAGCGCACCAATTCCACGGGGATGTGCCCTTATTTGTCGAATCAGGCTGTCTGTATCACATTTCTCCAGATATTCGTCGCAGTCAAGCACAAGAATGTACCTGTTCGCGGCATACTCCGCACAGAAATTTCTCGCCGCGCCGAAATCATCACACCATGGAAAATCCACAACCTTGTCCGCATAACGCGCTGCAATCTCTTTCGTGTGGTCTGTGGAGCCTGTATCTGTCACAATGATTTCTAACCCATATGGCTTCAGCCGCCTAAGGCAGCCTTCTATATATTTTTCTTCATCCCTTGCAATCATGCAAACGGATACCGGTATTGTTGACATATCCCGCTCTCCTTTTTTCTTAACGTTTCATCCAGACAGCTGCTCTTTTCCTTTCCGCGGCCGTGTGCATTCGTGTTGAGACGCATTATCTTCTCGTACATGCGCGCCGGACGCGGGCTGCTTTAGCTGTTCTTTCCTTTCCGCGACCGTGTGCACAGAAACACTTCATACTTATATCAGGCGTTTTACCGGCTATGTCACTGGGAACATCACAATTCACTTAAAATTTTCTCGTAGTAATACTGAGCTTTTTCCCTAGATAACTGAAATCCTTTCTGCAATTTTTGAATCACATGCTCTTCCGGAATGTTGTCCTCTATCTTGTCCAATACAAACACCCGAATTCCCTGTTCAATCCCTTGTTCAATCCCCTGTTCGATTCCACGTTCAATCCCTTGTTCAATCCCCTGTTCGATTCCACGTTCAATCCCTTGTTCAATCCCCTGTTCGATTCCACGTTCAATTCCTTGTTCAATTCCCTGTTCGATTCCTTCCTTACGGCCGATCTCCTGTCCTGCACTACGCCCGCAGAGAAAGCCCTCATTATACCGCTCCCTGAATTCCATCATCAATGTCATATATTCCACCCCCAGAATTATCTCCAACAGATCCCTGCACAGACAAGGATTCCTTTCCATAATTTTGCAAAACAAAAAATTGTCTGTAAAAACCAGCTCATCATAGCGCTTCTGTTCTGATAGCCCCAACTTTTCCTGCCATACCTTCTCTTCAGTCATATTCATCCTCCCAAAACATTTGTTTGTATTAGTATAAACCAAAAACAAATGTTTGTCAAGAAAATATGTTCTCTATCCTGATACATAGTAACAGTTCAGCCTTCGGCTTCCTGTTACCGAGCATCAAGCCATGCAAAACCACTTCGTGGTGTCAAAGCCACGTACCGTGGCTTGATGATTCTCTGCCACTACGCTATTTCACGCACTTTGCAGCCAGTGCAAAGTCCTGAGCTGTTACGAATTGTTACAAAGTTGATTTACATGATTCTATTATATACGATTTTCGCTGTCCTGTTAAGAGGATGCATGGAATATCTAAAAAAACCTAATATTAAGAAACCCTTCTGAAATAATGCATGACAATGACTTGTATAAATGCCCACCTACAGCATCAGAACATTTATACAATGTCCCTGTCACAGATATTTTCTGAACGGTTCCCAAGCATGAAGTTATCAAGGTACTTGTAATACGTGCCATTACAACAAAAGCCGCCCTGTCGGACGGCTTTTGCATTTGATGCACACGAGCATACGAATATAAATTGTCAGCAGAAGCTGGCGGATGCCCGGCATGTGAGCAGGGGAGACATCATTCCCCTGCCCGATTGACAGAAACGGCGTGCCTAACGGGCTTACGCCTGTCTCTGATGTTTTAGAGCGATATTATCCTAAGAGACTTAATACACCCTGGTTGCCCTGATTTGCCTGTGCAAGCATTGACTGGCCTGCCTGCGAGAGGATGTTGGCATTCGAATATTTTACCATCTCGGTTGCCATATCTGTGTCACGGATTGCAGACTCTGCTGATGTCGTGTTCTCCACAACGTTGTCCAGATTGTTGATGGTGTGCTCTAAGCGGTTCTGAACTGCACCGAGGAGTGAACGCTGTGCAGATACGGTTGCAACTGCGTCCGATATCGCATCAATTGCATATGTTGCAGCTTTTCCGGAATCATCAACTACGTTAAGGCTCTTTACCCCAAGCCCTGACGCTGACATTGTCTTGATATTAACACCAATCTTGTTGGTCATGTCTGCATCCGCGCCTACATGGAGTGAGAATGAAAGTGCATTGTCAATCTCCACCTTGCCCTGTGTGATCTCAAACTTGCCATCACCAAGATGTTTAACAGATGCTTTTTCATCCGCGCCTACGCTTGAAGCTGCCTCAAGTTCCTTCTCCATCATGCGGTATGCATCCTGAAGGGATATATCTGTCTTCTCATTTTTTGAAACGTCAATCGCATAGTAATCTGTACCAGCTACATTTACCTGATTTCCTGCCTTTACAAGAGCGGCAATATCATCCGCAGTAAATGTTGATCCATCTTCTTTCTTGGTGACACCCACTGTATAAGTAACTGCAGTCGCATTTGAATTATCTGCAATCTTAACCTCATTACCATCGGTCAGAGCCTTTATTTCTTTCTGAAGATCTTCCACGGACACAATTCCTTTATTTTTTCCACCGTTTTCTGATGTGGATACAATAGAGTTTGTCTCACCTGTCTTCTTGATTGTATAGATATCGCCCTCTGTTGCAGTATATGCCGTATCGGCAGCTTTACTTCCCTCTGTCTTATAAAATCCTGCCGTTGCATGATACACACCATCCGGTGAAAATGCATTTTCAGTAGAGTCAACATATGTATATTCAACACCGTCCTCGTCAACAATTGTATCTCCTGCTGCCCAAGTATTATATGCTGTAACTGCACCATTCGACAAGTCAAGACCAGTCTTTCCCACAAGTGTCGTGGTGATACCTAAAGATGTTGTATGCGTTGCCCCCTCACTGATTGTAATTTTAAGTGCATTACCCTCTGAATCTTTCACAGAAATGCCTGCTGCAGCACTTGCGTCTGCTGCATCAGCAGCTACTGTATAAGTAACACCATTTTGGGTTATTTTATCCCCCTCTTTCACTGCAAAAGCATTCATAGAATTATAAGCATCTGTCCTCTTGGAGCCAACGATATTGTACTCGGTATTACCGATTTTAACCGCATCGCCTACCTTTATCGAATCAGCAGTAAACGTTGATTTTCCATTTGGTCCGGCCTTAAGCTTTCCAGCCAGCCCCGCATCATGTGCCTCCAATGTCTTTGTTCCCTTTGTGCCGTCGCCTTTTAACAGGTATGTTTCATTGAACTTGGTTGTCTCTGCAACACGGTCAATCTCTGTCGTCAGCTGTGAAATCTCGTCCTGAATCGTCTGGCGGTCAGATACGGAGTTTGTTCCGTTTGCTGCCTTTGTTGCCAGCTCGTTCATACGCTGTAACATATCGTGCACTTCTGTCAGGGCGCCTTCTGCTGTCTGCACTGCACTGATGCCATCCTCAGCATTTGCGGAAGCCTGTGTCAGACCCCGAATCTGTTTTCTCATCTTTTCGGAAATGGAAAGCCCTGCTGCGTCATCCGCCGCACGGTTTACCTTATAACCCGAAGACAGCTCCTCTGATGACTTTGATAGCTGACCAGTTGTGATACCTAACATTCTGTTGGAATTCATCGCTCTAAGATTGTGTTGTACTACCATAAAATACCTCCGTGTAAAAAATAGGATATAGAAACCCTACTACTGGGCAATCCGTTGCCCGCCTTTTGCTGCTTTTTCGTAACGATTCCGTACCTTCATAGTTACGAGCATCAAACCATGCAAATCTACTTTGTGACTTGATGCCTGACGCACTTTATGCTTTTTTACGTAGCTTATAAAGCCATCATTCGCAGTAAGTGCGCAGCGCTGTACTGAACCGTTACACTTTTTCTATATTTAGTTGTAGTGTAACGATTCGGCGTTTTGCCAAACCGTACTTTATAACAGCCGCAGGCTTCCCGCTTTTGGCGCCGTCTGCCGGATGCCTGTGGTTATTACCGTTTTAACAGAAGCAGTCGTTTTCGATTGCGGGTTCTTTTTCCGCCGCACGTTTTTCGATTGCCTTGCCCCTTGCCACGTTTACTTCCTTTGGCGCGTCTATCATAAGCCTCAGTGTCCTGTCATTGCCGCCCAGAAATGTAATCCTGACATCTTTCCCTACCATCAGGTACTCGTTTTTGTTTACTGATAACCGAAGCATCTTGAAACCCTCCTTGTTCACTGACATTTACCATGTGCCGCCTTGCCATGCAACATTCTGTCCAGATTGTTGCACGGTAAACTGTTATTGTGAAATTGCTCGTTTCAGCGTAGTCTTTTATGTGACACAGAACTTTATACGGTCATTGAAAGAGCTGCACAAGTTCAACGGGTCGTACAGACGTCCTGCCCTTAAGGGACAGGCACAACTTTCAAATACGCTCTAATCTATATCAAGGAAGGAAAAAATCATGAGTACAACACAGCCAATCAGAGACAGAAACACATTACAGAACTTTAAGGACTATTACCAGAGTACCGAGCAAAACATACGCAATTATGCCATCATAATCCTCGACCTGAACACCGCCCTGCGCATCAGCGACATTCTTCACCTGACCCATAATGCCGTCTACAAAAACGGCAGTGTAAAAGAACACATTGTCATCAGGGAACAAAAAACCGGAAAAGAAAACAGGATTCTCCTCAACCGTGAGGCAAGAACCGTACTTGCCCAATACCACAAAACACTCCTCAAAACCAAAATGTATCAGGACGGAAACCCCTATCTGTTTCCAAGTCCGAAAAAAACCGATGCACCGCTTTCCCGTTTTCAGGCTTACCGCATGATTATCGACGCCGCCAAGGCAGTGGGCATCGAAGAACATATCAGCTGCCACTCCCTGCGCAAGACATTTGGCTACCATGCGTGGAAACAAGGAAGGGAGCCGGTTGTGCTCATGGCTATCTTCAACCACTCATCCTTTGCCGTCACAAAACGATACCTGTGTATTGAACAGGATGACAAAGATGAAGTATTTCGTAATATCTATCAGAGCAGCACAGAAAAAATATTGAAAAATAGATGAAACAGACTAAAGTTTTGAAATAATGAGACCGATATATAGAATGTAAGCAAGAGATGCAACAATCTGGACAGAATGTTGCATCCCTTTTACTATTGTTATTATGGACAAATACACATAAATTATATCACATCCAGAACAAATCTTACTTCTCGTTCCTGTAATAAGCCGCCTGCGCACTGTAGAGTTCGTAATATCTGCCATGCCTTTCCAGAAGTGTCTCGTGCGTTCCCTCTTCCAAAATACGCCCTCCACCAAGTACTATAATCCTATCACAGAACTTACAGCTGCTCATGCGGTGGGAAATGTAGATTGCCGTCTTATCCCGAACAAGCGTGTTAAAATTTTCATAAACCGCCGCCTCCGCAAGCGGGTCAAGCGCCGCGGCGGGCTCATCAAGGATAATAAACGGCGCATCCTTGTACAGTGCCCTTGCGATGGCAAGCTTCTGCGCCTCCCCGCCGGAGAGCAGGACACCCTGACCGTTCTCATGTCCCAGCAGGGTTTTTTCCTTCTGCGGCAGCTCCTGCGTGCGCTCCCACATCCCCGCAAGTTCCAGCGCGCGCTGTAACCGCTGTCTGTCGACAGCTGCGCCTGAAGCGACATTTTCATCCAGCGGAAAATCATACAGATGAAAATCCTGAAAGACCACGGAAAAAATCCGGACATACTCGTCGTAATCATATTTTGCAATGTTTATGCCATTGAGCCGTATCTCCCCCTCGGTCGGTTCATACAGACGGCACAGGAGCTTAATCAGCGTCGACTTTCCCGCGCCGTTCTGCCCCACAAGGGCGAGCTTCTCCCCGATGTAAAAGGTCATGGAGATGTCCTTTAAAATATCCTGTGATGTCCCCGGATAGCGGAAACTGACATGGGAAAATTCCAGCAGATAGCGGTTATCGTCGCGCTTTTCAATAGGCAGTGTGCCGTCATAATGCATATTCGGGCGCATGATAAACTCCTCGTAGGTACCCAGATATTCATTCATGTAATTGATTTCCTGATACTTGGCGAGCGCTCTCCAGCTACCCTACCACGCTTTTCCGATTTCTGCACACAAAAAAGCACAGACGGTAAAAATCTGTGCATAAGCGGCATTGCTCCATAACGATATGTGGTTTTATAATGGCAGCATGATTTCTGTCACAAAGACGCCGGGCTCGTTTTTGCGGTTGATGAACCCACCGTACTTGTCCACGATATTGTTGATTCGTTTCAACCCATGCCCATGGTTGCCGCGTTTTGTCGTGATGTACTCCTCGTCAAATTTTCGCACGACCTCATTGGTTGCATTGCTGACCGACACATAGAGCTGTTTTTGCAAAATACCGATATAGAGACGAATGAACTGCTTTTCGGGGGCAACCTTTTCACATGCCTCCACTGCATTGTCTATCAGATTGCCAAGCACTACACAAAGGTCAATATCCGACACGGCGAGCGCTTTGGGAACGACTGCCTTATAATCCACCTGAATCCCTTTCTTGACGGCAAGGGATATCTTGGAATTGAGTATCGCGTCCGCATTGATATTTCCAGTGTTGAACAGCAGGTTGATATCGTCCAAATCGTGCTCAAGTGCATCGAGATACGCACGCGCCTCCGCCAGACTGTTCATCGCCAGATAGGCTTTGACCGACTGCATGTGATTGTGGTAATCATGCCGCCATCCCCGCATTGTCAGGTAAATATTGTGCACCTCGTCAACCTCATTCTTCAACAGCTTGTTCTGGTATGCCGCTACACGTCTGTCGTAAATACGGTCAAGAATACGGTACAGAAGATATATCGTCAGCGTAAGCAATGCCAGACTAATTAGAATCAGAATAAAGAGTTTCATAGGCACAATCCCCTATAATATTGTATAAACCGCTCATTTAACTGCCGGTAAGCGCTTCGGCTGACCGGCAGAACGGTATTGTCGGTAAGGATACAATCGGTGCGGGTGATTTTCTCGACATATGCGAGATTTACCACGAAGCTTCTGTGGCATTTCACAAACAGCTCTTTTCTGTGTAAACGCTCCGCAACGGCAGCAAGGCTTTCCTTGACGCGGATTGTCTGCGCATCCGCCATGTAAAGCCGGGTGTAATGCCCAAGCACTTCCGCATAGCGGATGTCTTCCTCCACAATCCTTTTTGTCGCACTATTCTGCGCAATTGTTATGCATAGCTTTTTCCTTGCACTGTCTTCCCGTTCCGCCAGCAGCTCATCGAGCAGGCATTCAAGCTTTTCCGCCGCAATCGGCTTGAGCAGATACCGAACGGCGCGCACCTCATAGCCCTCTATGGCAAACGATTCGTCTGCCGTCAGGAACGCAACCGGAAGATTCTTATCCTTTTTGCGAATGGCACGCGCAAGTTCCACGCCGTTCATCTGCCGCATCGCAATGTCCAGAAAGACAGCGTCATAGGAAAATTCCTCGTTCTTAAACAAAAATTCCTCGGCACTCTCAAACAGGGCAACCTCCACAGGCGCCTGCCTGCGGTCAGCCCACTGCTCAATCATAGAGCGGACAAGCCCTGCCTGCGCCGCCTCATCCTCACAGTATGCGATACGCATGATTTCTCACTCCACTCCTTCCCGTTATCCTTTCTGCTGCCCATCGGTTCTTTCGTAGCTTCACTATCCCTACCTTACCACAAATAACGAAACCTTTCAATCGGAATCCGCATCCTTCTGTTTGCGTTTTTTTTGCGCATCCTTCTTCTTTTTCATGGCAGCCAGCAAAACGATAACGATGACCGCCGCCGCTGCGCAGATAATGACGGGAATCAGACCGGACGTATTTTCCGCAACGCAGAAATATTCCTGCGTGCCTGTCATGGTCACTTGCAGATACTGGCCTCTTGGCTTGTTCCCGCACGCTGTCCACATACCATCCTTATATCCATATACCACCGCGTCCTCATAAGGATTCAACAGTCGCAGCGCAAATGTATCCGTCTCCCGAATACCGCTGTTTTCAAGGCTTACCTCGTACACGACGCACTGCCTTGCGCCGACTTCTTCCGGCGGTGCCATGTCGCTTCGTCTTACGTTTAGTATGGTGTCCTCCGTAAAAATATCCTCGACCAGCGCATATGGTTTCTGACGCTGCCCGTCCTGTACCGTGTCAGAACTGCTGTCGCTTTGTACGACTGTCACATTGTCCTTGTATGTCCCCTCGACGACAAAGGTTCCGCCCATCGTCCTGTCAGACACATCCGGCCATACCCCGTAGTACCCTTCTTTTATGGGAATTTGCGGATAATTCAGCTGATTGAGTTTTTTGCCGTACTTGACTTCCTCGGATCCTAAATATGTATCATCCACCTTATAGATTACCTTGAGATGCCAGAACTGGGTCGGAAGCTGTTCCACGGTCAGAAGTTCACTGTACGCTATCGGTTCGGCAACCCCGATATAGCTGATATTGTCAATACCGTGAATATGGTCGCCCACGTAGAAATTGCCGGTAACCTTTGGCTCCTCCTCCATGGCTGCGTCCGCATCCACTTCCTCATACCCTGCAATCTGGCCTGCGATTGCGCCTGCACGCCCGTTTTCCGCATGGACGTCCGCCATGGAGTAGCAGTTTTTCAGCGTCTCTCCATAACCGGCAATGCCGCCGACATTTTTGTTTCCGGCAACAGAGCAGAGCGCATAGCATCGCTTGATAATCGTGAGGGACTCCCCGCAGATACCGCCGACATAATCGCCCTCTGTGCTCTCCACACTTCCGTAGCTCTCAGAGTCTATGATAATCCCGTGGTTCATATAGCCGCAGATGCCGCCTGCGCCATTCTTTTTGGCTGTGATATATCCCTCATTCACACTGTCCGTCACAAGACATTTGGTGATAAACCGCCTACCGATTTGATACTCGATGCTTCCTGCCGCGCTGTCCTCCGGATCCTCGTCGTCAATCGCCATGGAACCGGCAATGCCGCCCACATTGATATCTCCCTTTACAATCCCCTTGTTGGCGCATGCGTCCGCCCTGCCCGTCGTTATGGATGCAATATTCGTGTCGTCAACATCCTCGTAAAGCTCCTCAATACTGAGGCTCTCGATGTCCACCATGCGGTCTGCAAGCAGATTGAACACGACATTGAGCTGGTCATTGACTGCCCTGAGGTCATCATTGATGATATCGGAGTAGCCTGACGCGTTGTCACTTAACACCTTAATACTGTCTGACAATCCCTTGAGCTGGTCATGAAAATTTTCTTTTGTGACGTCAAATCCGTCGCCAAGCTTCGCAAACCGAATATCCGGCTGGACATTCATGTAATTGACAATCCCCCGAACGCCATTGTTTGCCGCTTTCAGGGAATCCAGTATCCTATGGATATGGTCTGTCGCTTTCTCGATGTCCTTTTTCGCCGCATTTGCCGCGTCCGTCATATAGGGCGAAAGGATGTTGTACAGTGTCGTCAGGCTGCTGAGCATGGAAGATGCCGCCGCCGACATATCTCCAAGGTACTCCACAAGCTTCAGCACTTCCGCCACCACCGCATCCTGCTCGGAAGCGGTCAGTTCATCCCATCCCTTGTAGGAGCCATCCGACTTTTTCACGATATCCTTAATCCTGTTAATTGACTTTTGTACATTGTCAGACGCTTTTGCAAGCGCGTCTACCGCCTCGTCAATATTCGCCTTTGAGGTATCTGCTGCCTGTTTTTCATTCTGTTTTTTAAAGGACACACTGACTGTACACGGCGCTTTTGACATTTTGGCGATATCAAACGTATAGATGTAGGAGCCACTCTGCTGCTTGGAAACCGACAGCTTTTTGCCGCCTGCGTCCGTAACTGTGATGCTGCTGACCGTGTACGCAGTATCCGGCTTTACATTTACTGTCACCATCCCTTCTGCGTCGCCGGAGTATGTCGCTCTGCCGCTTAAATTGGACTTCAGGATAATATCAACCGGCTCAAACACCGCGGTGACCTCCGCATCCCTGTCCGGCATGGTAAACGAATACCGTTTTCCGTCGCTCTCACGCGTCAGACTTTCCCCGTTCACCAATATTTTCGTCAGCACATAGCCGCTGTTTGACGCCGGTGTGGCGTACACCTTCTCACCTGCCTTGGCGCTTGTCTTGTCGACTGCCACGATTCCGCCGGTGCTCGACGCCGTGGTAACGTTATGCGCTGACCCGCTGTCGTCTGACGCGCCGGCTTTTTTCACAAATGTGACGTATGCCCTGTAGCTGTCCGGTGTGCCTGCCAAATCTACAATATACGTATACGTGCCTGCATCCGCATCATAAGTCAGCCGGTCTTTTCTGACAGGCTCTGCCGGAACCGTATCTGCCCTGACCGATTCCTGCGCGCCTTCCTCCGGCTCCGCAGTCGCCTGCTCCTCGCTGCTGCTTTCCTCTATGTCAGGACGAAGCTGCACATCCGCATCACTGCTTTCGCTTTCCGCCGCATCCGGAGTTTCGTCCGAACTGTCATCTGTTTCTTGTACGTCCCCGCTCTCTGGCGACTGTTCTTCGTCCTCTGTGCTGCTGTCCTTTTCAGGCACAGGCACATCCTCCGGCATTTCCGGATTCTCTGTCGGACTTTCCGCCGTGCCCTGTACCGTGCCGTCCGATTCCGCTTCTTCCGGACTTTCCACGGGCTGGCTTTCTGCCGGATTTTCCGTATTAGCCGCCGAATCGCCCGCCGTGCCGGAAAGCGTCACCTTTGTAAATTTGAGCGCATCGGATTCCGATACATCATGCTCCTTGTCCGGCTTAATCGTAATCTGGTACTGGGAACCGCTGGCTCCCTGCCGCACTGTCACGTTTCCTCCGGCATTCGATTCCTCAAAAATACGTCTGCCCGAACCGCTCTCGCACTTGCTGCGGAACAGTACCTCCACCTCGACATCCCTGTCCGGCATCTGAAACGTTCTTTCATTCACATTTGTGCTGCTCGGCGCGGACGCAATCCCGCCGGATATCAGCATCTCACTGTATTCGTAACCGGAACCGGCTGCGACATGCACGGTGACCGTCTCCCCTGCCGCGGCCGTGTTTTTCCTCTCCGAAATATACGCCGTCCCGCCGATTCCAGACACCACGGTAATCTTGTGTACCGCCTCGCTTTTCTTTTCAAAGACCGCCTCCACCGCCACGGAAGCACCCTCTTTTATATAGGAAGTCTTGTCAAGGGTAATTTCACTCTCCTTAAATACGCTTCCGTTTACCTGAAAGGAGTGAAACGCATACCCGCCGGAAGCCTCCGCCCGAAAAGTCACCTTATCGCCGTCTTCCGCCGCCGTAACCTTGCCGCCTGCCGTCGACTTTACAAGAAATCTTCCCTTGTACACGAACTCTGCCGTTATTCTGACGTTATTCTTCGTCATCACAAACGTATACTGGTCATTTCTGCCGCCCACAGGTGATACGGCAATCTTTTTTCCTTTCACATCCGTTACCTTCAGGGAACCATCTTTAAGCTTGTAGCCGTCATCGGGCTTCACGGTAATGGTCACGGTGTCATTCACTTCCGGTTCCGCGCTGTCCGTAGATATTTCGCCGCCTACTGTGGACAGCAGGGAAATCCGCTTATAATCCGACTCGGAATACTGGGAATCGTCAAGTTTCCCAAGGACATCCAAATCTTTGGACAACTGCTTTGCCACGTCATTCAAATCGGACATCGCGTCTCCGGCGGCAGAAACGTTGTTTAAGATATCCGGAAGCATGTCAATGACATGCTCCATGCGTCCGGATAAGGAATTCACTTCATCCACATTCGTGTCCACAAAATCCGAAAGCTGCGTGACAAGTATATCCCCCGTATCTATCGCGTTGTCCGCATAAGACTGCATGGAATCCACATCGCGTTTGACAACATCCTTGGCAGAATCCATGTCGTTTATCGTCTTTTCAATGACATCGTGCAGCTTGTCAATGGCATTGCGCAGCGATTCCGCCTCGTCAATCTCGATGAACGGCTCCATCTGTCCTACAATTCCACCGACATCCTTGCGTCCATAGACCGTACCATTGTTTGTGCTCAGCGACACAATTCCCGACTGGCGCCCTGCAATGCCGCCGATATTGTAACCCGTGTGCTCATACCCCACCGTGCCTGTATTCGTACATCTTGATATCACACCGTCGGAAAATCCAGCAATGCCGCCTGTATCAACACCGCTGTAAAGCTCGTTGTCATCATTGTTTGCCAGACTCTCGAAAATGCCAAGACCACCCATCTCGTCATCTTCCTCGACCCACGCGCTGTCATCGTTGATGCCTGCACGGTTCGAACAATAGTTTAGTGCACCGTGGTTGATGCCTGCGATTCCTCCGGTCGAATAATAACCGGTTATCCGCCCCTTGACGGCGCAGCCGGTTATCGTACCTGTGCCTTCGTTGATTCCCGCAATGCCTCCTACCGTGTCACGTCCGCTCACGGTACCCTGAAAGGTACAGTTTCGGATGGTTCCATAATTGACACCGCAGATACTGCCGATGCATTCTTTCTCATTTTCAGAGGAGATATTTCCCTTCAAGGTCAGATTCTGTATCGTACCCTGACTTTCCACATAGCGGAACAGCCCTACAACATAGCCGTCCCCCAGATAATCCAGACCGGAAATCGTATGTCCCACACCGTCAAAAATTCCGTTAAATACGGGAATCACCTGAAAATCCACTCCGGTCAGGTCGATGTCCGCTTTCAGGCTTACGTATTTATTCCGCGACCACGAATCAATATAACATTTTGCGGCGAAATCAACAAATTCCTCCGCAGTGCCGATGTCTATGCGCTCATACTGGATTTCCTCCTCCGTTTCCTCCTTCTGCGCATCCTCTTTGCCAGCGGCATCTGTCTGTTTCGTCTGTTCCGCAGCTTTGATGCTATGTACCGGAATCATACCAAACGTCATGGACAGCGCCAGTGTCAGGGCTAACATTCGCTTCGGTAATCTATGCATCCTTTCCACCTTCTTCCTTCTGTATCAATGTCTCGAGGCTGCTGCCGTCATCCTCTCTCTGTTCCATTTTTCCCATATTGACAAACAGGCTTGCATCACCGCGTATCAGCCCATGAACCTCACCGATAATCGTGCCGTTCACCTGTCCCTGCACGATGCCGTCAACGCGCATCAGCCCGCTGGCGCGTTCCAGCTTGAGCGGGATAGATACCGCAAAGGACGTCCGGTCAATAATCTTTTCACCCAGCAGGAGAATCTGCGGCAGGACAAACATAACCGTGAAAATCGAGAGAATCGTTCCCCTGCCCAGACACTGTCCGATGCCGCACACAGCGCCGTCCGATGACATCTGTCCGATAAAAATGCCCGCAAGCGCAAGCATGGTGCCTGATGTGACAATCGTCGGGAACGCAAAGTTCATCGTCTCGATAATGGCATCCTTTTTGGACATCTTATCTTTAATCTCCAAAAATCTGCCCGAAATAACAATCGCATAGTCGATATTCGCACCCATCTGAATAGAAGACACAATCATGGCGCTCAGGAAAAATACATTTTTCTGCTCCACCGACGGGAATGAGAAGTTGACCCAGATAACGCCCTGAATGACTGCAATCAAAAGGACAGGCATGCCTGCCGACATAAACGTAAACAACAGTACCACCAGCACGGCGAGAATCGAGACAACATTTACCACCGTATTATCCCGCTGAAACGTCTTGTACAAATCATACTGGCTGGTCGACTCACCCGGAACCAGCACTTCTGCCTCGTCATAATACTGCCCTGCGATCGTATGCATCTCATCAAGGAACGCAAACGTCTCCTCCCCCTCCTCGGGAAGCGTCAGGTATATCAGCATACGGCTGTACGACTCGCCCTGCAGCTGGTCAAGCGCAATCTGCATCTTGGTATGTGCCTCCTCGAGTGTGTCCATCAGCTCATCGTCAAGCGTGACATAGCCCTCGTCCACCTCGTCATAGAGGAACATGAACATATCAATCAGCGGGACACTGTAATTGGAAAAGCCGTTTACAATCTTGGCATAATTCTCATCATTGACCGCATACGCCATATACAGCAGCTCCGCAATCTCATAGTCCAGCTCCAAAAGCTCCGAAAAATCCCTTGCCGTCAGCTTGTCGGTCAGCATATAACCGTCCATCGCCTCCGTGTTGGCAAGCCCCTGCGAGTGATCGACCTCCGGCCTTGCGTCCAGCTCCTTTAACAGCTTCTTCTCCTTCTCGTAATTCCCTGCGGGGACGACGAGCGCCACAAAATTTTCCGCGCCGAAGCTCTCCTCAATCATCTCGTCCACGACCATCGCGTCACTCTGCACAGGTGTCTCAAGCTGTGTGTAACCATACACATAAGGGCAGTGCGACTGGATAATATATGCGCCTACCAGCACGACAAGAAACAAAGGCGGTATAATATAGCGTGTTCTATACGCGAACCTTCCGACAAATGGGATAGCCGGAATAAAGCTCTTATGCCGTGTCTTATCCATCGCCTTTCCGAAGAGCATAATCAGTCCCGGCATCAGCAGGAAAACCGCAAGCAGGCTCAGTACGATCGCCCGAATCAGACACAGCGCCATATCGCTTCCGATGCCAAACTGCATGAACATCATGGCAATCAGCCCCCCTACCGTAGTGAGCGAGCTTGACGAAATCTCCGGAATCGCCTTGCTGAGCGCCACGATATCCGCCTCCCGAATGCCCAGCGTCTGATGCTCCTCCTTGTAACGGTTACAGAAAATAACCGCATAGTCGACAGACAGCGCAAGCTGCAAAACAATCGTAACCGAATCGGACACAAACGAAATGGTTCCCATCATGAAGTTCGTCCCCTTGGTAATCAAAGCCGCCGAGCAGAATGTCAGCAGCAGCACGGGTACCTCCGCCCATGTCTGCGAGGTGAACAGCAGCACGGAAACCACTACGATTGCGACAAGCACGCTGATAACGGACATTTCCTTTGCCAGCTGCTCCGCCGACGCATCGCCCATCGCGGTCGACACATAGATATCGTATCCGTCGAGCATCGCCCGAACCTCGTCCAGCGCCGCAAGCGCCCTGTCATCCGTCTCCTCGTATCCGAAAGTAATACTGTATAGCGCCGAAAAATTGTTGTAATGGTCTTTGGAATTGTCAAAATCCAGCATGATGATGCTGTCAAGCTCCGACAACTCCTGATAGATTTTATCAGCCTCCTCATAGGGAATGTTTGTCACCATCACCTTTGCCGTGCCGTAGGTGATAAACTGCTCCTCCATGCGGTCAAGCCCCTGACTCGTCTCCGTCGTGTCCGGCAGATACGCCGAAAGTGCGTTTTCCACCGTTACCCAGTTCATGGAAACCACCGAGAAAATCAGTGCGATGCCAAACAACAGAAAAAACAAGTTGCGCCTGTCAACAATAAAGGTAGCGACCTTCATCATCAGTCCGCCATCCTCGCCGCCCTTCTTTTGTTTTTCGTCCATGGTCATTTCTCTCCTTTTACACACCAAATATTTTTGTTACAATTTTTCAAACACGCTCTAGAATGTCCTTCTGACTTCAATAAAAATAATTATATGCATAAAATAATATAGTACATTACTCAGACTTTTTCAATATTGACTTATGGTCATTTTTAATTTTTTATACTTTCTTAATACTTCGTAAAAATATTAGCAGACTGTAATACTGGTTTTGCATGGCTTGATGCCTGTAACAGGAAGCCAAAGGCTGAACTGTTTCCAGAGACTTGGGGGTTGTTACATTCACACCCACGCTGGTTTTTATCGGCATACAAGCTATTGAGGTGTGAATTATAACAGATTTTGGCGCATGATTCCCACTACTTTGGCGGATGTCTGAACAGTAACCGGCGTTTACTTGTAATTTGTAACAGTTCAGCCCAGGACTTTGCACTGGCTGCAAAGTCCGTGAAATATCATATAGGTAGAGATGCATCAAGCCACCACGAAGTGGTTATGCATGGCTTGATGCCTGTAACAGGAAGCCGAAGGCTGAACTGTTACTATAATTTGGATTGTGTGAATGTAAAGGTTGTGTTATCCTTTAATTAGATGTAAAATAAGATATGACTGAACGACATCTATCAGTTTTATGACAAACCGTCCGGTTGAAAGGAGAACAAAATATGGTGGAGGTAATGGATGAAATGGCTATCAGTGAAAAAGAAATGAAACTGCTTATGAACTTCGTAAAGGATGATTTGAAAGAGGCAAGAGACAGTGAGGACATAAAAAAGAAAAACGATAAAATTGACAGGGTGCTGGCACACATCCAGCAATATCTGGAGGACTAAAATAAATCAGGCAGGGGAAAGCTTTCCCCTGCCTTTGCGTCCGGCATTTACAGCTGATTCAAATAAGACTCCCACCGCTTATTTACCTTATCAGGTGACAGCTTCTCCGTAATTTCACGGGCCTCCTCGCCCAGCTTCCGCTCAAAATCCTCGTCCTCGAGAATTCTCCGGAATGCATCCGCGAGCGCAAACGCATCGCCTACCGGTACCAGCAGCCCGTTCACGCCATCCTGAATCAGCTCCGCCGGTCCCCCGCATGGACAGTCCGTGGCAATCACGGGAATCCCCAGTGCCATCGCCTCCATGATGGCGTTTGGCATTCCCTCCGTGTTGGAGGTCAGCGTGAAAATTCTCGCCTTACAGATTCTGTCCGCCACATCGCTCACACTCCCGGGCATCTCAATCCGCCCGGACAGCCCTTTTTCCTCCACGAGCGCCTCAAGCCTTGGCCGAAGCTCCCCCTCGCCATAAATCACAAGCCGCATCAGCGGATACTCGTCCGCAATCTTGGCAAACGCATGAATCAGCATGGCATGGTTCTTGTTCTCGTCAAGCCTTCCGGCCGCCACAATCAGGTTCTCCCTGTCCGCACAGGGTTCCCTGCCTATAAACTGCGGATTCAGCGGATTGGGCAGAATGGCGCTTTTCCTGCGCACTGCCCTTGGAAAAAACGCGCGCGCGCGCTCCGTCTGAAGCACCACGCCGTCCGCAAAGCGAAACACCAGCCGCGCCAGGAGCTGCATCAGCCTTCCCTCGTATTCCATGGTCGGCTCACCCCTGACGGACACGGCAACCTTTGTCGGAAGAAACGCGGATGTCGCAATTGCCATCAGATTGTTTTTCCCCAGAAAAGCCAGTACCACATCCGGTTTATATGCCTTCCAGATATTTCTGAGTGTCATGAAACGGACGCAGAAATTCTTAAACCGGCTTCCCTGAAGCTGTGACTCATCCGGCTCGGAATATATCCGGCGCAGTTCAGGCGGCGTCTCATATTCATTTTCTCTCTTATACTGGGTCACAAGAATCACATCATATTTCTTTTCATTCAAATACTCTGCAAGATTTACCATAACCCGCTCCGCTCCTCCCCTTTGGAAAGAGCTGATAAATAAAGCTATCCTCTTCATAAATCTCTCCGTCCCGGAGCATTTGCAAGCATATATACTGCACGGCAAAAAGATTTGCCGTGCAGTTGCGCCAGCCGCACGCCGCAAAGCGGCAATTTTCCTTTGTGCGGCTGTGTGCATATTATTATACTAAGCGTCAGTCTTTTCGACGCTTAGTATAATAACCATACCATTGCTGGAAAACAAGAAATGCCCATATGAGCCTTGAATAATTCTGCCCGCTTCCAGCGCCGGCATCCCCTGTTTTCACATACTCCTGTATCAGTCCCGATGTAAAATCCGCCCGGAATATTCCCTGTCTTTCAAGAAAATCCTTGTCCGCGTAGTCCAGTAGCATGTCCCTGAGCGGTTCCCTAAGCCATCTGTCGACAGGAACGCCAAATCCGGTCTTTGGCCTGTCGAGAAGCTCCCTTGGCACATACTGGTACGCCAATTCCTTAAGAATCCTCTTCTTATTGCCCTTTTTATACTTAAATTCATGCGGCAGGCTAAATGCAAACTCCATAACATCCGTGTCAAGAATCGGGCACCTTGTCTCAAGCGAATATTTCATGGATGCCCTGTCGACCTTGCAAAGAATGTCATCCGGCAGGTATGTGTCCATATCCAGCAGCATGCGCCGCTCCTGCCAGTCAGCCTCATGGTACGCGCTCTCCCAGTCGTAATAGCAGGGCCTTGCATCTTTTACATCCACCATGTTTTCAGCCGCCTTTAAATAGTTTCCGGCTATAAACTGTGTCTTCGCCTCCTTGTTCCTGTTCTGTGCTATCACACGCAGCCTGAAAGGATAATGGTTTTCCAGACTGCCAAGCTGCCCGACAAGGTGCGCCGCGGCGCCCGGTATGTCAAGCATCTGTGCCTGACGTACCTTCTCGTATATGTTGTAGCCACAGAAAAATTCATCCCCGCCATCCCCGGACAGCGCGACCGTGACCTTTTTCTTGGCAAGCTGCGAGACAAGCATTGTCGCAATCTGTGAGCTGTCCGCGAAAGGCTCGTCATAATATTTCGGAATGCTCTCGACAAGCGCCATCATCTCGTCCTCACCGATATACAGCTCAGTATGGTCCGTTCCCAGATGGGCGGCTACCTCCTTTGCAAAACCAGCCTCATTATACCTGGCATCATGAAAGCCTATGCAAAAGGTCTTTACCGGTTCGTGCGATATGGACTGGGCGATTCCCGTCACAAGCGACGAATCGTATCCCCCGCTCAAAAAAGCCCCAAGCGGAACATCCGCTATCATTCTGTGACGTACTGAGGACTCCAGGACACACTTTAATCCGGCGACAGCTTCATTAAAATCTGCAGGACCCGTATTCTTTTTTTTGTGATAGACTGTCCGGACATCCCAATATTTCCATGTGCTGGTCACAAGCCGCGCGTCGCCGTTTTCCTGTTTTTTTATACTGATTTTGATAACCTCGCCCGGCGCTGCCTTATGGACATTTTCAAAAACCGTATCCGGGGCACAGATATATTTCTGGTACAGGTACCGCCCCAGCACCCGCCTGTTTATCATCTGTTCTTTCCCCAGATATCCCATCGCTTTCATGACAGGCTTTAACTCCGAGGCAAACACCACCGTATCATTTTCTTTCCAGTAATACAGCGGTTTCTTCCCTATTCTGTCGCGGCAGAGGTAAATCCTGTCTTTTTTTCTGTCATATATGGCAATTGCAAACATGCCGTTTAGCCTTTCAATGCACGCAATTCCCCACCTGAGGTAGGCTGCAAGTATCACTTCCGTGTCACATGACGACCGGAACGGATAATCGCGAAGCTCCTCCCTGATTTCCCGAAAGTTGTAAATCTCCCCATTAAAGACTATCGTCAGGCGATTATCCGGCGAATGCATAGGCTGATGTCCAAGGGGTGACAAATCCAGTATGGACAGGCGCCTCTGCGCCATCCCGACCAGAAAACCATCCGCTGCCGCATATATTTCCTCTCCGCTGTCATTTGGTCCCCTATGGTACATTGTGTCATTCATCGCCTTGAGCTGTTCTGCCGTTATCCTGTCCCTTGAAATAAAACCGCATATTCCACACATAAGCCTCTCCTGTCATCATTACAGTCCGTCAATGTTAATCCAGCTGCCCATCCTGTCACACCACTCTTCTGGTTCGATATTGTTACAGCCGCCGCCGTGGTGAAACGTAATTTCCCCAAAATATATTTTTCCGTCCACATTATACAAATCTACCCTGCAATGGCGAAACGGTTTTGCCAGCGTCTCGGCACATGCAATCATCTGCTCCCAGTTGTCAGGCTTTCGAATCGGCTCCTTCGTGTAATGCGCCCTCTCGTCTGTGATGGGAAGCCAGTTAAAGTCCATGTCGAACACATCGCAGTATCCGTCACTGGCATGGTCCCCGTCCTCCGCAGCAATGCCGATACCCATAAATAAAAGCTTTGCCTTTCCGTCAAAACACATAAATTTATAATCCACCGGAAGCCTGCCCTGTTTATCCGTTATCACCTTCTCGCAAAGAATCCGCGGTTCGATGTCCTTATAATTCCACTCCCTGCTTCCCCAGAAGTAATTGCGCTTCATCCAGAAATCAAACTCATTTTTATAGTACGTATAGTCAAATTCCCTGCTCCTGTCAAAGATGGCATTTGCGCCGGACGTATGGCTGCACTTTATAAAGAACCTGTCCGGAAGGCTGTCAAAGGGAATCGCACCAAAGGATGGGTATACGCCGTAAAGCTCATTCAGGATATGTCCCAGCCCGCACTGCTCCACATATTCGCGCACGCGGTACTTGTCTGTACAGATGGTCTTTAACGGATTTTTGTCATGGAGCTTTAGGTACCACACCTTCTCATCAAACGTCTTCGGATTATCAAAATCCAGTCCCTTTCCTGTATGGCGCGTATGCAGCAGGTTGGCAAATTCCTCATCGCCGAGCTTATTGTATTTGTCCCTTCTGTAGCCGCGGATTATGTTGTACAGCCTGGCTGTAATTGTATGATGATACAAAAATTGTTTCAGTGGATGTGCGCTCATAGCTCTCTCCTTACCTCAAGAATGTACTGTTCCCATTCGCGGAAAATCGTCTCCGCTCCTGCCTTTTCACCGATTTTCGCGGCATTGCGCCCCAGCCGCTCTGCCAGCTCCCTGTCCTCAATCAGCCTGTTGATTGCCGCCGCCATTGCCTTCTCATCCCCGACCGGCACAAGCAGTCCGTTCTCCTCCGGCGTGATGACCATGCGCGAACATCCGGGGGGACAGTCCGTTGCCACGACAGGAAGCCCCAGTGCCATTGCCTCGAGCATGGCGTTTGGCATCCCCTCCACGTCGGAAGAAAATGCCGCCACAGCCCCGTTTATCATGTCCTTTTCCAGCTGCTGGCTTGACCCCATTAGCTTTACATAGTCCCATGCCCCGCGCTCTGCAATCAGCGCTTCCAGCGCCTCCCATGTACCGTCATGCGCATCCGGCCCAAATATTTTGAGAATGTAGTCGGGATGCTTTTTGTGCACCTCGTCAAACGCCCGAATCAGCATCGGCTGGTTTTTAAAGTCGACAATCCTGCCAGAATGCACAACCGCCTTCTCCCTGTGCTCCGGTATCGGATTGCCGATAAACTTCGGATTGATTGCATTCAGTATAATGCGTGATTTTTTCTGGATAAATTCAGGAAAAAATTCTTTCTGCTCCTGTGTCTGGAACACACACCCCGCAGCCCGCCGAAAAAGAACCGGAATCTGAATCTTGTCGCTTAAGTAGTCATAGCAGCCCACAGGCGCGATGCGTATTGATATCACGACAGGAAAATCCGTGCCGATTGTTGCCGTAAGCGCCCTGTAATTTGCCTTCCTCGCAAATGCGATGACAATATCAGGCTTTACTTCTTTTAAGAAACGTCTCAGGTTCAGAATCCTGTCCACAAACTTCCTCATGCGGCCGTGCTTTTCCTGCCTGCTGCTAAGTCCTACATGCACGCGCCTGACCCTTGTGTCAAGCGTATATTCATCCTCACCCTGCCACTCTGTCGCGATGTATACCTCATAGCCATGGGCTGCAAACTGTTCCGAAAGGTTCGTCACGACACGCTCCGCCCCGCCCCGCTCAAGACAGTTCAGGTGAAAAACGATTTTTTTCATACCCGCTCCCCCCATCTAAAAAGCCTTTGCATCACGGCGCAGATAACGAACCACATGGAGCAGCATAATCCACCATGCCTGATAAAACAGTCCAGTATTATACAGCATATAGCGCATCTGGCAGTATATGGTCAGTGATGTAACACAGATATTCACCGTGATTGCCAGCATGACAAGAAATGCAAAATACACCGGATTATTGGCTTCCACACTTATGCCTTTTTGCGCGCGCCTGCGTCTCAGAATGCAGAGACATACGATTGTCCCGGCAAAGAGCAGATACAGGACTAATGCCGCCCAGTTGAGCAGCCGGTGGACTTTCAGTATCGTCGTGACAAAGCCATGTATTACATTGCAACAATATAGCTTCGCCAGCCGAGGCGCGGTCGGCATCATAAGTCCCTTCATCATCGCCCCGATAATCTGCTCGTAATCCGCCTCCCTGTCTGCCTCCGCAATGCCTCTCATCTCCTGGTCTTCCCGGATGACCACCATCATGATGTCAAACTTAATCCGGTCATAGGCGCTGCTGTAATGGTCTTCCACTGCCTGCCATCCCTTGCCGGCATAAGCGGTATTGTACTCTTTTTTGTCAGCCCGCTCCATAATTTCAAGAAAAAGCACCTTGTTCTCCTCACCGTCGATATATTCTACCATCTCTTTGTCCGCAAGATACAGTTCCGTCCCGACAATAAAGCTGGAGTCTCCTGTGTGGGGGGCAAATTCGCCCCTCGTCATGAAATTATAGCTGCAATCCACAAGTCTTGCCCCGGAAAATCCCAGTATGCAGGCGACAAGCGCATAAATCCCTGCCCTAGCCAGGCCTCTTTCCCTGACATAAGAGCAGAACATCACGACAAACAAGATTACAAGCGTAATCAGCATCTGCTTTCTGATGCTGACGAGCACCATTGACCATACGACAGCCCCGATTACGGATTTCCGGTCCTTTTTATACAATATTCCCACCAGGCAGAGAAAGTAAAAAATCCAAAGCGAGTAGGCAAGCCCTTCCGTCTCAATACTGTTAAAGTAACTGTATCTTCTCCGTGCGACAAATCTGTTTAATAATGTGATCCCATACTGGACTGCCAGGATTCCTATGCTTCCAAACCAGCTTAGGTAAAATACGCCTGTAAGCCTTATTGTAATGGCGCATGCCGCCAGCGCCGCCACAATGCACTGACCGACCACTGCGGCATGAAGGTAGCTTCCTTCGCCAAAAATTTGGCGGAAAAACCATAAATACAGGCAATATCCTGGTTCCCTGCTGCTTTGCATATTGATATATGAGGGCGCATCCTCTGTCAAAATAATGCCGTCAAGCAGATACCAGACAAGATAAAACGCCAGACTCACCACAAACAGCACCATATATACCGCTATCCGCCTTTGTCTCTTCTGCTTCTCTTCCATCCCTTTTCCTCCTCGCTGCGTCAGATGTCCTTTTCAATCAGACCTTTGATATTCTCCAGATACGTTTCCATGCCAAACGCTTCTGCACGTTTTTTTGCCGCTTCCTGATAGCGCCGGTACACCGCTTCGTCCCTAAGCAGTGTCTTAAGCTCAGCCGCAAACCGCTCCTCTTCCTTCGTAAACCGCAGTGCATCCATATCCTTGCTGCCGTGAAAAATGCCTGTAAGAATGCCATAATCGGCGTACACTGTCCGATTCTCATCATTGCACTGTTCATAATCCTCATGCAGGATCTCAGCCGGTCCGGTAAGGCAGTTTACACTGACGCAGGGAAGCCCGACCGCCATGGCTTCTATCAGGGCATTGGGAAACCCTTCACTCTCTGACGTGAGCGCATACAAATCTGCCTTTTTGAGCAGTGCAAACGGATTCAGCTGTACGCCGGTAAACAGCACATCCTCACCCATTCCCAGATTGTCTGCAAGAGCCCTGTACGCACTGTAATCGCCAGCTCCGATAATCATCAGCTTCACAGGCACATCCGTCCTGACAAGCGAAACAGCCTTTATCAGATGCCAGAAGCCTTTGACATCATGCTCCCTGCCCATCGAGACAACTACTTTTCCTTTCCGTGCAAAAAAACTGTCAAACTCCGGCGGCGTCCCAAGCAGGGACTGCTGCCTAATCTGCCGGATATCGCAAGGATTGTAGAGCGCCGCCGACTTTTTGGGATGAAACTGCCTTTGTATCTGCTGTTCCATCACCCTTGTGCAGCTGACAACCCTGTCTACCATACAGCATATCAGCCTCATGGCGCCCTTGCTGTTCAAGGCACCGTATCCCCGGATGCCTGCCCATGTGAAATCCTTGCGCTTTGACAGCACATTGACAAGATTCGCAGTCGGTCCAAAGCTGTAGCTTAACTGTGTCCCCAACTGTTTCTTCAGTTTCCTGACACGTCTTACCCGCCTGAATACATTGCACACCTTACCGACCCTGCCATCAGCCGCCCCCAGATGGAGGTCTGTCAAATCCACGCCCGACACATCATAAATCATGCCTGTCCCATTAAAGACAACCAGATGGACTGCATATTCACTTTTCAAGAGCTGTGCCGTCGCCGCGCACACACGTTCAAGCCCTCCCTGGTCAAGCATGGGCACAATCAGCATAATACGTTTTTTATCCAAATCCGTTCACTCTTTTCATACTTTGATTGCCGTAACAGCAAGCTTTCCCAGCAATGTATTTCCTGCAAACACATTGTAATACGTAATTTTGTCCCCGCCAAACTTTAACTTGAACGCATCAATTCCGTTCGGGTTCTCAAAATCAGAGATTCCGCCCCAGTCATACCGCAGCAGTCCTTTTTTCTTAAAATACAGGATATCCTCCCAGTGAAGCCGCTTGTTTGCCCTGCCAATCATGGACTGGTCGGCACTCTCCTCACGAAAACAGGATGCCGAATGAAGCAGCCTCGCATCCGTATCATCGCAGACATAGGAATGAAATACAAGCATTTCTCCCTCGTGCCATACCGCAGAGAAAATAATCGCATCCGCATCCAGATACCTTTTAACGGCTGACATATTCAGCCTTGTGTCAGAACCCTTTGACTGATACATACGCTTGTAGATATCAGAGAACTTTGAGAGCAGCTCCGGTGCTTTCCGGATATCTTCCTTTGTGTAAAAACAAACCTCAATGTTATCCTTTTCACTTCTTCTAAACTGGTACCTGACAGCCTTATTGACTGCCGCAAGCATATCCTCCTCCGGCCGGGTCAGGTCATTCATGCAGGTATGAAATTCCTGCGCCTTCCGAAAGCTCCCCTTCGTCTCCGCGGCAGGCACGCCGTGGACAAAAAGAATATCCGCCTTTCTTTTCTGTCTTAACAGTCCGGATACAGTAACATCATTCGGATACCATATCTGGTTCACCTTTAAAAATTTCTTCTGGTATGAAATATCAATCATGCGTCTTCATGCCTTTCCTTCTTCATTCATTCCTGTGCCATTCTTGCATTGCAGCCGTGTTATGGTTCCCGGCGGGTTCTTTTTGCCGACATAAAATGCTTCCATTTTCGCCGCCTGACGCCGCACGTCAAAATCCTTTTCGGCGATTGCGGCACACATGTCTTTTCTTTCCAATGCTTTTTTTGCATTCCTCATAATCTCTGCCGCCCAGTTATCTGCCGGTTCTTTGATACTCTTGTAAGTCACAAGGTCTGTAAGCGCCACCTCCCTTGTGACTTTGTCGGACACAAGGCACCGAAGTCCCGATGCCTGTGCTTCCGCTACGCTTCCCGGAAGCCCTTCAAAGGTTGACGGAAAAACGAAATAGTCAAATGCCTGGTAATACCGCTCCACATCAAGACGGCTGCCGAGAAACTGCACCCTGTCCTCAAGCCCAAGATTTCTTACCTGTTCCCTGATACTGTCCTCAAGCTCCCCTTTTCCTATCAGTACCAGCACCGCGTCATCGCGCATTCTGCAAAGGCTGGCAAAAACCTCTATCAGGTACTTATGGTTTTTCATAAAGCCAAACCTGCCAATATGCCCGACCACAAACCGCCCTGTAAGCCCAAGCTCTGCCCTTACCGCCTCGCGTACCGCCGGATTATATTGGAAACGCTGTGTGTCTATCGCATTCGGAATCGTCCACACCCTTCCCTTTTCAATCCATTTCCTGCCATAAACTGCCTCCCCTGCCTCAGCGGAACAGGTAAAGCAGTAATCTGCCCTGTATTTTAGCGGATAGCGGACAAGCTTTGTCACAATCCCTTTGATTCCCCGGTCTACACCCGCGCTTCTGGCGTGGGCAATGGTCATCCCTGCGCCAGCCCTTTTTGCGATGGGCAGATAAATGGATGCCGTGCTGGTCATATGCCCATGTACCGCGGCATAATCACTGTGTTCCCCAAAAAATTTCTTCAGCGCCCTCCTGTATGCCAGAATATTGATGACCCGGAACCGTGGAACACTGTATATCCTGCCGCCAAGCCTGCGGATTTCCTCACTGTACTGCCCCTCCTTGTCCGTGTGCACGAGAAAGTCAAACTGTACCTTGTCCCTATCCATTGCACGATAAAGCTCCATTACCCTGCTCTCTGCGCCGCCAAGGTTCGTCGTGCCAAGTACATTTAGTACCCTTGCCGGATTTGTCATATTCAACCCCCATTGCTCTTTATTGCAACCAAAACAAACTTTGTGACCGCCATGGCATATTCCTTTGCATTTCCAAGCACACCACGTCTTTTCGGTTTCATTTCCAGCAAATCCGAAAATGATATCAGCCTGTCCCTATAATCGGAAAAAAGCCGCTCATACCGCGCAAAGTCCTTGTCACTCATTGTGTTTGTATGCACCACAAAGGTTGCACAGCCTTTCTTCTTTTCATTTTTCAGGACACTGCCCTGCCTGAATGAAATCGGGTAGAACGTCATCCCCCATCTCATGTAAGGACATGCGCCAAAACCATCTGTCATCCTGGAAAAGCCAAGCTCCTTCAGCGCTCTTATGGTAGCGCGGTCAAAGGAATGTGCCGGCGCCATAAAAATATCTGTCCGAATGCCATGTTCCGCCAAAACTGCCTTCCCCTGTCTTAGCGCCGCATACTGCCGCTCATATCCTGTCCCGGCAAACTCAGAAAGCCGATTCAGTGGAAAACACCCCATCTTTTTTGTGGTGTAAACATGCGTCACACCATGCTGCGCGACACACCAGCCCTTTTTCTGGAGTTCCCTTACATATCCCCAGAAATCACTTACAGGAGCGTTCTGGGGCGCATCAATATGAAGGTTTTCATCCAGATTGGAGGGCACAACCCCTATAAGCGGCTTAACCTGATACAGATCACAAAGTGCCTTAAACCGCATAAACTTTGCCCAGTCCATATCAGGTGTGATATCATCCATTCTTATACAAATTTTCATAGGTTTTCCCTGTACCAGTCAATGGCAAGCGCGATGCCCTTCTCAAAATCAAACTCCGGGTCATATCCCAGCAGATCTTTCGCCTTGGAAATGTCCGCATTGGAATGCTTGATATCCCCTGCACGGTCTGGTCCGAAATGAGGCTCCACGTCCTTTCCAAGCGCCTTGCACAGGTCATAATAAATGTCAATCAGGTACTCCCTGCCACCATACGCAATGTTGAACGCCTCGCCAGCCACATCACTCGGTGCCAGACATGCCTTCAGGTTCGCCTCAATCACGTTGTCGATATACGTGAAGTCCCTCGACTGCCTGCCGTCCCCGTTGATTGTCGGAACCTCCCCGTCGAGCAGCTGCTTGATAAACTTCGGAATCACCGCCGCATAGGCACCGTTGGGATCCTGCCTGCGCCCAAACACATTGAAGTACCGCATCCCATACGTATCAAGGTTGTAAAGCTTTTTGTAAAGCTTTCCGTACTCCTCGTTTGTGCGCTTTGTCAGCGCGTAAGGAGACAGCAGATTTCCCTCCTGCCCCTCTTTCTTAGGCAATACCGGATGGTCGCCATAGACGGAGGAGCTTGACGCATAGACAAACTTCTTTACACCGTTCTGGCGTGCCGCCTCCATCATGTTGAGCGTTCCCATAATATTGTTCTGCTCATAAAACAGCGGCATCTCAATACTTCTCGGGACAGACCCCCACGCCGCCTGATTCAGCACAAAATCAACCCCTTCGCACGCTTTCGTGCAAGTGTCCAGATCCTTGATATCACCCCTGATAAACGTGTAGCCGGGTCTGTCCATGAACATCCTGACATTTTCTTCTTTTCCTGTCGAGAGGTCATCGAGACATCTTACCTGATACCCCATATCCGTGAGCGCCTCACACAGGTTCGAGCCAATAAAACCGGCTCCGCCAGTCACCAGAAACACGCTGTTCTCATCAAACCTTAACTCCTTATATCCCATACGAATCTTATTTCCTTTCTTTTAATTTCAGAAGCTCCAGTATTTCCAAAAATCCCGCCATATAAAACAGTGGAAGATTGTATATCATATACCTGGAAATGCACTGTATCATCAGTGCCGTAGCACAGACATTTCCCACAATCGTAAGCAGCATGACCGCCATAAAAGACGCTGCCATGCCTCCTGCATTCTTTCTCCACAGCAGGATGGTCAGCGCCACAGCCACCGCATAAATCAATACGGCATACCATGCAAGAAATACATTTTCATACGCCACTGTCCTGACAAAACCAAGCGCTATGATATTCATATAATTCATGGCATACCTACCAATGACCCTGGGCATAAGCTGCGCACTCATCTGTGAGGCAATCTCGTCAATCTCTATCATCAGTCTCTGATAACGATCCGTGTAAATTCCCTTCCTGTCCCCAACATACCGTTTTGCCGGCTCCGCAAAATATGTGAAATTCAGTTCATCATGGCATTTTTCATGATAAGCCGCCTTGTTCAGGATTCCCGAAGGTGCATATTTGTAATTCATACGATCCGCATCCGCGCTGTCATACATCTCATAAAACAGTTCCCGCAACGCGTCATCCTCTATCACCGCACCGTCTTCCCTGTCCGCCACATACAGCACATTTGCAAATGCCATCGCCTTACCCGACGCGGTATCCACGAACAATCCCTGCTCACAGTAATTGTACACGCGTACCACCACCGTTCTCGCCGCAAATACGATAATGACTGCTGCCAAGGCGGCAAGTAGTCCCTGTTTTGCAATATTTTCTGCCAGCTCCAGTGCATTTGCGCGGTTTCCTGTCTCTTCTGTCCTTTTTACTGCATTTCTCACTGTTAAAACGTATGCGGTCAGGAACCACACCACAAAAAGCACCATCATCTGCCCACGTACCAGCGACAAAAGGAAAAACAGCCCAATCGTCCGAAAACTCTCCCTGCCGACCGGTTTTCCTGACCACATCATGTCCAGCAGGCTCATGACAGCCAGCGGATACATAGAAAACAGGATTCCCTCTGTCATCAGGGAATTCGTCAGAACCAGATGCGTGCTGGCAAACACCGGCGTCATGACATGCGGTGCCAGAAGAATCACCGCAAACAAAAGCGAAACCGGCATATTTAAATGAAACCGCCTGCGCAGAAACGCAATCACTGCCGTGTTGGCAGCTACTGCAAGCAGATTCTGAAGCGCAGTCAGTATCCGGTAGTGCCCTTCCGGTGAAAGAAACCGCAGAAACTGTATCAGCAATGGGTAGCCCGGCTCCCGCATCACCATCTGGTTTTCATACTGAAACGTGTCTCCCGTGTACACTGGTTCACCCATTAGGAAAAGAGCGCCAAAAAACACTGCAAATATCCCCAAAAAAATCAGATTGCGTTTGTCTTTTCCCATCAGAGTCTCCAATAAATATATCCTGCGTCAATATAAGCCTTTTTATCCAATATTCCCTTCAGGTCGGTCAGAACCTTCGCCTTTTTGTTATCCGCGTAAAGGGCATCCAGATCCGCCATCCCAAATGCCTTGTATGACTCGTGCGCGACCGCAAGGATGACAGCATCGCAGTCCCTGATATCCTTCATCGGCGTAAACGTAATGCCGTAAAGCCGTTTCGCCTCGTCAGCATCCGCATTGTCATCCGTCACCACAGCCGTAATTCCGTATTCCTTCAGCTCATTATAGATATCAATTATCTTCGTGTTTCTGGTATCCGGACAGTTTTCCTTAAAGGTAAATCCGAGTATCGCGACCTTTGCACTCTTAACGGGAATGTCCGCCTTGATTAAATTCTTGACAAGATTTTCCGCGACATACTTGCCCATATCGTCATTGATGCGCCGTCCGGAAAGGATAATCTGGGAATGATACCCGAGCTGTTCTGCCTTGTAGGTCAAATAGTACGGGTCGACACCGATACAGTGTCCGCCGACAAGCCCGGGCTGGAAGTTTAAGAAATTCCATTTTGTCCCTGCTGCCTCGAGCACGGACTTCGTGTCAATGCCCATCTTGTTAAAAATGATGGAAAGCTCATTCATAAACGCAATGTTGATGTCCCGCTGGCTGTTCTCGATAACCTTTGCCGCCTCGGCAACCTTGATGGACTCCGCACGGTACACGCCCGCCTCAACGACAAGCTCATACACATGGGCAATCTCGTCGAGCGTCTCGTCGTCCATGCCGGATACAATCTTGGTGATGGTCTCTAAGCGGTGCACCTTGTCGCCCGGATTGATGCGCTCCGGCGAGTAACCGATTTTAAAATCCACACCGCATTTTAAGCCGGACTCCTGCTCCAGAATGGGCACGCAGATATCCTCGGTAACGCCCGGGTATACCGTCGACTCAAACACGACAATGGAACCCTTCGTGAGATTCTGTCCCAGAATGCGGCTTGCGCCCTCCACAGGCGTCAAGTCCGGCGTATGGTCGTCATTGACCGGAGTCGGAACCGCAACAATATGGAATTTTGCCTCCTTAAGCTTTGCGGGGTCAGCCGTGAACGCCACAGAAGTGTTCCTGATGACCTCGTCGCCGACTTCGTTTGTAGGGTCAATGCCGGAGCGGTACAGGTCAATCTTGGCAGCATTCAGGTCAAACCCCACCACCTTGATTTTTCTTGCAAAAGCGACGGCTATCGGCATTCCCACATACCCCAGCCCGACAAGTGACAATTTCTCTTTTCCGCTTAAAATATCTTCATATAAACTCATCTTTTTCTCCTATCTGATTTCATGATTCCGCAAACCGGCAAGTTCGTTCCTGTATGCCTCTATCACAATATTTCTGTCAAAATGCTTTTCAACCCATGCGCGGCCTTTCTCTCCCATATGCCTGCGCTGTGCCTCCGGCAGCTGCGCTATCCGTTCAATGGCATCAAGCAGGGAATCCACGCTCTCCTTCTCAAAGGAATAACCGCTTTTCCCCTCGCGGAAGGTCTCAATGCATCCGTTGATGCTGCTGGCGAGTACCGGCCTGCCGCATGCTGCCGCCTCGAGCAGCACATTGGAAAGCCCCTCATGGTAGGACGGGTGCACGATGATATGGCTCTGCGCCATCACTTCCGCTACATTGTCAAGATGCCCTAAGTACCTGACTGCGCCGCACTGCTCAAGCTCTCGTATCACAGGCTCATACTGCTCCTTCGTCTCCTGCTCGTACTCCCCCGCAAGCCAGAACCGCAGCCGGCTGTCCCTGTGCTTCATAATAATCGCAGCTTCGAGATACTCCTCGATGCCTTTGTCCTTCATGATACGGATTACCGCCAGAAGGTTTATGCCCTCCCGCTCCGACGGATATTTGCGGAACGGATGCTCCTTTAGGTTGACGCCGGAGCCCGGAAGCATCATGCTGTTGTCCACAGCCACGCCGTGGCGTTTCATGAAGTCCCTGTTTTTCGTATTCTGGAAAAACACGCGCTGCGCTTTGCGCGTGGACATCCTATAGAATTTCAGGAGAATTTTGCTAAGTACCCCTCCGTTTTCAATGGCTGTGCCAAGTCCCGTGATATTGCACAGATACGGAATCCTTCTCATGCGGCATGCAAGCCCGCCGTACAGATTTGGCTTGATCGTGTACGTCAGCACGACATCCGGCTTATCCCGCCGCAGCATCCCCGTGTACTTCAGAAAAAGCCCGAAATCCCGCACAGGATTGTTTCCCCTGCGCTCAAACGGTGTCTCTATTATCTTCGCAGTCCTGCCTTTGCACTGCAGCGACCTAAGCTTGTCCACGTTTTCATCGGGAGGCACCGACACAAGCACCTCATGCCCGTCCTCCATGAAAGCCATCAGAAGCTCTTTTCTGAAAAGCCAAAGCCCGTTGGCGTAATTGGTTAAAATCAAAATCTTCATACACTTACTGTTTTTATATCCTCTAATCTTTTGATGACTACACTGTCATACATCATCATAACTACATTTTCATCATACATGCCTATACAACTCTCGTTGGAAACTTTTTCCTTTACATTATGATAAATAAATGCCGGAAAGTCAACCCCCGCTCCATACGCGTGCAGATAAGCGCCGCCAAACCGCGGATTAATCTCTGAAAGATAGTATTTCCCGTCCTGATAAAACAAATCCATGTCGAGCGGGCCGTTAAAATCAAATACCTTGAGCGCTTCCTTCACAAACGCAAAGAGCTTTTCGTCCTTAAAGGAAATCGTCTTGTTCGCGCCCCCTATGGTTGTCGACAGTTTCTTTTTGGAGAAAATTGCAACCGGCTCGTGACTGACCGTATCGACATAAATGTCCGCATCCATGTCCGTGCCGGTCATCAGCTCCTGTATGATAAGCGTGCTGTCCGAAGCCGTAATCTCCTCCAGCATTTCGTAGGTGTCCACGCGCCTTGCACCGACGCTGCCGCTGCCGGTGCGCGGTTTCACAAACACGGGGAGCGTTATTTTTCCCATGTCATAGGCTTCTTTAAACGCCGCAAACGAACCATAGGTCTGTATCGTGTCAATTCCCTTCCGGGCAAGATATCTTGCCATCTCATACTTGTCAAAGCAGAGGGCTGCCGTCTCCCTGCCGGGCGCAAGTACCGTGATGCCAAGCGCCTCAAACGCTTCCCTGTTCTCGGCAAGAATCGAAATTTCCGGATCAATCAGGGTTGTCACGGCATCAATGTGCTCCTTTTTGCAGATTTCAAGAATCTTCGGGATGTACTCCGGATCGCGGATCAGCGGCACCTGATACCCGACATCGGCAAATTCCAGCGCCGGTGCATACGGGCTGTTGTCCGTCACTACCAGACGCACGCTGTCCCCAAGCGTCTTTCGAAAATCCTTTAACAGTTCGCAGCGTCTTCCCACGCTGCAGAATAATATATTCATACGCCCCCCTTTCCAACAGGAAATGCCGCATCTTTATTCCCGGCCTGTTTCCTGTTGTCCGCCATCCTTATTTGCACTGTTCTTCGTTCCTGTGAATGCCTCCATCGTGGCGTCCGTCGCGCTGCTGATTCCACTGTGCCCAAACACCACCGCAACGGTTCGGAACAATATTTTCAAATCCATCCAAAAGGAAATATGTTTTACATAATAGACATCATACGCAAACCGCTGCTCCCATGTAATGGCGTTTCTGCCGTTTACCTGCGCCCAGCCTGTCAGCCCCGGTTTCACGTCGTGCCTGTGCCGCTGGAATTCGTTGTACAGGGGCAGGTATTTCACCAGAAGCGGCCTAGGGCCAATCAGGCTCATGTCCCCCTTCAGGATATTCCATAGCTCCGGAAGCTCGTCAAGGCTCGTCGCCCGCAGTTTTTTTCCAAATTTTGTAAGCCGCACCTCATCCGGAAGAAGTTCGCCGTCAGCCCCGCGCTCGTCCGTCATCGAGCGGAATTTACAGAGTCGGAACACTTTCCCATGGTATCCCGGCCTGTCCTGATGAAAAATGACAGGGGAACCCAGCCTGACGCGCACCAGAACTGCCGTGACAGCAAGCACCGGACTTAATACCACAAGCGCGGTAAATGATATGATAATGTCAAACAATCTCTTTATATACTTCTGATACATTCCGACGTACCCTGCTTTCGTTTTTTATATCTCTTAATGGAATAACCTTCTTATGATGCCGATTATTTTGTCCATATCCGCATCCTTGTTTTTGATGTCACTCGGCAGGCAGACACCGCGGTCAAAGATATCCTCGCTCACGCTGCCGCTGCCGTCATTGTGCCGGAAAAAATCGTATCCGGCAAACACCGGCTGCAAATGCATCGGCTTCCAAATCGGGCGCGACTCAATGTTTTGTTCCTCCAGCGCGTCCATCACCCTATCCGGCGTGACGCTGCTGCCTTCTTTTATCGTCATGCAGGAGAGCCAGTTGTTGGCATCCCCCTCCGGATTCAGCGGATTCATGGCAATTTCCCCAATATCGGCAAAAGCCTCCTTATATCTGGCATAAATTTCCCTCTTCCGCCTGATGTGCTCATCCAGATGCAGCAGCTGTCCCCGCCCGATTCCGGCATCGATATTGCTCATCCTGTAATTGTAGCCAATTTTCGAATGCTGGTAATGCCTTGCCGGATCCCTTGCCTGTGTCGAGAGCGTCCGTGCTTCCTCCACCAGCGCCTCCTCGGCAGACACCATCATGCCGCCGCCTGAGGTCGTGATGATCTTATTTCCGTTGAAGGAGTACACCCCGATACGCCCGAACGTGCCCGTCTGCCTGCCTTTGTACACCGCGCCCAGCGATTCCGCCGCATCTTCCAGTATCGGCACATGATGCTTTTCACAAATTTGCGTAATCGCGTCCATCTTTGCCGGCGTGCCGTAGAGGTGCACCACGACAACCGCCTTTGGATTCGGGTATTGCGAAAACGCCTTCTCAAGCGCCTCGGGCGACATATTCCACGTGTCCGGCTCGGAATCGATAAACACGGGCGTCGCCTTCTCATAACAAATCGGATTGCAGCTGGCAGAAAATGTCAGCGACGAGACGAACACGACATCCCCCTGCCCTACTCCCAGAAGCTTCAGACCAAGATGAATCGCCGCAGTCCCTGAACTCAATGCCGCCGCGTACCCGCACCCCGTATATGCCGCAATCTCCGTCTCAAAATGATTTACATTGGGTCCTAAAGGCGCCACCCAGTTTGTCTCAAACGCATCCGCCACATAACCCTGCTCGTCTCCATGCATTGTAGGACTTGCCAAATAAATTCTTGTTTTGTCATTCATCGTATCTGCCATGATAATCCTCCATTCTTGTCAAAGTCTGCTATTCCTTACTGTCTCCCGCCTTGGGGACGTATGTCGGCACAATCTCCTGTATCAGCGGACGCACGTCATCGCACTCGTTCTCGACTGCGCGTTTCAGGTTGTTCAGCTGCACATAGAACTGCATTTCATCAAACTCTATCGGTCTGCCGATATGAATCAGCTTGTTTTCCGTGTCAATGAGTCCCTCCTCGCTCATCAGGAGTTCCTCGTATAATTTTTCACCGGGGCGAAGTCCTGTAAACTCAATCCGGATATCCTCGTCCACCTTATAGCCGGACAGCTTTATCAGGTTTTTGGCAAGGTCGAGTATTTTTACAGGCTCCCCCATGTCAAGGACAAAAATTTCCCCGCCTTTGGCGTACACTCCTGCCTGAAGCACAAGCGAGACCGCCTCCGGAATGGTCATAAAATAACGGATAATATCAGGATGTGTGACCGTCACGGGACCGCCTGCCGCAATCTGGTTCTTAAAAAGCGGGATGACGCTTCCGTTGCTCCCAAGTACATTTCCAAAGCGGACTGCCACAAACTCCGTATCGTAGTGGCGGTTGTAGGTCTGTATAATCATCTCGCAGATTCGCTTGCTTGCCCCCATGATATTCGTGGGATTTACCGCCTTGTCCGTGGAAATCAGCACAAATTTCTTCACACCGTTCTGCACGGCTGCCTGCGCCGTCTTCCATGTCCCGAACACGTTATTCTTAATCGCCTCGTTCGGGCTGACCTCCATCAGCGGGACATGTTTGTGTGCCGCCGCATGGTAGATAATATCCGGATGGTATTCTTTCATGATGCGGTTGATGCGGTTTGTGTTGCGCACGGAGGCAATCAGCACCACCAGATCAAGTTTCGGGTACTTCTGTTTCAGTTCCTGCTGTATATCGTAGGCGTTGTTCTCATAAATGTCGACAATCACGAGCCTTCTGGGTCTGTGCCCCGCTATCTGGCGGCACAGCTCGCTGCCGATTGAGCCGCCCCCGCCCGTCACCATGATAATCTTGTCCTTTACGTAATTCAGGATGGAGTCCATGTCGACCTTAATCGGGTCGCGCCCGAGCAAATCCTCCACATCGACATCGCGCAGCTTGCTGACATTCACTTCTCCGTTTACCAGCTGGTAAATCCCCGGCAGTGTGCGGAGCTTGCAGCTGGTCTCCTTGCAAATCTCGACAAGCGCTTTCATCGTCGCGCGGTTTGCCGACGGAATCGCGATAAAAATCTCATCAATGCCGTACAGCGCGGCATACTCCACAATCTTGTCACGGCCACCGACAATCTTGATGCCCTGTATAAACCTTCCCCACTTGCCCTCGTCGTCATCAATGATGCACTTGATGACCATCGTGCTGTAGCTGCTGTTTGTAATCTCTTTGATAACCGTATTTCCGGCATCTCCGGCACCGATAATCATGACCCGCGTGCCGTTTTTGCGGTTCTGCGCCTTGTGGCGCATCCCGCGCATAATGCGGTAGGAAAACCTTACCAGCGTCGTTATTCCCGTGAGCACCAGCGCATACGTAAAGTAATAGCTCCGCGGAATCGGGTAGTTCATCACCTTCATCCCGACAAAGTCCATAATCGCACTCAGGATACAGGCGGCAAGAATATTCTGTACCTCCGCCGTACCCGCAAACGCCCACAGACTGTGATACAGCCGGAACAGATAAAAAATAACAAGTGTCATTACCACATTGACCGCCATAAAGTTCCATGCGGAAGTCAAATACACGTCCGGTATATCCTTATAATTCAGCTCAAACCGAATCCACAAAGGAGCGATGCTTGCAATGCATACCGTCATAATGTCCAGTATGACAAGCGCAGCCCGCCTCTGCAAAAGCTGTACATTCACACGCCTAAAAAAATTCATAATAACTATCCTCGCCTCCCGGGCTCATATTTTCCGATGCGTCCTTGTGAATCAGAACCACCAGCATCATCAAAAAACTGAAGCCTGCCGGAATACATGGATGGAACGCCCACTCCGTGAGACTCACAAAGCCAAATACAATCACCTGCGCAAACGGCACGAGAAAAATATTGTATTTTTTTCCATACTCCATAAACAGTCTGACTGCCCTCCACAAAGTCGTTGCACACAGCACAAGAAATATCACTCCTGCTATCATACCAAAATTGTAAGCCACCTGCAAATAGGAATTGTGTGCATGCGCATATTCCTCCCCGTTTTCATTCGCAGGTCCCATCTTCGGATGGCCGTGTATTTCCAGAGCCTCCAAGTACGCTTTGAAGATATCAAACCGCCCGTTTGATACATCATTTTTTTCTTCCGCGTGCCCGCCCGCACCGCCGTCCCCGCCGTCTGCCGCCCGCATGTCCAGACCTGCGAAGTCATCTCCCGTATAGGCAAACAAGCCCGCGTCCTGAAGCGTCAGCCCCGCATGCGCCTGTGCGTTATCCGTCTGGAATCTGCCAAACAATGTGGAAAAAAAGCGTCTCACGGTCATATATTTGTCCGAGTCTATCGGATCGCCCTCATAGACCATAAACGACTTGTCCTGAAATTCAATCTCATAGCGCACAGGGTCGTTTATGACAGCCGGAACCATCCGCACTGCCGTAAATACCATCGGAAAGCTGACAAGGCACACTCCGGCAAGAACCCCAAGCTCAAGCGCAATCCGCTTCGCTTTCTTGCGGTACGCAGCCGCGGTAAGCGCCACTATTGAAAGCACGGTTACGATTGTCGTGAGAAATGCCGTCCTTGACATGGTGAGCAGAATAAAGCCGGTCACGCACGCCGTCACGAAATACTCCCTGTAACAGATTTTCACCATGCTTGTGCGCGTCTTTAATTTTCCATACAGTTTGGCAAGCGCCGCCCCGAACACAACTGCAAGGTACATTCCCGTACACGCCACTGTGTGGAACATTCCGCCATACCGGTAAAGCATCCAGTAATGATGCGGTCTATGGTGCAGGCAGAATGCCGTCACCAGTGCAAAGCTCAGCAGGATGCCGTTGCAGAAATTCCGCAGAAACCTGCTTTTTGCCGCAGGCGTCCCTTTCGCAAAAAAATACGCGCCAAACGGCAGGGTTGCCGTTATTACCCATACCTTTTCAAAGCGGTACGCGTACATCAGCAGTCCAAACAAAATCCATAATGCCAGATGCGCCGTGTACAGCACATCATCATGAAATCCTTTGACATAATCCCAGAACTTGATTTTTTCCGCGCGCACGATGCTTTGTATGATACACAAAATCAGCAGTCCCCACGCAATGACAACGCCGCAGGTGAGACGCGCAAGAATCAGTTCCTTCTCATCCGCCCGAAATCCGTTACAGTAAAGCACGCTCCCCACAACGCCAAGTCCGAACCACGCTGCACTGATCCGGTTCAAAAACAATCTCTGGTTATAGTTCATCAAAAGCGCCGCAGCCAGAAAAATCAGCATCCACCTTGTGTTCGTGTAGTGGTAATAATTCCTGTCCGCATTGACATACTGGCAGAGCGCATAAAATAACAGCCCAAAGCTTACCGTCTGGATATAGTTTCTCCAGACAAGGCATATTTTACTACCGGCGGACGCTTTCGTTCGCTTTTTCGGTCGAATAACACGTGTCATGCGCCAGAGCGCACCGAGCAGCCACGCTTCCGCAACAACAATCCCAATGGAAAAAAAGAGCCTGTCCCACAGTTCCCCGCCAAACTTGTTGCATACCACAGCATAGAAAAACAATGCCAGTGCGGCAAGGACGCTCACCACCGCCACGGCTGTCCTGACAAATTTTCCGATTCGTTCCGAATCCTGTGACCAGTACACATCATACACATGGGCAGACAGTGTCAGCAGAAGATAGACTGCCGCCGCCGCAATGACAACCAGAATATCATACGCCAAAATCCCCAGTACCGAGAGCGGGCTTGTATACTCAAAATCTGCAATCAGGCACACTTCGTCATTCAGAATGCCGTCGATAAACAGCGTGCTGTTCTCCTCCTGCGCCAGCGCTGCCCGATCTGCGACAGGAAGCACATATGCCGCGCGGCTCCCCGCATCGACGAGTACCTCGTAGTAATACGCCTTTCCCACATCGACATCCATATCCGGCACCGCGGTCAGGCATCCGTCTTTTTCTATTTTTTTACTGTCCGCCTCCGTCTCGTAAATGCAGGAAAAAGTATCATCATACAGGCGGAACAGCACATGCTCCGTATCCGGTGCGTCTTTTGGCACACTGCTGCGCATATACAGCGTAATGCGGTAAATATGGCGCTGCGTAAAATAGACCGTCTGGAGTTTCTTGTCCCTGTCCGTAAAAATATCGCCTGTTAATTCTGCCTTTGCCGGTATGTCAACCGCCTTCTGCCCTGACACCACGTGATTTTGCACTGTTCCCATCGGAAAAATCCGCACCATCAGAATAAAGGCGGCTGTCACCACAACAATCTGTATGACGGCATTTCTGACAGCGTGCGCTCGCGCCCGTGCGCTGTTGGAAAAAGGGTTAATTTGTCTGATAATTTCCAATCTCCTGACCTGACCTTTCCATAATTTTGGCACTCTGATTTTACAATATTTTCCATAGAGTATAATATCACAATAAAAGCCTTATTACAACCAATGCGAATCCGTCTCCTCACGTATCACGTACTGCGGGGAATTGTTGATGCTGATGTAGATTCTACCTATATATTCCCCAATCAGTCCCAGCATAATCATCAGCATGCCGCCGATAAAGACGACAGCCGCCATCAGCGAGCTGAATCCCAGCGGCACGCCGGGATTGACCAGTTTTTTCACAATGGTATAAATTCCGTAGAGAAACCCTGCGCCCGCAAAGGTAACACCTGTTACGGTGGCAATGCGCAGCGGCAGTATGGAGAATGCCGTGAAACCGTTAAACCACAGTCCCAGCAGTTTTTTCATGGTATATCCCGATGTACCTATCTCCCTGCTCCTGTGGCTGACAGGAACATTCGTTATATTTCTGGTCGCGCGCAGCACAAGACCAATAATATACGGATAGCTGTTTTCATATTCCAGCATACTGTCCACGACAAACCGTTTCGCGGCAAAGTAGCTTGTCAGGTGAAGCTCCCGCGGCTTCCCGAGCATCACCCTTGTCATGATGTCATTCATCCACGTCCCGAAATTCCGGAACGCGTTATGCCTTTTGTTCTCATAGCTTGCATAGACCACGTCGCTCCCGCCCTCTATGCCCGCAATCAGTTTTCCCGCCTCGTCCGCCGGCGTCTGCCCGTCGTCGTCAAGGCAGACGACAATATCGCCGTCCGACTTGCGCAGCCCTGCCATCAGCGCCGCATGCTGCCCGAAATTTCTGGAGAGGCTGATGCCCCTGACATTGCTGTTGTTTTTACAGATTTTTTTAATCACTTCATAGGTATTGTCGGGGGAGCAGTCGTTTACGAGAAATATGTCATACTCATATGCCGCAAGCACCTCCGACGTCCGCATCGTTTCCGTGATTTCAGCCACCACTGCCTCTATGGTATGCTCGCTCCGGTAACAGGGTATGACAAAGCTTATTTTACCCATTATCGCACGTCTCCTTCCAAAGCCCCATATAATATCAAATCCTCAAATTTTCCGTCGATAAAAAGCTCGTCCCGCAGATATGCCTCCTGACGGTATCCAAGCTTTTCATTCATGCGCACACAGGGCTTATTGTAGGCAAGCACCCGCGATGTCAGCTTGTGCAGTCCCAGCTGTCCGAACGCGTAATCCAGAATCAGGTTTCCGGTCTCCGTCCCGATGCCCCTGCTGCGCGCCCCCTCCGAGCTTAAAAACAGACCCCACTCCGCCCTCCTGTGCACCTCGTCAAAATTCTGGATATACACCGAGCCAAGCGGCGTGTCATCGGCTGCCGCACAGATGACAAACTGGTGGACGGCGCCCCTGAACACTTTATTTTCCAGCCAGTCCATATGTTCCTCCCTGCTTATCTTTTCCCTGTATATAAAATTCTTCACGACATCGGGCGCATTGCGCCATGCAAGCACGCGTTCCGTATCCTCTGCCGTGATGGGACGCAAATATATTTTTTCTCCCCGTATGCGAAAGCTGCTGTCCACTGGTTTCATATCCCCGCTCCTTTTCGTTTTAATTCATACACATCAAACGCAGCCGCAGATGACGGTGTGCGTATCTGGTCCACACGTTTCACCTCTACTGTTATCCTTCGTTTATCATAGTACTGTACCAGCCACCCGAGGTCCTTGTCCAGACCCGCGATAAAATATGTTTTTGTGCGGCTATCCTGCCTTGCGCCGCAGAGGGCGCCCTGGATGTCCTTAAGTCCCTTTCTCGCCAGCTTCTGCCTTGTCAGCGGACTTTTTACTGCCCACCCTCCACAGACGTCGAAATTCTTGTATGTGTTATCCACAAAAAGGCTTTTCCCCGAAAATATTTTTTCCGAGTAAGGCGCTCCGTGGTAGGAGGTTGACGAGTACACATCGATGATATAATAATTATTTCCATTTTTCCGGCAATAATCCATCATGGCGTTCCACCGCTCGTCGGCTTCGGCACGGCTTTGGTATTCCGACGCGACATCCTGCCGGTTTCCGTCAAACGCTATCAGCGCAGTCACGACGCACAGGATATAAAACAGAACGCGCGCCGCCCGAAACGCAGTCCGGTCCTTGTGCCTTGGCACCATGTCGCAGATGCCAAACCCGGCGATAAGGACAAGCTCCATCAAAAGAAGCGGAATGGTTATCCTGTCAGGCAGTCTGTCCACCATATATAAATATAACCAGATTACGCACCGCACAATCAATATCCCTGTTATTTTCAGCCCGGCAGCAAGGCGCATTTTCCCCTCAGCCGGGAGGAAGCATACGCAGAAATAAATCACATATGCCGCGATGACCGCGATGCTGATGACAGACCGCGATGAAAAGTCATCCGGAAGATGTGCCGTCCTCCCTGAGACAAGCAGCGCGATCACCTGTAAATCCCGGAATAACTGGTTCTTGTACAGCCACACCGCTTCCCCGACACTGTTCTTGCTGACAAAGCCAAAGGTATCCTCCAGCCCAGTCCCCACATCCACATGCTGCCGTGCCATCTCCTCCTGATACGCGACAATCGCCTCAAGCCTCCATGTGTCAATGGAATCGTCAAGCGCAAAGTTGTAATTTTCCAGAAGCGTGTAGGACTCCTGCGACAGCCCTATTGACTCGTAAAATTCCCGGTTGTCCTCGTATGGCGGAAGACCATAAAAGTCATACAGCTTTGTCCTTGCGTCAAAAAAGCCCCGGAAGCTGCTCCACTCCGTTCCCCTGTAGGCAAGCATGTCGAGCGAGTAGACCGCCGCCATGCACAGGAGCGCAGTGACAATCAGCATCATGTATTTCTTGAAATTCGCGCTGGTAAATATTTTTTCCTCGCCAGACCATTTTGCCAGCCCTGCAAGCAGCAGAAACGGCAGCAGCATGACACAGACCTCGTTGCGAATCAGAAAGGCAAGCACGACCAGAAGCAGCGGTATCAGGTTTCTTTTGAAAAACACAGACGGCTTGTCCGTTTTCGGCGCCGTGACAAACAGAAATACAGCTCCCGTCATACAGATTCCGGCTGTCACGCTGTACTGGATAATCACAAGCTCCCGCAGGAATAGTCCCAGCATCAGGACGGCCTCGGCCGCAACCGCCATCAGCCCTGTCCGGAAATTACGCGTCACCCCTAAAAGCCTGACCGCCACAAGGAAAACGACACCAAACTGGCACAGACACAAAAACAAGCCATACCACGGAATTGTCGGAATGGCCTTGTAAAAAAGCGCAATGCACCACCCTAAAGGATACAGCATCTGGATGCAGAAACCGCTCGGGTTTCCTGTGTATGCCCCTGACAATATATCCTTTATCATGGTATCGTCATTCAAATCATAATAAAATTCAAATTGAACAGATAAAAACAGCACCAGCAGCAGTGTAAAAAAAATTGCACCACACACCCTTACTGCCTTTTTCCCTGTGCGGTCATCCATCATACGTGATAGAACTCCTTCACCTTGCTAACAATATAATCAACCTCCGCCGGTGTCAAAGCATAAAACATCGGCAGACGCACCAGCCTGTCACTTTCCTTTGTCGTGTACACGTCCTCTCCCGCAAACCTGCCAAACTTGATTCCGGCAGGCGCCGAGTGCAGCGGAACGTAATGGAACACTGCCCAGATACCGTTTTCCTTCAAAAATTCAATCAGCCGCGTGCGTTCCGCAAGGTCTTTTGCCTTGATGTAATACATATGCCCGTTATGCACGCACCCCTCCGGCACATGGGGAAGTTCCAGAATCCCTTGTTCCTGAAGCGGCCGCAGCAGCGCATCATACTGCCGCCACAGGGCAAGACGCTTGTCCGTAATCTCGTCCGCCAGCTCAATCTGCGCCCACAGGTACGCCGCATTCATGTCACTTGGAAGGTAGGAAGAACCATAGTTCATCCACCGGTACTTGTCAATCTGCCCTCGGTAGTACTGGGAACGGTTCGTCCCCTTCTCCCTGATAATCTCGGCATCCTCAATATACTTTTCATCCTGAATCAGCAGTGCGCCGCCCTCTCCCATGCTAAGGTTCTTGGTCTCATGAAACGAATAGCACCCGAAATCACCGATCGCGCCAAGCTGTTTTCCCTTGTAGGCGGCGTTCATTCCCTGTGCGGCATCCTCCACCACAAAAAGGTTGTGCTTTCTTGCAATCTCCATAATCCTGTCCATCTCACACGCGACACCCGCATAGTGAACCGGCACAATTGCGCGCGTCCTGTCCGTCACTGCCTGCTCTATCAGGTTCTCGTCAATGTTCATGGTGTCCGGTCGGATATCGACAAAGACCGCTTTGGCACCGCGCAGCACAAAGGCGTCCGCCGTCGAGACAAACGTATACGACGGCATAATGACCTCATCCCCCTCCTTGATGTCAATTAACAGCGCCGCAAGCTCTGTTGCCTGTGTGCACGAAGGAGTCAGAAGACATTTCGCCGCGCCGGTCTTTTCCTCAATCCACTCACTGCATTTTTTTGTGAACGGTCCGTCGCCGCATATTTTCTGATTTTCAACTGCCTGCCTGATATATTCCATTTCCCTGCCCGTATATGGCGGTACGTTAAAATGAATCATCCCAATCCTCCATGGGAACTATTCAAAAATTGCCAGTCCTGTTTCTGAACGGTTCCGTACTGATTAATCTTATTTAAAACTATATTACACACTCACCGTGTGTTTTGCAAGGTTTTGCAGGTAATTATTTCCTAATCCGGATAAACCGGAACCAAAATTTTGCCATTTTGCGCAAGATTTCATTCTTAAGTGCCTAATCCGCGGGAACATCGTTATAATTTGCACCCACACCGGTTTTTATCGGCATACAGGCTAGTTCCCACTACTTTGGTAAATGTCTGAACGGTTACGGAGTATAAACAAGATATCCTCCGTTTTTGAAAGACTCCGCATAATGGTTCGTCTCCATAAATTCCCTGACAGCCATAAGCTTTTCGTAGGCAAATCCGTCCGCTGCAGTCAGGCGCTCTGTCTCGGAACGCCCGAATATGATAACGGGAAACGCCCCCGCCCCGTCCGCACGCCCACACTGTGCCGACAGACGGTCGAGCTGTTCCTGAAACATGTCCAGCCCATACGAATCCAAGTCCGCCCATGTCGAGGAGACTGCCGACTCCATGTCGAGCAGATATGCCAGCGCCGGAATATCACCGTATAATATCACCTGTTTTTTATTCAGTTCATTCTGATATAGGTAATCGTCAAGCTCCGTCAGCTGCGCCTTTTTGTCCGCTGTGGTCATCAGTCCCGTCCCCGCGCTGCTGCACTGCAGCTGCAGGCGCTCCCGCCCGCTGCGCGCATCTGCATCATGGAACACAAAACCGATTCCGTACAGGACAGACTGCACCGTCACACAGGCAAGCACAAAGCCAAATACCAGACGAAACGCAAACCCGTTTACCGACTTTCTGCTCTGCCGGAACATTTCGGCGATAATCAGAATGGAGACCGGCATGACCAGAAACAGGTTGTTGATAATCGGGTACAGCCCGTTGTTGCTCCCAAGCGGCGTCACGAAAATAATGACAAGCAGGAATACTGCCCAAATCCTGTAATCCTTTCGCACCCGTCTGCTTGAGAGGCACCACACGCACACGGCAATCACGGTCAGCAGGTAAACCGTGACCCATTTATACATGCTGAAATTGTCTGTGTAGTCAAAATCAAACATCCCCCTTCCGTAGCAGAAGCGCAGCAGTACCAGAAGCCCCAAAGCATAGCATCCTTTTAGGACTGTCGTCACTTTCTTCTTCCATGCGTTCTGTACAAAGCGCCCCACCATGCGGAAACAGAGAATCCCCGCTGCCATATATGCCACAAACAGCAGCAGCCACACACTATAGTTCAGGTAATCCCCAAACATCGCCATGACCATCGATGTCGGCTTATAGTCCGCAGCGTGGTCTGTCATGCCAAACAGCGAGGCAACCATACGCGGGTAGGCTGACATGCCATAGCGCACACTGATTGCCAGAAGCGGAACAATAACTCCTGCTATATATCCGCCAACGCAGAGCAGTGTGCGCATCAGCAATTCCTTAATCCATGTTATTTTATTTCCGGACTTGTCCGCGTAGGACTGCCGTTTCCAGAAGCAGTCGCACCATACTGGCAGGATGAATGCCGCGTATGTAACATTCGGCATTCTGACCCCGACGCAGATTCCCAGAATAACGCCCGATATAACATAGTGTGTTTTTTTATTTTTCATAACCGCCTCAAACAGGAAAACCGCAGCTGCCGTCATCAGCAAATAGCCCAGATAATGATATAAAATAACAGACGGCGCCCAGCAGAGGGACAGCGCAGTCATCTCCGCGGTGAACAGTAAAAAGAACATGCCTTTTCGGTTCTGTCCGTACCGGTTCCACAGATACAGATAAACACCTGCCGCCGTCGCTCCAATCAGCAGCCCGCAGTAGACATTCATGCCCGTCCAGCTGTCTCCGAAAGGAAGCATTGCAAGCATTCTTCCTGTTACGTTTGCAAGATAGGTCGCAAGTCTCCACATCTCATACACGGTATCCAAAAAGCGGTAATTACCGAGTGCATATCCCGCGTCCATCAAGTCAAGCCCTACAGCCGCATGGCGCAGCGGGTACAGCACAAGCGCCAATGCCGGAAGCGCCATGAACGTGCTTTTCTGCCGAATCAGCTCAATCAGCGTGCAGACCAGATAGACAGCCGCAACAACGATGGCCATATGCCCCAGCAGTTCCGGAACAGCGTTTTCCGCCTGTGCTTCGCAGCCAAACCACGTTGTCCACTCCTGCCGGATATTGACGTGCTCATGAATCAGGTAGACGCCAAACGACGCGCCGGCAAAAGCTTCCACAGGTTTTCGAAAGCGCTCCAGAATCCGCGACACCCTGCTCCGCCCTGTTTTCGGGGCGAACGCAAGAAACAGTCCCACCGCCCCCGTATAGCAGAACAAAAAATTGTAGGTATATCCGTAATTGATCCGATCCGCAAGCCTGCCTGTTTTCAGATATACCATACGGATAAGGACAAAGGAGGCAAAAATCATGGCCACGCTTCCGACATAAAGCGCCGCCGCCCTCCATCTTGCCTGCAGCTGCCGTATGCCGTAACGCTTCAGGTATGCCCCTGTCAAGTACAAAATCAGAAACCAGATACAGTCATAACCAAATTTGTCCCACGGAAGGCGCATCGGAATCACCGTCTTGGAAACGCAGAAAAGAATCAAAAATCCGGTCAGAAGGTACCGCAGCTGCCGCTCCCCAAGATAGGAGAACCCTACATTGACAAAAGGCATCATCAGGCAGAGAATCACATACGATGACGCAAACCAGTAATGCTCTGTCACAATCGGAAAACAGTAGGTAAACATCTGGTAAATGTCAACCTCCTGCACGCCGACAATCACGGCGCCAAACCCAATCACCGCCGAATAAAAAAACACTTGTTTCCAAATTTTCAATGGTCTTCGCAATGCGTCCCAGAGGGTATTTCCGTTTCCGCTCATTCCCGCAGGGGTGTCCACGCCAAAGTAACCGCTAATCAGCACATAGACATTCACCGCCACCAGACAAAACGCCTCCAGCAGCCAGGCCGCATATCCTGTTGCCGACATCTTTGCCCTTGACGGGTCTCCCAGAAGCCCGCCCTTGCTTAGATAGTGCAGACTCACAATCATCAGCATCGCGATAATGCGAAGCAATTCATAATTTATTTGCCGTTCTTTTCTTGCAGTCATAGCTTCCCCCACTTCTGTACCTAAGGGACTGTCAAAAAATAACAGTTCCTTAAATAATTCCGGCTGCCCCTAATGCTTTCAGCTGCTCTGCGATACGCTTTGCCCCTTTTCCGTCAATCAGTTCTTTTTCCTGCCGGCTCAGGCGCTCCCTGTATGACTTATCCAAAATGCATTTTGTCAGCGCCTGTGTCACACGCTCCGCCACCGCTGCGCCATCCTCTGCAAAGCAGCCGGCATTGACAATATCCGTAAGCTTCTCCAGCGCCTCGGCGCCCTGCCGCTGGTTTTCCGCAAAATAAAACACGACCATCGGCACGCCCAATGCGCTGATTTCATAAATGGTGCTGCCCGTCGCGGATATTACCACATCGCTATCCGATAGCAGTCGGCGCATGTCCTTTACCCTTTCATGTATCACAATATCTTCATATGATTGGTACCTGCACTTAAGCTCGTCCGCAAACCGGTTGAACGGACCGCTGACAAGATGCAGACGCAGCTTTCGCTCTTTGAATAGCGCGCCTGTAAAACCGTCGTTTATCAAGACATCCGCAAAGGAAGCCGTCGCAAAGTACGGGTCGCTTCCGCCGGTCGTTATCGTGACATCCGTCACGCCGTCGCCCACCACATATGACGACGGTTCCTGAAACGCTTTTCTAAGCGGCATGTACGCCGCTCCCAGAAGGAACCGGTCGGGGTATGTCCGCACTGCATCATTCTCTGACCGCGGCGGCATATAGTTCCGCGCAAGCCCCTGTGCATATATATTGTAGTTTACCAGCAGATGAACCGGATACGCAATCCCCATGTCCTCAAAGCATGCCACCCGCACAAGTTTTGTCAGCGCGCGGTAATACGCCACGCTCACCTGATAGCTGTCCACAAGCAGCACATCCGCATCCCTGTCAAACAAGTCCGCAAGCAGCGCCGGCTCATCCGTCATATTCTTATAATCCGTATTCAGTACAATGACGCGAAATCCCCTGTCCTCTATCATGCCGCGGCAGCCCTCGTCCGCCGTTATAAAAGTCGGGGAAAGCTCCGCCGCAGCTTCCGCGACAGACAGACAGCGCATCACATGCCCCATCCCGATGTCGGTATTTCCGTCTGCACGAATATATAACATTTCCGCTCCCCCTAGTCGTTGCGCACTGTTCTGCGCATCAGCATAAACGCCTCCGCCCGCTCCATTCCGGCAGCCATACCGCGCGTTCTGGAAAGCACGTCCATGCCCGTAAGACTCCTCGGGTGCGGAAACGCGCAAAGCTCGGACACATAACAGTTCATCGCCTGCTCCTTCTGGTCATAGTAATTCGTAATATCGACAAACACATTCGGACAAAAAGCCGGCTGCACACTGTAATCATAATTCCATTCCGACGAGGACAGGGTCTCAAAGGCGAGAATCTCCTCAACGCAGCAGTCCGCCATCGGTCTTGTCGCCGTGAGCACTGCACGCGCCGTACACTGGTGGTCAATGTTCAGGTCGCCGCTGTAATGTGTATATATAATCTGGGGCTGCAGCTTGTGAACCATCTGCTCCACTGTCTTAACGATATCCAGCAAGTCGATACTGTCAAAACGATTGTCCGGAAAATACGCAAAAAACACATCCTGATACCCGATTTTTTGTGCGCTTTCGAGCGTATTTTTATGAAGTTCCTCAACAATATCCAGACTGATGTCCTCCCTGTGCTCTCCCCGCGAAGTCTGTCCCTCACCCAGAATCATCGCATACACCTGATCTCCTTTTGCCACATGCCTTGCAACCGTTCCGCCGACGCCTAAAATCTCGTCGTCCGGATGCGCTGCCACAACCAATATTGTTTTCAACGCCAACACCGTTCCTTTCTTCAACTTATTCCTCTTACCGTTTCATTCCTTTTTCCGAAAAACCACTCTCGCCGAAAGTTCCTGTCCGTCTTTGGAAACGCAGGCATCTGTAAACTCCATCCTGTAATCGCCAAACGGAACAAACGCCCGCGGATATCCCTCCGCGTCGAGCATTCGAATCGTATCATAGAGCGCATTCAGTTCCATATCAGGCGTTATAACGCTGTCCTCCGGCTTTCTGCGTTTAAATAACACCGGTTCACCCACCTGCGGCACAGGTGTTATTTTCCCTTGCAAAAGCTGCGGAATCATTTCCCCGAAGACAATATCGGCGCACCGCACAAAAATCTCCTGCGCACTTCCCTCAAGGGATAACACATGTTTCATATATATGGGACCGCCGTCAAGCGTCTCCGTCACCCGAATCGCCGAAATCTTTGTCTCCTTATGACCGCGCACAATCAGATTCTGAAGCGGACTTCCGCCCCTTCCATATGGCAAATCTGTCATATGAAAGACAACACATTCCCAATCATTCGTTATTTCCTTTGGGATAAAATATGACCAATGCGGCAGGAATATATAATCCGGTTCAAAATCACGCACGTTATCTACATTGAATGTTTCCTTTTCTGTATAAATAACAATGTCATGTATCCCCGCGTACTTCTTTTTTAATCTCTGGGCGCGCTCGATGTTCCATGATTTTATCGTCGCGATAATAATTTTCATCACACCACTCCTTTTTCTATGCTTCCTACATTTCAAGCTCAAACTGGATATACTCCGGCTTTTCTGTCCTGATAAAGCCGCATCGCTCAAACGCCCTTGCAGAAGCTGTATTTTCGTATTTTACCTGTCCCGCCAATTTCGTAACTCCCGATATTTTATCAGATATCACCTGTTGTTGTATCAGTTGAAGCAGCTTGCTTCCATAGCCCTTCCCCCGCTTTGCGGCACAGATGCTGTAATCAATCAGTGCCGCTCCGTTTTCGACATTCAGGCGAATCTGTCCTATGGGGCATTCCCCCTCGCACAGGATATACTGGTATACCGATTCATCCAGCAACACTTTTGAAAACCACTTTACATGGTTTTCATAGGGAATCTTTTCCGTGTGGAATGCATTTTTCCTGACCGCATCGTCATTTGCCCACGCAAAGAGCAAATCCATATCTGACTGGCATACGCTGCGCAGATGCAGCGCATTCCCGCTATCTGTCTCTTTCCTGTCAGTCCTATCCATCCTGTCCCTCCATACCGTATCGCACGAGCACCCTCCGCCAAATCAAAATACAATATCCGAAAAGGAAAGCGGTGTGCCGCGGCTGATGTCGCGCTTTGCCGTTTTGCCGAGTACTTCTTGGTAATGCTTTGGCTTGATCCCATACGCCGGCCGGATGCTCCTGATATTATCCTGTGTCAGCTTCTCTCCGGCGGCAATGTCCTTCACGACAAAAAGGGAGCGTCGGAAACAGGCGTTTGACTCCTCCTGCGGTGATACCCCGTAGCTGACTTTTCCCATCGCCTTTTCCACTTCACGCACCTGCTGCACCATGCTGCGGAACTCATCCGGTTCCATTGAGAATGCCGCATCGGGATTTTCGATGGCACGGCTGATACAGAAATGCTTTTCGATGATATTTGCCCCCATTGCAACCGCCGTCGATGCGCTGAACGCGCCCATGGAGTGGTCTGAAAGCCCAATCGGGATATCAAAACGCTTTTTCATGTCACAGATTGTGCGCAGATTCATCTCCTCACTCTTTGCCGGATACGCGCTTGAGCACTTCATCAGGGCAAGCTGCCTGTTTCCGGTGCCGTATATCGCTGCAACTGCCTCGTCGATTTCCTCCAGTGTCCCCATTCCTGTCGACATGATAATGGGTTTATTTTTCGATGCAATGTATTCCAGAAGCGGTATGTCCACCAGCTCAAAAGAAGCCACCTTATAAAAATGCACTCCCAGCTTTTCAAGAAAGTCCACAGATGTCCTGTCAAACGGCGTGGACAGAAAATCAATCCCAACCTTCGCCGCCTCGTCGCGGAGCTTATCCTGCCACTCCCACGGCGTGTACGCCTTCTGGTACAGTCCATAGAGGTTTTCCCCCTCCCATGTCCCCTTTTCAATTTGAAAGTATGTGTTATGACAGTCAATTGTCATCGTGTCCGCCGTGTAGGTCTGTATTTTTACACAGTCCGCCCCCGCATCCTTTGCCACATGAATCAGCTCCAGTGCGCGCTCCATGCTGCCGGCGTGGTTTGCCGACATCTCCGCAATAATGTAGGCAGGCGCACCGTCCCCTACCATTCTGCCGTTTATATCAACCGTACTGCTCATATCTTCCTCCATCCGTCTAAACTCTTACCTCACTGCCCCGCAGCAGCTTATATTTCATCTCGGCAATCTTCCAGTCCTCGGGCGTATCAATATCCTGCACATTCATCTCGTCCTGTATAAACGGAACGACATGCTCCATCCAGATTGCTTTCTGTTTCCGAAAGCGCTCCACATTGAGACAGTAGAACTGCCCGCAGTCATGGTAAAGCGGTTCCAAATCCTGTGAACGTTTCGCCATATTTTCAGGCCACTTCGGCGTCAGTCTGCCATCCTTGATTACAACGCAGCGCTGAGGCGGAAAGGAAAACTTCACAACCGGAATCACACTGTCTGCCTGCTCCTGCTCAAGAAGCATCATTGCCGTCTTGATGGCGTTTGCCGTCACAAAGGGCGCCGTAGGGTAAATGCAGCATGCCGTGCCAAAGCACATTCCGATGCGCTCATACGCATCCAGCACTTCCGCAATCACATCCGCTGTCGTTGCATAGTCGTTCGATGTCGCCGCACTCCGGAAAAACGGTACCTTTGCGCCAGCCTTCTTCGCTGCCTGCGCGATTTCCTCGTCGTCCGTCGAGACCATGACCTCATGGAACATGTCAGCCTGCAGCGCCGCCTCGATACTGTATTCCAAAATCGGTCTCCCCGCAAAAGGTTTTATGTTTTTTCGCGGAATTCTCTTGCTCCCGCCCCTTGCCGTGATAATTGCCACACTTTTCATATGAACTCCCATCTGCCTGTTTCATCAGGCACATAACCAGCCTTTATCCTCCGCTCCTGTCGTGCGAAAAGTCTGGTTAGGGCACAAGGAACTGTAAAGAAATTACTTTACAATTTTGCAATAACCAGACTAAAAATTCACTTCTATTTTTTATAGTAATCCACAAGTTTAACCACTGCCCGAATGACATCATCGACATCCTCGTCTGTCATCGAATAGTAGAGCGGCAGGCTCATCATTTCCTCGTAAAGCTTCTCCGCATTGGGGCACAGTCCCTTTTTGTAGCCAAGCTTTTCATAATACGGATGCCAGTACACTGGAATGTAGTGCACATTGCAGCAAATGTTTTCAGCCGCCATCGCCTCAAAAAAGCCTTTGCGGTCAATGCGCAGCATCTCAGGATTTATCCGCAGTATGTAGAGATGGCGCGTCGTGTCCGACTCCGCAATTTCCTGCTGGACAAAAAGCTCCGGTATTTTCGAAAAAGCGTCATTATACTTGTTTACGATTTCCCTGCGCCTTGCCGAGAACATCTCCAGCTTATCCAGCTGGCTCAGAATCAGGGCGCACTGGATATCCGTAATTCGGTAATTGTACCCTAAGTCAATCTGTTCATGGTACCATGGTCCATGGCTTTCGTGCTCAAAAAAAGCCGCATCCTTCACAATGCCATGTGAGCGGTAAAGCATCAGTTTCTCATACAGCGCGTCATTGTTCGTGAGAACCGCGCCGCCTTCGCCGCCTGTGACAGTCTTTACCGGATGAAAGCTGAACACTGTCATGTCCGCGATGCTGCCGACCGGTTTTCCCTTATACTTGGTGCCAATTGAATGTGCCCCGTCCTCTATCAGCAAAATGCCCTTTTCCCGACAGAGCGCAAGCAATTCGTCAAGCGCGGCAGCCTGCCCTGAGTAATCCACAGCAACCACTGCCCTTGTCCTGTCTGTTATCTTCGCGCGGACGCTCTCCGGATCAATATTGTAAGTATCCGGCTTGATATCCGCAAAGACCGGCTTTCCCCCACAGTAAAGCACGCAGTTAGCGGACGCCGCGAACGTAATCGGCGAGGTAATCACTTCATCCCCCTCACCGATGCCCGCTGCCATCATCGCGATGTGGAGCGCGGCTGTCCCATTGCTGCACATCACCGCATGTTTTGCCCCTGTCAGGGCACAGAGACGCCGCTCAAGCTCCGGTACCTTTGGCCCGCACGTGAGCGCCTCGCTCACGAGCACTTCCGCGACAGCCTTTACATCCGCCTCATCAATATACTGATGCCCATAATAAAGTTTTGTTTCCCTGACCGGAGTTCCTCCGGCAATTGCTGGTTTATCCATTCTGGCACTCATTTCCTTTCCAGTGCACTGTCCGTTTCGCCACAGCAGCCCCACTTCATTTATCATGTTCCCAAAAAGATACACATCTGCCGCTTTATTCGTGTAAATCCGTCTTTAACAGGGCGCGAATCTGTTCCACGGAAAGCCACTGCGTATTGTTTCCCGAAGAATAATAAAAACCGTCCGCAACCTTTTTGCCGCTCGGGTTCGGGCGCTTTGACTCCTGCCAGAACATCTGCGGGTAAATGATAAAGTTTTTGTCATACTCATACGTAGTCATGGAGTCCTCCTCCGTTATCATCACCTCATGCAGCTTCTCGCCGGGACGAATGCCCGTCTCTATCGTCTTCATGCCCGGTGCCATCGCCTCCGCAAGATCCGTTATCTTAAACGAAGGAATCCTGCTGATAAATGTCTCACCGCCTTTTGCCTCCTCAAGCGCCTTAATCACAAGCTCCACTCCCTGCGTAAGGCTAATCCAGAAACGCGTCATGCGGTAGTCGGTAATCGGCAGCGCATCCGCGCCCTCGGCAATCAGTTTCTGGAACAGCGGAATCACCGAGCCGCGGCTTCCTGCCACATTCCCGTATCGCACAATGGAAAAGTTCAAATCCTTGGTGCCGCAGTACGCGTTTGCAGCGATAAACAGCTTGTCCGATACCAGCTTTGTGCCGCCGTAAAGATTCACCGGATTAACCGCCTTGTCCGTGGAAAGCGCCACTACTTTTTTGATTCCTGTGTTGAGCGCGGCATCAATGATATTCTGGGCACCGTTGACATTTGTCTTAATTGCCTCGTTCGGATTGTACTCGCACGCCGGCACCTGCTTCATCGCCGCCGCATGGATTACATAGTCAACGCCCTCAAAAGCGCGCTTCATACGTTCATAATCGCGCACGTCCCCGATGAAAAAGCGCAGTTTTTCCTTGTACTTTGCAAAATCGTTCGCCATCATCCACTGCTTGAACTCGTCGCGCGAATAAATAATGATTTTCTTCGGGTTGTAATGTGTCAGCACATATTCCGTAAAGCATCTTCCAAACGAACCTGTGCCGCCAGTTACCAATATCGTCTTGTCATCCAATAACATACTTTTTCCTCCAAATTGCAATCTTCTAATCCAAATTTTACCACAGTTTTATCCATACGTCAAAAGTACATTAACGATACACAAGATTCGCCGCAGTTTTTCCTGTAATTTTGTCATACACAATGATATTCCACCGACCGCCCGACTGGTAATTGTCGACGCCGTCAATCATTACCTGATACACACCGCCAAGCTTTATCAGGACAAGCTCGCTTGTACCGATTTTTATATGCCGCATACCGTTTTCTTCCCACCTTACGTCAAGCGCCACTTTTCCGTCCTGATACACCCACTGATGTGCGCCCTTTCCTTTTCCTGCCATCGTATCTGTCACAATCAGTACGTAATCGTCGTCATTCTTCAGCCTGTCAAAACACTCCTCCGCGCTTTCGGACGCCATAAACTCCTGCCAGCCGAGCCTTTTCTGGTACTGGCATGCCACGTCCCATGCATTTTGTCCCTTTTTTGCATCGCGTCTGTCCGGCAGATGATAATTCGCCCTGACAAATGCCCCCAAATGAAGCGTAACTTTTTCTGCGCCAAAGTCATTGAGGTGCTCCTTGTCCCTGAAATCAGCTGCGGGGTCAAGCGCCAGCTCCCCGCTGTGGTAAAGCTCGTTGTAATCCACAAACCTTAGCCCGCGTTCCTCGGCAAGCGCGCGAACCGCCTGTGTGTCATATCTGTGCCAGTTCTCATTCGGCGACTTGAAAAGAAGCAGCTCCACATTTTTTTTGCTGCACAGCTGTGCCATCTCGTCAAGGCAGGCGATACTTGCCTCCTCAATCCATGCTTCCCCCTCATCATAGTCATAGCTGTTCAGCTGAATGGCCTGTTCCGACACGTACTGTGATTTCTGGTATCCCTTTGTATAGTTTGTCTTATCCTGAAAAAAATATGTATAGTCGAGCTTAGTCAGCTCTTTCCACCGGTCATGGTAGCGGAATATCGGAAAGACATAGGAGAAAAAGTCTGCGTCCACCGCGTCCACAGACTGGTAAATGCACTTGAGCTTATCCACGGAAAGCGGAATGTCCGTAAATCCCCAGCGCAGTGCCGCCTCGTTTTTACTGTTGATGCTGTTGCCTGTAAGCATATTCACCTCAAGCGCAATCACCTTTGGCTTCTGCCTCTTGAGCGCCTCTTTCAGGTATAGACTAGAAATATGCATCGGCTGTGAAGAACTGCCAAAATCATACGCGGCAATCCCGTACTCCTCATACAGGATCAGCGGATTCACGGTGCAGAAGCTGTTGCTGCTTCCGATTACGATCATGTCAATGTCATTCTTTTTTTCCGCGTAAAAGCCATTTACGATCGTCGTGGAATCCCCCATAAATTTTGCCCGCACAACTGCATCAGCCAACGTGAGCGCCAGTCCCATAACCACAAAAAACGATAACACGGCAGCCATTCTTGACATTCTTGATTTCCCCGTCAATCAATCACCTCCCACTGTGCATGCCATCCGGCAAACAGGATAAACTCACCGGATAGTTTGGTCTTACTCAAAACTGAAAATAGATAAACTGCGCCGCGTCGTAGCCTTCCCCATACATGCCAAACACAATTACCATCACCAGCAGCACTGCTGTAATCACATACTGCACCGCAAGACACTGCCCTTTCACCAGACTGTCAAACAGCGCTTTTTTTCGAACATAATACGCATCTACTAAAATCAGTATCAGAATGCCAACCCATAGGACACCCATCTCTTTACTGTCAAGTCCCAGATGATAGACAGACCCGTCAAAGAGTGACCACACATCAAAACGCAGAAACATTCTCTGTATGTAGTACGCCGCGTCCCCCACTGTGTCCGACCGGAAAAAAATAAAGGAAAAAACAAACAAAAGAAACGTACAGACAGCCTGCCCAAAGCGATACCCGAAAGTCTTTACACGGACGCCGAAAAAAGTGTTCAGCCGCGTCCTGAACGGTCTTGTCATGTCGCCAATGATTATATACACACCCTGAAGCGCTCCCCACACGACGAAATTCCAGCTTGCCCCATGCCAGAGACCGCTCACGGCAAACGTGACCATGCTGTTAAAGTATTTGCGCAGTCTCGAACAGCGGTTACCGCCCAGCGGTATATACAGATAATCGCGAAACCATGTGCTCAGCGATATATGCCAGCGCCGCCACAGCGCGCTGATGCTTGTCGCGAAAAACGGCGCCTCAAAATTCACCATAAGACGGATGCCCAGAACCATTGCCGCCCCCATCGCAATGCAGGAATACCCTGCAAAGTCACAGTAAATCTCCACTGCAAACAGAACTGCCGCCAGCAGAAGCGCCATTCCGCTGTACAGATAATATTTGTCATACACCTGATTGACAAGCACTGCCGCCCTGTCCGCTATGACCATCTTCATGAAAAATCCCCACAGCATCATGAGCAGTCCCCTTGTGGCCTTGTCGAAATCCCATAATTTTTCATGCGCCATTTTTTCCAGCTGCCCCAGCAGGCTGCCGCTTCGCTCAATCGGTCCTGCCACAAGCTGCGGAAAAAAGGAAACAAATAGCGCGTACCGGATAAAATTCTTCTCCGGTTTTACGGTTCCCCGGTAAACATCCAGCACATACCCCAGTGCCTGAAAGGTATAAAAGGAAATCCCCACCGGCAGTAGCAGGTCAAACTTAGGTGCCGTCATCTTGACCCCAAATACAGCCATCACGGCATCAGCCGTTTCATATAAGAAATAGAAATATTTAAAAAACACAAGAATCGCGAGATTCACCACCAGCCCCACAGCCAGTATCCGCCTGCGGCCTCTCTTATGCTTCCCGTCGTCTTTTTCTCCCATGAGAACAGCACAGAGATATGTAGTCACCGTAGATAACAGTATCAAAAGTGCATACTGCGCATTCCATCCCATGTAAAAATAATAGCTTGCCGCCAACAGCCACAGCTGCCGCAGCTTTCTGGGAATCACATAATACATCAGCACAACAGCCGGAAAAAAACATAAAAACGCAAAAGAAGTAAACTGCATATCTGCTCCTTTTTCTGATGATAACTATGCTTCGTCTCGTTCGCTCCTGCGGCGGATTTTGTTGCGGTAAAAGTACAACAGCCGGAAGTAAACCATAAACTTAAACGGCGACTGCATGTGCATTGCCGCAAGTTTTTTCTGCTCCTCGTCAAACGCCTTCAGGTAATAGATATTGTCCTGAAAATCAGGAAACTCGTGCTGCATTCCCTCCGCTATCAGCTTCAGAAAGCTTAATTTCGGTCTTTTCATGCCCAGCATATACGTAAAAAGCGTATTCATATAATAAAGCTTAGAGAACGCAAACTCAAATTCCTGTCTGTAAGGCTTGTAAATACCATACTTGCGCGCCTCCTCTATCAGGCGTTTCCCCATCAGCAGCCTTGCCTCACACTTTTCCATGCTGACGGAATGGACAGTCGATGCGTCATGCTGGTAATAGTAGTAGAGTGGTTCCTCCACCTTCTCAAAGTGTGTAAAGTGCAGCATCCATATCGGGGAGGCACAGTTGTCCTCATAAAATGTCTTTTCGGGAAACCGCAGATGGTATTCATCAATCACGGACTTCAGATACACCTTGATAACCATGCTGCCCGGATTCATGACAAGCTTTTTGTAGCGTTCATGGTCGAGCACACCTGTCTGGTCAGGCGTATTGTTGGGCATTACCTTTCCGACATTCATGGTATGCTCGCTGGCCATGCAGTAATCGCACCCCACAACGTCTGCCTCTGTCTGCTCCGCCTTTTTAATCAGTTTCTCATACATATCCGGCGCAACCCAGTCGTCCGCGTCGACAAAGCCAATCCATCTGCCGCGCGCCACATCTATGCCCTTATTGCGCGCGCCGCCCTGCCGCATGTTCTCATACAGCTGTACCGCCTTAAACTTCCATGGATATTTCGACTCGTACTCCCTCAATATTTCAAGGGATTCGTCCGTTGACGCGTCGTCCACCGCAATGATTTCATAGTCCGCAATCGACTGGTTAATCAGCGAATCCAGACAAAACCTGAGCTTGTTGTCTGCCGCCATATTGTACACGGGTACCACGATACTAAGCTTCATAATCTGCCACCACTTCCCTTCTGTCCCTTATTATTTTCCCTATCGTTCCTTTACAATCGCCCCATCTTCTACCCGGAAAACCATATCGCACTTCTCAATGGTCTGTAGCCTGTGCGCTATAATAACAAGTGTTTTTTTGCCATGCAGCCTGTTGACGGACTCCATGATTGCCGCCTCCGTGTCATTGTCAAGCGCCGAAGTCGCCTCGTCGAGAATCAGCACCTCAGGGTCATGATAGAGCGCCCGCGCAATGCCGATTCTCTGGCGCTGTCCTCCGGAAAGCCGGATGCCGCGCTCCCCGATTCCGGTGTACACACCTTCCGGAAGCGTCTGCACAAACGCGTCAAGCTGCGCCTCCTTCAACGCATACCAAAGCTTTTGGTCGTCAATCTCCTCCTCCGGAATCCCAAACGCAACATTTTTGCGGATATCCGCGTCGAGCAGGAAAATCATCTGCGGAATATACCCTACATTGGCAAGCCACTCCCTGTAATGTTCCTGTATGTCGACATCATCGGCAAGCACCCTGCCGCCCTGCAGCTTCAGCAAGCCGAGCAGGACATCAATAATCGTCGTCTTGCCCGCGCCGCTCGCCCCCACAATACCAATGGACTTTCCGATTGGAAAGGACACTGTCGCATGGTCAAAAATCAGCTTGTCGGAATTCGGATAATGATATGTGATGTCGGAAAGCGTAAGCGCATTTGTAACAGGAAGTTTTTCCTTTGCCACAACCGCATAGGAAATATCCGTGTGCGCCGCGTCCGTCTCCTCGACGAGATTGTCGCTTACATTGAAGAAAAACGGCTCGTTGAACGCCATGCTGGTCAGCTGGTTATTGATGCGGCTTGCCGCGGGAAGCAGACGCATTGCCGCAATCCCAAACGCCGCAAACAGGGAAACCATCGCCGAAACATCCGCCCCGGACACAATCAGTACCAAGATATAGCCCAAAAGCCCCGCCATGCAGACCGTCTCAATCAGGAGCTTCGGCGTGTTGTTAAACAGGCTGAAACGCTCCATCGCCTTGACATAGCCCTCGCCCACTTTGCAGTACTCGCCGATGAAATACTGCTCGCGTCCGGCAACCTTGATTTCCTTGATGCCCTGTACCGTCTGTGAAATCCATGCGAACATGGATGCGCCGTAATCCTGATTTTCTTTACCGGTGCGGTTCATAATCGGCTTGATAATATTTTTGATGACAACGAGCGTCACAACCAGAAGCACTGCAATCACCACTGTCATAACAGGATCCTGCACCGCAAGCGCAATCACAAGAAATACCGCAACCGTCACCTCCGACGCAATCTGCAGTACCGCCATGATCAGCGCGTACATGTTGCTCACGTCAGCCGTAATGCTGCGCTGAATCACGGAAGTCTCTGCATTCAGATAATACTCATATTCACGCCTTACAAAATTCTTCATCAAATTTGAAGCCGTCTGAAACTGGTTGCTGTACACAAACCGATACAGGCTTCTCTGCAAAAAAAACTGGAATACGTTTTTGGCAACATACAGAAAAATCAAGAACAAAATCGCCAGCACGGAAAACTGCACGGCATCGCGCAGATTGAGCATCGCGCAGATGTTCTGATACGTTTCTCCCTCCACCAGTGCCACAGGGTCGAGTATGAGCTGCACGACAGCCATCACCATCATCACGGCGCCTGTCTCAAGTCCTGCCGATATCAGCATCATCACAAACAGTCTTGCCATCGCACCCTTTTGTTTTTTATCCATCAATCTATTTATCTTTTTTAATATCTTGAGCATTCCTCTCCATGCCTTTCCAACAAACCGTTATTTATCAGCAAGCGCAAGCCCCGCCTTTTTATTGTACGCGTGCTTTTCCGGATCCTCGTAGGCGTCCCAGAAAGATGCGCCCAGATTTAACTTTTCCTCCACAAAATCCATATTGTTCAGTGCCGTGGTCACGATGGAAACTGCTTTTTTAATGTGAAGCCCCTCAAAAAAATTCAAAACCTCCACCGGAAACCGTCCACGTAGTACAACTGCATCAGGGCAAAGCTTGGTGTAATCTATCGTGTCCCGCGGATGTGGCTTTATCATAATCCTGTAACCCTTGCAGTATTTTTCAAGCACGTCAAGGCAGACATTCTTGCGCGCCTCCACGTCGACAGGGTGCGGTTCGGTCAGAAAACACGCAAACTCCTCCCCCTCGTGTGATGGTTTCAGCTGCTCCGCCAGCTTGTCCGCATCTTCGATAAATGCCCGAATCATCAGCTTTTTCTGCTCTGGTGTAAGCCCGCGCTCAAGCGGCTTGCGCGGCTCCTCCACAAACCGCGGGCAGTCTGTCGGGACAACGCTCCTGTCATTGATTTCCATGTCAAGGCAGTATTTTCCCCAGCCATTCATAATAAATATCAGGTTATGGCGCGAGAACCACGTCTTTAGCTTGAAGTGTCCGTGATTGGCAACATAGGCATCATCAAGATTCTTAAGGCAGTCAAGTCCGTCCTCAACCGCATGGTAGTAAATGTGCTTATAGTTCAGATAATACCCGATCGGGTCGCTGTCACAGAACACATAGATGTCCTTATATGCCGCAAAGTCAATTACTTCCATATAAGGCGCCTCACATTTTGCGAGTTTTTTGGTAAATATCATGCGGTTCACCATATGTTTTAAAATACTGCTGTAATTTTTTCTGTATTTTGCAAGCGCGGGAAAAAAATCTTCCCGTTTCTCGTCCAGCGCAATTACCCTGTCAAAGAGTTCTGTCTTCGTAAGCCTGTCCCCTAAGTTTTCAAAATCCGTGGAGATGGCGCTCAGCGCAATATCCGCCTTTTTGTATGCGTCAGCCGGCATTGTTCTTGCAAGCTTCATTTCCTTTAAAATCGCTACATATACGTGATAAAACGTGTGGCAGACATACAGTCTGCTCTTTGTTTTCCTGTTCCGTTTCTTCATTCTGAAATCCTATTCCTCCGGCAATGTATCCTGCTTTTCAAGCAGACACTAATAGTATATGCCATATTGCGGATAATCACAATGTTTTTCTTTTATTCCCTTCCTTACCGCCGCTTCTCGTGTACGCATATCCCTCCCTCGGCGCAATTAACGGCGCAGGGCTTAAAGGGCCTTCCTTTTCCGGTTCCGCTTTTCCCGCCAGCAGCCCCTCGCAGAATCGGTAGAGACGGTCTGCCGCCTCCTGCGGATTCCACTCGCCCGCCATTGTCTGGTATGCGTTCGTACCAAGCCGTTTCCGCAGTGCGCCGTCCCTGCACAGCATCAGCACCTGCTCCCGAAATTCCCTAAAATTCCCGTTTTTGTATACCAGTCCGTTCTGTCCGTGTTTTATCAGAAACGGAACCGCCCCGATGCCATGGCCTGCGACAACCGCACAGGCGCTGTTCATGGACTCGTTCAGGACTGCCCCCCACCCCTCAAGATAATTGCTTGTGAACAGGAAAATATCCGATTCCTCCATAAAACGCCGCACATTCTGCGGCGGCTGGAATCCCTGAAACGTAACCTCCTGTTCCAGCCCATACCGTGCCACAGCCGCTTTCAGCGGTTCTTCCAGCTCCCCGCCGCCTACCATATTCAGATGAAACGAAATCCCCTGCTGTTTCAGATACTTTGCCGCTTTTACGGCGTATTCCGGATGTTTGAGTTTTAGAAAACGCCCCGCCCACAAAAGCTGCACCTGCTGACTGCCGCCCTGGTCAAAATGCAGCTTGCGGAAAAACAAGGTATCGAGGTTGTACGTATTGACTGCCGGAAAATAGCCCCACACAAATTTCTTGTTCGGATATGCATGCACAAGTTGAAAATCCGAAGCGACATAGGCGCCATGGCAGAGCAAGTAAACAGGCGCATCCGCATAGCGTGTGTGATCCTCATATTTTTTCTTCCTGCCGCGCAAAGAGACGGATTTCCACTGCCCCTCACGGTAAAGACGCTCGCTGGCACGTATCACAATTTTTCCCGCGTTCAGCCTTGGCTTAATGTAGCTCTCGTCCTCCACCCCGCCAAATACCACAATATCACTGTCCAAGATGCGGCGCGCACACCGCTCGCACTCCTCATAGTATAATTTCAGATACGGAATCGATCGGACTTCGTTTCCCCATCCCATCTTTACCCTATCCTCCTCCATCGGAGATGTCTGTATAAAGGCAAAATCCGCGCCAAGCTTTTGATACAGCGCATCTGCCATCGGTATCTGGTGATGATTGATATAATTCGATACGATTGTAAGTTTCATAATCACTGGCTCCTACAATAAAAACGGCGGTATTCACGACGCGGTCACGCATGTCAGCGACAAATACTTTTGCCATTGACAATCGCGCGGTAAATATCCAAAAGTCTCCTGTAATTTGTGTCCGGATCATGTGTCCGCAGCGCATGGGCTTTTGCGTTGGACGACAGCAGTACCGCAAGCTTATCATCCTCAAAAATGCGCAGGATCGAATCCTTCAGTCGTTTTGGCTTATCCTTGGGATAGAGGATGCCGTCCCTGCCGTCGTCGACAAGATTGTGCACACCTCCCACATCGGCAGACACGACGGGAACTCCCAGAAGCATTGCCTCGCCAACGGAATTGGGAGAGTTCTCGATCGCGGACGGACATAAAAATACATGTGTTTTCAAAAAGCGGGCGCACATTCTGTCCGACTGCAGACGGCCGACAAATCTTACATGATCCTGCAGTTTATTCTTTTTAATCTGGCTCAGAAGAAATTTGCCGTACCCCGAAATCTTGATTTTATCCTTTATGCTGTCGTTTGCGGTAATCACATCCCCCGCAACGTAAACGACCGTCTCCTCGAACTCCTCAATAATTTCCGGAAGAATGTCAATGACATAGTGCAGTCCCTTAATCGGATAATTTCCCTGACTCAAAAACAGGGAATACCGCTCAATCCGGTCGATACTCCATGTGTCATGATAAAAGTCAGAGCGCAGCGTCTCATTCATAAAATGGTACTTTGCATTGGGTGCAAATTTCTTTGTCATTTCCCTGTCAAAATCCGTCCTTCCTGTGACATGTCCCACCAATGCCAGCGCCTCCTTCTCGTATTCACCGCGCTTTGCGAACTTCGCCTGCTGGTCGAACAATCCGTCTTTCTTCAGAATATCGCGGAACGTCTTTTTTTTCTGCACAGAGTATGGCAAGTCCGCCATATACACTTCCGCAATGGCGCTGCAGAGTCCCTGTATTCCAATCAGTGTCCGCTCCGGATGGTCAAATGCCTTGACGCAGGCAAGCGTATGTGGATATTCCGTGCCGAAGATATGGACAAGATCCGGCTCAAAATCCCTGATTATGGCACCCAGACTCTCCTCGAGTCCCGCATCATAATTCTCGGGGTGAAGCGTATCTTCCCTGAAAATGTAATATTCTATGCCCTGTGCCTTATTCTTCACAAACAGCGAAGTGTCCCCTTTTACCATATTCAGATTCTCCGATGCCGGAAAACAGATGGCAAGCGTGATATCATTTCTTTCCTGATTGACCATGAGCTTGCTGGCAAGGCCGGAAAGCCACCCTTCCTTCACAACGATTTTCTGTCCCAGACTCTTTGCGATAAACGGTAGCATAATATTACATAACCACAAAACTCTCATACAGTATCCCCCATTCTTACCAAAATCCGCAAATCTATGCTTGCGCCTAAATTTGCACCGCGAAGTATTTCCTGCTGCTGTCAGCATCCCCCTGTTTTTTTGTAAATAGCTGTCTTTATCCTGTTGTATGCCGCCGACAGATGCCTGCTGTCCGCTATGGCGCTCCGAAGCGGCGCCAGTGTCAGCAGCATTATCAGGCGGTATTTGTCCGCCTTTCTCCTGCCCATGTACCGAATGACAATCTCGCGGTGCTGGCGGGCGGAACACTTCCGGTTCTCTTTCGTCTCCGAGTAGCCGCCGCCCTCATATACCGCAATAATTACAGGAATGTAATACATTGGTGCTTTTCTTTCATAATAGCACCACAGAAAATGTTCGTAATCCGCCCGCACATGATACGCCGGCAGATATGCCCTTGTCTCAAACAATGACCGATGGTATATGCAGGTCTGGTGGCAGGGCACATTTCTATAACATGTGAAATCATTTATTTCAGGTGCCGCATACACAACGGATTGAAGCGCTTTATGGTATAGGTTCCCATAAATAACACCCACATTTTTATTATCGCTGCGCAGGCGTTCTATCTCATCCGTTATTTTACGCAAAACAGTCTCGTCATAAAAGCTGTCACCTGTATTTAAAAACAGGTAATATTCTCCCTGCGCCAGTCTTACCGCCTGATTCATCGCATCATAAATCCCCGTGTCCTTTTGGATATACACATGAATCCTCTCGTCATCGCATTCCTTCAGGAGTGCTTCCACAGAACCATCCGAAGATCCCCCGTCCTTGACAATGACCTCAAAATTCTTATATGTCTGATTCAATATACTTTCTATTGTATCACGAAGCCTTGGTCCGGAATTGAGACAGACTACAATAATACTATATATAATATGCTGCCGCATAAGCTTTGCCCCCTTCCAATTGTTCCCTTTCCGTCAAACACGCTTCGGAATTACTTATAGGTGTATCGCTGTGATTCAAAAAGCCAGCTTTTGTAGGGCAGCAGTCCAACCCCGTCCCGATGTGCCTGCAGCAGGAACACCAGAAAATGAATGACGCACACACCAAAGACCACTCCCGTCACCCTTTTGCGTACCCGACTGTCTTCAATGTTTTTTATTATCAGCGGAATCATGAACAGCTGCGAAACGCCGAGATAATACGCGATACGTGTCACAACCGGAAGAAACGAATAAAACGTACTTGCCACAAATGCCAGCAGATTGAGCTGTCCGTAAAACCGAAGCTCCCGATACCAGTCCTTCTCCCGAATCGCCCCTCCTGTATATATGACAAACCAAAGATACAATCCAAGCACGGCAAGGATGCGCAATACACTCCCCCAGCTGACGCCGCCCTCTAGATAGACTGTATTTTTATAGGACGGATACAAGACCAGCGCAAGCTTCAAAATAAATCCTTTTCCCAGAAAGCAGGCTGCGCTTGCAAGCAGCCCTGCAAGGATATGCCACCTTTTCCACGCGAATGTACAAATCCAGTACACCGGAAGAACCAGCAGAACGGACTTGTGAAACAGCGCCGCCGCCAAGATCCAGAAAGCAAAGGAAATGTAATCCCTGTCCAGCACATATTTCATGGAATAAAGCGCGATTGCCAGTGCAAGATAATACCTGACAGTATTAAAAGTCTGAAAATAAAGCCCAAAAGTCATAAACAGGAAAAAGGTCTGTGAAAAATCCGCACTCTGGCGCACAAACGCCTTTAGGAAAAAAAGGATCGTCACAAAGGCAAACACGGCAAATACCAGCTCATAGTACTCCCCGCCAGCCAGCCAGTACAGCACACGCACCAGCCAGTTAAAACCGGCCTCCGTTACCACATAGCCTCCCACATTAGCCTCGTGGGCAGTCTGTGTGTACTGCCTGTAATCATTGCCAATGTCAAAGCGAATCGCCGCCATGAAAAACAGTATCACAAAAATTCCTGTAATATACAGCCTGTTCTGAAAACTTTTCCTAGTCCGTTCCCCGCCATTCCACAAGGCTTCTTCTAGGGAAGGCAGCTGTACCCGCGATGCCATCACACAGGTCACTGCCGCGATAAATGCATATAACAATACGGAACCGAATCTGCCCACAGCATCAGCCTCCTTCTCACAGCCCTCTCACGGACCTGATTCCCTTTCGCATCAGCGCCAGTGCATTTTTCTTGGGAATTTCCACACACATCACGTTCGCGTGTGCCATGATGAAACGCACTGCCATCAAATATGCAAGCCTGCCATACAGAAAATGGTAGAGCACACCCCTGTCTATAAAAAATTTGTCCGTATATCCGCGAAACCATGTGGACTCGCGCTCCTGCTCCGCACCGATTTCTACAGGAACCGCATACACCGACAGTCCGTAGCGCAGGCAGTCCTTCAAAAACAGGCTGTCTTCGCCGTTGCTGTACTTCGCTCCCCCTCCGAACAACAGGGAAAATGTGACGTGTGCCGCATGAAGCTTCTCACGCCGCACCGCAAAAGAATACGTAGGGTATCGACCTGCATTCCAGATATGCACTCTGTGATATGCCTTCGTGTAATAAGTAGCCCTCGACTCCCCCACACGTACATTGAACAGAAGAAAATCCGCCTCGGGATGCGCCGCGAACGCATCGAGAATGCGCGCCTCATATCCCTTGTCATATTGGATGTCCTCATCGGAAAACAGCACGATGTCTCCCTCCGCCCGCAAAAGCGCATTGTTTCTGCTCAGCCCGACGCCCTTTTCCCGAAACGAAAAACACTGTACCCGCCTTCCGTTGTGCGTGTACTCCTCGTACCCGAAATGGTCTGTCTGGTTTATAATCAATGCATCGCTTTCCAGATGCATCCGCTCTGCCAGTGTCGCGACTTCCTGATTGACGGCAGACACCAAAACCTGCAGTCTCATGCAAACACCCTCCCTCTACTTCCGGCCATAATATATTTTTGACCAGTTCCTGTCCACTTTTATCAGTACCGCAGCCACAAGCTCTCCGCCCTGCAGCCTCGCGTAATTTATTTCATCCGTTATTTTTTCCCGATACGGCACTCCAAATGGAATAACAGCTATTATCGCAGTCCCTGCGATGTCCTCCCCTGCACAGTCTGTATCAAATGTTCCTAATCGCACCGATGGTTTCAGACCGCACTCGTTGACATCCCTTAGAAATGCCTCTGCCTCCATTCCGTCCGATGCGTCCATCAGCATCAGGCGGTCATACTTATCGGACAACATCTTTAAGCTTTGTTCCAGCATCTTTTGCTGTCTTTGCATAAAAATATCATATGATTTTTTTCTGCTGCCCGATGCAAAAGTCAGTCCGCAGACCGGCACGCCCAGACTTTTCATAACATCACACTTGGTATAGAATTCAGAACCGATACTCACCCGAAGCGCAGTCACAAATATCCCAATCCCCACAAAGACAGCTGCCCCCAGAAAAGCAGCCCGCCATGCAAAGTACTGTACCCGCTCCTGTATGATTTCCAAATCCTCTATCTTGTCAATTGCGGAAAATGCGTCCTCAAAATTCCCATATTCCTCCAGCGCCGTTCCGACGGCATTTTTGACTGCCGCAACCGTTTCCGGCTCCTGTCCCCGTACTGTAATGGTCAAAAAGCGCACGTCCGATAAAATATCAGCCGTTATCATACTTTTCACCTGATTCTTGTCATACCCGTTTCCCAGCAGTTCCATCGTCCTGCCCATAATCGGTTCTGTGGTAATGACGTCATTCCATGTAAAATCATTGTAATAATCCCTTGCCTCATAGCGCCCTTCGGCAAATGAAATATAATATTCCGTCTCGGATATATAGGCCGCCTCCCGCGCTTCTGCAAGGGCTATAAGCAAATGAAGACCGCTGCCCAAAACGGCACCGGCCACTGCCAGCAGAAACAATACCGGCAGTCTTGTCAGATATGTTGCAAGCACTGCCTTACTGTCAATGCCCTGCTGCATCCATTTCTCCACTTCCACTTTTTTTTCTTTATCCATGGCTCCCCTTTTCATCCTCTTTCGCTTTGATTGCGGTTGTCTGATTCTCGTCCACACCCTCCGTACTTTCAGACTGGAACAGGATTTTCAGTGTCAGAAGCATCAGCTTGAGATCAAGCCACACACTGTAATTTTCAATATAAAATAAGTCTAGTTTCAGTTTGTCATAGGGCGTCGTATTGTACTTTCCATAGACCTGCGCGTATCCGGCAAGCCCTGCCTTTACTTTCGTCCGAAACGTAAACTCCGGCATCTCCTCCTGATACTGCCTGATAATCTCAGGACGTTCGGGTCTTGGTCCTATGAATGACATCTCTCCGTTTATTATGTTAAAAAGCTGCGGCAGTTCATCAATGCGCACCTTTCTGATAAACTTGCCAATCGGCGTGATGCGGCTGTCATTTTTTGCGGCAAGCCTTGCAACGCCGTCCTTCTCCGCATCTGTCCGCATACTTCGAAATTTCAGTATTTTAAATTCCCGCATATCGCGCGTACAGCGAACCTGCTTGTACAGCACCGGCCCCCCATCGTAAAGCTTTATCACAATCGCCGTAACCAGCATAAACGGTGATGTGACAACCATGAGCACCAGCGCGCAGACCAAATCTATCAGACGCTTGACACAGCGCTGCTCGATCGTCATCGCATACTCCCTTGTGAGCAGAATCGGCGTGTCAAACAAATGAAGCTGGTCGGATCCTTTTATCATGATGTCCGGAATCTTCGGCATCATATAGATGCGGATTCCCCTGCTGTAACAGAACTTCATCAGCTTGTTTCTAAGCGCCGTGTCAATATCCCACAGGACAACGCCGTCATAGCAAGTCAAAATTTCCGTTTCCAGTGCCTGCTGTCCCGCACTCTCATACACGCACTTGGTAATATTGTATTTGTCCCTGCGGGTCTCAAACTTTTTCAGGATATCCGCTGTCGGCCTGTCCCCACTGATAAACAACAGTTTTTTGGGCGGAAAGAAACGCTGGTACAGCTTGTGGCTGACAAGCGTCCATCCGGCTGACACGACAATCTGCCCAAGCATCATCAGCAGAAGCGGATAGGCAGTGACAAGCTTCAATGACAAAAGCGATATCTGAAAATACGATACTACATTCGTACATATGAGGGAAATCACCTGTGAAAAAAATACATCCATCGGCTTTAGATACCCCACCTTCAAGCCGCCGTAAGTCGCCGTAAAAAATAAAAGCAGTATAAAATAAACAGCTGCCAAAAGCCAGAAACCCTTTCTGTGAAAGCTCCTCCACATGCTGCTCTGCATGATATCATTATATACCCTATGCCAGACATAGATGTACAGAACCGTCTGAAAAACAAGTCCTATCAGCGACATCTGTAATATTATCGTTCTTTTTGCTGCCTCTAAGCGTCCCACTGTCCAGCCTCCATTAACTCTATACTGCGCAAATCACAGCCGCCGAAAAAGCGCCCGAAAAGCCCAGAAGAACATACAGTACACACTGCCCGCGGCGGAAAGCTTCTCCTGCCTGCGGTACAGGTTCCAAATTCTTTTGATTGCAGTCAGTTTATTTGACGACAATGTGTTTGCACTTCTTCTATATTTCACCAGATTTTTATCCAGCCCATATGCTGCGCCATGTCTTTTCAGAATCTGCCACCATGTCGCCGTGTCCTCGCTGGCAATGCATGGCATTCGTATGTCTGCATCCGGTATTATCAATCTGTCTATCATCACGGTGGACGTGAAGATTGTCGTGTTTTTCAGTGCCTGTCTGTAGGAAATCCGTTCCGGCACATGCACGATTTTCCCAAGCCCCGCCCCTGTTTCGTCCGCAAACTCATATCCAGTAAACACAAATCCTGCCTTGGGATTCTCCTTCTGCTGAATATGATTCAAGTACGCAAGCTCTGCTTCAAGCTTATCCGGCATCCATATATCATCCGCGTCCAAAAAACATATGTACTGCCCGCAAGCCTCCTCTATACCACGATTCCGCGCCCGCGCAGCGCCGCCGTTTTCTTTCTGTGTGACAAGACGAATCCGCCCGTCTTTCCCTGTCTGCTCACTTATAAGCTCCCTGCTGTTGTCTGTAGAACAGTCGTCCACCAGCAAAAGCTCCCACTTCCGGTACGTCTGTGATTGCACATGGCGGATTGTCTCACCGATAAACTGTCCTGCATTGTAAACCGGAACTACAATACTCACAAGTCCGTTCTCTATCTTCCTATCCTTTACCGACATGCTTAAAATTCTTCCTTAACAAGATATTTGGGTCTGTCCTTCACTTCCATGTACATTTTGCTCATATACTGCCCCATAATGCCAAGACATAACAGCTGAACGCCTCCAATCAGGGAAATAATGCACATCATGGACGGCCACCCCGCAACGGGATCCCCGTACAGCAGCGCCCTGACAAAAATGAAAATCATAAACACAAATGCAGTAAAACAGAACAGGATGCCGAATACGGATGCGATGGACAGCGGTGCTGTCGAGAAAGCCATAATCCCGTCCAGCGAATACAAAAACAGCTTCCAGAAAGACCACTTCGTCTCCCCCGCGGCACGCTGTACGTTCTGATACTCAATCCACTTGGTTTTGTATCCGACCCATCCGAAAATTCCTTTTGAAAAACGGTTGTATTCTTTCATTGCCAAAATGGAGTCCGTCACCTGCCTTGTCATCATCCTGTAATCCCTTGCCCCGTCAACGATCTCCGTCTTTGATATTTTCCGCATCAATCCGTAAAACCTTCTGGCAAAAAAGGAGCGTATGGGCGGTTCCCCTTTTCGGTCAACACGCCTAGTGGCTACAGAATCATATCCTTGCTCGATATATCCGTACATTTCCGGCAAAATGGACGGCGGATCCTGCAAATCGGCATCCATAAGCACGGTAACATCACCCACTGCCTTCTCAAGCCCTGCTATAATCGCCGACTCTTTCCCAAAATTACGCGAAAAGGATACCAGATGTATTCTTTCATCATGCTCCCTGAGTGCCTTCACAGCGTTGACCGTGCCATCCTTTGAGCCGTCATCCACAAAGATAAACTCAAAATCCACATCCCTGTCATGAAAAAAAGCTTCCTGCTTCACCGTTTCCGCGTAAAAAAGCGGCACGCTCTCCTCCTCATTATAGCAAGGCACAATAATGCTCAACGTCTTTGCATATGTTTTCAAACAAATATCCTCCAATTAGTAACTGCTCATATTTCATTGGTCTTTATATAATCGACCAGCTGGGCGATAACCGCCTTGTTTGTCGGTCTGATCGTCCCGTTTCCATAAATCTCCCCGAAAAATTCCCTCAAAGTTTCAGGCTCTCCCTGCAACCATGCTGTCTCTATTGCATTGCGTATCGCACGTTCCACCTGTTTATCTGATGTATCAAAACGCTTTGCCACTGTCGGATACAAGCGTTTCGTAATTGCTGCCAGCGCTGCAGAATCTCTGTATGCTACCCACACTGCCTCGCGCAGATAGCGGTATCCCCTCTGTCTTGCCTGAAACCCGAGATTAACCATTTGACATGTAGTCTGTGTGAAAACCCTTACCCGCAAACCTTCTTCATTCATGTTAATCATCATCAAATTCCACTCTACAGTCTGGCTTCGCTCACATTCTCCCTGAACCAGTCATAGGCAAGCTGTACACCTTCCTCAAGCTCCACTCGGTGGTTCCATCCGAGATTGTGCAGCTTTGTCACGTCTGTAAGCTTTCTCGGTGTACCATCGGGCATGTCCTGATTCCACACAACTTCTCCCTGATATCCGACCACGCGCTGAACTGTGTCCGCCAGCTCCTTAATTGTTACATCCTTTCCTGTACCGATGTTCACATGCTGCTCCCCGCTGTAATTTTCAAGCAGAAAAACGCAGGCATCTGCCATGTCATCTACATGGAGAAACTCGCGCAGCGGCGTACCGGTTCCCCAAAGCTCTACCTGCGGGAGGTTATTCACCTTCGCATCATGGAACTTCCGAATCATTGCGGGCATTACATGGGAACCTGATAAATCATAATTGTCATATGGTCCATACAAATTTGTCGGCATACAGCTGATAAAATCGTCACCATACTGTCTCTTAAAAAACTTACACATTTCAAGACCGGATATTTTTGCAATGGCATAAGCTTCATTCGTCTCCTCCAGAGAACCTGTGAGCAGCGCGTCCTCCGGAATCGGCTGGGGAGCCATTCTGGGATAGATACACGTACTTCCCAGAAACAACAATTTCTTTACATGGTAGTCATGACTGGACTTAATTACGTTACACTGTATCTGAAGGTTTTCATAGGCAAAATCTGCCGGAGTCGTATTGTTTGCATTGATGCCTCCGACTTTTGCGGCAGCAAGCACCACCACATCGGGCTTCTCCGCCTCAAAGAAATCCCTGACTGCCTGCTGGTTTGTCAGGTCAAGTTCGCTGTGCGTCCTGCCAATAATATTTTCATATCCCTTTGCCTTCAAGTTTCTCACAATGGCAGATCCCACCAGTCCCCTGTGCCCTGCCACATAGATTTTATCTGATTTATTCATCGTTTCCTCCATCCAGACTTCTTTTCATCCGGTATTCCTCACAGGACATTCCTGCAATTTCGCGCAGATCCGCGTCCATCATCATTGATACAAGTCCCTTGAAGTCAACCTTGCGCTTCCAGCCAAGCTCTTTTTCCGCCTTGGCGGCGTTTCCCCACAAAAATTCCACCTCTGCCGGACGATAGAATTCCGGATTTACGTCAACCAGCAGCTTTCCTGTCTCAAAGTCATATCCTTTCTCATTCACGCCGGAACCCTCCCAGCGGATTTTGATGCCAAGCTCCGCAAAGGCAGCCTCCACAAACTGGCGCACAGTGTGCGTCTCATTCGTTGCAAGGACATAATCCCCAGGCGCTTTCTGCTGCAGCATGAGCCACATCCCTTCGACATAGTCCCCCGCAAATCCCCAGTCTCTCTTGGCATTCATATTGCCGAGGGAAAGCTTGTCCTGCTTTCCGGCAACAATGTTCGCAATGGCAAGCGTAATTTTTCTGGTCACGAAATTTTCACCGCGCCTCGGCGACTCATGGTTGAACAAAATACCGTTGCAGGTGAACATATTATAGGATTCCCTGTAATTCACGGTAATCCAGTAGGAATACAATTTTGCCACCCCGTAAGGGCTCTTGGGATAAAATGGTGTTGTCTCGCTCTGCGGCGCAGTCTCGGGAAGCCCGCCGAACAGCTCGGATGTGGATGCCTGATAATATCTGCAGTTTCCGCCATTGACCCTGATTGCCTCGAGTAGTTTTAGTGTGCTGACGCCTGTCGCATCTGCCGTATACTCTGGCACGTCAAAGGAAACACCGACATGTGACTGTGCCGCTAGATTATATACTTCCGTCGGTCTGATTTCTCCGATAATCCGCATGAGATTGGACGAATCCGTCGTGTCCGCAAAATGCAAAAAGAATTTTACTTTATGGTATTCCGACTTGATCAGATGGTCAATTCGCATTGTATTTGAGATACTGTGCCGTCTGATTAATCCGTGAACCTCATATCCCTTCTCAAGCAGGAATTCCGCCAGATAAGAGCCGTCCTGCCCCGTGATACCTGTAATAAGCGCAACATTATTCATATTATCTTTCTTTCCTCCTACAAAAAAACAGAAAAATTTCCAAAATCTTACACTTTCTTTCTTAGTATACCTTTAACATGCAAATCTTACAAGCTTTTTATATATTCTGCAATCGCCTTTTCCCAGTCGGCAAACATATAATCGGTTGTCAGTTTCAGCATGTAATTCTCAAGCACCGAGTATGCCGGTCTTGGCGCCACGATGCCCGATACGTTTTTGTCGTATTGCTCTGTCGTCACTGTCTCAACCACAGTGGACTTTCCTGCCAGCCGGTAAATCTCCCTTGTAAAATCGGCCCAGTTGGTCATTCCTTCACATGTACCGTGAAAAAGTCCGAAATTATCTGTCGGAAGCAGATACGCAATCGCCTTCGCAAGCTCGTCCGCACTCGTCGGAGAGCCAAACTGATCCCCCACTACAGTAACCTTCTCATGGTTTTCGGACAAGCCAAGCATCGTGCGGACAAAATTTTTCCCGTCACCGTAAAGCCATGCTGTACGGATAATAAAATATTCCCTTGAAAACGCTTTTACAAAGTCTTCGCCTGCCAGTTTCGTCTTTCCGTAGACAGCCTTTGGATTCGGCGCAGCAAACTCCGTATACGGTTCCTTCGCCTGTCCGTCAAACACATAATCCGTGGAAATGTGCATCAGCTTTGCATGGTTTCCTGCCGCCGCGATTGCAAGGTTCCTTGGTCCTATCGCATTAATTTTATATGCATTGTCGATATCCGTCTCACACCCGTTGACATTTGTGTGCGCGGCGCAGTTTATAATCGCATATGGTTTGATTTCCGACACAAAACGGTTTACCGCATCAATGTCTGTGATATCCAGTTCCCCGACATCCGTATTCACACAAGTATACTCCGCGTTATTTTCATAGATTTTGTTTATTGCGCGCCCAAGCTGTCCGTTACTGCCCGTAACAATTATCTTTTTCATCACATTCACTTTTATTTTCCTTTCCGACTTATCCTATCTTATTTTTGCTCGCCAGTCGTTAGTCTATACGTCCAACAATATATTTCCTACACACAGAAACCTGTCCCTTACATACAATCAGCCCGAATATGCTTCGGGCTGACAATCTCCTCTACTCGCCTAAGCCGTCCTCGATTACCTTTACGATATGGGACAAGGCTTCTTTCTCATCTGAACCATCACAAAAAATTTCAATCTCGTCGCCGCATTTTATACATGCACCAAGTACGCTGAGAACACTCTTTGCATTTGCTGTATTTCCGCGGAATGTAAACGTAATGAGCGCGCCAAACTGCATCGCTTCCTTACACAGTATTCCGGCCGGACGCAGATGCAGCCCTGTTGGGTTTTTAATCACTACCTTCTGGCTAACCATATCCCATACCTCCGTATCTTAGAAATTTTATCACTATTTCTACCATGCGTTCGTGTGCCGCTGCGGCTGCGGTTACAGCATCACATTCTGTATCAGCTCCGCAAGCTCCCGCGCTTCCTTCTCTATCAGCTTCTGATCCTTTCCCTCGATCATCACACGCACAAGCGGCTCTGTTCCCGAAGGTCTGATCAGAACCCTTCCCTCATCCGCAAACTTGGCGCTCACATGTTCAATTGCCTCCGCAATCTCCGCGTACTCCATATAGCTGTCCTTTTTGTGGTTGGGCACCCTCGCACCTACAAGCGCCTGCGGGAGCACTGTCATAACCGTGGCAAGCTCCGACAACGTTTTACCCGTCTCAACCATGACCTGCAAAAGGTGAAGCGCGCTGAGCAGTCCGTCGCCTGTCGTGTTTTCATCCAGAAAAATAATGTGCCCTGACTGTTCTCCTCCGAGGTTTGCACCAATCTCAAGCATCCGCTCCAAAACATACCGGTCTCCCACTTTCGTCTGCTCGATATTGATTCCGTTTTCCTTTCCCATCAGGAAAAATCCAAGGTTGCTCATCACTGTCGCGACAATCGTGTTGTCCTTGAGCGTGCCTTTCGCTTTCATGTGATTTCCGATGATTGCCATAATCTCATCACCGTCCACCTGCTTTCCGTTCTCATCCACGGCGAGCAGCCTGTCGGCATCTCCGTCAAAAGCAAGCCCTATGTTGGCTTTCTCGTACACAACCCTCGCCTGAAGCTCTTCCATATGTGTCGAGCCGCAGTTGGCATTGATGTTCGTTCCGTCGGGATTATTGTGTATCGCGACAATCTCCGCTCCCAGCTCTTTAAGTGTCTCAATAGATGTGTAGTAAGAAGCCCCCTCGGCGCAGTCCACCACAATCTTCATCCCCTGTAAGTCCACTGGCACGGCACGCACCGCATGGTTGATGTACTCTTCCCTTGCATCTGTGCGGTATTTTATCTTCCCCACACTCGGCCCTGTCGGAAACTGAACGTCTTTCATGCCCTTGTTAATCAGTTCCTCTATCTCATCTTCCATCGAATCGGGCAGCTTAAACCCGTTGCCGTCAAAAAATTTGATACCGTTAAATTCAACCGGATTATGTGACGCCGAAATTACGACTCCCGCATCAACCCTGTATCTTTTGGTCAGATAGGCAATTGCCGGGGTCGGAATGACACCCACATACACAACATTCGCACCGACCGAACAAGCTCCCGCCATCAAGGCGTTCGCTAGCATACCTCCTGAAATCCGCGTGTCACAGCCCACCATGATTGTCGGCTTGTGCGCGTTTTCCTTTGACAGCACATATGCGCCTGCCTGCCCCAGCTGCATTGCAAGAAGTGGTGTGAGTTCATCGTTTGCCACTCCCCTTACTCCGTCTGTTCCAAACAATCTTGCCATTTCTCTAATCCTCCAAATTTATTATTTGCCGCCTAGCAATAAGACTACTCCGTCTCATTATCAATTGTCCCAACCTCGACTGTCATCTTGTACGGCTCTGCAAGTGTCACATTGTCAGGAAGGTTGAATGTAATATCGCCCTGATAGTTTCCGACATCCCACTGCTGCAGTCCCAGATTTTCCAGCATCAGATTCATGTCAATGACACCGATAATTTCCTCTGCGTTCACGACATCCACCGCAGCCTGTGTTCCTGATATGCGAATCACATAGCTATCTTTGTCCACCAGTTCTTTTAGTGTAATCTGAAATCCTTCCGGCTTATACCCGGCCGCAAAGTTTCTTGCCGGTATCTCAAGCTCTTTTGTCACAAGCTTCTCAATTTCGATGGTGACGCTCACATTGCCGCTAAAGCTGCTGTCCGCAAACTGAACGCCGCTCGGCAGATATTTTTTGACATTGACAATCGTGGTCGTGCTCTCTGTCAAATCCTCCGCACTCAGTGCAGGATCTGCGACAGTAATTCTTGAGACATTGTCCAGCACGCTGCTTCTTCCGGCTATCGTTACTGTTTCCGGCACGCTGACAACATCCTTGCCCACAATGTATCCGGCCTCTGGTTCGCCCTGAATCGTAAACTCCAGCGGAACCTCCTTTGTCGCCAGAATGGATACCGATACATTGACAGTAGAAATGTTCATCTTGATAGAGTTGCTCTTAATCTCATTGTCATCCGCGTCATATATCTTCAAATCAACACTGGTGCTGATATCAGAGGAACTTCCCTCAATGTTTGCAACCGCCTCAACATGGTCAATCTCCATAATCAGCGACTCCGGACCTGAAAACCTTACGACATTCGGGCTTGCAAGTGCCCTCTCAGCCACATACCCTTCTGCAGGCTCCCCCGAAACAGAGGCAAGAATTGATTTCTGAATACTTTTTCTGTTCTCTATCAGAAGTTTCACATTGTCTATATTCGTTTTAAAGTCAAGCTCCGAGTTGTTCCTTGCACTTGAGACTTCAATCCCGACCGTGTTCATAAACGTAAGCTTCGACATGTCAGCCACCGCCCGAAGATCGTCCCGCGCAATGTTATCGAGCACAGAGCGCTTCCCCATCACAACGACATTGACATAATTCGTCCCGTCAAGAATTTCATAGACCTTTCCCTCGCTCGTCACTACGTCCTCATTGATAATTTCCACAGGAATATTGCTAAAAGGCTTTTTCTCCACAGGATCCGTTATGCTGTTCACCACGAACCACAGGCCGCAGGACACGACAACGGCAAGAAGCTTCAGTCCAAAATTGTGTGTGAGAATCCCCACGACCTTCCTTAATATATTACTTTTCATCCTTAGCCCTACCTTTCCAGAGCCTGCGCTTCTTATTCTCCTCCACTTCCTTATTCTGTATCATGCTCAGTTTCTCGCGGAGCCCATTCGCGTCAAGGCTGCGGTATAGACGTCCTTCATAGGTCACGCTCACATTTCCGGTCTCCTCGGAAACAATAATCGTAAGCGCATCCGTCACCTCCGAAACGCCCACGCCGGCACGGTGCCTTGTTCCCAGCTCCTTGCTGATTTCCATATTGTCAGACAGCGGCAGATAGCAGGTTGCCGATACAACCCTGTTGCCGCGTATAATGACCGCCCCGTCGTGAAGCGGCGTATTATGTTCAAAGATATTAATCAGAAGCTGGCTGGATATCAGACCATCAACCTCAATACCTGTTCTTTCGTACTCAGTCAGCAGTACGTTCTGCTCTATCACCATAAGCGCACCTGTCTTCACCTTGCCCATCTCAAAACTTGCCTTTACCAGGTCGTTTACTGTCTTGTCAGAAAAGCGTTCATCCGCCGGCTTTTCGAATGAGACAAAGTTGGAAATAAAATTTTTCCGCCCCAGCTCCTCGAGTGCGTGCCGCAGTTCCGGCTGCAGAATAACAATAATCGCAGTGACAGCCAGACCCAGCACATTTTTCACAATCCACATGATTGTGTTCATTTCAAACAAAATTGCCAGCAAAATAAACACCAGTATAATGATGATTCCCTTCATCAGAAGCCACACTTTTGTGTGTTTTGCCCATGCCATGATATGATACAGCAAAAAGGATATAATGATTACCTCCACTATATCCTCCCACTCTACGTTCAGACTATGCAATGACCAGTTCACAAAATATGAACCAAAGCGTTCAAGAAACCTTTCCATTTCTATCAATCCCTCTTCTGCTGTCTAACTGCTTTTTCCGGTACCCTGATTGTCTTTACCCTCTTCTGCGGGGCAGCCACCGTATTTTTCGGAACGGCTTTAACATAATAATAATATTCGTCATCCTCAAACTGCACAAATTCCGTTCGGGAATAATCGATATTGAATATAAAAAACTCGAGTACCTTAACCAGCAAAACCGACACGACGCTTCCAACAATGACACCCATAATGGAGAGCTTCGTATTATACATCAAATCGCCAAATAATAAAATCAATACGTCGAGAAGCGCTCCTGTAATCATCGCGATTGTCCACGAATAATCAACACTGAGCCTTCTTATAAAATAAACGACGACAACCGTGGCTGCAAATGCCACAATTGTTATAAACATTGCCTTGTTCCCCAGTAATCCGTCAATCACATAACGGAACTTTTCAAGCGTCTCATCCTTCTCAAAAGTGTTCAGCATGGATGCACTGTTCGTCATGTAACTGACTGTATAATATGCAATCGCGCCGCTTGCAACCGACACTGCCGAGACGGGCGTCCCGACAAGTCCCATCGCAATCGGCATCACATATGGTATCTTCAAAATAAAACAAAGCGGTGTCAGCAATACCGCAATCGTATCGCGCGGTGAAAACCGAAAGTAAAGTATGAACAGCAGCAGGAAGACAACAAACGCAACGCCCGCACACTCCAGAGAGAATTTGTACAGATGCCCAAGCGTCACTCCTGCAGCTACAAACACGATAAAATTCATCGGGAGGAACGAGCACATCAGCGACAGTACCATCACCACGGTAAACCGTTTGAGCTCTCCCATATAACCGATGCTGTTGTTTATCATAATCAGCGTCAGCAGTGCCAGCAGAAACTTCATAACCGGCGTGATATATAATTCATACTTACTATAAAACTTTTTTAACTGTTCTCTGTAAACCAAAAGGGTCGTCATGATTAAATCTCCTTGTAATCCCTGTTTTTTACTTCCTTGTCATAGAGATAAGAAAGTTTCTTGAGATTGTTGTAATAGATCTTCAGGCTCCTTCTCGCCTTTGCATAGCGATACGTATAAACCCCGTAGGAAACAAATGCATATGCAGCCGTAAAGATCAGATAATCAACGATCACGTTCTTCGCAAGTGCAAACAAATCCACTTTGTAGATATCCGCCATGAAGACTTCAAAATCGTACAGGATATACATTGCAAAAATAATTACAAACGCGATTGTGCCGCTGATGATGGATTTGATTACCTGCAGTCCGATATAGTCACCCCGAAAGTAACTGCCTATCGCCACGTTTTTCTTTCCCTCATCAGCCTCATAGCACGCCATTTTGGTCATCAATTTGATTCTTTCTTCATTTAACATAAAATCAATTCCTTAAGCAATTCTGAACTGTCTATTCCCTGTCAAGAAAACGCATTTTATTTCCGGTAGACTGTGTCTTTCTGGGTTCCACCAGAACCGCCTTGGGTTTATCAATCGCACTTGACAGCGTGTTTGTCATCTCTTTCTTGCACTTCTCGCAGTATTTTCCGGAGCGAATCATTGAGCCGCAGTTCTCGCACGGAATCTTCACTGGTGAATCCTCCGTAAACTCAAGACGTTCCTCCCTTATCCACTGCTGGATCTGTCCCGGCTCTACCTCACACTGTTCAGACACTTCCTTGATGTCCGCCATCCTGTTTTCACGGATGTACTTCTTTACCTGCTGGAACTTTTCCTCGAGCTTCTCCTTACACGCCGGGCATATCGGCATACCTGCAATGTGATTAAACAGCTTTCCGCATTTTCTGCAATTTCTTACGTTCATTGAAATCATACCTCCGTTTACATATTTTTTGCTTCCTTGCTACTATGTATCATACGTGATGCCGGCTTACAATCCCTCACCTATACAGAGCGTGATGAAATAAACCGTTTCGACGCCGTGCCTCTTTAGTTCCAACGCAACGGCGTCCAGCGTACTGCCTGTTGTATAGATATCATCAACAAGAATCGTTTTATTTAATTTTACAACATCTGCGCTAATATTGAAAGCCTTTTTCAAATTATTTTGTCTTTCCTGCGCAGTAAGTTCTTTTTGCGGCAGTGTTTTCCTGACGCGCCTGACCACATTATCATATATCGGAATTCCTGTAAGCTTCGACAGCTCTGCCGCGACAAGCTGCGCCTGATTATACCCCCTGCTTCTCATCCTTGACGCATGAACCGGAACCGGAATGATGGAATCCGCTTTCATCAGGCATATCTCATCCCGAAGTCTTTCCCAGATATCTCTTGCATAAAATGACGCATACTCGCATCTGCCGCCATATTTAAAACGGTAAATGCTTTTCCGCATACTCTGGTAATCGTAAAGTGCATAGCCATACGCAAAAACGTGCCTGTGCTGCGCACAGTCGCCGCAGTACAGCCTTGCATCCTCCTCAAGCTGCTTTCCGCACCTGGCGCACCGCGGTTCCACAATATAGCGCGGCTTTATCCTGCATCCCGCGCACACATCCCCCTCCGCAGCCGGTACAATGTCATCACATACCGGGCATCTGGCAGGAAACAGCAGATTCAGCAGCGCACTGCTCACTCCGCGCTTTCGTTCATTATCTCGCATATTCTATCCCTTAAACCCGTATACCTTTTCTGTTCATTCTCATTTTCTATCATCTGGCTGACCGTGTCCTTGCTCCCAAGTATGGTCACACAGCTTTTTGCCCTTGTAACGCCCGTATACAGCAGGTTTCTGTTCAGCAGCATCTTCGGGCCGGACAGCAGGGGCATAATGACCGCCGGATACTCGCTGCCTTGGGATTTGTGTATGGTAATCGCATATGCAAGCTCAATCTCATCCAGTCCGTTCAGCGGATAGGAAACCCTCCGCAGATCATCATACTCCACCACGACCGTCTTTGCCGTCTCGTTAATTTCTTTTATTATACCCACATCACCGTTAAATACACCCTGCCCGCTGTCAACCGCGATGCCGTACTTGCTCAAAATCTCCCATTCCAGCTGATAATTGTTTTTGATCTGCATCACCTTGTCGCCGAGCCGGAAGACATTGTCTCCGTGAACCAGTTCCAGCTTTTCAGGCGCCGGCGGATTGAGGTACTGCTGCAGAATGCCGTTTAGCGTCTCGACGCCGAGCGCACCTTTCCGCATCGGGGTAAGCACTTGGATGTCAAACATTCCTGCATGCACATACGTCGGCAGTTTTCCGGTTATAAGCTGTATCATGTGTTTGTATATAACATTGACATTGTCCCGCTCCAGAAAGAAAAAATCCATGCTTTTATTGTCCAGTTTAATCTGTTTTCCCTCATTGATTCTGTGCGCGTTCACTACAATGTCGCTCTCGCCTGCCTGCCTGAATATTTTTGACAGCACGACCGTCGCAATACATCCGCTTTCCATCAAATCCTTCAGAACCTGCCCGGGTCCGACTGACGGGAGCTGGTTTCTGTCCCCCACCATTACCAGTCTCGTTCCGGGAGCCGTTGCCTTTAAAAGCGCCTGAAAAAGGTGAATGTCCACCATGGACATCTCGTCGATAATCACAACATCCGCTTCAAGCGGATTGAGTTCATTCTTCTCAAAATGTGCCGCGGATGCCTGTCTGTCATCCGACATGTCACCGTTCAGTTCAAGAAGCCTGTGAATCGTCTTTGCCTCAAATCCTGTAGCCTCCGTCATACGCTTCGCCGCCCTTCCGGTCGGTGCCGCCAGAAAAATATCCATGCCCTCCTGCTCGAAGTAGCGTATAATCATGTTAATCGTCGTGGTTTTCCCCGTCCCTGGGCCTCCTGACAGGATGAAAATACCGTTCTGAACGGCTTCCACTACTGCCTTTCTCTGCAGTCCGTCCAGTTCCATATGACTGCTTTCCTCAAGCTTTTTTATTTTTTTCTCGAGACGCTCCATCTCAACCTTCGTAAACCGCTCCGCGCCGTCAAACGCCTGCTGCAGCTCATACAGCATTCTGGCGCAGTTTAATTCCGCATAATAGTAGCTCATGCCATAGACGCACGTCATCTTCAGCGCATCGTCTGTCTTCTTTTCCTTGATAACAAGCTTCCTGTCAATCGCAAGGTTTGCAATCTGCGGCGCGATCTGTTCCGGTGTCAGTCCGAGCATCTCAGCCGCCTTTTCCAAAAGCATTTCCTGCGGCAGGAACACATGCCCCTCCGCCCCTGCCTGCAAAAGCGTGTACAGAATTCCGCTCCGAATCCGGTAATCCGAGTCTGTGTGAATGCCTATGCGGGAGGCAATCTCGTCCGCTATGCGGAAACCAATGCCCGAGACATCCTCGGCAAGCTTGTACGGGTTCTCCTGCATTACTTTGTAGAGTCCCATGCCATACTGCTTATAAATCTTAAGCGCCATCGCATTCGAAATGCCATACTTTTGCAAGAAAAGCATCGCATCCCTTACGTCCTTTTTTTCCTCCACCTGCTCGGCAATCTCCCTTGCCTTTCTCTCGCTGATGCCTTTTATCTCCGCAAGCCTGTGGGGCTCCTCCTCAATAATGCGAAACGTGTCGTCACCGAACCGCCGTACAATGCGCGCAGCCAGCGCAGCGCCCACTCCCTTGATTGCCCCCGAACCAAGATACCGTTCCACCGCAAATTTGTCCTCCGGCGCGACTACCGCAAAGCGTTCTACCTTGAACTGTGTCCCGTAAACCGCATGTTCTATATAAGAACCCTCAGCCTCTATGCTCTCTCCCTCGTCCAGATTCGCAAAGATTCCCGTGCAGGTTATTTCCATATCCTCCACCTTGAGATTGATTACCCCATAACCATTCTGGGGGTTTTTATATATAATATGCTCGACAAAGCCCTTTAGTTTATCCAAGATTTTCCTCCTTAAAAATCATGCACACACTTATCTTTTTCCAACTGCCCCATTCCTGCGTTTTTGCAAAATCGAGTAGAGAAGATTTATCTTCTCTACTCGCCGCGCGGGGGTGCGTGCAGCAACGCTGCTAATTTCCTTACGCACCCCTGCGCATAAAGCGAAAAACCGACCTGTTTATACAAACAAGGTCGGTTGTATGTTTACTCCTCCAAAGCTTCCTCCGGCTTTACCACACCTATGCCATAATTCCGCTTCATCTGTTCAAAAAGGGTGTTTGCCAGTCCCAGTCCGCTGCCGTCCGTCACCTTGTCACACAATTCCTGCACCGCAAAATCCTTAAAATAATCTACCATCTTCGACGCGTATCCGTTTTCATCCTCATCCGAAAATACTTTTGTCGTCTCAAGCATGGAGTTGAACACCTGCTCCATAAAGTAAGCCTCGAATTCCTTGCAGGCATCCATAAGTTCCTTTTCATCCACCGATTCACTGCTGTTTTCAAGCTTGTTCTGAAGCGATGACGCCTTATTGCCCGAAGCCTGCTTTGTCAAATAATCCGCATATGCAGAACCTACTCCGCCAATATCCATTCTTATTTTCTCCTTCTATGCACTTGTTTCAGCCACTATCCCTGCTCACAGGTTCCTTACCGCTTCAGCTGATTTGCCTGCTGCAGCATCTCGTCCGAGGTTGTAATGACCTTACTGTTCATCTCATATGCCCTTTGTGCAACGATAAGGTTCACCATCTCATCCGCAATCTGCACGTTTGATCCCTCTAAATACCCCTGAATCAATTTTGTCTTTGTCAGGTTTTCATTTTCGGCTTCGTTCATTTCCTCGCCGCTCGCATCCGTAACCGCATACAGGCTGTCTCCTTCTTTGCTCAGCCCTGCAGGGTTATTGAACTGCCATAGACCGATTGTGATGTCAAGACTCTGCGGTATATTACTGTCATCAGGATAATACAACGTACCGTCCTTTCCGACTGTTATCTTGCTGGTTACAATGTCATCATCCTCAAGGATAATCGGCTCTCCCTCCGAGTCGAGAACCGGAAGTCCGTCTGTTGTCTCCAAGGTAATTCCCTCGCTGCCGACAGCAAACACAAAGTTGCCGTTTCTTGTATAGTATGTATTCCCGTCTGCTCCCCGAATTCCGAAGAAACCTCTTCCGTTCAAGGCAAAATTCGCCTCTCCGGGTGTCTCAAGCAGACTTCCATCCGTAAAAATGGAAGTGATGGATGAATTCCTTACACCGAGTCCTACTTCCGCGCCAATCGGCTTATTCGCGCCGTTTGCCGTAGTAGTCCTTGTCTGTATTGTCTGATATAAAAGTGATTTAAACTCCATAACCTCTGCCTTGTAGCCTGTCGTGTTTACATTAGCGAGATTGTTGGAAATATTATCTACATTCAGCTGTTGTGCAATCATGCCTGTTGCACCCGTCCACAATGATCGTACCATTTTCTTACCCTCCTATATTAAATCCCCAAAACTTATTGTTAAATTATCCCGAAACCCGTCCGAGTGTCATCGACTTCTCGAGCGTCTCGTCAAAAGTTGTCAGCATTTTCTGGTTTGACTCGTAATGTCTGGAAATCGTAATCATATTTACCATCTCTTTGACAACGGATGCATTTGACATTTCAAGGTAGCCCTGACGTATCTTGAAATTTTCAGCGTCCTTTGACACTGCCCCTTCCTTGGCATCCCACATTGTCTCACCGTAATGGGTCAGATAATTGGTATCTTCAAATTCTGTTAATTTCAGGCTTGCCACAAGCGTTCCGTCCTGAAAAATATTTCCGGACTCATCAAATACGGTATTTCCTGCCGTAGTCGACAGCTGTATCCGCCCGTTCTCACCAAGGACATAGTCTCCGTCCTTTGTCACCAGATAGCCGTCCTTTGTGAGTGTGAAGCTTCCGGCCCTTGTATATTTCGTGGAGGTCTCGCCTGACTTGCTGGTAAATTCAATGTTAAAGAAACCGTCGCCGCCAATCGCGATATCATACGTATTCCCTGTGTCACGAAGCGAGCCCTGGGAGAAATCGGTATAGGTCTCTCCTATTTTTACGCCAAGACTCATATTTCCGAGACGTTTTGGTGTGTTTGGATTCTCTGTTACATCCTTAATCTTCACTGCCATTACTTCCGAATAAGCCTGACTCGTAGATCCTTCCTTTTTAAAGCCGGTGGTATCTGCATTTGCAAGATTATTCGACATGATATCCATTCTGTACTGTTCGTTTAACATGCCGGTATAGGCTGTATATAGACCTCTAAGCATATGTTCCTCCTAATCTGATGCCCTGGAATCAGCATTAGCAGGAGAAATCCTTCCGGATCGTCAGTCGTCCCTTCCCCCCGCAAGGAACTCGACATACTTGCCTGTTCCTATGGCAACCGCAGTCATCGGATCCTCCGCGGTCATGGTATTGATACCGGTTCTTGATTCTATCAAGTCCTCCAGCCCGCGAAGCAGACTGCCGCCCCCTGTAAGCACGATGCCTCTGTCCGCAATATCTGCAGCCAGCTCAGGCGGTGTCTTTTCCAACACACTGTGGATCGTATCAATAATCTGGGAAGTTGTCTCGCGAAGCGCCTCCTCGGTCTCCTCCGAAGAAACCCGGATGGTTTTGGGAAGTCCTGTGACAAGATTCCGTCCCCTGACATCCATGTAATCAACTTCTGCCCTCTTAAATGCTGAACCAATTTTAATTTTAATGTCTTCTGCCGTTCTCTCACCAATCAAAAGATTATGTTTCTTTCTCATGTATCTGACGATGGCTTCGTCAAAGTCATCGCCCGCAACCTTGATGGATGCACTCACAACGGTTCCGCCGAGTGATATCACTGCAATATCCGAGGTACCTCCCCCGATATCCACAATCATATTTCCACAAGGCTTGGAGATATCAATCCCCGCTCCGATAGCAGCCGCTATCGGCTCCTCGATTATCTCGACGTTTCTCGCGCCTGCCTGATAAGTAGCATCCTCGACAGCCTTTTTCTCCACCTCCGTAACGCCGCTCGGCACGCACACTGCGATAATCGGCTTGCGGAATGTCTTTCTGCCAAGTGCCTTCTGAATAAAGTGCTTCATCATCTGCTCTGTCACTTTGTAATCAGAGATAACGCCCTGTCTCAGCGGTCTGACCGCCACAATGTTGCCAGGGGTTCTACCAAGCATCAGTCGTGCATCTTCTCCAATGGCTTTTATTTTATTTGTGTCTCTGTCAAAAGCAACAACGGAAGGCTCTTTCAGAACAACTCCTTTGCCTCTGATGTAGACTAATATACTTGCGGTTCCAAGGTCGATTCCAATATCTGTGTATTGCATGGCTGTATGCCCCTTTCTTCATTCATAATTACAAACATGTCCAAACTGGTAAAATCAGGTTATCTATCTTTGCTTCATCGCATTAAATCTAGTATTCCTTAGTATTCCCATTACAATTTTATCTATTATGGTATACTGCAACTAAGCCATTATAACCTAAATTAACCATTTTTCAAAGGGGTTTAATACTTTTTTTACAATAAAACTTTTGAAACCTCCAAAAATGCCATTAAAGTTATTTTACATCAACTATATCGGCCGCTTTTTCACAATACTTTAGTTATTTTCAAAATATTATGTAAATTTATTATATTATCTGACAATTCATTTGTAAATAGTTAATTTGACTTTTTTATCAATATTTTGGTAACAGTTCAGCCTTCGGCTTCCTGTTACAGGCATCAAGCCATGCAAAAATCATAAAATGATTTTTTTACCACCTTCGTGGTGTCAAAGCCACGTACCGTGGCTTGATGCATCTCTACCTATATGTTATTTCACGGACTTTGCAGCCAGTGCAAAGTCCTGGGCTGAACTGTTACATATTTTGTAACCGTTCGTTACTGTTCAGACATCCACCAAAGTAGCAGGAATCATGCGCCAAAATGCTTGCCTTTTCGCATTTTGTGCGCAAAATCTGTTATCATGCACACCTCAATCGCTTGTATGCCGATAAAAACCGGCGTGCGTGTGAATTGTAACAACCGTTCAGCCTTCTGCTTCCTGTCACGGGCATCAAGCCATGCGTAACCGCTACGTGCTGTCGGATGCGCGGAAAGACATTTCAATTGCAGTAAAAATTCAATTGCGCAACGAACTTATTCGCTGCGCAATTGATAAATGAATTATTTTCTTGTTCGTGAAGGAAAGCGTACAAGAACCTGCTTCCCCCTTATCGTGGCTGATACAATGCAGCAGTTCACCCATGGCTGCGGCTCAATCCGTTATGATTCCGACCCTGTATCCATGGCAGAATAGCTGCCAAAGCTTCCCGATGCCGCCGATGCCATTGTACATCTGCCATCGAAAGAGGCACCCTCATCAATCACGATGGATCCTGCCACAATGTTGCCGGCAATCTTACCGGTTGACAGCAGTTCAAGTTTACCCTGTACGGTAATATCACCATCCACACGTCCTGATATGATGACACTCTGGGCAGTGATGTTTCCCTTGACCTGACCTTCCGCGCTTAATATCAGCTTCTTTTCGCAGGAACAGTTCCCGTTGATTACGCCGTCTATCCGGATGGTTTCGGCGGATGTCAAATCCCCGTCAAAAGTTGTCCCCTGCCCAATCAGTGTACAGACCTTCTCGCGTCCATCATCTGAATATGATGAATTTTTTCCTTTTCCCAACATGCTTTTATCCTCCATTTTATCCTTTTGCTTCCAGTACCAACAGCGGGTCGATCGCCTGATTATCATAGATAACCTGGTAATCCAACTGTGTTTCTTCCCTGTCAATTACAATTAATGTGTCACGAATTTGAACCTGTTCGCCGACTTCCACTTTTACCTCGGCAGTCTGCATACACATATAGCGCGATTTATAACCGTTTCCGTGCTCCACTTCTATAATGAGTGGATATGTATCGTCCGAGTTGATTGAAGTGACGGTTCCGTCACCGGCAGCGATAATGCGATCCTCCAACTGTGTACTTATTGAAAAGTAAGGGTGCTCCGCAGAATACTGTTCTTTTAATATTCCGACTCCTGTGTATGGGTTCTGGCTTGGAATGGAAGTGTCCTTCTGTGTTGCTTCCTGCACTTCCGTTTCCTGTGTTTTGGCATCTGCCAGTCCTGCCGCCTTCAGTGTGTCATTCTCCTTCGCCAGGGCAGCATTTTGTGTGTCCAAGGACTCCTTTTCACTTTCCAGCTGCTTCACCCGCTGCTCGCTTGAAGCCAGCTTCCGCCGCAGGTCAGACTCCGTCCTGTAATGCGTCCCTGACCGGAACATAATCCATGCCAGAGCAACACAAATCAGGAGCATCAGGACAATCAGCAGACGAAATGTCAAAACCGAAACATAAAAATGCCTGCTTTCTTTCCCCGTATTCGAGACAAGAAGAAGTGAGAAGGATTCCTTGCGCCTGTGTCTTTGCTGTTTCATAAAGAATCTCCATTCTACAAACTAAAATGAATAGTGGCTTTCTAAACACCTATTTCCCTGACTGGCATCATAACAAATAAAAGCCGGTGCTTAGAAAATTTCTTGCACACAAAATGCAAAGGCCGCATTTTGGCGCGTGTACGGAGCCCATAACAAGTGCGTACTCCTGTTTGCATATAATAAGGGCTTTTACAGTAAAGATTTTATCACAAAATAGGAAAAAGTCAAACAATAGCGCAGTCAAAACCCCTGATATGGCAAAAACATACAAAAAATTACTTTTTTATTCACACTTTTGCTTTGTCAAGCATCTTCTTGACATAGTGTCCCGTATACGAGTTCGTGCACGCGGCAATCTGCTCAGGTGTTCCCTCCGCAATAACCGTTCCGCCGCCATCCCCGCCTTCAGGCCCGATATCGATAATATAATCCGCAGTCTTGATTACATCAAGATTGTGCTCTATCACAACAACCGTATTTCCGCCCTCGGCGAGACGCTGCAAAATCTCCACAAGCTTGTGCACATCCGCGAAGTGAAGTCCGGTTGTCGGCTCGTCCAAAATATAAATCGTCTTTCCAGTGCTTCTACGGCTAAGCTCCGTGGCAAGCTTAATACGCTGCGCCTCGCCCCCCGACAATGTCGTGGACGGCTGTCCCAGCCTGATATAGGAAAGTCCGACGTCATACAATGTCTCTATCTTTCTCTTGATGGACGGAACGGCGTCAAAGAACGTCATTGCTTCCTCGACAGTCATGTCAAGCACGTCATAGATGCTTTTCCCTTTGTACTTGACATCCAGCGTTTCCCTGTTGTAGCGTTTCCCCTGACACACCTCGCAGGGAACATACACATCCGGCAGAAAATGCATCTCTATCTTGATGATTCCGTCCCCGCCGCACGCCTCGCAGCGCCCGCCCTTCACATTAAAGCTGAAACGGCCTTTGCTGTAGCCTTTTGCCTTTGCATCGACCGTGGATGCAAACAAATCCCGAATTTGGTCAAATACCCCTGTGTATGTTGCCGGATTCGACCTTGGCGTCCTGCCAATCGGCGACTGGTCAATGGCAATAATCTTGTCAAGCTGTTCCGCACCTTCTATTTTCTTGAACTTTCCGGGTATTGTGCGCGCCCTGTTGAGCTTCTTCGCCAGATATTTGTACAAAATCTCATTGACAAGGGAGGATTTTCCGGAACCGGACACGCCTGTCACACAGGTAAAAATACCCAGCGGAATTTTCACGTTGACCTCTTTGAGATTGTTCTCCGCAGCACCCTTTACAGACAGCCATCCGCTCGGCTTTCTTCTCGCTTCCGGTACGGGAATCCGCAGCCTGCCGCTTAAATACTGTCCCGTAACGGATTCCGGCACCTGCATAATCTCCTGCGCGGTTCCCTGTGCAATCACCTCTCCGCCGTGTTCGCCGGCTCCCGGGCCAATGTCAATCACATGGTCTGCCGCGAGCATCGTATCTTCATCATGCTCCACGACCAGAAGCGTATTGCCCAGATCCTGTAAATTCCGCAGCGCCGCAAGAAGCTTGTCGTTGTCCCGCTGGTGCAGACCGATACTCGGCTCATCCAAAATATAGCAGACACCAACCAGTCCGGAACCAATCTGCGTCGCCAGCCGGATGCGCTGCGCCTCGCCCCCCGACAGGGAAGCTGTCCCTCTTGACAGACACAGATACTCGAGCCCGACACTCGAGAGAAACCCTACTCTTGCCTTTATTTCCTTTAAGATACGTTTTCCTATCAGCATCTGCTGCCGGGAAAGCTCCATTGTGTCCAAAAACGTATAAAGATTCTTAATGGACATAGATGTAATCTCATAAATGTTCTTGTCGCACACGGTAACTGCAAGCGAAGTTTTCTTCAGACGCCTGCCGCCGCACTCCTTACAGGGCGTGATGCGCATAAACGTCTCATACTCCTGCTTAATCCCCTCCGATGACGTCTCCCTGTATCTGCGCTCCACGTTTTTAATCAGCCCCTCAAATGCCACGGGATAGGTTCCCTCACCGCGCTGTCCCTTATAATGCACCAAAACCTCTTTTCCCTTTGTGCCGTTGACAAGGACATCCTGTGCCGCATCGGACAGTTCTTCAAACGGCGTGTCCAGTGAAAAGCGGTATTCCTTGGAAAGCGCCTGTAAAATGGCATTGGTAAAACTGCTTTTGTCTGCACACGACTGCCACCCCATGACAGTGATTGCCCCCTGATTGATGCTAAGGCTCCTGTCCGGTATGATCAAGTCAATGTCAAATTCCATTTTATAGCCAAGTCCGAAGCACTCAGGGCATGCGCCAAACGGATTGTTGAAGGAAAAACTCCTCGGCTCCACCTCGTCAATGCTGATATTACAGTCCGGACAGGCAAAGCTGTCAGAAAAATTCATCATCTCGCCGTCAATGACATCTACCATCAAAAGCCCTTCGGAAAGTGCCATGACATTTTCAATGGAGTCTGTCAATCGCCTCTCGATGCCATCCTTAATCGCAATTCGGTCCACGACAACCTCGATATTGTGCTTGATATTTTTCTCGAGCTTGATATCCTCGGACAAATCATACAGACTACCGTCAATGCGCACACGCACATAACCGCTCTTTTTTGCGCGGTCAAGCACCTTGGCATGCTCGCCCTTTCTGCCGCGCACAACAGGTGCCAGAAGCTGAAGCTTGGTGCCCTGCGGCAGATCCATAATCTGATCCACCATCTGGTCGATGGTCTGGCGCTTGATTTCCCTGCCGCAGTTCGGGCAGTGTGGTATCCCGATACGCGCATATAACAATCGAAAGTAGTCATAAATTTCCGTCACTGTCCCGACTGTGGAACGCGGATTCCTGTTGGTTGATTTCTGGTCAATCGAGATTGCCGGAGACAATCCGTCAATACGCTCCACATTCGGTTTCTCCATCTGTCCCAGAAACTGTCTTGCATAGGAGGACAGCGATTCCATATAGCGCCGCTGCCCTTCTGCATAGATGGTGTCAAAGGCAAGCGAGGACTTCCCTGAACCCGACAGACCTGTCAGCACGACAAATTTATTTCTGGGTATATCAAGATCTATATTTTTCAAATTATGTTCATTTGCCCCGCGAATCTTGATGACCTCGCCTTTTGGAAGCATTTTCAGTTGTTCCTTATCCATACTTGTACCGTACCTTTCTAAAATATTCTGCAATTCTATCAAAGCCCTTCCGTCAAATCCTGCAGCTGTTTCTTGAGTTCCGTCATCTTGTCGCGCAGCTCCATCGCCGCCTCAAAATTCAGGTCGGCTGCCGCCTTGCGCATATTTTTCTCCACCGTGGCAATCAGTTTCTTAAGCTCTTTCTCGTTCATGGATTCCGGATCCTTGGCAAATGCCTGCTCCTCTTTTGCCACGGCCTTTGATATGCTGATAAGATCCCTTACCGCCTTCTTGATTGTCTGCGGTGTAATGCCATGCTCATCATTATACTTCTGCTGGATAGCACGTCTCCGCGCCGTCTCGTCCAGTGTCACCTGCATCGAGTCCGTAATCATGTCCGCATACATGACAACATGCCCTTCCGCATTTCTGGCAGCGCGTCCTACCGTCTGTATCAGCGAAGTCGCCGAGCGCAGAAATCCCTCTTTATCTGCGTCGAGAATTGCCACAAGCGATATCTCGGGAATGTCAAGTCCTTCCCGCAAAAGGTTGATTCCAACGAGCACGTCAAAGACATCCAGACGCATATCCCTGATAATCTCCGCACGCTCCAGCGTGTCGATATCCGAATGGAGATATTTCACACGCACGCCCACCTCGGACATATATTTCGTCAAATCCTCCGCCATGCGCTTTGTCAGTGTTGTCACCAGAACTTTATTATGCTTCGCTGTTTCCGCGTTTATGCGCGCTATCAGGTCATCAATCTGCCCCTCCACCGGATGAATCTCAATCTCCGGATCAAGCAGTCCCGTCGGTCTGATAATCTGTTCCGCACGCAGCAGTTCATGTTCCTGCTCATACACGTTAGGCGTTGCCGACACAAAAAGCATCTGGTCAATTTTTCCCTCAAACTCGTCAAATTTCAGCGGTCTGTTGTCGAGCGCCGACGGAAGACGGAAACCATACTCCACCAGCGTATTTTTCCTCGAGCGGTCGCCTGCATACATCCCCCTTATCTGCGGGATTGTCATATGTGACTCGTCAACGATTATCAAAAAATCGTCGGTAAAAAAGTCCATGAGACAGTACGGCGGTTCTCCCTCCTTTGTCCCGTTGAGATGCCTTGAGTAGTTCTCAATACCGGAACAGAAACCTGTCTCCCGCAGCATTTCAATGTCAAAATTTGTGCGCTCCGAAATCCGCTGTGCCTCAAGCAGCTTGTCCTCACTCTTAAAATAGCGAACCCGCTCCTTCATCTCCGCCTCAATCACCTCGCACGCCTTTGCAATCCGCTCCGGAGCAACAACATAGTGCGATGCAGGGAAGATGGTAGTATGCTCGAGCGTGGCAGTGACCTTGTTCGTAACCGGGTCAATCTCGGCAATACGGTCAATCTCATCTCCAAAAAACTCCACGCGTATCAGACATTCCCCGCCCTGCGCCGGATGGATGTCGACAACATCACCATGCACGCGGAACCGCCCCCTGTCCAAATCCAGATCGTTGCGGTCATACTGCATCTCAATCAGGGCATGAATCACCTCGTCCCTGTCCTTTTCCATGCCCGGCCGCAAGGAAAGCATCATTCCCTGATACTCGTCCGGACTGCCCAGACCATAAATACAGGAAACACTCGCCACCACCACTACGTCACGCCGCTCGGTCAGCGATGCCGTGGCGGACAGCCTAAGCTTGTCTATCTCGTCATTCACGGCAGAGTCCTTTGCGATATACGTATCGGAGGACGGAATGTATGCTTCCGGCTGATAATAATCATAGTAGGACACAAAATACTCCACTGCGTTTTCCGGAAAAAATTCCTTAAACTCACCGTAAAGCTGACCCGCCAAAGTTTTGTTGTGGGCTATGACAAGGGTAGGTTTATTTAATGCCGCTATGATATTTGCCATGGTAAAGGTCTTGCCGGAACCGGTGACTCCGAGAAGCGTCTGGAACTGGTTGCCCTCCTGAAACCCTTTGACAAGTTCCGCAATTGCCTCCGGCTGATCACCTGTGGGCTGGTATTCCGAATGTAACTTGAACTGATCCATAATCATCCTCCCTGCTGCCAACACCCGCGCATTTGGGCATTTAGACGAATTGCTGTGTGAACCGCTCACGCCGCATGATTCCCTCGCAAAAATACGTATGTATATTCGCAAACATATATTCTTTTCTAGTATACCACAAAAAATAAAAAAGTATAGAGGGTTTCTATACTTTTTTACAAAATCAGTAACAGTTCAGCCTTCGGCTTCCTGTTACGGGCATCAAGCCATGCAAAACCACTTCGTGGTGTCAAAGCCACGTACCGTGGCTTGATGCAGCTCATCCATTACGCTATTTCACGAACTTTGCAGTAAATGCAAAGTTCTGCGCTGAACTCCTGCCAAAATCAGTAGCAGTTCAACTCTAGCCCTTCTGCCTGTCGATTCGCTCAAAATTATGTATCCAGTCTGCCTTGAAAAAATATAGCAGGAACACGACGCAGCTAGTCCCCCACGTCAGCGGATATGCGGTGAAAACAACCTCGATGTGAGGGTAGAAGCGCAGCATCAGCGTGATGTAAGCCACCCGCAGCACACACCAGAACCCGAGCATGGTGAACATCGGAACCGTGGCCTTTCCGGCACCGCGCATAATCCCCGCAATGCAGTGCGCCAGTGCCAGCAGACAGTAAAAAAGCGCCTCAACGCGTGCCTGCCTTACCCCAAATGCAATCACATCCGGAGAATTACTGAATATGCCAATAAATACTGGCGCGGCAGTCCAAAAGACCACCCCGATGAATTCTGCCATGGAAACGGAACAAAGAATGCCAAAACGCACCCCTTTTTTCACCCGGTCATATTTCTTTGCCCCCAGATTCTGACCTACGAAGGTGGACAATGCCTGTGCAAAACATGTAATCGGCAGGAATGCAAAACCCTCAATTTTGGCATACGAGCCGCATCCTGCCATCGCGGACGGTCCAAACGTATTGATATTGGTCTGCACTACCAGATTCGCCATGGCAATCACGGAATTCTGAACGCCTGACGGCAGACCGAAACGGATAATATTTTTCAGGCTTTCCCAGTGGAACCTGACCGACTTCAGTTTCAGCTGGTATTCCGTTTTGCACCGGAGCAGCTGTATCAGGCAGAGCAGCGCGCTGATTCCCTGAGATATGGTCGTCGCAATCGCCGCCGCACCCACGCCGAAACGAAAGCCGCCAACCAGCACCAAATCCAGCGCCACATTGACCAGTGAGGAAATAATCAGATAATACAGCGGGTGTCTGCTGTCTCCTACCGCCTGCAGGATGCCGACAAAAATATTATACATTACCGTAAAAACTGCCCCGCAGAAATAAAACCGAAAATACACCACCGACTGCGGCAGCACATTTTCCGGCGTGCGCATCCAGCGGAGAATCGTCGGGGTAAAACATACGCCCAAAACGGTCAGTAAAATTCCGGCCGCCAAGCCAAACGCCACATCCGTATGAATGGCAAGCTGCATCGCCTTGTAGTCCTTAGCTCCATACTCCTTGGCAATCATGACGCCTGCTCCCATAGCCACACCGCCGAAAAAACCGACCATCATAAAGATAAGGCTCCCTGAGGAACTTACCGCTGCAAGCGCCTCATCCCCCAGAAATTTCCCTACTATTAACGAATCAAACGTATTATAAAGCTGCTGGAATACCTGTCCCAGAAAAATAGGCAATGCGAAGAATAATATTTTCTTCCATATTGACCCTTCTGTCAGATTATTTTTTTGCTGTCCGGCTGTACTCTCTCTCTCTTTCATCGTCCTTGCCCATCCTCCCAGTGCACTAATCGCTTGTAATCTCGACGAATTTGGTCACTGGCAAAGTTTTGCCACAACCTGATTAATCACGCTGCCGTCTGCCTTTCCCTTCAATTCGGGCATAATTGTTTTCATGATCATTCCTTTATTTTTCTGCGCTGCAACCTCCGCAAATTTTTCCATAATAAATGCCTCAATCTCCTCTGCGGACATCATTTGGGGCGCATACTCCTGAAAAATGTCGTACCTTGCCTGATACTCCTTCTTTAAGTCCTCCCTTGTGTCCGGGCAGGTGTCAAGCTGTTCCTTCACGGACTTGATTTCCTTTAAAATCACGCGGTCCACAATCTCCTCACTGATATTGTCGCGGCAGTTCTCGTCGATTGCGACCTTCTTCGCCGCTGAAACCAGTGCGGAAAGTGCATCCTTTCTCACCTTGTCACGCGCTTTCATTGCCGCCATCATGTCTTTTTGTAACTGTTCGAATTTCATTGTTTTTTCCTCTCTTTCCTTGTTTATTATCTGAATTTATTTTCACAAAAAACTGCAAATCTGTTTTGCATACGATTCACCCAGCGGCAGCTCGTACTCCACTTTCAGCCTGCTCCGCACCGCAGTCTCAGATTTTCCTGTCACGGGATTCTGCCCCTCTTTTTCATACTGCTCTTTCCAGACTCCGACGCCCCGCTTCTGCCACGACGGGAGTTGGTCGAAGTTGATGCCTTTTGAAAAGAGGAGTTCATTCTTAAAGCTCACGGACTGCCCTTCGAGTGCCTTGGTGGCTTCCTGAACCGTCTTTCCCGCTTTTCTGAGCATCCAGTAACAGTGTGCGTTCAGGGAATTTCTGTGCGCATCCTCCTGCCGCCACAGGAAATAGTCCTGCACCCTTTCAAGCGTGGGAAGCGGCACCATCCTGCAATCAAACGTTGCCGCCTTTCCAAGCGCGAGCGAAAAGGCCGCACTCGCCTCCGCTGCCAGTGTCGAATTGTACTTGCGCACCTTTCTGCCAAAGGCATTTTCCCCAGCGGCAAACAATAGCGATATCTCGTCGCTCTCTGTAAACCCATACACAACACGAAACCCACAGTCCATCAGATGCTCGACGGTGTGAACCATCAAATCCCGAAAATGAATGTCAAACGGCGCTTCGAACTTGCAAGTCTCTTTCGTCAGTCTTGTGAAGCCTCTGCCATCAAGTCTCGCCACCATATAAATCTCCGGCAAAAGAATCTGGTCGAGTGACTGTTCGTATATGCGCATCTTTTTATCTAAATCATCAAATTTCATTGTTCCACTCCTATCCAAGTATTCCATCCAAACAGAAATCAGCGTTGTGGGCTGCATGGTTCGTGCCTGTGCTGACCTGCCACGCCTCAACAGCCATTCCTGTCTTAGTCATGCTGACAAAATACAGCGCATCAAAGCCCTCCTCATACGAGGGGAGCTCGAGTTTATTCGAAGTCGCCGCAATCGCTTTGGCTGGAATTTTTGCTTTGCCTTCCCGCAGTTCATTTCGTGCGGTGCACTCCTGTAAGCGCGACTGCATAAAATAACCAATGACGCGATAACCGTGTTCTTTTGCTTTTACAATATATTTTTTACGCTCCGCGGCTGTCGGGTTCGTGTTGTCGATCACCATGTCCTTTTTTGCCTGAAACGCCTCGTCCATCGCCATATTTTCCTTGTTGCGTGTGTGGAGAGTGTCGAGGTTGATTCTGACATAGCCGGGCAAATTGTTTTGGCAGAACGTGCTCTTGCCGCTCGCCTGAATGCCTGTCATAATTGCCATTGTGGGCATTGCTGCCACCCCCTCTTCTTTTCAAACACGTTCATCATAGGGAAACCGGCTGCCCACAGCAAACACCGGGATAGTCTCAATACCGCCATCACATCCGCCGTTTGTCCGTTTTGCCACAACTGCCCTGTCTAACAACCTTTTATCACGATATACCCGCAACGATTTCGGTGCGCCGTCAGTGGTTTTTACTTCGATTCCATAGCTTTTATTTTCTTTGTCAAACACCAGAAAATCCAGTTCGTTTGACCCAAGGATTGAAAACGATGGCGTATCCCCCTTCACTTTCTTTTTGCTGTAACGTGCCGTATACAGGCGATGTAACTCAGCAAACACAAAAGTCTCCGTGAGAATCCCCTCGATCGTCCCCCTCTCCATTCCCGTTTCTGCGCCCAGATATCCCGCAATACCACAGTCCATGTAATAAAGGCGTCTGGCGGGTCTGTATGATAACATATCCCCGTCCACATAGCAGCCACATTCTCCTATGATACCGGAATAAATCAGCCACATGATCGCATTGGCAATCTCGTCACGGCTTACCAGCAGCCTTTCCGAAGACTTTACAATCGTCGTCACAAGCTCTACTAATTTGCTGCCGCTTCCTTTCCTCTCCCGGCACAGTTCGATCATGGCTTCCCGATATACCGATTTAAAGATAACAGTTTCCTTAGATGCCTGAAAATAATTTCTTGATTCTTTCTCAAATGTATTCAGTAAGTCAGCGATGATCTGATAACACGCTTCTTTATTTGGGTTATCTATATACTTTTTAATGACAGCCGGATAGCCGCCAATGTGTCTGTACAGATCATATAGCGCAAACAACTCATCATATGCGGACTGCGCACTGCTGCCATATAAATCAATTTGTTCCAACAGGCTGTCCTTGCCATAGATTCTGCAAAACTCTGCAAATGATAAGGGATACATTTTCATATATGTCACAGTGCCTGCTGGAAGGAAGTATCCATTCTTAATGGTCTGTCCCAAATAGCTTCCCGTCACGACAATATCACAGTCTACGGATGCCGCGATTGACCTGATTGCATTGTATGCCTGCTCACTCACCTGAATTTCATCCAGAACCAAAATCGTCTGACGGCTGTTTTTAAAATGCGGCAGCCCTGCACGACGACAATATTTTTCAAATTCCATCAATCGGCATCCGTTTTGTATGACATCTTTAAATCCGTACTCATCCGAGGCAAGATTGACGTAGAGAACATACTCGTAATTTCTATATGCAAACTTTAATAGCTCCGTTGTTTTTCCAATCTGCCGTGAACCTTCAAGCTGCAATACCCCGTGATTTTTCTCCTGTTTCCACTCCTCTAAATCAGCCTGTATATCGCGCATAAACGGATTTTTTAACACCATGTCATGATATGCTTTTCCAGTAACTGCTGCTGTATAGGAAAGACACGGAAGCTCTTTGTCAGAACAGATTCTTCCTGTATTGTCAACCGCAATATTTTCGACAAGTTCTATATTTTGTTTTAAATAATAGTCGGTATAAAAAACATTGTCAACAAGATATCCGACGGTCTCCTCCTCTGCATTTTTTACGATGTGCGTCGCATACATGTGCCACCCCTCCTCTCTGACTGATTTGTAGAAAAATCAAGCACCCGACAGCTTTTGCTGACATGCTTCCTTGGGGTGCCCGTGTGCATAAACAATCTGCATTTACTCTATATTAAATGCAGGCTTGATAAATGTCAATATACTCGAAGTATAACGGTTATAAGTAACTTCGGTCACTACTCCCGCCGCACCATCCACCAGCTTATGCAAATCGTCACCGCCTCCGTCACGGGCGCGGCAAGCCACACGCCGGTCATGCCAAACCATGCCGGCAGTACGAAGATACAGGCAAGCAGCACCACAAGCCCCCTCGACACGGAAATTACCGCTGATTCCAGCGCCTTGCCAATCGACGTAAAATAAAAAGAGGTAATCGCATTGATGCCCGAAAAGAAAAACGATACCATAAAAATCACCATACCGGTCTGCACCATCTCCCGAATCTCGCCGCGCTGTACAAACAATCTGCTGTACTGTCCCGACAGAAACGTCATCATCACAAAAACCACAGTGCCGATTGCAAACACCATTCCGTTTGTCCGCCTGCGCAGCCTTTTTGCAAGCTCGTACTCCTCGGCGCCGTAGGCAAAGCTCATCAACGGGCTTGCACCCTGCCCAAATCCCACAACCACCATACTAAACAGATAGGAGACATATCCGACAATGGTAAACGCCGTAACGCCATCAACACCAGCTCTGCGCAGAATCACATAATTATAGGCAAACATAGCAATCCCCGTTGACATCTCCCCGATGAACTCCGAGCTTCCATTGAGCAGTGTTCTTTTGAGCACCGACCATGAAAAAGAACATCTCCCGAAATGATACACGTTCGCTTTTTTCCAGAAAAAATACAAGATCAGCACAAGCGAAACCACTTGTGAAATCAGCGATGCCGCCGCAATTCCCGCAATCCCCACAGGAACAACAACAGAGAAAACATAATCCAGCATCACATTGAACAGCACGCTCACTAGGTTGACCTTCATAAAATACTGCGGATTCCCCTCACCTCGGATAAACATGCCAAAGGACGAATTGACCACCATCACGACCAGCTCCAGAAGCAAAATACCATAGTATGTTCTGAAATATGCACGCACCTGTCCGACAGCTCCGAGGAAGTCCAGCATCGGCTCAAAAAACAGTGCTGTCAAAAGCGCTGTCAGCACAGAGAGTACCGTTGTGGTCACAATCGTCTGCCGAAAAACCTGATTGCAGGCAGCCAAATCCCGTGCACCGAACAGCATTCCCGCAATCGCAGCCCCGCCGACGGATACCATCAACCCGATTGACAAAAATAAGTAGATAATCGGCAGCCCCAGATTGACCGCCGCAATGCCCTCCCCGCCGATATAGTTCCCAATAAAAAACCCGTCCACCACCGTAATCAAAGAAGTCAGCACCATCGCGATAATGGCAGGTATGGAAAACTGTAAAATAGTTCCCGCCGTATGCTGTCTGATTTTTTCCAATTCCATAAAAATATCCTCCTATTTGTTTGGCTGATCGTTCGAAGTCCGGCCATAGCATCCATATACCGGTAAACCTTCAAGACGATACCTTAATACACCGAAAGCCTCTAAGTGCTTTTGGTATTTCCCATTATAGGAGGAGAATTGAATATTAACTTCTGAATTTGTGCTCTTTCTACTTGTTTCTTAAAGGCATGCAGATGTCCAGCTCCATGTACCCTGAAGCGCTGTCCACCATGTGATAAATGTCAAAACCACTGCGATAATCCAGCTCATACGGAACACGCGGCAGCCAAATTTGAAAAATAGTCTGGTATGCGGCATAAATATATTTTCCCAATCCCTTATAAGCGTAAACCGCACACTTTCCCCCTTCTATCGTGCAGGTGTTTTCCAGTCCGATATTTCTGTCCACACTCATACAGATATCATACAGGCAGCCGTCTGCCGCCGTAATAGCCGGGTCGTCAAATGTCCGCTCAAAGTACTGTGTATCATCTGTCACAAACGCGCGGTACTTTTCCATAAAATCCTGCCACTGTCTGCACAAATGGCGGTAACTGCCAATCCGGCGCTCATAGAGCACAAAGAAATCCGGCAGCGTCTTAATCTGTATTTTGCGGCTGCATTCCTCGAAGGTCTCAAGTGCGTTATCTTTTTCACGTGTTTCCATATGCATAAAGGGATGTGCAAGCGCTGTCTGAAAACAATTTTTGCGAAAACACACCGGTGTCGTTTGATAGCACCCCCGAAACAGCGAGCTGTAATTCGACGGGCTGTAGCCAAATTCATATCCGATGTCCGTCACCGCCCGATTCGGCTCGATTTTCAGCCGGAATGCGCTCTGTTCCAGTTTGAGCCGCCTTATAAATGCATACACGCTCTCCCCTGTTTCCTCCTTGAACATTCTGCTGAAATGATATTTGGAAAAATGACAGTGCGCCGCCACATCCCCAACAGACACTTCCTCATTGAGATGACGCAGGATATAGTCAATTGCCTTGTTAACGGACTTGTTTGTAATCACAAACATGCGCACTTCCCCTTTCAGCAGTTTCACACGCCAAATGCAGGCTATATCAGACTTTCACAGTTCCCCTTCGAATCACTTTCCTCATACTGTTCTTCTGAAAAATTATGCAGCCTACGCGCTCTAAGCCCATAATACACTTCACAGCCTAGAATATTTTCTTTGTAATCCATTGATTCATTCCTCGAAATTGTTTGTTACAGACATCACTTCGTGATGGTATGATGCGTCACTGCCACTACGAAGTTTCGCGAATATTATCAAAATTAATCATAATTTCCATATTCGCAGTGTTCTGTCTTGCGCATTTTAAAACAGTATGTTAATATTTTCACATGGAACAATCGTGTTACAAGGTGGAAAACCTCCCGAGCTTGAAAAAGAAGGGAGGTGGTGCAATGAGTACATATGAAATATTAAGCCTGTTGTTTTTTGGCGGTAACTTTCTGATTGCACTGCTTACCTATTTAGATAGGAATAATAAGCGAAAATAAACAAGCCTACCTTGTTACTTGACCGGTACAGGTAGGCTTACAATATACTTGGGAGGTCAACCACTTTGTGGGCGATTGCTCCTTTTATGTCTCTACTATATCACTTTACCCAATCAATTGCAAGCCAAATTACACATTTTACAGGCACTGATGTAACAGTTCAGCCTTCGGCTTCCTGTTACAGGCATCAAGCCATGCATAACCACTTCGTTGGTGTCAAAGCCATGTGCCATGGCTTGATGCATCTCTACCATTACGCTATTTCACGGATTTTGCAGTAAATGCAAAGTCCTGGGCTGAACTGTTACGCACTGATACAACGCCCGAAAAACGCCCCGTAATCCTGTCCGTCCGAGAGTCCAGACACACTGCCGTCACCTGTCTCGATAAACGGAAACATTCCAGAAAAACGCCTGCCTGTGGCATTTTTCGGTGTGCGTAAAAACCGCCACAGGCAATGAAAAGTACATCGCGCTCTAATACGTCTCCGCCACACTCACAAGCTCCAGCCGCGTGTTCAAATCCGCCGCATCCGCAAAGCTTCCACGCAGAATATCGCATTTTTCCAGCCTGACAGTCACTGGCTTTTCACTTGAAATCATCAAGAAATTATCACTAAAAATAACGTCCGCGTCCGCGAAATCCATCTCGACAAACGGTGCAAACACGTCGCTGCGCACTGTAATCTCAAAGCAGTCTTTTGTCTCCTGCACTTCTGTTGTAAAATGCGGCTTCGGCAGCTCCATATGCTTGTACGGCACGAAGGTATCAACGTCTGTCAGCACGGTTCCATCAGAAAGTATGACCTCCGCCTCAAGAAACAAGCCGTCCTGACCGCCCGCCATGTTATTGGCAGATTTTAACCCGTCAGCCGGACTTTTCGCTTTGCCAGAGGGCATGTCGTTCATTGCGCACCGCAGCAGCTCACATGCGCACAGCGCCTCCGCCCGCACTTCTTTTTTCCACGCTGCCTGTACACGAAACGCGAAATCCCGCACACGCAGTGCCACACTGCACTGCTGTTCTGCAAACGTCTCATTTTCCAGAAAGACACTGACAAAATCCTCTGTCTTCTGTATGCTTACCGCAACAGGGGCATAAAATCTTGCCGCCATGTAGTGCAGCGCTTTCCACCGGCCACAGTAATCAATACTCGCCCATGAAGCCACCGGCCAGTTGTCGTTGAGCTGCCAGTAGAGTGTCCCCATGCAACGCCCTCTGCTGCGACGCCAGTGGTCAACGCCGCTCTTAATCGCCATTCCCTGCAAAACCTGCGTCACATAGAGCAAGCTCTTAAAGTCTTTCGGATAGCGGAAATTCTCCGAGAGATAATAGAGCATCTTACCGTTGGCAGCATCATTTTTCTGATGGCTCTCCATGACTTTCGAAAAAATATTCCTGTCTGCTTCCGCCGTAAAGGACTCGACTGTTTTCAGACATGGAAACGACTGGAACCCAAATTCCGAACAGAACCGGAAGAAATATTTCTGATAATCGCTAAACGGCTTTTGCCCATGCCACACGTCCCAATAATGCACGTCGCCGCGCCGGTCGGAATCGGGGTCGTCAAAACACCCGCCCGACGACGGTGAGGAATGCCAGTAAAAGGTCTCATCATCTGCCTCGCGCACCGCCTTTGGCAAAATATCCTCAAATAATTTGATATAATCCGCGCGCAGATACATGGACTCTTTTTGGAAATCTCCCCAGTGGTGCCACGCGGACTCAATCTCATTGTTGCCGCACCAAAGCCCAAGCGACGCATGGTGCCGCAGCCGCCGCACATTGTCGAGCGTCTCCTGCCTGACCGTGGCGGCAAAATCGTCCGTCACATCATATACATTGCAGGCGTACATCAAGTCCTGCCACACAATCAGACCATACCGGTCACACAGATCATAAAAAGCATCTGACGGATAATACCCACCGCCCCAGACACGGACACAGTTAAAATGCGCACGCACACAGCACTGTAACAAATAGTCGATCCGCTTTTCATCAATCCACGGATAAACAGCATCCTCCGGTATGTAATTTGCACCCTTCGTGAAAATTTTCACACCGTTGACCAAAAACGCAAACTCATTCCCCCACGCGTCCGCCTCCTGACTGACAGTCAGTGTGCGCAGACCGATGGTCTTTGTCACACGCTGTATCTGCCCGCCATTCAAGTCAACAGATACCGCCAGTTCATACAGCGGCTGCTCTCCGTAACCGTTTGGCCACCAAAGCTTCGGATGCTGTACTGTAATCTCCGCCTCATAGACAAGCTTGGACGCCACTGCTTTTGCAGGCACCTTAGAAATCTCCACGCCCTCTTTTTCTGCCAATGCCACTGTCACCGCTATTCCCGCCTGCATAAAAGATCTCGAATCGGAAGATGTGACTGCCAACTCCTCCTGATTCATGCAGTCACGCTCTGTTCCGGCACCAGACAATGTACTCCATTTCGTGCAGTTACTTTCTATCTCATTGCCAGACAATGTTATTGTTGTTTTGACGCGGACACTGCCATCTTTTTCATGTACCTGCCTGATGCGCACGTCCTCGATACCGACCGACGCTGTTCTTTCTATATAAATAGCACGCCAAATTCCCGCATCGACAAGCTGCGGGCCCCAGTCCCAGCCAAACATGGAATGCGCCTTGCGCACCAACTGGTTTCCCTTCATTGCACCACAGGGGATATAGTGAATGGTTTTATTTTCCTGATAGGGATACTCTTCTATAAAACGCAGCACTGAATGAAAAACAATACAGATTTCATTGCAGCCCAAATGCAGATATTCTTTTATTGAAAAGCGATACGTGCGGTGCATATTGTCGACGGAAGCAAGCGCTTTCCCATTTACAAAAATCTGCGCAAGCGTGTCGAGTCCCTCACAGACCAGTGTCAGCTCCCCGTCCGAAAGCAGCGCCTCATCCACGGCAAACGTGCGCACAAACTGATAATCCTTCCAAAACAGCTCCCGAACCGCATACTCATTTTCCCTGTAATATGGATGTGCAATCTTTCCTGAAGCGTAAAGCCCTGAAATCACACTTCCGGGAATTTCCACCGGACAGAGCAGTTCCCCGGCAGCATCCCGCAGTTCCCAGTTTCCGTTTAATTCTAATCTATTCATAAAAAATTTCCTCTCACATTATTGCAAAAATAATGTCTTCTCTTTCCTACGGAACTGTTAACAAATTACGCATCAATTTGACTTGTCTAAATGTCCATCTGCGGCATCAGATAAATCTGACATAGCTCAGCTATGCCTGCGATTATCTTCTTTGCAGCCAAACATTTATGCGGCATCAAAATAACAAGTCATTTATTAACAGTTCCTAAGGAACTGTCAAGAAATAACTTTTAAATAGTGCGCAGGATTTTTTTTCGAGAGTGCCGCTCAAAAATCAGGCGCATAGCGAGCTATGTAACTGATTTTTGAGTGGTGCTATCGGAGAAAAAGACAAGCAATATTAAAAGTTATTTTTGGGCAGTTCCTAACCTTTGCAATTTCATTGTATTGAATATCGTTTGACATGTCAATAAAGGAACCCAAATCAGTGTTACAATTCACACCAACGCCAGTTTTTATCGGCATACAAGCTATTACGGTGTGAATTATAACAGGTTTTGCACACAAAATGCTAAAAGGCAAGCATTTTGGCGCATGATTTCCACTACTTTGGTGGACGTCTGAACAGTAACAAATCAGTCTTTGAATCGCCTGAAGAAGTAAAAATTTTACTGGTAAACGCTGGCAATCTGTTATATAATATTTTTAATTCACATTATCATAATGTGCTTTTTTTATCAAATTTTAAGTGAATACGATCAGAGCATGTCTAAAAAATCATTCCTGCCACTTGCATAACAACACCCTAGAGCGTGTTATGCAGATGACAGGAATGATTTTCCGAACACGCTCGTACAGGGAAAGGACGTGGTTACAACAACAAATTCATTAGAAGTTTGGAACCTTTTTCACAATCGACTACCAAGAAGATAATTATAAAAGCAGAGGGATTAATATGATGAAGAAAAAATTGTTATGTATGCTGCTTTCCGTTGCAATGGTGTTTACTGCCATGGACATTCCTGCATCGGCGTCGGAAGTACAGACAGCAGATGAAAAAATTGACGCTGCTGCAGACGAGGAACATATACCTGAGCAGACGGAAACAGCGGAATCAATACCTGACGTGACGGAATCCGATGATTCCCCGGAAAGCAGTTCGGAGCAGACAGGGACAGCATCCGACAGTGATGTATCTGACCAGTCAGAATCCGAAACAGCATCCTCCGAAGAAGCACAGCCAACGGAAACCCAGACGACAGACGACAGCGCTTTGGAATCAGACGAATCAGACGAGACACTGTCCGAAACAGCATCCGACCTCGAATCAGAAACAGAACTCGAGGAATTAACTGTCAGTGCATCAGAAACGGAACCCGAGGAGCCAACAGACACCAAGCTGCAGGTTTCTTACCGCACCGCGGACGAAATTCAGGAATTTATAGAGCAGGAAAAAGCTGCAAGGACCGACATGACTACCTACAAAGCAGAACCCGCACCAGAAGCGCCTTACAGCGCCGGCGCCCTGTCTGACGCCACGCTCGACTCCGCGTCAGCCATGGTGCGTCAAATCCGTTTCATTGCAGGTCTGTCTTATAACATATCTGTAAATGATACATACAACCGTTTGAGCCAGTCGGCTGCACTGCTAAACTATGTCAACAACACATTGACGTCTACACCAGCCCAGCCGGAAGGCATGTCAGATGCACTTTACGAACAGGGCTGCAAGGGCACTGCCCACTCCGGCACCGCCTACTCAGACGACCCGACGCAGACGCTAAATGCCACCATCCTCGACACATGGATGGCTGCGGACGACAATGACAGCCTTTCCTCACTTCAGAACCGCAGACGCATCCTGAATCCATCCATGGAGGAGATCGGCTTTGGTGTCGTAAAAGGTGAAAACGGCATATACAGCACCATGTACGCGGAAGAAACCGCCGAAAACAGCAAAGATGCCCTGCGCATTGCATGGCCGGCACAGAATATGCCCGTGGAATATTTTGACAGTGAAGCTCCATGGTCTGTCTCAGCCGGAGAAGTCATAGACGCTTCGGACATCTGTGTGGCGCTCACAAGAAAGTCCGACAATAAAGAATGGACGTTCTCCGCGGACGCATCAGACGGCGCATTCTATGTAGACAATGACCAATCCGCACAGGAAAGTTATATTATTTTCCGCCCCGACACCCCAGCAATTTCCGGATATACAGACGGGGACTCTTTCCGGATAGAAATTACGAAGAATGAAAAGCCATATATCAATTACACCGTCGATTTCTTTTCCATCTCAAGCGAAGATGAAAAGCTGACTGCACCAAAGGCAAGCATCCCAACAGGGGAAGCAGTTGCAAAGGAATCTGAACTGTTACTCACAAGTGAGGAAAATGCCGCCATCTACTATACACTTGACGGCACTGTTCCCACCGCTGAAAGCACCTTATATACCGAGCCGATTGTTATCGAGACAGACATCACGGTGAACGCAGTTGCTGTCAAAGACGGGTGTGCGGACAGCGACATTGCCACATATACCTACACCGTCGCAGAGGATGTACCGCTGCGCTACACCGTAACCTTTGCTTTCGGCGATGAAACAATCCTGCTCGCGGATTCAGTACCGGAAAATGAACCGGTTGCCCAGCCTGAAACACCTATCAAGGAAGGGTACATCCTAGATGGCTGGTACAAAGAATCTGCATTTGAGCACAAATGGGATTTTGAAAATGACACTGTAACGCAGGATATTACACTGTATGCAAAATGGACAGCGGAAACACTCTATACGGTAAGCTTTGAGCTGCAGGGAAGAGGAACCCCCATCCCTTCTGTAACCACAGACCGCGGCGTACTCCTCGCAGCGCCCGACGCGCCGACCGCAGACGGGTATCTGTTCGAAGGCTGGTACAAGGAGCCCGAATGCATAAATGCGTGGGATTTTGCAGCTGATACCGTATCAGAAGATACTACTTTATACGCAAAGTGGACAGAAACAGAAGCAGCAGCCCAAAATACATTCACTGTCCGCTTTGATACGCAGGGCATCGGCACACAGCCCGCATCTGTTACCGTAGCAGACGGAGCATTCCTCCCAGTACCCGACGCACCGGTCGCTGAAGGATATGCATTCGCGGAATGGTATCGTGAAACCGAATGTGTCAGCGTATGGAATTTTGAGACTGATACCGTCACGGAAGACACGGTATTGTATGCAAAGTGGGTTCAGACGAATGATGCCGGCGCCAGTGCGGATAACGCAGAAACAATCGCAAGCAATAAAATCGGACTGACCGCAGAAAATACTAAAATTTCAACGATAAAAGCAAAAGTCTATGACGGCAAACAATATTTACCGACCGTAAAAGTTTCTTATAAAAACGGGACAAAATGGGTGGCGCTCACCGAAGGCGTCGACTACTCCATTCTTTATAAAAACAATATCAATGCCGGAACCGGTCAGGTTATTGTCCGCGGCGGCGGTGCTTACGAGGGCGACGTCACAAAGGAATTTGAAATAAAAAAGAAGCCCATCAACAAACTAAAAGTCCTCACGGACAGTCTGACTGTAGGCAGTAATCCGGCGCGAAACCTGCGCGTATGGGTGTATGACGGCACCAGAAGGTTAGGCGGAAACGAATATACGCTTGAATATGATGCCGAAAACCTGACCCAAAAGAAGACTACCTCTGCCAAAGTAATTGTCCATGCGGCAGAAACAAGTAATTACTCCGGTTCGGTCACCACAAAGGTTACCGTTTATGACCTGAAGGAAACAGAGCGGCTTCTTGGCCCAAGCAATGTTCAATTTGCGGTTCGCTCAGCAGTCTTTACCGGAAAGCCGATTACCACCGAGGTAGAGCCAACCGTAATTTATAAAGTTTCCAATCAGGAAGTAATTACACTCGAAAAAAACAAAGACTACAAGCTGCAATATCAAAACAATGTCAATGCCGGTACTGCCTATGTCATTGTCACGGGAAAAGGACAATACAAAGGCAAAATTGTTGGTCAGTTTACAATCACCGCATCAGATGCAGCATTTGAAGTAAAGGGCATTCCTGCAAAAACCTATAACGGTACACTTCAGAAACCGAAAATAACCGTAAAAGCAGGCACAAAAACATTAAAACTCAACAAAGACTACACAGTCTCATACGGAAATAACCTCAACGCAACCACTACTGCAAGGGTGAACATCGCAGGAATCGGAAACTACGCAAAATCCCCAAAGCAGACAGTCAACTTTGAGATTAAACCGCAAAAAATATCCAAGGCGTCCCTGCAGGGTTCCCTGACAACCGGAGTTACACTGACCTACAATAAAAGATTATTGACCGAAGGCAGGGACTACAATAAACCTGTATACGATACCGTGAAAGGTACCAAGGTCGCAGTCACCATCACCGGAAAAGGCAACTTTACAGGTGAAGCGAAAAAATCCGCAAATGTAGACGTGGCAAAATCCAAGATGACGCCTGTTATTTCAAACAATAAGAACAGACAGAACTATGGTTCCTTCGAGGGAATTGTCATGCATTCCTACCTGCTAAAAACAGGGGATAATTTTATGCGTGTAGAACACGTTGGCGGAAAAGGCGTATATGTGGAAACCTATGCACCAAGCTCTGGCTCTGAGTTAACACTCCGCTCCAGAAAATATATAAAAATGGAACTGCCCAAGTTCGGCGGATTCTATGCGGGCTCCAAATACTATTTCCTTGTCTTTGGACAGGAAAACCCAAATGAAGACGACCAGACAGAAGTCATCCGAATCGTAAAATACGATCATAAATGGAACCGCAAAGGCGCCGCCAGCATCCACGGTGCAAATACTTATTCCCCGTTTAAGAATGGCAGTGTCCGTATGGCAGAATACGGTGACATGCTATATGTCCGTACCTGCCACCAAATGTACATGACCTATGATGGTGCCAGACATCAGGCAAGCGCGGCATTTAGCGTGAGTATACCAAAGATGACTGTTACAGAAGAAATCGCGGGAATTTCCCAGACAGCCTATGTAAGCCACTCCTTTAACCAGTTTGTCTTGACAGACGGAACTGATTTGCTGGCAGTTGACCACGGTGATGCCTACCCGCGTTCCGTTGCCTTGGCAAAATATGTGGAACAAGCCGGAGCAGAAAAAATTCACAGTAAAGGCTGCCGCCGTATTGCCGCACTGCAAATACAGGGAAAAAGCGGTAACCCTTACACAGGTGTATCCATAGGCGGTTTTGAAGCATCTGACACAGCTTATCTGATAGCCGGAAATTCCGTGGAGCAGAATCCTGAAACGTACACGTCGGGAGGCGTGCGCAATATTTATGTAACCAGCACATTAAAAGACAATTTTTCAAATGAGGGAAACACCGTCCGCTGGATTACAAATTATAAGGACAAAGCCGAAGCATCTGTCACCACCCCTCAGCTGGTAAAAATCAGCGGTTCAGAATTCATGCTGATGTGGGGTGAAGGCGCACAGGTAAAATGTGTTCTGCTCAATGCGGCAGGTGAACCCACAACGGGAATCTATAGTTACGACGGTATGCTGTCAGACTGCAAACCAATCTTCGTCGACGGCAGCGTCATGTGGTATTATACAGACAACAGCGAACCAATATTCTGCAAATTAAATCCGGAAGATATCAGATAACAATTCTGATTGTTTCCAGTCTCATAGCGGAATCATTTTTCCACTACATAAGAACGGACATCCGTCAGCGCATGCTGTCATAGCGCTTTCGGATGTCCGTTTTACTTCGCAACACTCTTTACACGGTTCTGTTTCTCCGCATACAGCTTTCCGTCCGCCAGTGTCATCGCCTCCTTCAGTGTCAGCGCATCATCTGCCTCCACGATACAGGTTCCGACTGACACAGTGATATTGTACGGTTTCTCACTGCCCTCATTGTATTTCTGGAACCGCCCGTATATCTTCTCAACAAACGCTCTCTCCTCATCATCGGGCGAAACAGACACTGCCAGCGCAAACTCATCCCCGCCGACCCGGCCGGCAAGCCCTATGCCCGCTACCGCTTCCGTGAGCATCTCGCTAATCAGCTTAATCGAAAAATCGCCCTCGTCATGCCCATATCTGTCATTGACAATCTTAAGGTTGTTCATATCAACATACGCAACCATGGTGCGCACACCCAGATCTTTATTTCTTTGCAGCAATTCTTCTCCGGAAAGCTGAAAACCGCGGCGGTTCAAAATTCCCGTCAATGCGTCCGACTTAGATATCGTATCCAGCTCGATATTGTTTTCCTTGAGCGTTATCAGGCTTTCCTCAAGCTGCCTCTGAATCTCCGCATTGGACTTGAGAAGCTCCAGCATCTTGATTGCGGCGCCCATCTGGTTTACCAGAAATTCTCCGTTCTCAAAGAGCTTTTCCGTCATGTCGCTGACCAGAATTCCATAGACCATCTCATTGGAAAACAGCGGCAGGACAACAAGCGCATTACTGTCCTTTCCTTTCATACTGCTGCGGAAAATATCATCTGTCTTTATCTTCTGCGCAGCGCCGAGAACACTTTCCACTGCCCCATCCCTGAGAACAGCCTTCAGATACAGATTCTCCGGAATGTCCAGCCGCTCATGCTCCAGATGCATAATCGGTTTCTTAAATGTGTAAATATAGGCATTCTTAATATCGAACCATTCCAGATGCTCCAGCAGGACGGCGTAGCTCTGATCCGTTCCTTTCTCAAACTGCATGATGTCCCTGACAAACAATTTCATTGCATACTGGTCATCCTCCTTGTCTGCGGATATTTTCCCCAGACGCTGTTCCACTGCCATGACCGCCTTACGGTAAACCGCTGTAAACGTGTCCTCCAGTTCGCGCCATTGGTTTCCCTCTTTTTTGCGAAATGCCTGATACAGCAGCTCTATGTGCGTCAGGAGATTCTCCATATCCGCGTAATCCATCATATTGTTGCCAAGAAGCCCGTCCAGCATCCGCATAATTTCGTTCTTCTGGTCTATATCCGACTGACCTGATTCATAGACGTCAATGACCTTATGCATCAACTCCACATAGCCGGCCTTGATATCTGCAATATTATTGTTCGTCTCCTCTTTTATGTACCGATAAAAAATATCATCAAAATACTTGTCAATGCGCTGCCTGTTTACCCTTCTGTCACACCTGTGCTCATGTTTTTTCCTGTCTGTCCCCAGAGAATCTCTCTTGATAAACTTTGTCGGAAGTACCTGTTCGTCAACCTGCTCACCCGCAATCATCCGCAGTGCAATCTGAAGCGCGTTTTCCGCCAGCCGCGACGGCTCTGCCCAGACAGAGGAAAGCGGCGGTTTCATTTTGGGCGAAGACAAAATATTGTCAAAGCCAAACACCATGACATCCTTTCCGGGCATCATGCGGCGTGCCTTCATCACATCATAAAGGCCGATTGCCGTCTCGTCATTGACGCAGAATACAGCCTGCATTTCAGGATACTTTTCAATCAGCTCATTGAATATCTCCTTGGTATATCTTGACAGACTCCCTTCCACATAACAACGTCCTTCAAAGGGCAGCTCGTTTTCTGCCAGAACACGCTTAAAAACATTTTTTCGCTCCCTTGCGTCCGTGTTGTCCTCCGGCCCGCCAATCATTCCAATATTCCGAATTCCCAGATCATGTATCAGGTAATTCATTGCTTCACTGATACCGCTGTAATTATCATAGTTCACGCTGACATACCCTTCCAGCTTTGAACCAATCAGCACGCAGGGAATTTGACAGTACTGCTCCACCAGCTCCCTGATTCTTCCCGAAGTTGCATAACACCCGATGCTGTCAGCGATAATCAGCACGGCGTCCAGCCGTTTTCCCATTGCATAAGAAAATAGTGTATTATATTGGTACTCGTACATAATCTCCTTCATTTCCGTCAAATCCCTATCCAGATATTTCCCCGGAAAAATGGCAAGCTTAACACCGTTTTCCTTTGCTGCCTTCATCGCTCCCCGGCATACAGAAACCGGGTAATTGTCCGCGATCCCGCTCACCAAAAGCCCCACCGTAATTTCACTCTTCATTGCTATTCCCTCTCTCTTTAAAGTCACTTTGCATGACAGATTTATGCCTTCACAAAAAATCTGTCTTTATTATAACATATCCCCGCAGACAATAAAAAGCTCTTTTCCAATGAAAAATACAAAAAATGCAAAGCCTTTTTACGGCTTTGCATTTTTATCCTGTTCTTCGTGCCCGCCTACTGCATCAATTCCGCCAGCACCTCTTTCGCTTTCTCCAGCTGATTATCCGTTCCGTTCTTGTACAGCTCCGCATCAAATGCAACTTCCACGTCTGGTTCCACACCGATTCCGTGAATATTGTTGCCGTTCGGTGTAAAATAACTGCTGACCGTAAGCTTTATGGCTGATCCGTCTGACAAGTTGATGACTTTCTGCACAATCCCCTTTCCGAATGTCGTCGTACCGACAAGCGTCCCGATATTGTAGTCTTTCACTGCACCTGCAAGAATCTCCGACGCACTTGCACTGTAACCGTTGGTCAGCACCACAAGCGGCACATCAATTTTGTTGTCCCCCTTACAGGTGTACTCCTCGCGCTTGCCATATTTATCCTCCGTGTAGACAATGAGTCCTTTGGGAAGAATCATGCGTGCAATGTCACATACCGTTGAAAGATTGCCCCCGGGATTGCTGCGAAGGTCTATAATCAGTCCTTTCATTCCCTCGGCTTTCGCCTGATTATATGCATTTTCAAACTGACCGGACGTCACCAGATCAAACTCTGTTATCTGGATATACGCCATACCGTTATCATACATCTCATACTCGACAGTCGGGCTTTCAATTTTTCTGCGCTCCACATCAACATCAAGCGGCTCGGATGCCCCTTCCCTGATGAGTGTCAGTGTCACAGTCGTATGCTCCTCACCCTTTATCTTGCTTACAACATATGTTTTGTCTTTTCCCTGCATGTCTTCGCCGTTGACCTTGTAGATGTAGTCTCCCTGCATCAGGCCGCTCTCCTCGGCAGGCGTATTCTTGATTACACCGCTAATCTGGACATAACCGGATTCTCCATCCTGAATGTAGGCTCCGATTCCGTAATAAATTCCCTCCGTCTGCTGCTGCAGGGCTATCAGCTCTTCATTTGTGTAATATACACTGTACGGGTCATCAAGAGAACCAAGCAGCCCCCTGTACAATCCGTTTTCCAGATCCGCCTCGTCGACATCCTTCCAGAACAGCTCCCCGATTGTGTCCTCCAATATTTCGAGCTTTTTACGCACACCGGAATCCGTTATGCTCGATGTGTTTCCTGCCTGTGCAGTCCCCCGCATTTTTGCCGGTGCAAAGATCTGAAAGAAATTGACTGCGCACACAACTGCAAAAGTCAGTGCCAGTGTCGCTAAAATCCCGGTCACGACTCCAAGGATATAATATTTGGTGCTCCCGGAACTGCTTCCTTGGTTGTTCATTGGACTATTTGCCTGAAAATTGACTTGATTATTCGCTTCATTATTCATTTGGTTCTGCATTTTTATGCCTTTCTATCATTTTTCACTTTCAGCAATATTTGTACTATCCGGCGGCAGTTTCAAATCCACTGTTCCTTACTTCAAATAGTTCCACGGACTTACATAACTTCCATTCAGCCGCACACTAAAATGCAGATGGTTTCCGGTTGATCTTCCCGTGGTACCTACTGCCGCAATCTTCTGTCCTTTTACGACCTCCGCCCCCTGTGAAACATACAGCGCTGAAGCATGCATATATATGGTATACAGATTGTCACCATGGTCAATCATGATATAGTTCCCCATTGTCGAACTGTAAGCAGCCGCGACAACCGTGCCATTGTATGCAGCCAATATCGGTGAACCTCCCGGCGCTGCCATGTCCAGCCCGTTATGGAACTGCTGTACTTTCAATGTCGGATGAATCCTGTTGCCATAATCATCCGAAATACGTGTGTAGGACGGAGCCGGCCATGCGAACATACCGCCGTCATAAGTGTTTTTCTTCCCATTTGACTGTTCTAGCTGTTTCTGCAACGCTTTGGCAGCGTTCTCAAGTTCCTTTATCTCCGCGTTTTGTGCCGCAATCTCCTCCTCGTACTCTTTGACGAGCTGTTCCCGGTTGTTGATGTCTGCCTCATATGCGGTAATCTCAGCTTCTTTCTGGGATATCAGGCTGGCGAGGGAAGCCTCCTCTGCCTCGACATCCTTTTTTGCCTCCTCCAAAAGCTCCTGCTCCGACTCAAGCTGTGCCTTACACACTTCCACATACTCCCTTGTCGTCCGGAACTCCTCAAGCATCCGTTTGTCCGACGAGGAAATCTTTTCCACATACTCGGCGCGGTTAAGCATCTCCCCAAACGATTTGGATGTCAGCACCGCTTCAAAGTAAAAATCATTTCCCCGCTCATACATATTTTTAATTCTGGCTTTCATGCCCTCATACTGCGTTTCTTCCTGCGCAATCGCCGCATCAAGTTCCGCCTTTGTCTCGATGATCTCCGCTTCCTTTTGCGTTATCATCTCCTTAATCTCTGTAATTTTCGCCTGTACTTCAGAGAGATTGACATCCAACTGCGAGACATACGACGAAAGGTTTTTTTTGGATTTCTCCAGTTCATTTATTATGGACTTCACATCCGTAAGCCCTGACTGGAGCTTTTTTTTCTGATTCTCCGCATCCTTTATCTCATTCTGCTTCTGCTCAATGCTCTTTTTTAAATCTGATACGCTGTCAGCCTGACACACAAAAGGGCGCATGCCCGCAAACATGGCAGCCACCAGTATTGTGACCGCCAGAAGAAACACTGCCCCTCTCACTCTCTTTTTCGTATATTGCCTATAATGCATATATCCTTGCCTTTCTCCAAAACCCGTTTACGCGCATTCAAAGCCCCCTCCGATTTTGTTGAACAGCGCTTAAACATCTGTACATTACACACTAAGGTGTTTTCTGACTGTGGTAAAGCTTCCGATAAAACCGATTCCCACGCCAATCCCAATGCAAACCGGAACCAACTGGGTAAACACCGTCTCTACCGGCAGAAACTCCAGCAGCTGGGACAGTGACGGAAATCGCTTCACTACATACATCATCGCCTCATTGTAAATAAAATATACCGCAATCAACGGTATGAACGAACCAATCAGCCCGATCACGATGCCCTCGATAACGAACGGGGATCTTGTGAAGAAATCCGTCGCACCGATATATTTCATAATCTGTATCTCTTCCTTTCTCACGGAAATACCAATCGAAACCGTATTGCTGATCAGGAAAATAGATACCAGAAACAAAATCAAAATAATGCCTACCGACACGTAGCTGATAATCGCATTTACGCCTGTAAGCGCCTGTGCCGTGAGAAACGACTGGTTAATCTTACGGATTCCGTCCACCGACTCTAGGTATGTCACCATCGCGCTCTGCATTGACACGTCATTCAGGTAAATGTCAAAGTGTGCGCAGCCCTCAAGGGGATTTTCGGTAAAAATACTGATATCGCCAAAATTATTTTCTTCCGCAAACTGAATCCACGTCTCCTCCGCGGACATATACTCTACATTGCTGACTTCCGACCGTGTCGTGATCATGCCGCGAATCTCTGCCACCCGCTCGTCACTGATGTTCTCGTCAAGCAGTGCGCTGATGCACATTTTCTGCTCGGCGCCCTTTACCATATGCTGAAAGTTTGTCAGTATGGAATAAAACAGCCCAAACAAAAACAGGCAGGCGGAAATCGTCGCAACTGACGCAAGCGTAAACCACTTATTTTTAAAAATGTTTCGTATTCCCTGCCAAATGCAGTAAAATAAAGTATTAATCCTCATCTATGTAACCACCCTTTTCCTCATCACTGACGATGATGCCTTTCTTCATTGTAATAACCCTTTTCTGCATTGCATTGACAATCTCACGGTTGTGGGTAACTACTAAAACTGTGGTTCCATTGTTGTTGATTTTTTCCAGAAGATTCATAATCTCCCATGAATTCTTGGGATCCAGATTTCCCGTCGGCTCATCCGCAAGCAAAATCTGCGGCTTGTTGACAAGCGCCCTGGCAAGCGCAACACGCTGCTGCTCACCGCCGGAAAGCTGCTTTGGCCTTGCCTTGTATTTGCCCGCAAGCCCTACCGTGGAGAGTATGGACGGAACATTTCTCCGAATCTGGCTGTTCGGCATCTGGATAATACGCTGCGCAAACGCAACATTCTCATAGACGTTCCTGTCCTTCAGAAGCCTGAAGTCCTGAAATACAACGCCGAGACTTCTCCTGAACTTTGGTATTCCCCGCCGTTTCAGCCTCACTACATCCGTTCCATTTACAATGATTTTGCCCGATGTGGGAAGAAGTTCCCGAAGCAGCAGCTTAATCATCGTCGATTTGCCCGACCCGCTGTCCCCGACAATAAATACAAACTCTCCCTTATTTATATGCAGACTTACATCATTTAATGCCGGCACGCCCACAGTGTATGCCTTGCTCACGTGCTCCATCACGATTGCCATATCACTTGTCATTGAACCTGCGCGCCTTCTTGTCACTGTACTTTTCAAAATTTTATTTCACCCCTAAATAATAATTATTATCGCCTAAAATTAATATTCAAACGATTCCATATATTTCATGTACCGAACCACCATCAAGGCAATCTTGAATGTAATCGCATCCTCAAATACCCGCAAGTCGAGCCCTGTACTCTTCTGCAGCTTGTCCAGCCTGTATACAAGTGTATTTCTATGTATAAAAAGCTGCCTTGACGTCTCTGAGACATTCAGGGAATTCTCAAAAAACTTGTTGATGGTCGTGAGTGTCTCCTCGTCGAAATCGTCCGGACTTTTCCCCCCGAAAATCTCTTTGATAAACATTTTGCAGAGCGGAATGGGAAGCTGGTAAATCAGACGTCCGATTCCAAGCTCGCTGTACGCGATGATGTCCCTCTCGGCAAAGAATATTTTTCCCACGTCAAGCGCCATCTTCGCCTCCTTGTAGGAACGGCTTACTTCCTTGATTTCCTTGACATTCGTCCCATAGGAGATATGCACATCCTTGATGCCGTCCTTGATTAAGCTCTCCTCGATCGCCCGCGCGTACTTGTCGATATCACGGTTCGTCTCATTGTCCGCGATTTCTTTCACCACGATGACATTGTTCTCGTCGACGGCAGTCACAAAATCCCTGCCATTCTGCCCAAAGTTCTCCCGCACTTTCTCAAGGATGTTGGCATCCTTGCCGTTTGGCGACTCAACAATCAGAACCGCGCGTTTTACATCTGTCTGTATGTGGAGTTTCTTGGAGCGGCTGTAGATATCTACCAGCAGTAAATTGTCCAGCAGCAGGTTCTTGATAAAATTGTCCTTATCAAAGCGTTCCTTGTATGCCACCATCAGATTCTGCAGCTGGAATGCTGCCATTTTTCCCACCATATAGGCATTCTCACCCGCATCATTGGCAATCAGGATATACTCAAGCTGCTGGTCATCATATATCTTAAAAAACTGGCATCCCTGTATTTCCTGACTATCTGCGGCTGATTTGACGAACTCAAGTACTGAATTTTCGAAGCTGTTCCCGGTCGTTTTGGTGGATGCCACCAATTTACCATCGATATCAGCTACAAAAAGTTCTACCCTTGCAATCGCCTTAATCCCCTCGATGGTATTCTGCATAATCTGATTTGAAATCATGTGCCACTCTCCTTACTTATACATTATCCACAAAAAATAATTACTGTACGCGACCCTTTTCCTTGCATTATGTTATCATTTTAATATATTTATACAAATAAATCTATAGCTAACGACAACTTTTTTATGCATTTTTAAATATTTTTTCCAAAAAACAGGATTCTTTCGGCATTTATGCAAGATATACAAATGAACTTTTCATTCCGGCGGCATGTCCAAAAAGATTTTTCTGATATAAACTTTAGAGAATTTTTACCGAAATATATATCGTAGTTTTGTGTCTATATGATACTTACTGAGCGGTCAGTCTTTTTGACCTCCAGTATAACACCCCAGAAAAGGAGGTTCGTAATATGGATATACCAGCTCTTTCAATGAGCATGGCACAGTCAAATCTTCTGACGGATGTCGGAACTGCTGTGCTGGCAAAAGCGATGGATCAGGCAGAAGTTGTCTCAGCAAATCTGACAGAAATGCTTGACTCTGCTGCCATGGAGCTTTCTGTCAACCCTGATATTGGCGGAAATATCGACATAAGCTTATAGGCTGCACTACACGCGGCGGACAGCGGAAAACCCTTTTTCCCTGCCCGCCGCGTCTGCCTTGCGCAGAAGTCATTTCATTCGGATGCAGTCCGGCTTTATGATTATTTTTCCGTTTTTGAGCAGATTTCCCACTGCGCGCTTAAATTCGTTTTTGCTCATTCCCGTCTCACGCTTAATCACCTCGGGACTTGCCTTGTCCGAAAACGGCAGCACGCCGCCAAACTCCGCAATAATTTTTTCCAGTTTTTCCACATCCTTTTCAATCTGCAGATACGCTTTCTCCCGCACACTCAAGTCAAGTTTTCCATCCTCCTTGACACTGGTGACACGCGCAGTCACGACATCACCGACCGTGATGCTGCCGTACAGCTCCCGCTGGGGAATCAGCGCAGAGTACTTATCGTCAACAGCGACAAACGCCCCCATATTCTCTATCACCTCATACACCGTACCGTGCACAACGTCATCCTTCTTGTATCCGCTGCCCCCCTGCTGAAGACAATGGTATATTTTCATGGTGGCTGCAAGGCGGCTGCTCTTGTCTACGTAGATGGCAACAAGCACTTCGTCGCCCTCCCTGACACGCACTGTCTGCTCCTTGAACGGAAGAAGGACATCCTTCTCAAGCCCCCAGTCAAGGAACGCGCCAATATTTGTCACCTGTGAAACCCGAAGCTTTCCAACCTCACCCACGCACAAAAGGGGCGTGTTTGTCGTCGCTATGATTCTGTCTTTTGAATCCTTATACAAAAATACCTCAATCTCATCGCCAATCTTGCTGCCCTGTGGAACTTGCTTTTTCGGCAGAAGCACCCTGTCATCCATGGAGGCATTTCGTTCCTCCCCGAGATACACGCCAAAATCCTGCTCTTTCACAATAATCAGTACCTGTTTTTTTCCTAACTCAAACATATTTTTCTACCTCTTCTGTCAATTTTTCTTATATATCCTCAACATATGCCGTCTTCCTGCCAAGTCTTCTGAATATTACAAACAGCTCCACAACCGCAGCGACGGCGAGCACGAACTCCGCCACAAACTGTGCATAGGCAAGCCCGTAAAGCGGAAACAGGTAGTTCAGAAGATATAATGCCGGTATCTCGAGCACGATTTTTCTCATGATGGCAAAGACAAGCGCGTTTTTGCCATAGCCCAGTGCCTGAAATACGCCGACTGCGAGAAAATCCATGCACAAAAACGGCAGCCCCAGACAGAATCCCCGCATAAAACGGACTCCGTATGCGATGATTGCCGGATTGTTCATGAAAAACTTCACGACACCGTCGGCATCCGCAAAAAAGAAGACTGCTGCCGCCGTGATAAATCCAATGCTGATTTCACCCGCAAAAACGACTGCCGACTTCATGCGTTTCTGATTGCCGCTGGCATAATTATAGCTGACCAGCGGCATGATTCCCTGTGAAATGCCCATACACACATACATCGGTACCATATATATTTTCTGTGTAATTCCCATCGCCGCCACGGCGTCCGCGCCAAAAACCGACGTGAAATTATTCAGGATTGTCATGCCGGTTACATTCAGCAGATTCTGAATGGATGCCGGGATTCCGACACCGCACACGCCAAGTACAATTGCCCCGTGCAGGCAAAATTTATCCGGCCGGATGCAGACACAGGTGGTATTTCTTCTGATATATAACAGCACGAAGAAATATGCGCACGCCACGCAGTTCGAGAGGAACGTTGCAAGCCCCGCTCCTGCCGCCCCCATATCCAGTCCCCACGGAAGGATAAAAATCGGATCAAGCACAATGTTCAAAAGGCACCCGCTCATCGTGCCGATGCTCGCATGAAACGCCGCGCCCTCCGCGCGCACCATATACGCGAGCACCACATTCAGTATGGCAGGCACCGCGCCGCAGGACACTGTCCACAACATGTAATCCGATGTCGCCTGTGTCGTCACCTCGTCAGCGCCCAGAAGTCCCAGAAGCGGTGTCTTGCCGATTGTACAGGCAGCCGAGAACAGGACACCGCAGAACAGCGCACAGTAAAAACCAAACGCCGAGCTTCTATGAACCGTATCATAATCTTTCCGCCCAAGCGCCCTGCTCATCATGCTCGAACTGCCCACGCCGAACAGATTGTTTACTGCGTTGAATGCAAGCAGGACAGGTCCTGCAAGCGTGACTGCCGCGTTCTGTACAGGATCGTTGAGCATCCCCACAAAGTAAGTATCGGCAAGATTGTAGAGCACCATTACAAGCGAGCTGATAATGGTTGGCACACACAGCGCGGCAACTGCCCGCGGTATCGGTGCACACTCGAAAAGTTTTGTCCGTTTATCCGTTTTGATGTTTGTCATAAACCGCTCACCCTCAATTTATTCCCGAATGACTTTCCGCCATACCGGATTTCCTGCCCATAAGCCACACTGCCGCGGCACTCACAACGACAGCCGTAACTGCAAAAAAACCTGTCTGGCAGAACGCCGGCAGAAATACCACAAGAAAAGAAAGAAGATTGTAAAACAAATGCATTCCGATGCACGGTATCACCGACCGGCTTTTTATGGCCACATAGCCAAGCGCCGCCCCGACAGGAATCACATAAAGTCCCTGCACCCAGTTTCCATGAAAAATGCCGAACAATACTGCCTGAATCAAAATGACAACCGGCGTCGAGAAAAATCTCTGGAGATTCTTCAATATAAGTCCTCTCATGATACACTCCTCATTGACGGGAGCTAAAATCACTGCCGCAAGCATTGCAAGCATCTGGTTTCCGCCGAGCGCCGACTCCATCATTTCGTTGTATTCCTCTAATGTATCCGGACTCAGCACCGCAACGGCTGCCGATATCAGGATTGCCAAATAATACAGCCCCACGCATGCTATGCAGACCATTGCCACCGGCTTTGCGCGCAGCACTGTTTCTTTCAGGTACCGCCTGTCCGTTTCTGTCTTTTTCCTGCCCCACACGATCCAGTAAATGCTTACCGAAAACCCTGCCGATACCGCAGTCGCCACAACGGTCAGCATTACCATGAAATCTCCCTCCGACAATGTGTCGTTCATGAAAATCATCGCCCCGTAAGCGTCGTAACCACCTGCAGCATTTGCTGCATACACTGTGCCGGCTGCTGCCATTACTGCAATCATAATGAAAATCTGCAGCATGACCGACAGCGCCATAATCTCAAAGCTTAGGGCAATTCCTTCCACAAATTTTCTTCCCGCACCCGCACTCTTATCATATTCCATTTTCTGCGCCTTTCATCATTTCCGTTTTATGTTCATTCCTATACCCTACCACGACAAGAGGATTCTGTCAAACAGATAAACGCTTTCCGGCATCTTCACTCGTAACAGTTCAGCCTTCGGCTTCCTGTTACAGGCATCAAGCCATGCAAAAATCATAAAATGATTTTTTTACCACCTTCGTGGTGTCAAAGCCACGTACCGTGGCTTGATGCATCTCTACCTATATGTTATTTCACGGACTTTGCAGCCAGTGCAAAGTCCTGGGCTGAACTGTTACCTTCACTCTACGTTGTTTCACGAATTTTGCCCTGTAAATTTCAGCCGACCGGCGCATCCGGTTCCACTGCCAGTTCCCACCACGGGCTGCAGGATTCTGCCATATTTGCCTTGAGCAGATAAATCGCCTTGTCTGTCAAACCATCATCCTTCAGCAATCTGACACGCAGTAACAAATCCGGTGAATCACACAGATTCTCGGCTGTAAACAAATACGTCACACCGCCCAGTTCTTTGCACCATATCTGGCTTAGACAGGATACTTCTGCCAGTGTCTCCTGTTCCATGGCCTGCACATTGATTACATGCTCAAACGGAATGACACTAAAATCACCGTTTTCCTGTTCAAAAAAAGTTACTTCCCATCCGTTCCGCCAGTCCGCCTCGGCATATTCCATTATTCCGTCATTGTCTATGTCCGCGGTAAAATAATACCTCTGTGCATACATGGATACGCTGCCATCTGACAGATTCCGCAGTACCCGCTCCTGTGCCTTGGTGCACTCCGTCTCCTCGGAAACGGAAAATAGTTCTACGTTTACACTGGATTCCCCGACCGCTTCATGGCATTCGACAATATAATCCCTGATTTCCGTGCATAAGCCTTCCTCCTCGTATAATGGAACGCATGTGAAATCCTGCAATTCCGATGCAGTACTGCTGATAACAAACCATGTGCCGCGCCAGTCCTCAAGTCGGTTCATCTCAATCACTTCCGTCTCCACACTGCTGCCGCCCCGCGCGCCGTAACTCCTTCCAAAATCTGTCACACAGTAGATTTGCCCCTCATAGTCAATCAGCTGGGAATCGGTCTGCGTCTCCATGATATAGGCATGCTCCTGCACTTCACCTTCCACGAGTTTCCACCACTCGATGCTGTCCTTTCTATATCCATAGTTCACGCAGGATATAAAGCTCTCACTTGCGTCCTCCGCAGTCCAGTGATATGCCCATTTGCATTCCCAGTATTCCTCGTCCTGCTGCAGGCGCTTCCCCATCTGCTGCAAAAAAAGCCCTGTGTCCTTTGACAAATCCACTTGGCAGGATTGCGGAAATACCAGTTTTCTACCGTACAACCCCGCCTGTGCCTGTTCACGCAGCAGCATGAGCAATCCCTCCGGAAATGGCACATCCTCTTTCCTGCAAGGCACAATTGTACGATTCTCCTGCTCTTTTTGCACCCGCTCCTGAATCTGCGGCTGCAGCCAGATATCCTGTGTTTTCCGCACTGTCACACCATTAAAATCAAACGCCTCCCAGAAAGCAGGTGTATAATCCACAACACCGGCTTTCTGCACAAAACCAATCTTGCCGGAATACAGCTGCGCTGCCTTTCCTTCTTCATACAAAAAAGCTTTTATGACAAGACCCGACGCCTCCTGTTCCAAAAGCTGGAACGTCACGGTTTTCGCGTCAAACTCGGCAAACCATATCCGCTTCATGCCAGTGCGGTCCAAGTCAGCCGGGAACGCCTGATACTGCCCATCGGTCTCAGCCATTTGTTCTATCCGATCAATATCCCTGTAAAAAAGTTCCTTTTTGCCGTCATTGTCATAATCCGCACACACATATCCGCCATCATTGTCTGTCGGGAACGCCGCCCCTGACAGCTGTGTCATCTCCTCGTCCCCCCATATGTTTTTGCCCTCCTGATACCGCCACGCAAACAGCTCTAAGTTTTCCTCCACATAATCCTCTACCTGTGACGCAAGGCTGCTCCAACGCTTCTTGTAAAGCGTTTCCGACACAACATCTGTCTGGAGGATTTTTACAGTCTCTCCTCCAAATATGCCGTCGGGCAGGCTGGTCAGCCGGGATATCGTAAGCACATTTGTGTATGCGCACAGCGCATAATATTGCTTTTGACCGTCCTCAACCCTTGAAAAAAGTTCAAATCTGCCCTCAGCTCCATCAAGACTCGATGTTTCTTCTATCGTCCATCCATACGCTCCGTCTTCCAGCAGCAGGCTTTTTCTCCATACCCTCTCCTCATCATATACCTGAACAAACAGCAGAAAACAATTTTTTCCGTCTCGTTCCAGACAATAAATCCGCTCTTCGTCAAGCGTTTCTTTTTGCCCCAGCCCATGTTCAGCAGTCTGTTCGATTAATGTCCGATAAGAAGGACACGCCTCCTGCAGTTCCTCCAATGTGCAAAGAAGGCTTTCATCGCGGAATGCCGCAAGTGCGCTGGTATACTGCCCCTTTGCAGCGTAATCCAGCAGCTCCTCGAGAAGGTCAGCCGGAAGCGTCTCCTCCCTGCCATAACGGCTTTCCCACACGACGCATGCCGCGGCCATATCCGCCTTTAATATTTTGTCTTCTTTGTCCTCCCCCGAATTTTGATTGCAAATACAATACAAAAAGACAGCACATGCCCCAAAAAACACCGCAGCCATACAACTTTTTTTCATTTTTCCGTCCTCTTTTTTCAATGCTAATGCCATAAATTCCGTTGCCGAATTTTCTTTAAGTATACTGCCATTGTGCCGCATCCGCAACCGCTAAATTCCAGAAGCACGAATGGTAACAGTTCAGCCCAGGACTTTGCATTTACTGCAAAGTCCGTGAAATAGCG
>CAJTTO010000006.1 GCA_910579275.1 uncultured Lachnospiraceae bacterium
CTCCATCGTTCCAAACATATATTTTATCTTCATACACGCTGATTTGGATAGGATTACAGCTACTGTAATCCTTATGCACAATTGCATTCAGCAAAATCTCACGAAATGCATCCTGATGAAACATAAACTGCTCAATCCTCTGAATCCCATCATAATAAATCAAGGCTTTCAAATATTTCGTATAAACCAAATCTATCGTCTTATCAATCTGTTCAATTAGAGAACCATGTACCTCGTCTTGATATTTCAAGTCGGCATCTGATTTTCCAAAATAACCAATCTTAATATAAGAACCTGTAACCCATCTCTCTGGATCTTTATAGAAGGCAAGCATTGCTGCTCTGATCAGATAACCATCATCATCAATGAGGTGAAGATTTTCCATCAATATTGTATCATCAACCTTTGTTTCTTCCTCTGTCAGCCTTCCTCTTCTTATTGCTTTTTCTTTCAGCAAATCAATTGCTTCTCTTCTTAAATCTGTCACTTTCAGCTTCAGAATTGGCATACCATCCCATGTTCTGCCCTGTGATTTCAGAATTGCTTTGTCCAGTTCTTTTCCTGTTATTGTTCTCATCGTGCTGCCGGAACGATAAAAATATTTACCATGATAGCTAATGAGGGACGGGTACTTGTCTACAATAATCTCAATGTATTGCAAATCATTTTTGTATAGCAAATTGACATCTGCTACAATGCCCATCGTATCTGTAATTTTATTTGGAATAGACTCCAATAGTTTTTTCCTGTCTTTATCGCTAAGCCCAACAACATCTCCATTGTCATTCTTTCCTATATAAAGTGTTCCACCATAAGCATTCGCATATCCGCATATCCATTCTAAAAACTCATCATGCCACGATTCTTTGTATTCTATTGTCTGATGTTCTGGCATACTCTTCACCTACTTTCTGCTACCATTTATTATTCTTATTTCCTATTTTCTTAAAAGGCGCAAGTGCCCTATGAACCAAAGAATACTTTCTTAATCCCTATTTACCAACAATGGCAATATTATAAGGCGCCTCATTGAACCGCCTGTTATCTCGCATACTTCTTAAAATTCTCCGCCTGTTCCAGTACTTCCTTATAAACATCATCAAGAACCTCATTTGCAAATGCTTCGTCTTTCCTTCGATTATTATAGGTTTCTACATCTGCTTTCCTGCGGCAAATAGAACACATTATCTTTTGTGTAGAACGCAATATTATCCACAAATTTTTCCATACCATCTGCAATGATTCTTGCTCTTTGAGCTTCAAATTTATCACTTGCAAACTTTAAGAAAAACAAACTTAAAACGACATGCTTATATTCAGATGGTTCTACCGAACCTCTTAATTTATCCGCAGACTTCCATAGAGCCTCCTCCATAGAAACTTCTTTCGCCTTTGCTTTTACTGCCACTCCTATATCCTCCTCAATCTTTTGAAAATTCTAAAATATCGTCAACACCGCATTCAAGCACATCACAAATTTTTGCAATCGTTTCCATAGAAACAAACTCGTCTTTATTGAGCCTTGTAATGATATTACCGCTTATCTGTGCTTTTTTTGAAGTTCCGAATTTTTCATTTTTTTATCAATCATCAATTTCCACAAACGATTATAACTTACTTTCATTCGCCGTTTCCCTCCAAATATATTTCACATTGTATCACTATATCGTTGTATTTTCCACTATTTTTGTGTTTATTATCACTCTTTTCTTGTAATACAAGAGCACGACCAAGGGGCACTTCACATATGAAAATGTCCCTTTCGACGTTTTAGATAATATGTGAAGTTGATTAGATATAATGAATTTGTAGAAATAATTTAATATACCGGAGGAATCTACTGTGAAATCTTTATTGAAGCAACTTGACAGTACATATCGAAAAGAAAACGACTATGCTATTCTGAATCTTGAAATGCAGATAAAGGAAATTTTGAAATTGTTAATTACGGTCAACGGTATTTATATTTTATACAGCATTATCGTAGAATTACCTACATTAATTTACTTACGAGTGGAAATCTTAATGAATATCTTGCCAAAATTGACAAGCTCATTGTTTTGTGCCTCTAACGCCTGAACTTGTCCACAAAGTTCAGGCTTGGCATCACTACCATAAACAGATATCTGCCTGAATGCAATACTGTTCTTTGCCCTCACCCGTCCGTCCGCGTATTCCACTTGTACCCCATGCCGCGGACGGTCACAATCTTCTTCGGTTCGCTGGGATCGTCCTCGATTTTCATGCGCAGTCTGCGGATATAGACTGTCAGTGTCTTGTTATCAATATACTTCTCGTCGCAGTCCCACAGACTGCCCAAAATCTGCTCCGCGGAGAGCACAAGATTCGGGTGTTCCATAAAAAGGCACAGCAGCCGATACTCGCTCGAAGTCAGCTCCAGCGGCTTTCCGTTCTTGTAGCCCTCTCCCTTTGTCAGCAATAGCGTAATCCCGTTCGAAGTCCGCTCGGCGTCCGGCTGGCTGAAATTGCCGCCCCTGCGCAGCATCGCATTGACACGCGCCAGAAATACCGCCAGCTTAAAAGGCTTTGTGATATAGTCATCGGCTCCAATGTCAAGCCCCATGATAATGTCTGTCTCCTCGTCCGCGGCAGTCAAAAACATGACTGGCACCTTGGAAGTCTCACGAATCCGCCTGCACAAATCCAGCCCGGAACCGTCAGGAAGCGACACATCCAGAATCACCAAATCATAGTGTCCACTGCCCCACAGCGTCTCCGCCTCAAGGCATGTGCGGGCTACATCAACCGCATACCCTTGTTTTCTGACCGCAAATGTCAATCCGTTGATCAGACTTAAATCATCTTCTACAAAAAATATTCGTTTGCAAGCACATTTGCTGCGTTCCAAATCCGCACCCCCATTCATGCGCTGCCCCTAAAATCCCGAAACGAACGCCCGCTCCTTTGCGATGAGCACAAATCCGTTTTCATTCTCCGCCGGAACAAGTGTCAGCCGCACGGTTCCCACATTTGACGCGCCCTCAAAGTCAATGCCATACTGCGCAACTGCATAGACACTGCCCTCCTCCTCATAGACAGTACAGTCGTCAAAGTGAAACTGAAAATCCGGGAAATCCGATGTGCCAATATAATAACAGCCATCTGCAAAAAAGAACGATGTCTGTCTCTCCTTCATCTCCTCAAATGCAGGCTTCAAATCAGGAAGCTCCTCCCCAAAGACTAGCCTCGCATACGCCTGCGCCTCCTCGAGACGCACTTTCACCACCGGTTCATCAAATCCCAGATCCGCACGGGGAACATTGACAATTTCCGCCTCGTCCTCCCATAAACCAGTATATGCCAAAAACAAGAAATCCCTCCAAAATGTCTCATCTTTCTCGTCAGTACGCTCAAAATCATTGACCGTCTTACAAATATATTCGAGAAATTTCTTTCCGTCATCTGTCAGTTCAAAATCCGCTGTGTCACCCTTGGTCTCCGGCCGTATTCCCGCATCATGTTCTCTCAGACGCGCCTCCCGCAGCCAGTTGATATCCTCCTCCGACGGCGATTCATAAGAAGCGCAGACCTTAAAATGCGACCGCGCCTCATCGCAGACATATGCAAAGCTGATTTTGAGCGTCCATTCTCCCGGCGTGACCGCAATCTGTTCCTGTATGGAAGTATCCTGCATAATCTCGTCGTACAGCTTCTCGAAATGATAGGCAGTTTCCCCATCCGGCGACAGCACATCTACGCACACCTTCTCCCCATATGGATAAAACGTTTTGCCAGTTTTTGAAATCAAATTAGAATACGAGATTTCCAAGTTTACCACATTGTCCTCATGCACATAAAAAGGCCAGTTTCCCTCGTTCACGATCGGGCACATCGGCTTTTGAAATGCCGTGTCCACACGAAATATAATCCCCTGCCCGACATCTGCGAGCAGCTCCTCCTTCGTCAGATAATACTCATACATCGCTTCAGTATAATTCGCCAAGGCCGTTGGCACCGATTCCGCAGGCATTTGATTGTCTTGCAGTTTCGACTGTTCCTTTTCCTGATCATCCGCTTTCTGTGCTTGTGTTTCCTGTATTGCAGTCTCCTGCGCCACACTGTCCAGTTTTGCCAAGCTGCCGCACCCCGCCAGTGAAACAACATAAACACTTAACGCTGCAAACCAAAACCGTTTCTTCATAATCGCTGCGCCCTCCTTACTCTTTGGCAATCTTTATCCCAAATGCTTCCTACACAAATTATAATGCAAATTTCCCTAATACACAAGCATTCCGAATGCAAGAAAAAAAGGCTGCCCAAACGGAGCAGCCATAAAGCATTTTGCCAAATAATATCTGATTGAGAATGATTCCGAAAAGCTACTGCTGTGCTGCTGCCACCTGTTCAAAAATACGGATGCCGTCCTTGGACAATAACGTAATTTCCTGAATCATTGACTCAAAATCAGCAATTAAACCTTTTGAACAGACTTCCGCTTCCTGATAGATACGCTGCAGCTCGTCACCGTGCCCGGACTGGATGGCACGAATCATTTGTGTCCCATAGGAATGAAAGGTTTTATGTTTTGTCTCAAGGCCATTCCAGATACCTGTTATCTGCGGATTGACCGGCCGCAACGCATAATAAAAGTGGCCAAGCCCGCACTTGGTGCAGTCAGTCTGCAAAACCTTTAATGATCCTGTCTGCGCCATTTCCGCGAGTGTATTCAGCCAGCTGTGGTGTGCGTCAACTGCACTGTTCAGGCAGTTTAGGATGACTTTGTTATCCAGCATGTAAAATGCGTCCTGCACCATGGCGCCCATAATCCGGGTGGATTCTTCCAGATGCTTTTCAATGATTTTAGATGGCGCTACAAGCGCTGCAATTGCGCTGCTCGAAGCTGCCAGAGAATCCATGTTGCCTCGCAGATCCAGACACTCCCCATTGATGTTCTGCATCTGGTTGTCCAGCTCATGCATGTTGCTGCTGATTTCCTCACTGACGGCTGCAAGGGAAGATACGGAGTCTGCAATGTGATCCATACCTTTGCGGTTCTGCCCCGTAATCTTCCACACATTCTGAATGTTGTCATTGATGCGTTCCAGCTCGGTGACTGTCGTGTCCACACTGTCAGAGCTTTTGCGGGAAGCCTCCTGAATTTCGGCTACAAACGTCCCCATGCGCCCTGTCAGTGATTTTGCCTCCTCTGCCAGACTGCGGATTTCCTCCGCGACAACCGAGAATCCCCTGCCGGCATCCCCCGCACGCGCGGCTTCTATGGAAGCATTCAGCGCCAAAAGGTTCGTCTGGGCAGAGATGGAGTTGATTGCAGCAATGGCTTCTGTCATATTGCGGACAGTCTCAATCAATCCGCCAATATCCGACTTCATCCCCTCGGCAGTGGATATTGCAGAGGAAGACAGACCCGAAATAGAAGTCAGCTCGCTCTCACAGCTGCGGATATCCTCCATGATTCTGCCGGATTCGTCTGAGACCTCAATAATCGTGGAGGTCAGATTTTCATGCGCCTTCGAGACTTCAGATGCAATCCTAGCCGTGGAGCCTGCCGACCCGCTGATATTGTCAACCGCCGCTCCCATCGAAGCATTAATCTGCTCTATCACATCAGCGTTTGTCTCGAGCGTCAAGTCCATGGCACTCATGCGGATAACGGCATCCATCGTTTTTGTCGCGGCCTGCTCAAACGCACTGCGTCCTTTCATCAAACGCTGGTGGATATCATTCAACTCCTGATTCTGCGGCACGTACTCCATTTCCACAAGACGGGAAACAGCGTCGAGCGCTGTATCAAAAGATTTTTTTCTGATTTTCATATTCTATGACCCTTTCCACATAAATATTCTGTATTAAATATTTAACGACGCAATTTGATTTCTAACCGGACGGAGTACCCATACACCGTTTCGTAAATAAAGATGTCGATAATGCAGAATATTTTTTCCAGTGTGCATGACAAAAAATATGGACGCAGCAGACTGCGGCGAAGTTTTTTGTCATGTGCAGTCGGAAAAACAGACAAGTTATTTGGTATTGTTTATACGCATACAAACATTAATAATTCTCTGCGCTAATCTCGAAATAACTCTGCGGGTGGTTACATACCGGACAAATTTCCGGTGCCTTAGTACCCACGACTATGTGACCGCAGTTACGGCACTCCCATACCTTGACCTCGCTCTTTTCAAATACGGATGCCGTTTCTATATTCTTCAAAAGGGCACGGTAACGCTCCTCATGATGCTTCTCGATTGCACCGACCATGCGGAATTTCGCAGCAAGCTCCGCAAATCCTTCCGCCTCGGCTGTCTTGGCAAATTCCTCATACATATCCGTCCACTCATGGTTTTCCCCTTCCGCAGCCGCACAGAGATTTTCTGCGGTATTTCCAATTCCGTTCAATTCCTTGAACCACATTTTCGCGTGTTCTTTCTCGTTATCAGCTGTTTTGAGGAACAGGGAAGAAATCTGCTCCATGCCTTCCTTTTTGGCAACAGATGCAAAGTATGTGTACTTGTTTCTTGCCTGTGACTCTCCGGCAAATGCCGCCTCAAGGTTTTTCTCTGTCTGCGTTCCCGCATATTTGTTTGTTTTCATAGTGTCCTCCTTCAATAAACTTTCATTTCGAATTTTCTTTTTTTAAACATTCTTCACACAGATAGCTCATCTTCAAATCGTAAGAGAGCAGTGGAACACCTATCTGTTTTTGCAGCGTTTCAGTCAAATCATCCAGCAAAACATCCGACAGCTTCCCGCAGCGTCTGCATACAAGATGGTCATGCCGCCGGATGTTGTCATAGCGGTCAGGGTATCCCTCGACGGAAATCTTTCGGATAAACCCCTCCTTGTACAAAAACGACAAATTATTGTACACAGTAGCCAGTGAACCGCCCCTGTTCGTCTCCTTTAAACGCAAGAAAATCTGCTCGGCAGATAGATGCTCTTTGGAATTATTCACAATGTCTAAAATTAGTTCGGCATATTTGGTCATAACAATCCCCACTAAATAAATCAAACACACTTTAGAATTATTCTAATTCTCATTATAACAGTATGGAAGTTTTTGTCAACACATATTAAGTTCAGCCTGACACACAAAACCTCCGCGAAGTGGTTTTGCATGGCTTGATGCCTGACACGCCTTTACCTTTCCGGACAGAGCTAGTATAATATTTTTATAGACAATCCAAAACAGGAGGGCAAGCCTTATGCGGAGAAAACACAAAATCTATCTGGGCATGACATTTTTCCTGCTCACAATCTATATCGGGCTGCTTACCGTTCTCTGCCTTTCGGAGTACAATGACAGCGCGGCAACAATCCGTTCCTTTAAAGACGCGTTCTGGTATTCGCTTGTCACACTGACGACTGTCGGGTACGGCGACCTGACGCCGGTGACTCCGCTGGGGCAGGCCGTCGGGGTCGTTTTTCTGCTGATGTCTGCCGGCATTATGATGACGCTGTTTGGCGCGGCCGTGTCCTTTGTCACCAGCGAAGGTCTTCCGCTCTTTCTGCTCGGATTCCAGCGCCATAAAAACTGGTATTATTTTGCAGACTGCGGTGTGGAATCCTGCACGCTTGCGGCTAATATCCATCGGGAAGAACCGGACACGGTTATCATCTTTGGTGAAAAAAGAGATGAGCAGACAGAATTTCCGGACTATCCATGCCTGTTTATCAACGCTTCCCCCGCAAGAATTGTAGCGCACAAGAAAAACATCGGTGCCAAGTGCAAGATTTTTCTGATGAAGGAAAATGACATCGGCGCCAACACCCGCGCGGTGGATTTACATACACTGCCAGTGGAAGTGTACGCCAGAACGACAAACGGGCAGGATTATCTCTCAGGAAACATCAATTTTTTTCATAGTTATGACTGCTGCGCCAGACAATACTGGCACTCCAAACCGCTGTGCAGTGCTGAAACCACTATTGTAATCATTGGATTCGGCAACTACGGACACTGTATTCTCGAGCGGGCAATCCTGACAAATATCATTGCCGTAGACCAGCATGTCGCCTATCATATCTTTGGCGATGCGACAAAGTTTCTTGCCATGCACCGTCACCTGCGCGAAACATTTTCTTTGGATACTGTATCCGAAACGACGGACTCTCTGATTTTTCACACAGAATTATGGGAGGAAAACCATGCGCTCATGAATCAGGCGGATCGTATTATTATCTGTCCCGACAATGAGCCGGACGGCTGGAATATTTATTGGCGGCTCAGCAGTTATTATCAGGTGCAGGGACAAATTCATCTGCACAGCAACCGAAAGACGCCCGGTGTAACGTATTTTGGCACAAACGAAGAAATCTACACGCCAAACCAGATTATGCGAACCACACTGAACAAAGCAGCCATCACCATCAACGAAATTTTTTGCAAATCTGTCTCCTACCCCACAAAGACATGGGAGGAGCTTGACGCCTTTCATCGGGAATCCAAAATAGCAGCTGCCGACCATATCCTGATGAAAATACGCGTTCTCTTAAAAGACGAAGCGCTCACAGAACTGACGTCCGAAATTATTCAAAAGGCATATCTGCAATACTGTAAAACCAAGCAGTCCAATGCCGTGCACGACATGTACCGCAGACTGGACCACACCCGCTGGCTGCGCTTTTATACTTACTATAACTGGAGCTACGGTCCGACACGCAACGACATTGCGCGGCAGCATCCCATGCTGTGCCCCTACGAAAACCTGACACCGGAACAAAAGCGGGAGCGTGATGCCGCATGGGAACTTTTGGGGAGCATTGCGTCAGAGCTGCAATAATACAGAAAATCCCCGCGTCTCCATCAAAGGAGGCGCGGGAACCGTGAAGCAACTACACAAAAATATTGACCAGAAATATCGCGGCGCCCAAAATCGTCAGGACAACTCCCGTGGCGCGGTTGAGCGTTGCCGCACTTGCCTTGTTTGCAAACCGCGCCGCAATACGCGCCCACAAAAAAGTAAACGCGATACACAGCGCCAACGGCAAAAATGCTGGCATGCCGCCTATCACAAAATGGCTTCCGGCTCCCGTCAGTGCAGTAAACGTCATGATAAACACACTTGTCCCTACTGCCGTTTTCAACTCATAGCCAAGGATGCTTGTCAGTATCAAAAGCATCATCATTCCGCCGCCAGCGCCGACAAAGCCGCAGATAAAGCCTACTGCCATGCCGCTTATCACCGACTGGGCAAATCGTTTCTGCGGACGGACATCTGCCATTCTCTCCTTCGTCGTCATGACCGGCCGGACAATAAACTTGATGCCGACCAACAGTGTCATTACCGTGGAAAAGCTGCCCATCGCCGCATTCGGCACCCTACTTGCCACAAAGCTTCCCACCAGTGTAAACAAAAGAACAGACAGCATCATCACCATGCCGTTTTTGACATCCAGATTCTTGTTCCTGCCATACGTATAGGCGCTGACCGCGCTCGCAAGCACATCACTTGCAAGGGCAATCCCCACGGCTTCATATGCAGGCATTCCCAAAAATGTTATCAGCATCGGGCTAATCACTGCCGCAGCACTCATTCCGGCAAACCCTGTTCCGAGTCCGGCTCCCATACCAGCGATAAAACATACAACTAGCGATATCACAATTTCCACAAACACATCCTCCGTAGTTCCACAAAATTATCCTATTTTTATACCATAAACTTGTTCGAGCCATCAAAAATATGGATTTTTGCGATGTCGCCGCAGGTCCGCAGTGTCTCGTCAATGTCATGCTCCTGCGCAAACTGATACACCTCATCGGTAATCGGAACAACCCACAGTAAATTGACCGCATCTCCCCGAAATGGCTCATATTCAGGGCATTCCAGTTCCGGAACCAGCTTCGGATTGACAAGCAGCACCGCCGCAAACCCTGCAATCTGCCGAAACGGAATCGTATGCCCATGTGCCAGAAACGTGTTTTCCCGCCACGGATATGCCGACAGCGCCGACAGATAAGAATACATTGGGCTGCACAGTTCCTCGTGCATTGCCGCGGCTGCAAAGCCAAGCTCCGTTCTCCTGTCCGTCCGAAATTCATCCGGATCATAAAGTTCAATATTGGGCATCGGAATCAGACTTACCCCCGCTGTAATCCCATAAATCACGCCGTCTCTCGTGCCCCTGATTAATGCCTTCGGCGGAAACTGTTCGCCGTCTATCGCATAATAATTTTCACACCGTCCAAAAAACTTTTCAAGGGCATCCATATGCATTTTCTGTGTGATTTTCCAATAGTCCGGCTCAAATTCAAACCAGTCCCAGAAATCCCGGCTGCGTCCCACGCGCTCTCCCATTGTTTCCAGTGCATCCTCCAGTCCCCATGCGCAGGGCGTTGCGCCTTTCACATACTTTGCATAGCCATGAAATCCCTCAAACCCGCTCCAGCAGGGAATTACACATATGATATCCTCCTCCGAAAGCAGTGCCGCCGCATTGCCCTCCTCAAACCACACAATCCGCAGTTTCTCCGCATCCAGCTCCATCCCGTCCGGGTCATGCAGCACATACGCCTCCGGCATGGCAGGCGCCATCCCCTTTTTCATCGCGTTCACATCCAGCTTCTTCGGCGCCTTGGTGGTATTGCAAATCCAGCAGCTTTTCACAGCTGTATTGTCAGTCCCCGGGTTTATCCATAAGTAAAAATAGCAGCTTGTTTCCGTCCGCTCCACAAATGCCTGAATATTGCATACCGGCGACCATTCCTCCAGCAAAATTTTTGACTCACTCATATGATTCTCCTTTCCCCATGCTCCAAATCGTTTTAAAAACCTGTCCCATCCCATATAAACCGCAGTGCATAGCAGAAAGACGAACCTTCCAGTCCGTCTTTCTGTTATAGCATAATTTTATACCTCAAACATCAAATCTCCATATGTAGGAATCGGCCAGATTGTACTGTCGACTATCATCTCAAGCTTATCAATCGGTGCACGCAGTGCCTCCATTGCCACTGTTACAGTATCTTTGTAATAGAATGCCAGTTCCTTCGCATCGGATATTTTGGACGCACCCGCCTCCACTTCTCTCAGCGTGTTGAGTGCTTTCTTGGCTTCTGCCAAAAGTCCGTCTACCTCCTCGAGCATTTCCACCTGCGCCGCTGCCGTCGCACCAGCCTCCTTGATGGCAATTACCGAATTTGCCAGTTCTCCCGCATAAGAGGCAACCGCCGGAATAATATCCTTGCCCGCCATGTCAATCATGGTAAGCGCCTCGATATTGATGGTCTTTGCGTAGGTCTCATAGATAATCTCCTCGCGGGACTCAAGTTCGACCTTTGTAAAGATGCCGAATTTCTCAAACAGGGAAACTGCCTTGTCTGTCGTGATGGTAGCTGCCGCCTCAATCATGGACTTGATATTGGGCAGTCCGCGGCGCTGCGCCTCTGCCACCCACTCGTCCGAGTAACCGTCGCCGTTAAAGACAATTCTCTGGTGCATTGTCATATATTCCTTGATCATATCATGGACTTCCAAATCAAAATCGGATGCCTTCTCGAGCCTGTCTGCCGCCTCGCAGAATGCCTCTGCGACAATCGCGTTCAGTGTCGTATTCGGGCTGGCAATGGAGTCCGCGGAACCAACCATGCGGAACTCAAACTTGTTTCCCGTAAAGGCAAACGGTGATGTCCGGTTTCTGTCCGTCGCATCCTTCTCAAAATCCGGAAGTGTCGAAACGCCGGTCTCAAGCTTTCCGCCCTGCTTTACCTTTGCCGCGTCGCCGGTCTCCACAAGCTGGCGCACGACGTCCTCAAGCTGGTCTCCGAGGAAGATGGAAATGATTGCAGGCGGCGCCTCATTCGCGCCAAGCCTGTGGTCATTTCCCACATCGGAAGCCGACTGGCGGAGCAAATCCGCATGAATATCCACCGCCCGCATAATGCAGGCAAGTACCAGAAGAAACTGAATATTTTTGTTCGGCGTGTCCCCCGGATCAAGAAGATTCTCTCCGTTGTCCGTCGTGATAGACCAGTTATTGTGCTTTCCGGAACCGTTGACTCCCGCATACGGCTTCTCATGGAGCAGGCATCTCAAGTCATGCTTGATTGCGACGCGCTTCATCGCCTCCATCACCAGCTGGTTGTGGTCAACCGCGATATTCGCAGTCTCATAAATCGGGGCAAGCTCGTGCTGTGCCGGGGCAACCTCATTGTGCTGTGTCTTCGCCGTAACACCCAGCTTCCACAGCTCCTCGTTCAAATCTTTCATATATGCGCCGACGCGCTCTTTGATGACACCAAAGTAGTGATCTTCCATCTCCTGTCCTTTCGGTGCAGGCGCGCCGAAAAGTGTGCGTCCGGCAAACATCAAATCCTTTCGCTGCATATAGAGATCCTTATCCACAAGGAAATATTCCTGCTCAGGCCCTACCGATGCGGTAACCTTCGTGGCACCTTTGTTTCCGAACAGTTTTACAATGCGCAGCGCCTGTTCGCTCAGCGCTTCCATGGAACGCAGAAGCGGTGTTTTCTTGTCAAGCGCCTCACCTGTGTATGAGCAGAATGCCGTCGGAATGCAAAGCGTGACGCCGCATCCGGATTCTTTCAGAAAAGCGGGTGATGTGATGTCCCACGCCGTATATCCCCTCGCCTCAAATGTAGCGCGAAGACCGCCGGAAGGAAATGAGGAAGCGTCCGGCTCACCCTTAATCAGCTCTTTGCCCGAGAACTCCATCAGCATTTTTCCGTCCGCGTCAGGATGGGAAACAAAAGAGTCATGTTTTTCCGCCGTAATTCCCGTAAGCGGCTGGAACCAGTGTGTATAATGTGTGGCGCCGTTCTCGACAGCCCAGTCCTTCATGGCCTTTGCCACGACATCGGCAGTCGTCATGGAAAGCTCGCCGCCATGCTCCATCACCCGCTTTACTTCCAGAAAAACCTTTCTTGTCAGCCGCTCCTTCATCTTTTCAGGCGTAAAGACCTTCTCCCCAAAGATTTTTTCCACGTTTAACGCTTCACTCATATTGATTTCCTCACTTTCTATGGATCATGATACCCCGCTCATTACCTCGGTCGTATATAGCGCATATTTCATGCAATATAGCGTTGTGCGTATAAGTAAAAAAGTTCCAAAAAAAGAGATACTTCTTTTTTGGAACACCTTCGTCCGCACTATCATGATATGTTATTTTGAATCATTACATTATTGCATTTCATATAACTATGCCTTATTTCTTTTACTTTTTATACAATAATATATCTCGGGTAAAAAATCAAGGCTTTCTTGAAAAATTTCGACTGTTTTTTCCGATTTAAACACTTTGTATAGATATCATTTTCAAAAAAGCCTGATTTTTGTTTATTTATACCTCCGGCGTGGCCTGCCTGCTTTTTGCGGTCTCAACACGCATCAAATCATATGCCTCCGGCTTGTCCGCCAGCTCCACATACAGAACCTGACGCGAGTGCGGGCAGCTCTCCACCGGCTCTCCCTCCTCGCTGTACATCGCCAGCACTTTTGTATGGATATTGCGTCCGTCCGGTTTCATAAGCTCAATCGTTTCCCCGACGCAGAATTTGTTTTTCTGCTCAAATTTTGCCCTGCCGCGCTCGTCGACCATCTCCACGATGCCAAGGTAGACATACTCATTGACATATGTGTTGCTGTCGTAAATCTGCGTATTCTCATCCGGTTTCCCGAAATAAAATCCCGTGGTAAACTGGCGGTAGGTACATTTGGCAATCTCAGACCGGTACCATTCCATATTGCCCCGGTATGTCTCCTCCGACGTGAAAAAGTCGTCAATCGCCTTTCTGTAAGTGCGCGCCACACATGCCACATAGAGCGCCGTTTTCATGCGCCCCTCTATCTTCAGGCTGTCTATCCCGGCGCCTACAATCTCGGGGATATGCTCGATCATACACAAATCCTTAGAATTAAAAATATAAGTTCCGCGCTCATTCTCATACACCGGCATATACTCCCCCGGGCGTGTCTCCTCAACCACGGCATACTTCCAGCGGCAGGGATGCGTGCACGCGCCGCGGTTGGCGTCGCGCCCCGTAAAGTAATTTGACAGCAGACACCTTCCTGAATAGGAAATGCACATCGCCCCATGTATAAAGCTCTCAATTTCCATCTCAGCCGGAATGTTGTCCCGAATCTGCCGGATTTCCGCAAGTGAAAGCTCCCGCGCCGACACGACGCGCTTTGCGCCCTGCTGCCACCAGAAACGATATGTCTGGTAATTAGTGTTGTTTGCCTGCGTGGATATGTGGATGTCGATTTCAGGGCAGACTTCCCGCGCAATCATAAACATTCCCGGGTCGGATATAATCAGCGCATCCGGCCGCATCTCCCTTAATTCTTCAAAATACGCGCGCGCGCCCTCAAGGTCATCATTGTGCGCAAGAATATTCGCCGTCACATACACCTTTGCGTCATGCGCGTGCGCAAAGCGGATTCCCTCCGCCATCTCCTGAGCGGAAAAGTTTTTTGCCTTGGCGCGCAGGCCGAATGCCTCGCCGCCGATATATACGGCGTCCGCTCCAAACAGAACCGCCGTCTTCAAAACCTCAAGACTGCTTGCCGGAACCAGAAGCTCTGGTTTCCCTTGTCTTTTATTGTTCATGCTAGTCCTCCGTCATCGTTTTCCTTTTTTTGCGGAGAGCGTCACCCCGTCCGCAATAGGCAGTATCGTTGTTTCCAGTTCCTCGCAGTGTGTCAGCTGATATAAATATTCGCGCATCCTGTTATGGATGGTGCGGTTTCTGCGGATTACCGCATACTTTGACTCGATCAGCTCGCCCTCCTGCAAAATATTGTCAGACACCAACAGCCCGCCCGGCGACAAGAGCCGCAGGATATCGGGCAGGAAATTAATGTACTGTCCCTTTGCCGCATCCATAAATATCAAGTCGAATGCGCCGTCCTCATTCAGGGATGCCAGAAGCTCTGCGGCATCTCCCTCAAGAAGCGTGATACAGTCTGACTTCCCTGCTTTTTCAAAATTTTCCCTTGCAATCGGGATGCGTTTTTCATACTTTTCAATCGTCGTTATCTGACACCCCTGCGGCGCATATTCACTCATCAGCAATGCCGAGAAGCCAATCGCCGTGCCGACTTCAAGAATGCGCATCGGACGCCCCCATGTGACAAGGAGCCGCAGAAGGCTCTGCATCTGCGGTCTGATAATCGGCACGTTCGTCTCTATGGAATACTTTTCCAGCGCACCCAGATAAGGCGGTTTTTCACAGTCAAAGGAGTGTATAAACGTCAGCATCCTCTCATCCATCATTCCCGTTTCCCCCTGTCATTGTTTACTCCGTTCCAAGAACACCTAACATTCCGTGCAGCCGTCCCTTTCCTCCACAGATTTGGAAAAATACGCCCCAATTTTATAAATGAATGCCAGCGCGTCCAGTTTCAGCTGCTCCGGAAATGCTTTTAGCACAGGCGCTGTCTCAAAACTAAGTGTCCTGTCAAAGTGAATGTTCCGGAGTCCCTGAAGGAAACCGTCCCAGTCCGTGGACGACGCATTCTCCCGCGTCCTTGTGAAAGTAAAAGGTATCTGGTGCAGATCATCTATCCCGTCATTGTCATGAATATGAAGCACTTTCAACCGATAGTCAAGTGCCGTGATGAACTGCTCAAAATCAATTCCGACAAGATTTGCATGCCCCGTGTCAAAGCAGAATCCAAGCACTTGAGCGTGGTATTTTTCATTGATGCGGTCGATTCTCTCGACTGCCTTGCGGACATCGCAGCATGGTCCCTCGACCAAATGCCCTGCCACACTGTCATACAGATTCTCTATACATATGGTAATGTTCATTTCCTTTGCCATGGGGGCAATCGAATCAATAAACCGCTGGGTCTGCTCCCATTCCGCCTGCTCCGTCCCCAGATAGTGGGCAAGCTTAAATCCATGAACCACAATATACGGACAGCCGAAAAAATGACAGATTTGCATACTTTTGGGCGCCACTTCCTTTTGCAGATATTCATTCAGCCGGCTGCTGCCCCTTGGCACATAGACAGGATATGGCATATGCATCTGGCTGATGGTTATTCCCGCCTTTTTGGCTCCCAGCTTATGCGGCGCAAAAAACTGCTCAAGCGCAGAGAGCGGACGGCTGAAAAAGTCATTCAGCTCCGCCTCGTAAATTGATGTATTTTTCAGATAACCGTTCAGGCTGAAATCTACACTGGAAAAGCCTATCTCGGAAAGCATCCCAAATCCTTCTGACGGATTTGTGTCCGCAACGATATTCTGGGTCTGTACACCTATATTCATCCCTGCCCCCCATTCCACACATCCCGCTTTATCCTGTCAAAGTAAAACGACGGCATATACTCGTCATTAAAATACACAATCGGGTTCTCGACATTCATCTGCCCAAGCTGCGCGGCAATTTCCTTGTAATAAACATTGCAGATAATCACCGCGCAATCCTTGTCCAGCGCCTTGATGCACTCCGGATTTTTCACCTCAAGGCCACAGAAATCCGAACCCCACAGCGCCTTGTTATTATCGCACGTAAAGCGCGGCGGATATTTTTCCCCGTAGCACTTCATATAGTTGCGGCACATATTTCCGGCGCCAAAAAGAACACGCGACGAAAACTTTTGTAAAACCTGTTCCATCTCAATCTGCCACTTAAAATAATCCGCAACCGCCTTTGCCATTGCCAAAAGGCCAGGGCGCAGGATTGGCGAAAATGCTGTTGCCGTGTCTTTTATATTCAGTATCAGCTGACCGTCAAAGAAAATTTCCCGCAGCCCGCGAATCAGGTTGAGCCAGTCTGTCTGTGACCGTCCCTGAGCTGCACAGGTGAACGGCAGCAGGGCGCTTTCATGGCATCCGTCACAGTCGCGCAAAATGACAGCCTTTAGCCTGTCCCCCATTGTCAGAATGAAATCATACATATTCTGACCGCAGATGCTGCATACGCCGACATCCATGCAAAACCCGAACCGCTCTGCGCCCACTTCCCTGTTCAGCGCGTCAATCCATTCTGCCGCGCAGACAGCGTCGGAACACACGCCGCGCAGCAGATGTCCGTTTTTATTTTTGCACTGGTTCTCAAGCAGAATCATCATGTTCCAGTCCTTTGCCGTTTCTGCCAGTTTCAGATAATATTCCCTGTTCGCTTTCCACAAATCCTTTTCCGCAATGCCGCCGTACAGCGGTCTTACCACAATATACCGACATCCGTTTTGCGCCGCTGTTTTTATGCTTATTTCTGACATATGTGTCATAATTTTGCCAGTGTCCGCACATTTCGTATCCCGCATCAGGTACGGCGCGTATGCGACACCTGTGCGCATGCCGTTTTTCCTGCATTGGTTCCGCAGCCCTGCCGTTTCCTCGCACATTTTTCTCTGCAGCACCGCCGCTTCATTTCTCTCCAATTCTGCCGGCGTACAGTACAGCGACATGTCCAATAACATGTCACGAAATCCGGCAGCTGCAATATCCGCCACTCCCTGACGCGGATTCTCCCTGCCAACCATTCCCGCCGGTGCACAAACGATGTTCAACCCCTTGTCCTCCTGCCTTTATCCTATCAAAACCTTTTTCCCCTGAAAGGCAAATCCATAGCTGCGGATATTCGCCGCCGGAATGCCTTTGCTGACGAGGATCTGCGCATACTTCTTTTCCCGAATCTGGCAAAGAGCTGCCTCTACCGTATCCTCCAGCGTTTTCTCTTCGTCCTCATCCCGCACCTTAAATTCCATAATCATTGCGGCATCCTGTTTATTGCGCGGCTCAAGCATAATATCATACCGCCCATAGCCGCTCTCACGATTGGACGTCACCACGTACTTTTCACGCAGCTCCACGAGAAGTCCTAGGACAAAGCCATGGTAAAACCGCTCCGGTTCCCGTCTGGACGGGTTCTCCGCGCTGTCAAAATAGCTGATTGTCTCCAGTGCCACCCGATTCATGTAAATGTTCATCTGCTTGATATTCCCATCCAGCAGCGCTCTGATAAAATCGTTGTAATCGTCCTCCGACCGTCCGGAAAACCAGCCGCTTATCATGGTTTCAAACATCATCCGCACTTCTACGTTCGTAAGCGTCAGTTCGTACATCATTCTGCCAAGCCCATTTATCATAGCTGTGTTATCTACCTGTAAGGTTTTTAGATACCCGCTCGCGAGCAGAATGCTCCATGTCGCATTCTGACTGCCATCCAGCTGATTATATACAATCTGTTCGTCAATTGGCGCCTTAATGTTCTCTCCATTCAGCAATTTTTCAAAACTTTGTTTAATATTTTTGTTTCCTTCGCGTATCAGCTTGCCCACAAGGCTGTTGGAGCTTATATTTGCCCAGTATGTCCCAAACTCCCTTTTATCCAAAAAATTCAATACGGACCACGGATTGTAAATGTCCGTCTTATCACCAAAGGTAAAACCATCATACCATCTTCGCACATCTTGCCTTTCACTGTCAAGATTATATTCACGCAGTGCCGCAAACACTTCCTCCTGCGTAAAACCAAATGAAGCCGCATATTCATCTGAAGTTGTCGTGACAACTTTGAGGTTGTTTAAATCCGAAAAAATTGATTCCTTGCTGATGCAAGTTATTCCTGTCATAATCGCGCGGTCAAGAAATGGGTTGGTCTTAAATGCCGCATTGAACAGGCTTCTGGTAAAAGCCACAAGCTCCTCCCAGAACCCACGCACATACGCTTCCTGCATTGGTGTATCGTATTCATCCAAAAGGATAATGACCTTTTTGCCATAAAAGCGGTGCAGAAAATCAGATAGCTGATATAACGCAAGTGTTGCATCGCTGTCATCCATATCCACCGAAACCCGCTTAAAGTAATCCCTATCTGTCTCATAGAGCAGGTCACTGTCCAATATAAACGCATAGCTGGCATAAAGCTTCGTGAGCATCTGGCATATTTTTTTCCTCGTCAGCTCATAGGTAACTTCCTTGATATTCGCAAACGACAGGCTGATGACAGGATATGTTCCCTGTAACTGCCTGTAATTATAAACGCCTGCCGCGTTTTTATCATCAGGAGCTTTTCCCTTCCAAATGGAAAGATTCTCAAACAAATCACTCCTTCCCGCATATTTCAGGGAAAAAAATTGCTCTACCATGCTCATGTTCAGTGTCTTTCCAAAGCGCCGCGGGCGGGTAATCAACGTCACGTCATCCCCGCTCTCCCACCACTCCTGAATAAACGAAGTTTTGTCAATATAAAAATATTGATTCTCAATGATTTTTGAAAAATCCTGAATTCCGATCGCCACTGTCCTTTCCATAATCTGCTTCGCCTTTCCTGTATGTGGTTAATTGTTCTTGATCCGTTGTATCTGTTCCATCATAACATAAAAGCTGTTCAAAATGAACAGCTTTTATTGATTAAGTTTCTAAACGGATGGCTATAAATAACAGAACTCATGAACAGTCCTCTTTCGTTATACCGCATATAGTACCGTGTCATACCACGCATCCGCATACTGTCTTACATACAGTTTGTACGCCGGATTCATTTCTTTTATCATAATCGGGATTTCAAATAAGTCCTCCGGCTTATGATAGATGCATACTGCCAGTTTGGGTCTGTAATCCTGTATGATTTTCCTGCACCCTTTTAAAGCTTCCTGTTCTGCGCCTTCGATATCCATCTTGATATATGTCGGTTTTCTGTCATGGACGGTCTCATCCAGCGCAACGGTCTCTATCAGGCAGCCGCCTCTCTGCTGCGATATATGGGAGCTGCTCGTTCCTCTCGCATCAAAGCAAAGTTTGGTATTCTCGCTCCATACACCTGCCTGAACCAGCTCATATTGACGCCCGTCCATGCTCCTCTCTATTGCTTCCCTTTTACACATCTCAGGCTCAAAAATGACAATTCCTCTATATTTTCCACCACATCTTTCTATGAAACGTACTGCTGAATCGCCATCAAAGCCTCCACAGTCTATAAACATTTCATTTTCTGTCAAAGTAATTACTTCATCAAAATATTCTTCTTCACTTGGACGGACAATCCCTGATATGCTGCTTAGCCCAAATGCTTTCTTCAATTTTTCGAGATATACCGTTCTGGAAAATTTATCCTCCCAAAGCTGGTATACTTTTCTGTATCTTTCTATATTTGACTCAAAATATTCCCATGTCTGCCAGTAAAAATATTCATTCATAATATGTATCTGCGTTTTTTCACAACCGAATGACAATAGCTGCTGGCAGATTGACTGACATGCACTTTCATCCCCGACACTAACCAGTATTGACGGATTGCTGACTGTGCTGCTTAATTCTTCGGGACGAATAATTTTAAGTCCTGTTGGTTGATCCACTCCGCCAGCTATCCCGTTGTCGCAAAAGCACAGTACGCTTCTGTCATAGCTGTTCAGCAGATTATATATTTTATGCCCACATTCACCACACCCAAATATAACAAGGTGTTCCCCTTTCGTTTCTTCAAAGAATCTTTCTTTTATTTGCTTCGCCTGTCTTTTGATTTCATCGGTCGTACACTGAAACTTCTCCATATCTACTCCCCCTGTTATTTTTACGGTTGTCTGCGTACTGATTGCCCCTGCAATTGGTCTGTGTGAATATCCATCCCCATTACATCAGCCTTTTCTCAATGAGCGCCTTTATCTTGCTGGAGCTTGTACTCTCCGTGTATGGAAAAAATACCATTGCAGAACCATTCTGCTCCAAAAACTCCTTGTTGCTTAGCCAAGCCGGGTTATCCCTGTAATCACTTCCTGAAAACTGGCAGTCAAAATGATACAGCTTGTATGCCTCCCTTGTATCATTATACTGCAGCGGTATTTCAACTGCCTCGTCGACATAACGGCAGGAACGAACCATCTCTATCCGCTCCGCGAAAGGCACAAAAGGCTCTACCCTTTTGATGCTGCGCACGCCCTCATCCGTCACCACACCTACTATAAGATAATCACACTGTTCCTTGGCACGTCTCAACAGATTCAGATGTCCGATATGAAACAGGTCAAAAACTCCTGAAATATACCCGACATGGTAATTTTTAGAGGAAGTTTTCGCACACTCCTGTGCGATGGATACTTTTGGCTTTCTCCCATACCCGATGTTTGCATCATAGATTCCGTAATCCGTTACGCCCATACTTTCCAGCTGGTTGATAACCGAAGCGTAGTTTTTGATACATACAATCACTTTATATGTATCACATGGGAGCTGATTTAATAAATCCGGAGACTGTATTTCGATCCCGTTTACTTTTTTCCCCCATCTGTCTGCATTATTATCTATTATGGCAAATACAGGATAATCCTTTTCATACAATGCCAAAAATTTATTCGTAAAATTTCCCGAGCCAAAAAGGATAAGCTTACGTGTATCAACACCCTTGAAAATATCTATAAATATTTTTCTGTATTCCGCATCCGAACAGTTTATGCGCTGACGGTTTGAGTTTATACCTTCGTCGCCAATTCGATGTTCCCCATAGTAAATTCTAAGCTGCTCCGCATTCAAAAGACCGGAAAGAAACATCCGCTCCATTTCCAACCAATGGGACATATTTTGTGATAAGTGATATCTTTCAAACAGCTCTTCCATCGGTATCAATTTGTCGAGTTCCCAGTTTCCGCTGTAGAGCGTCGTAATCATTCTTGTAATAATCGCATTTGCCGGATAATTCTCCTCACAAAATTCCTGATCATAAAACATAAACGTGCCATCCATATAAAAACTGTTGAGTGGAACCATGTCAAGATATCCCCTGCGCAAAATGGCGCCTTCCCCATCGCCGATGTCCTCTTTGACAATATCGGATGACTGTAATATCAAATCCCGAAAACGATCCAACTCCTGCAGGAATCTGCGTTTATCCGTCCTCATAAGGCGTTTCAGATACAACTGCGCAACCTCTCCCTTTACATACGGCATGACATATGTGTCATTTTTTATCTGCGCACTGACCACAGCAATACCGTGTCTTTCCAAATCACGTCCATGTTCCACAAAATGTTCTAATCTTTTTCTGCCCTCCGGATACGCCGCCCGCTTTTCCACAGTTCCGGAATGACGGATAATCGTAAAAAGCGCCCTTTCCTTTCCTCTGTCCATGGAGCAGGTTACATGGTCAATATCCGACAGTTTACCGTTTATTGTACACTCTATTAAATATGCATTTGCCATCTGATGAAACATACCGTTATCCACCAAATCCTCATACAGCATTCTCTCGTTCAGAAAAACCGTGTGTGGATAATTGTAAAATGGCAGCAGGCGGTTTGCCAAATCCTCGTTTGGAAGATAATTTTCCGAATAGATTAAGGTGGGATTCCTTAAATCAGAGAAAACAGAATAAAAACGCAACTGCCCCCACCCTGCCATTTCCAGTTTTCTTTTTATTTCTGCTTTCGTGTAGCTTCTGCCTTTAAAAACATCCTCATTTCGGGAATATGTACGGCGATACCCCTCGATACTGTCAAAGCACCTGTTTGTATGTATATCCCTGTCGCCGCAGAAATACCGTATACCCATGCGGTTGTTCATGCCAAGCAGCATCACACCATCCAACTTAAGCAGTCTGTAAAATCCTTCCAAAATGTCTTTTGGATTTTTCTGCGTCTCAAGAACTTGTATGCATATGATATAATCAAAATATCTGTCATGCTCCTGCTGCCATTCTTCGTCGGACAATCCCTCCGGCATCACGCATGTTACCCTGAGGTTCTTCCCAGACAGCATCTGCGCCAGCGGAGTATTCTCATCGCCAATAAAAAGGACACTGCTTTCTTCCCCGAAGTCATACCACTGCAAAAGCCCCTGTTGTATCCCGTTTATTAATTCCTGTGCCTGCTCCATTTCAACCCCCTGTTAATCTCTCTGCCGACTCCGATATAATATGTGAAAACCTATATTTTCTAAGACAATCCAGCATCTGGCAAAACGCATCCGAGTTTTCCTTTACAGCCAATATAACGAGACTGTTTTCCTTGTCTTGCACACAGCCTGACAGTTCACAGACCTTTTCTCCCTGACAGGTCATGCTCCTCCCATTCAGACTCGTCACAGCAACTTTTATCGTCTGGTGGTCTTCCTTAGCTTGTTTTACTCTGTAGACGACCTTTTCTCCATGTGCCCCTGCCCCATATACAATGATATTTTTATATCCGGCACAAACTTCACTTGTTATCTCTCTGTACCCAATCAAGACATCCTCCACATAACTCACAGGTTTTTTAATGATGGAAATTTGTTCCTCGTTCATGCGATCATAAGCTGCCTCATGCTGCTCCTCAAAATAATCACGCTCTTTTTCGATTATCCTTGCAAAATCCTTTTTTAAAGAAAGATCAATTCTTTGCAATGTTCCTATATATGCCAGCATACGCAAATGAAAGCAAATCGGGTATAGCTCCTTTGGCGCGTCATGATGCTTTTTCATGAAACTCCTGATAAAATCAAACTCATTCTTCATGGCGTACACCTTTTGCCTGTCATGGATTGAAGAAAGCATATTATCCTGCCGATAATGATACACTGCCTTATCCAAAAACATAACGCGCTTCGCCCAGTAGAATGTCTGGAACCAGAACCCATTATCCTGAAATGACGCTCCTGGTGTTTCATTATACCGAATGTTGTTTTTTATAATTAAATCTTTCTTGTACAAAGCATTCCATGTAAATTTTTTTAGCAAAAAGGAATCCAGCTCTAATTTGGGACTGAGTACGCGGTTATACATTGTCAAATCATCTGTAAGGCTAAGATACTGTTTGCGCAATGTTCCGTCTTCATTATCATATACGGCATAAAAATCTGCCTTCACGAAATCCAAGTCATAACTTGTAACCGCGTGATACAAGCTTTGATACATATCTGCTTCAACTGTATCATCGCTTTCCACAATACCTATATATCTGCCCTTAGCCATGTTCAATGCCATGTTCATTGTTTTCCCATAGCCTGTGTTTTCTTTATGTATTACCTTTATTCTGCTGTCCTTTCGCGCATATTCATCCAGAATAATTCTTGATTGATCCGTAGAGCCGTCATCCATGCAAATTACTTCAAAATCAGTAAATGTCTGTGCCAGTATGCTGTCGATGCAGACTCCCAGGTACTTCTCAACATTATATACCGGCACTAAGATTGATATTTCAGCCATAAAACATTACCCTCTTTTTCTTCCGGCTTATCGCTAAGCTCATTTTACACATTCATCAAGAATATCCGATAGTGATATCATTGGAATCGATATCCTATCCTTCAAACTTTGTCTGATAGATTCTGCCTCGTGAACAGGCGTAATTATGATACAGTCTGCCCGGGGCACATCTTCCTCCAATGTAATTACCGGAAAATAGCTGTATATATTTATGGCGCCCCTGTCTATTGCGCATACAACATTGATATTACTTTCCTTAATATCACTCAGCAAATGAACCGCCATCTTCCCAAGACCATAAATAATAATATTGTTCCATTTATGCTGCATAAAGTACTGTCTTACCGAACCGCCCTTTTCATGCAGCGCCATCCATTTTTCCAATAATCTATAATAGGAAACATACATTTTTAAATTTGCTATCTCTGGCTCCTGATAACCGTTTAAATGTTTGTTTCTTATTTTCTTAAAATCCTCCTGATTTATTTCCTCTCTCAAAGTACCGTTAAATATTTCATCAATCCACACGGCTCCAATGACATCCGCAGAAAATTTTTGAATCTTCTCATATGCGGCCTTACGCATCCGGTCCCTTAAACAGTCATCCTTTAGTAAGCGCACGATTTCCTCTGCTAAAATTTCTTCCTCTCTTGAAATATCATTCATGCCGCTTTCCCTTATATACGGCGTGATTATTCCACATTCACCAATCAGGGGATCCGAAATGTTTTTCTGTACATCGGAAATGCCTAATTCTTCCCTGATACCGCCGGGACTATCGCAAGAAACCACCGGAACGCCTGCGCTTAACGCCTCAAGAACAGAACATGGCATTGCCTCGCACCGGGATGTCATTGCAAAAACTTTTGCTTTCTCCAAATAATACGCAACTTCCTTAACATTTCCGGGCATTTCTATATCATTCTCTAAATGACGCAGTGCAATCATATCTTCGAGCTTGGGTCTTAATTCTCCATCGCCCAATATGACCATCCTGCTGTCCGGACACAATTTTTTCACGTGTTCGAACGCCCTGATTAGATGCCACTGCCGCTTAATGCCATGCATTCTTCCGATGGCTATAATGACGTTTTCTTTCTTCTCGTTCTTCTTGACGTGCATCATGTGTACCGGATTATATATTGTCCGTGTGATGTTGTGCTTATCACCATAATGCTCTAACCAGTCATTTCTGCAAAACTCAGACGGAAATGTAATACAGTCTGCAAACTGATATAAGTCGCGAAATGTCTCCTCTGCCCAGAAAATGGATTTATCATATTTTGCATATTCCGAATTGACACTGTGTGTTGTCAGAATAACTTTTTCTTTGTCCTTCGATAGAATATTGAGATAATTTGCCACTTGCATAAAACTAATTGCAATATCAATATTGTATTTGGCTTTCAGCGCTTTTAGCTCGTTTACTTTTTCCTGCAAAGAGTTCCTGTCCTGTGTGGATTTGGTTACAGATAAAACCAAATCATAGGTTACAAGTGTCCCTGCATATTCGTACTCAGCATTTATTGCAGTATCTGTAAACACAAACACCTCAAACCCCTTTTCCGAAAAAATCAAACTCAGATCGGCTGCACATCTTTCAGCGCCGCCGCCCTGTAATGTGTTTGTTATCAGAGCAATATTTTGCATACTTCCCCCCAAGTTCTTACGAAACCTCAAACAAAACATCCTCTATTGAAAGAATCGGACAGTTCATCTTGTCTCTGAGTTTTTCAGCAATTTCATCATAGAAACTAACCGCTGTCACTACAACGGCATCTACACTATCCAAGGACTCCTCTGGCGATACTATGGCAATACCGGTCTTTGTCGAACATGCCCTCCTGTCAATTCCATATACTACTTCTATTTCTGAACCCTGCAGCTCCTGCAGGAGTGCCTCTCCCACATAACTCATTCCGTAAACAGCAATTTTCCTGTACCCCTTCTGTGCAAAATAGGATGACAAGTTCTTCCCATCCTGTTTCACTTTTACCCATTGGTTCATTACATGAAACAGTGCCGAAAATTTTCCTGATGACAATTCCGCTTTTTTACGCATGCCTCGTTCCATTTTCCCCACTGCCCAGGCACCGGCAACGGCTCCCGTCAGCATTGATAGCACCGAAATAGTTCCCTTATTCATATAGCTGCTTCTCCTATTATCTCTGTTTGCTATTACATATTGATACAAACTGATTAATCTTTGAACTGCGTATTCTGGTTTCAGTTGATCGATTCGTTTTCTTGCGAGTTTACCCATTTTCTTTTTCCGGTCATCATCTGTCAGCACTGCCATCTGCATTTTATCAAGTAAGTCCTGCGAATCACCTATCCGGCAAAGAAAGCCATTTTTACCATGTGTAATCAATTGTTCAAAGCTTGCACCATCCGTTCCAATGACAATACGCTCAAAATACATTGCCTCAATACACGCATTAGATAAATTTTCCATCAACGACGGCAATACAACAAAATCTGCTTTTTGAATCACGGGATACAGTTGCTGATGTCCCAAAGCATTGGATATTATGATTCTTTCCCCATAGTTTCCTGCTTTGTTTTGCAGGATTCTCGCCGCACTTTCACCTTTTATGCTCTCAGTGCTTCCAATAAATACAAAATAATAATCAGGATTCATCTCCAAAAACTTTTCAAGTATTTCTGCAATAACAAGTATTCCTTTTTCTGCATAAAGAGATCCGAAAAACAATACATACTTCTTTCCATTGAGGTTACTGTCATAAAATTGGCTGTCATATTCCTGAACGTCATTTATGAAGGGCGTTTCAATTACCTTTACGTTTCTCCTGCAGTCCCTGCCAAATGCAACTGCATTATTTTTACACGGCGCAAAAATGGCATTACATCTGCTTGATGATAATATTTCCAAAAAAGTCATCGTCTTTACAACAGCCGGGGAGTGCGTCTGATAGGATGAAAAAGCTGTTTTGGCATAAGATGATAACCGTAAAACTGCCGGTACCTTTTCACGGTAAAGCAATGCTGTTCCATATAATGAAGTAAATTGAATGATATCAATATGTATTTTCTGCAGCAATTGCCTTATTCTGCAATTTAATGCACCGCTTGTCCTCAACACATCAAATGCATATGTAAATGCCTGAGATTTAAAATTGTAATATGCCGGTACTCCCACTGTCCAAATATCAATGCCATGTTCGACTCTATGCCCATCCCAGTCACCTGCCGTCAGGATAATGGGCTTATGCCCTAGCTGAATCAGTGACAATGCTGCCCTGTACAGATAATTCGGAAAACCTGTCGTCGGCTCTCCCCGTTTTGGATAACCTGGTGTTACAAACAATATATTCATTCTACTTTACCACAACTAATGTTCCACCCTCATCTGCCAATGGAACCACCAATAATCTGCTCTCTGTTTCCTGCTCATATTTATGTACTGCTTCCTTCACGCCTTCCAGAAACCTATTGTTATAATCATGGAGGAATATCGCACCGCCTTCACTCAGCCTTGGATAAAAATACCGAATCCCTGCCAAAATAGATTTTTCGAAGTCAACATCTATGGACACAAATGCATACTTTTCATTTTCAAGCCCCTCCGCCGTATCCGGAAATAATCCTTTTTTGACAATACACATATCCGGATGCGGCATAACTGATAACACAATCTTCACACTCGTGTCCTTAAATCCCTTCAGGAAAGTTTCCGGGCATCTTCCCTGTGTTCGTTCTTCCTGAAATTCATTTTCGTCAAACGAATCAAATGTATCAAACAAGTACAGTTTCCTATCCGGAAATTTTGCATTGATCATTCTGGAAAAAGTCCCCCTGAAAACCCCTAATTCGGCAACATTTCCCATAACCTTTTTCCTAATTATCTCATTTGCCATCAGTTCAAATGTACGATACCTGAAATAATCTGTCTGATATTCCTGTGCCGCAAAATCTTCTGTCAGAATGACTGCACCCTTATCACATAAATCATATCCGTTTCGTGAAGCAATAATATAGCGCCCTGCCTGAATATCTATTTCCTTTGAATATGTTTCATATAATTTTGGAAAAATTTTTTCTATATCAATATTTTTTTCATTTATTTTTCTGCAATAGTTTGATAATAGTTCTGTTGTAGGTGTGCCATCCAGCCATTCCCAGTTATCAACCAGTACCAATTTTCCTGTATCGATGCCAAGTTTACTGCACATATTATAAATTTGTCTGCCATAATAATACACGCACACTACAATATAATCATAATCATTTCTTTGTGCAATTTCATATGGTTCAAATACTTTTTTGCCCATGTACATTTGCTTACTTTTTTTTGTCTCTATGAAACCTATAATTTCTTCCATCTTTAATTCATTTTGTTCCAAGTATCCCGTTGCCATCTTTCCGGTTCCCCAAATATATACATGCATCCTTTCTAACCTCTCTGTTCCCATTGTGCTATCGTTTCCTGTACCGCGTTCTTGATTCTTTCTTCAAAAACCCCTATCGTGAAGTACTCCACAAATGTTCTCCTTGCGTTCTCCCCAATTCTTTTTATCTGATCCTTATTATCCATAATCCATTGCATTCTGTCACTTAATGCCGCGGCATCCCCTGCCGATACTACAAATCCATTTACGCCATTCTGTATATAGTCCGCCACACCAGTATTATCTGTTGTAATACACACTTTTCCAAACATCATTCCTTCATTGATTGCAATCGACATCGTTTCTTCCCTTGAGGGACAGACTACGACATCTATTTGCGGAAAAAGGCTGTATAATTCTTTACGCGTCAACAACCCTTTTATTTTAACATTGGAATTTCGTTCTGCCATTTCTGTAATCCTGCATCCGTAATCACTTTTACTCAGTGAACCAATCAGCCAGAATTCTGCCTGACTTGCTGACCGCATTTTATCTGCCGCTTTCAGGAAAATATCTTGTGCCTTATTTTCAGAAATGCCTCCTATCACAGCAAAAACGGTCTTTTCTCCTAACTGCGGGCTCGCGTCCCACATATCCGGTATGCCATATAGCAGTACGCGCTTTTCCACACCTTGAAAATGGGCGCTAAAGTTTCTCCATGCAATATCGCTTACTGCAAATACATTCATATTTTGAATTTGCTCCGTATTTGCGTATTCAGAAAATTCTGCTAAGCACGAATTATAAACATACCCCGGTTCATGAATCCACCATAAAACTGGTCTATACTTGCTAATTTCAAACGCACATTGTATATTTTGAAATGTGTTGACAATAACTACCCTATAATTTTTTATCCATTCTTCATCCTTGATATACGGAATTACATCATAAATAATAACATCAACCCCATATTTATTAAGTTCCTGAATCAACTCATAATCTGCATTAGGCGCGCACAAGTCGACATCACAGTTTTCAGACGTAAGGCATTTTGCCGCATAAATTGCAGACATTGCCCCGCCAGTATGATCAATCCCTGATATAATCAATATTTTGTCTTTCTGTCCACTATCACTTTCTTTACATTTGTAATATATTTTCCGCCTTTTTGAAAACTGCGCTTTAAATTTTCCCCAGAATAATATTTTCTTCTTGTCAACGCCCAGCATTATAAGCTGTTGATACATATCTGCCGCATATTTGCTTGTCAGGATAATATAGTCGAATTGCATATTTTTATAATCTTCCGGTGAATGAATCAATATTCCATCCAAATAGGTTCCTCTCAAATGCTCTTTGTTATCAAAAAAAGCATTTATCTGTATACCCTCAATTTCATCCAATTCTGTTTTTATCTGTCTGTAATGGACACCTACACCAAATATTACTAATTGCATTTTCCTACTACTCATTAACTACCTCTGCATCTTAACATACACTCCAATAGCCACATGCACTCGCAGCAGCCTTTCAGCATGATATCCCCCACACAATAAGTTTATTGTTTGCTGCTGTCAAAGGAACTTCTTCCATAACTTTTGCGTCCGGTATTATATTCAGAAGTTCCTCAACAGAATATGCACCAAAGGATTCCTTTCCGAGATCATTCCATATCATATAACCCAAACGGCTATTTAAAATTACCGAATTCAAATAAATATCCTGAACCTCTTTTGTCAATTCGGAAAATGCATAATTGCTTATTACTAAATCATAGTTTCGTTTTTCAAGCGGTTTTGTTCCGTCGCACAAAACAAACCTGTCTGTATCTCCAAATTGACCTAAAAATGTTTCTGCTAATTTGATTGCTTCAGGAATATCTATTAAAAAATATTGCCGGATGGAAAGATACTCTGCTATTAACCTTGCCTGCCCGCCAAATCCGACACCTATCTCCGCAACGACACTTATATCCTTATCCTTAAACAGACATACAATCTCCTGAAGTATTTTTATGTACCGCATTGTCGTGGCAGATAATTTTATCCTGCTGTCTTTCTGAACGGAATAATCACACATTATGGGGTCCCCGTAATCGTCATTTTTTTGAAACATCTCCCAGTCCTCAGCACTATATTGGACAACACTGCTTCTTTCTTTAATTACATCCAGCTGTGCCTGCCCCTCCTCGCATGTCAGTCCTTCTACCACGCCAGTATATATGCCGCACCTTCTAAACTGTTTAAAAATACTCTGATCCTGTGCAGCTGCCAGACAAAAGGCAGGATAGTCCAGTAAATCTGATATGCTTGTCCCCCTATCCTCCTCTACCTTATATCTTGACAGATGATATTGTTCACTCAAAAATTCCTTTAATGACTTAACTTTATTTTTTTCAATTCCATATCCATACAGCTGATTCTTTATTTCGTCTGTCGCACTGCAGCAAATTAATATGTAATCATACTGCCTTTCATTTATTTTTTCCGGATTTACATATGATTCAGAAGGAAACGTATTTTGCAATTCCAAATTATTGTCCGTAACAGCTGCAATCTCCACTTTTTCCTTTATCTCCTGATAATGCCACTTAAGCATTTTTCCCATACCAAAAATAATTACCTTATCCATTTACTGCTCCTCCATGTACAATTTATAGGTTACATCCACTTCTTATACCACTGCTGAAATACAAAAAATGGCCAGACAATCTTCGAATAATTTGCGCCGCTGTCTTTCCCCTTATCACCACTGCCCAAATAAGACAAAACAAGCTGCCTAGTGTTCTCTACGTCAAATATTCCCTGTCTTTTTAAGAAACTGCTGTCAGCATAGTCCTCAAGCTGTCCTCTCAGCTGCTGCATAAGCCAGTCATTTATCGGTACCCCGAATCCCGTCTTGGGTCTCTCCATCAGTTCCTGTGGAATGTAATCATGTACTATGCTTTTCAGTATCTTCTTCTGATTGCCCTTATCGTCTTTCATATTCTGCGGCAGACGGTATGAATACTCCATTACATTTTTGTCCAGAATTGGGCATCGGCACTCCAATGCGTATTTCATGGATGCCCTGTCAACCTTGCACAAAATTTCATTCGGAAGATATGTTTCCATATCCAAAAGCATTCTTCTAATATCCCACTGCTTTACACCATATTTAGATTCGTAAGCAAAATAATAATGCTCTTTCCCCTTCCCTGACATCATTTCATCTATTGCACGAATATAATTGTTGATGCCAACCTGTGTTTTTATTTCCCGATTCCGTTCGTCGGAAACCATCCTTAACAGCAATGACATATCCTTAAAGCAGTTCTTTTCAACCAATGGTATTTTTTTTGCATAATAAATAATAGCGCCAATCCAATCTATCTTTTGCGCCCGTTGTAATTTAGAATACACATTATATCCGCCAAAAAATTCATCTCCGCCGTCTCCTGTTAATACCACACTGACATCCTGTTTCGCCAGTTTTGAAACCAGCATTGTCGCTATCTGCGAATTGTCCGCAAACGGTTCATCATAACAATGCGGCAGTTCCTCAACCATTTTATACATATCCGTATCTGATATATATAACTCCGTATGCGCAGTTCCCAAATGCTCCGCCACCTTATTTGCAAAAGGAGCTTCATTATAATCTGCCTGCTCAAACCCAATACAGTATGTCTTAACTGGTTTGTCCGATAAGTGCTGTGCCATCGCACAGACTAAGCTCGAATCGTAACCGCCGCTCAAAAAAACGCCTACAGGGACATCTGCTTTCATTCTTATTTTGACTGCATCCAATAATTTATTTTTCAGTTCGGCTTTTGCCGTTTCAAAATCCCTTACCGGATTTTTGAACAGTTCATGGTATTTATCAGTTACCCCCCAGTATCTGTTTGTTGTTACCGTTCCATATTGAAATCGTAAAATGCATCCAGGTTCCAATTTATAAACATTCTTAAATATGCTATAAGGACCAGGAATACACCAGTGATTCAGGTAATTTCCCAAAATATCCGTTTCAATCTCTTTTCTAAATCCCCTCATCGCCATCAATGGTTTTAATTCCGACGCAAAAGACAGATTCCCCGATTCCAGATAGTAATACAGCGGCTTTTTTCCGATTCTGTCTCGAACCAGATACAGGCTGTCATCCTCGCGGTCAAAAATCGCGATTGCAAACATTCCGTTAAAGCGGTCAACGCAGGAAATTCCCCACTTTAAATATGCCGCTATGATTACCTCCGTATCGCAGGATGACACAAATGTATAATCCTTCAGCTCCTTCCTTAATTCCAGAAAGTTGTAAATTTCGCCATTGAATACCAGACTGACCCGACCATCTCTTGATGTCATAGGCTGATGTCCCAATGGAGATAAATCCATAATGGATAAGCGGCGGTGTGCTAGTCCTACACTGTAAGAGTGACGGATTTCAAACAATTCTTCACCATGATCATCCGGTCCCCTGTGCACCATCGTCTCATTCATTTGAATCAAATTATTAAGACCTATTTCTCTTTTCGAATAAAAACCACAAATTCCACACATAATTATATTTGTTCTCCTGCCGAATACTCCCTCTTTTATATCCTTATCCATGTCTTTGGACATATATCTGTATAATAAGGTATGTTCATCCATCTTTGGGGTGCAATAACAATCTTCTGTGAATTCTCATTTAACCACGCCCCCCACCAGCTGAATGTACTATTTGCTATAATGTTATGTTTACAAAGACTCATAAGATACATGTCATACCAATCCTCGTAATCGTCGAACATCTCTTCTGATATATATATGGCATTATATTTTTCATACTTTTCCTTTACCCATTCAATATCATTGGAAAAGAAATAAAACATCGGATTTTCGATATTGCCCTGAATATGACGAATTGCCCTCAAATAATAATCCTCTGTACATATATTTCCAAAACTCCGCTGCACGTTTTCTGTCAGGTAATCGCCTCGGCGAATATGTATCGAAACCGAATTTCCCAATGCTTCCATTTCTTCTGCTATTTGATTGAGCTTTTGATCTTTCTTATGTGTAAATTGAAATTCGCTCCTTAACTCCTTTTCCACTAATGCCGCATATTTGCTGCTTTGCCAATATCCTTCCAGATATCCTCGTTTCAGCTTTAAGATATCCAAATCTGCCGGCTTTCCATCACTTATCAGAATATCTCTCAATTCAGATGTATACGAGTCCTTCCTTTCCTTATAGAGCTTTGTGAGTATTGCGTTACACTTCTTAATCTCCACATTTGGAAAAACTTTTTGCAGTACAAATTTTCGTCCCTCTCCCGCATAATATCCGGTTACATCCCCTGTGACATGAACCCCCTGCGACATCAGGCACTTTGCCAGCGCATACTGAAACATTTGATTTCCCAGACCGCCTATATATTTCACAATGCATTCATCCTCACTGTCCCTTTCACTGGGAACTGCATATTCTTCTACAGTTGTCTGCACGCTGAAAAAAATACACTGCGAGATTCCAAATTGATGATATAATTGGTCGAAAATTTCCTTGGCCCGCCATTTATTGGCAATTACTATCCGAATATGATCAGGATTCATTTCTTCTAATATTTCAGGACTATATACCAAAACACCGTTGATGCTTTTCCCCCACATATCTGCCGAATTATCAAGGAATCCGGCAATCGGACATTTATCCTTATAATAATGGTACGCCATTTCTCCCCATACGCCAGCGCCAAAAATAAAAAGTTTACCTTCCATAATTCTCCCGCATGATATTAATAAGATGAAACATTATCTTTTTTCTAAAAAACGCATTCTTCAAACTTTATGCCATATGACAAATATGATTGCATGTCAATTACTTTACAGTGCGCACTTAACGCCCTAGCCTGAATTGAAATATCTGCAGCCAAAGACGCACTTGTCACTAAGACAATACATTTTTCATTTTTTAAAATATCAGGTGGCAAAACATCATCACTGTTATAACTCTTATCAATGATCCAGTCTAAGACAAAATCAAATTCTTTGCACGCCTGATAAAACTTCTTCCCGTTTCTCCCATATCCCCACAATGCAATCTTATAATCAAATTTATTTGCATATCCTTTTATCTTCATTATTTTTTCTTTTTCATACTTAAAAATATACAAATATTCATTACTAATATTTTCACTTATCATTTCATCATAGCTTGTAAGATTCGTTAAATCTTTGTACCAGTAGTCAAAGTGGGGGGCAAAAAAAGTGTCCTGGCAGTCCCCGATAATTGTTTTTACACCCTCTTTAATCCTTATGTAATCTGTCTCCCATGTATTTGGATTTATCGTCTCCATATCAGATACGATTGTTGTATATATCCATGTATGGAAACTGCGCTTATTCGTTTCATACAATCCCCTTTTCTCCATCTCGTTTTTTAAAGCAATACCGGCCTTTACATCATTTAATGCATGTTCTGCTGACCTCGCACTTGTTATTTGGTATGATGTGTTAAATCTATAATTTATCCAGCAACAGTTTGCATATCCTATTCTTTTCGCGCACACTCCTGCCAACTGATTAAATAGAATATCATTTCCACTACTTATATCCTGAAAAGTTATGTTATGATTAACAATAAACTGCCTGTTGTACATTTTTATCCATGAACTTGCAGTACAAATCTGAAATGAAAAGCTGTGTTTCTCTTCATCCGAAAAAACTTCTTGCTCCCCCAGCATTTGCCGGAATACCAATGGCATATGATGCTCCATTTTTTCCCCTGAGCAATTGTCATATGTGCAATAATCATATATTAAAATGTCTAATTGCCCTGTTTCACAATATCTATATGCCTTTTCCATAAATCCGGGTTCACAAAAATCATCCGCATCTATAAATAATACATATTTTCCCAAAGCTTTACGCAAACCAATATTTCTGCTAATCCCGGCACCTTTATTGACTTCGTTCGTAATAATCTGTATGCGTGAATCCTCAGCAGCTAATCGCTTTAATATTTCTCCACATCTATCCGGTGAATGGTCGTCTACACAAATTATTTCGAAATCCTTAAACGACTGATTCAAAATACTCTTAATGCATTGCTCAACATATAATTCTTTTTTATAAACCGGAACGATAACAGATATCAGTGGATCACACATACGAAAATACTCCTCTATAGACTGTCATAAAATTTTATTAGAGCAGGCAATTGCTTAGAAACCCTATATTTTTCCCGTACTTTAATTACTTGCTTTTTAAGTTCATTTCTCCTTTTGCGCAATTCATCAAAATTGATTTCTTCGTCAAACATTCTTAGAAGTACACCCTCTTTTTCAAGTATTTTAGTCTGCTCAACAGGCACGGTCGTAACAATTGGCAATCCGGCATCTAAATAATCATACAGTTTATTTGCCCAGCAATAAATAATGCCTTCCTGCATCCAGCTTCCATGGCTCTTAGAATACTCCAGAATATCATTCTGTACACTCGTTATACCATAATCATATTGGCTTAGTTCCTGTGCAAGGTCACGCGCCGAAACAGGATGATGAAGATGGAAATAAGGATTTGATCTTTCCATATCAATATATTCATGTAATTTTGCTGCATCATATGATACCGGATATAAATGAAGATGTACTCTGTTGGATTGGCATAACAATCCAAGCTCCAAAAATCTTCCATCCTTGCTTGTCTTATATTCATTGCCTGAAAACAATGTCCCTGCAAAAACGAAATGCAACGCATCACTTTCCTGCTTTTGTGGCGACTCATAATTTGCAAAGTCATTACAACAATCTATGAAATAAATTCTCTGCTTACAAATTTCATATCCTTTTTTTTCCAGATATTCCATGCACATGTACCTGTTACATAATCCATCTGCATATTTCAGGCAAAATAATTCTGCCTCAACAGTTCTTTGCGGTATATTCCTGCGCATTTCTGTCATTACATCATACTCATCAAATACAATCCTAGGAAAAATTTCTTTACAGTGAATCAAAATCTGTGGCAATTCAATGTCTGAATTTGCATCTGAAAAAATATGTAGTATTCCTGCATCCGTTGTCGCGCAATACAGCATTACTTCTTCCACATTAATGCATAATTTACAACTAGTGGAAATGTCTAAAAATTCTTCATATTTTTCTAATGTTAAATACGTAGCATTTGTCCATATAATCAGTTCAACATCATATCCGTTACGATGCAGTGCATCTATAATCTTGTATGCCCTTGGTGCAACATTCGTCATTAAAAACATAATTTTTTTTGCATTCACTTCACGGCTAATATTTTGTTCTATATAATTCCTAACAGCCACATCTCGTCCGTACATATCTATATTTGAATAATATTTCTTCCTGATAATGTCCATATATCCTTGCGCATCGAGTTTTCTATAATATTCAAAATCAACGCTCCAAGGCATTTCATTTGTTTTCCAATACTCCTTTAGTCCGTTTCTTTCGATATTCCTTGCTATATCTTCTTCAGACTTTTGGGCACAAGCTATTACAAGCTGATATCCAGACATAATTATCTCATTCTTCCTTTTGGAGAATGAATAAACTTTTACATCTTCAAAATCGGATTCCTCAATACAGGCGTTTGTAACCACACAATATGCAATTTTGTAGCCGCTCATACATAGCGCATTATAGATACCATGACTCTTTTGTCCTGCACCATATAAAACAATTTTCTTGCTTTTATCAAGTCGTTTTTTCATACTTTCCCCTTTTGATTTTTGCCAGAAACTTTCTTACCGCTTTTTTATTTCTGCCATCCGGAGCCCAGTCTGGATAATGGTTACTGTCTTGGTTAAAAGGTCCTTGTTTTACTTCGAATATAGTGATTGTCTTGGATATTGGCAGGTTCATATGCCACTGATCTTTGTTAATTCTATATATATTATTTTTATTTTTAGATGCCTTGAATCTCTCAATTACATTTCCCCTGTCATCAAAATAAATAACATACATTTTTCCTGATATCACAATCTGTAGCTCATTATCATTATGGCAATGTGGTCTGAAATAGGAGTCTCTTGTATTTGTAAATAACATTTCATGTATGCCTGAGTTTTCACTCTCATGAAAACAGTAGCGAAATTTATTCGTCCCATTATGCAGGGCATTATACTTCATTTCTTTTAATGTTTTGGATGATATTACTAATTTTTCATTTTTCCAGAAAACCACATTCTCTTTTACTGTTTTTTTACTTTTCATCTCTCACCGATTTTAAAAAACACTGGCATTTTATTCAAAGAAAATAAAGCTATAATCCCCTGTGTAGCCCCATTCCTTATACAGCCACTCCCATTCCTCCACAGAATAATAACTTGCACATGTAAGCTGCCAATAAAGCATATTAACTTCTTCCTGATCATTGCGAAACGACTCTACCATGATATGGCTGTTTCCTTTACTGACACGTTCTATTTCCTGAATTGCTTTTTTCAAGTCATAAACTTTCAAATTATGCAGTGTAGTCAGGGATATTACCAAATCAAATTCGTTGTCTAAAAAAGGGATTTCCTGTGCCTTCCCATATTGCAGCCTATTCCTCACTTCTTGCTTTGCATGTGCAAGGGCATACTCTGATATATCAATCCCAAAAACTTCCAGCCCTGGAACAACCTGTGTAAATTCATACAGTAAATGAGCCATCCCACATCCAACATCAAGCACTTTCTGACCAGCCTTCAAATGATAATGCTCTGCCATCTTCCTTGCAACATTTCGCCACCTACCATCATAATGATACCCCCCATAACCATATTTACGTTCTCCATCCCAATAATCATACCCATACTTTTTTGCAATCACTGCACACTCTGCCTTGTTGTCGCTAGTCACACGTCCAACATAATCGCGTTTTGTTGCCTTATGTATTTCCGAAACAAAATCTATATATGCCATTATCTGCTCTCCCCATCCGTCCCATGCACATCTCCAATAATTTTTTTAATGGTTTCTATCACATATGTTTGTTGTTCATAGGAAAGATTATAAAATATTGGTATACTCAGTATCTGACGGTATACTCTTTCTGCGTTCAGGCAACACGTATTCATATAACCGTTTTCCTGATAATATGGATGTTTGTATACAGGAAGGTAATGTACATCTACCCCGATTCCCGCTTCTTTCATTTTGGTATAAACTTCTTTTCTTCTCCCATTTTCAATCTGTATCGTATATAAGTGCCAACTGCTGTTGCAGCCATCTTTCTGATATGGCAGAATGATTCCCTTCACATCTTTTAGTTCTTCATTATATCTGGCAGCAACTTCCTTCCTTCTTTCCACAAACCTATCCAGTTTCTTTAACTGACTTCTTCCAAGTGCGCACATTACATCTGAAATCCTGTAATTGTATCCCAGTCCCTGAATCTCATAATGCCATGGACCATCTTCCCTATCTATCAGCTGCTCAGGATCTTTCGTCAGGCAGTACGCTCTGAACCCTTTTAATTTGTTATACAATTCCTTATTATTCGTTGTTATCATCCCGCCCTCACATGTAGTCATATGTTTCACGGGATGAAAGCTAAAAATAGTCATATCTGACAGTGAACCTATTTTCTTACCACAATAATCTGCCCCGCTTGCATGTGCAGCATCCTCGATTATCCATAGTCCATATTTATCTGCCATGTGTTGTATCGCATCCATATCGCAAGGCTGCCCTGCAAAGTGCACAGGAATCAATGCTTTTGTTTTCGATGTAATTCTCTTCTCTATTTCCATCGGATCAATATTATATGTTCTTTCGTCTATGTCAGCAAAAACCGGAGTGCCACCGCAATACAATACACAGTTTGCTGATGCTGCAAACGTAAGCGGCGATGTTATCACTTCATCTCCAGCTTTTATCCCTATTGCAAAACAGCATGCATGTAATGCCGCCGTTCCACTCGAAACCGCAACTGCATATTTTGCGCCAACATATCCAGCAAATTCCTCCTCAAATTTTGCGATTCCCGGTCCGGTAGCTATATAATCTTCCTGAAGAGCAGCTACAACAGCATCTATGTCATCCTGTTCAATACAATGTTTTCCGTATGGTATCATCATGTTTTTCTCCTTTTTCCCCATTTGTTTCTCATCATTTCACGCAATATTTATACTGCAATATAGGCAAACATTTTATTCCATGCATATTCAACAATATATTTTTCATTATAGCTTTTAATAATGCTTTCGAGTTTTTCCTGAAGTTCATTGACATTATGCGGCAGTGATGGGAAAATTGCCATCTTAGGGGAGTGTTGAATTATTGTTTCTTTTGCACCTAACAGCATCCTGCACTCCATGTCGTCAATATAAAACTTTATGTAATCAACATTCTTAATTCCTTTAGATCTACAAAAATCATCTACAGTGGTAACATTCACTGTCCTTTTTTCCCTGAGTGTATTCTGAATATAATAAATCGAATTGTCATTGCTTGCATCTGGATTGATGTATATATCCGCTGTGCCATTATAATTGCTAAGCGCCAATAAATGCAGAGACATTTTTTCCCCAAAAAGTTTCTGACAGCTCAGAAGAGAATCATTTAATACAGGCTCTATCGAATAAACTTTTTTACAATTTCGGGCTATTGCATTGGCTGTGCTAATACCAATATTCGCACCACAGTCTATTACAATATCACCACTGTCAATTTTGACATGGTCTGTTTCATACGGTCCCTCCTCACAGTTGCCATAATCACCTATCCATACCGGAATCACAAGATCTCTGACATCTGTCAAAAAAGCGTACCGAACTTCTTTTGCAACTGTTTGCATAAACGGATTTGGGAATTTAAATTCTCCTATTTCCAGTATTTCATCTGATGTTTTAATCCCCTTACTTTCAAAATATTTTAGCCAGTACTCGGATGCCATTTCCATAGCCACATCTGCATCATTAAAATCCAAAATATTTTTAATCCCTTTCCGAGCTAGTTCCTCTCTATAACTTCCACTATCCCTGCTTGTAACTGTATTTAAAAAAATGTAATCTTCTGTGCTCTCCTTTTGCAAGAACTCAGTCATTTCATATACAGGCAGATTACGATATGATTTCTGCTTTCTGAATCCGTCATCTACAAGAAATGCCTCTATATGATACTCAGTTTCATCCAAAGCCAAATAATCATTCAATATTTTTCCAATTTTTCCTTCACCAACTATAATGAATTTTTTATCACTTAGTTTCTGAATCCTGTCCAGCTCATTCAAAAACCTCTCCCCCCATTTTTCTTCAATATTCTTAATAATTACGTTTTCTTACAAAGCTTATGTACTGTTGCGAACGTCCAAAACACTTACAGAAATTCGGATAATCATTTAAATTCAGTTTGTCAGTCTTACTAGTCAAGATATCCATCGTGTCACGCAAAAATCCTGCCAGTTCCTTATCATTATCTTTTAGGAGTTCATTTAACTTCTGTAATTCACAAACAATCTCATGTATTAATTTTTCTTCTTTATGTTTCAAGTTCTCATATGCAATTTCCAACTCACGGATTCTTTCCAAACCCTTTCTCACGATCAATACATCTATATTGGCTGTATCAATTTCCTCTCTTCCTGCAATAACAAGATTATATGATTTCTTAGCATACTGTTCGCAATATGATTTTTTATAATCATATCCTACATCCTTATACCATGAATAATCAGAAAAGAAACAGGGAGAAGAACATCCCAGTACATCCCATCCTTCGTCCATACTTTGTATTGCTTTTTTTAAATCAAGAACAGTCTCACAATTAAAATCCTCACATAGAAGCTGATCCTGAACCCAGTCCTCTGCAGGTCTACTCATACCATGACAAAATTTTAATTGCGGCTTAAATATTTCCACAAGTTTCTTTACTTTATCCTGATATAGGCATATATTTTGCACTGCGATATGTCCAACCAGCCGTTTCATCCGCTCTACAAACATTCCCATCTCATCCTGACAAGTAATTACAAGAATTCCGTTTTCTTTTACAAGACTTTTCAATTTGCCCAGTACTTCAGTCCCATTTTCTATTGTGGGCAAAAATCCTTCAGCGATTACTATGTCGTATTCTTTCCCACTATGCTGCTCAACTGTTTCTTTATAAAGCACATAATCCTCGATTTTTCTTTCACAAAACAGTTCAATAATTTCATTCTGTGCCGTCTCGTTTGGTTCCACCATACTCAAATGACATCCCCATTGTGCCAATACCGCAGCGTTATATCCCCCTCCTGTTCCAACTTCCAATACCTCTGCCTTATGAAATAAAATAGTCGGCATCCCCAACTGCCTATAAAGCTTTTCTCTCCGTGCACAATGGTAATTAAAGTCCGATATGTCTTGATGCACAGGTGATATTCCATGTTCTCTATAAAAATCAAGTATTTTATTCATCTCGTCCCCCATTACTATCTTACATTCATTCCTTTTATTCACAATGCTGACTGCCTGTTTCTACTCACATCCAAAAGTTTCTTTTATGCACCGGCAAATACAATGAATGTCTACTCCATTATTTTTTTTCACCTCACTATATGTGCCATAACCTTTTGAAAAATCACATAATCCTATCCTTTTGAACATTGTTTCTTTCCCATACTCCGCCACAATCTCCGCAACCGCACTTCCAAGTCCCCCGATCACATTATGATCCTCCACGGTTACAATCTTCCCCGTTTCTTCAACTGCCTTAATAACGGCTTCCTTGTCTATCGGTTTTATCGTATGCATGTCAATCACCCGCGCATGGATTCCTTCGCCCTGTAACTGTTGCGCCGCATCCAAAACATCCTTGAGAATGCTTCCCATCCCAATCAGCGTTATGTCCTTTCCATCCCGCAAAGTGACAGCCTTCCCAATCTGAAATGCATAATCTTTCTCATATATTTCCGGCTCTTTGTTTGTCCCAAGCCTTAAATAGACAGGTCCCTCATGCTCATACGCCGCCTTGGTCGCTTTCTTTACCTCCAAGGGGCTCGCCGGGCATAAGATTGTCAGGTTTGGGAGTGCACGCAGTCCGCCCAAATCTTCCGTGGAATGATGCGTTGGCCCAAGTGCGCTGTATACTTGTCCCGCACCTGTTCCCACTATTTTCACATTCTGCTTTTGCAGGCACACATCATTTCTTATAAATTCAAATGCGCGGTATGCAAGAAATGCACCGATTGTGTAGGCAAACGGTATCTTCCCACAGCTTGCCATGCCAGCCGCCATCCCGATCATGTTTGCCTCGGAAATTCCAAGGTTTAAATATTGTCCTGACAAATCCCTGCGGTACTTGTCATATACAATTGCCCCATTGTCTGAAATCAGGGCATATACCCTTTTGTCATTTTGCGCAAGCTCATATAATGTGTCTAAATATGCTGTCCTCATTATGTCATTTACCTTTCATAAATCTCCTGTATATCCCAAGTCACAATATTCCTACTTTTTTGAAAGCATTTCTTCCTGTTCTTTTTTTGTAAACCCTAAATCTTTATACAGTATTCGAAGTTCCTCCTCGTTCGGCATCCTGTAATGCCATATTGGGACATTTTCCATAAAGGACACACCTTTTCCCTTGATGGTATTTGCCACTACCAATGTTGGTTTTTGCGGCTGCCTTGTGAGGAGCGCCTCCTTGATTTCGGCGTGATTGTGTCCGTCAATCTCCACAACATTCCATCCAAATGCCTTCCATTTGTCTGCAAACGGCTTCATATGTACAATATTTTCCAAGTCATCCATCGCCTGTAGTTTGTTGTGGTCAATGATTACCGTCAGATTGTCCAGCTCCAGCGTAGGCGCCGACAGCGCCCCCTCCCATATGGAGCCTTCCTGACACTCACCGTCTCCGAGCACCACATACACATGGCTGTCCTTACAATCCGCTTTATTGGCATACGCTATTCCGATTGCAAAAGATAACCCATGTCCCAGCGCACCTGTTGATGCCTCCACTCCGGGAATCTCATGTAATTTGGGATGTCCTCCAAACTTTGAACCCGGCTTTCCTACATGCCAAAGCTCCTCCTCCGGGAAATATCCCGCCCTTGCCAGAACGGCATAGAGCGCATAGCACGCATGTCCCTTGCTCAGGATAAATTTGTCCCTGTCCTCCCATTCCGGATTTGATGCATCGTACCTTAAAACATTGTCAAAATATAACACGCTGATAATATCCGCCATGGAAAAGGAGGCTCCCATATGTCCGCCGCCTGCATAATGGGCTATTTTATAAATTGTTTTTCTAATTTCCTTTGCTGTCTGCTGTAAATTTGTCATGTAACCTCTCCACTCCTGTCAAATCTAAATGAAATTTATCTGATTCTCGTCCAAACCATACAGGGTATTCAACAGGATGTTCCTGTCATCATATACACAATGGTGCCGGCACTCCATTGCTGCGTCAAATTCCTGATACCGCCTGACCACTTCATCCGAAAACCATAGTTCCTGAAAGGACTTCTCATTTAAGTCACCGACAATGCCACTGCTCACATATGCCTTATCATGGCAGAAATATACCTTGCAGTCCGCTGCAATCGTAGTTACCAGATTGCTGATATAACATTTATGGTACTGGCGTGCAAACACCATCGCCGTGTCAAAGTCACCCTCATATTTATTGATTACTTTAAATGTTTCATCCTCCAACTCTGTCTGCGCCCTGTGCAGCTGCGCAATAACCTTTTCCTGAAACGGCGCATGGTATGCAAACAAGTCTTTTGTTATCCTAGCCGAGAATTTTATGTGATTTGCACCTAACCTTTTCATGCGCGCCGCCATGTCATAAACCTGATTGGCATTCTCGTCATTAATGACAAAGTTAATCCCCAGCTCACAGCTTTTCTCTTTTATTCTTGCAAAATTTTCTATATTACTGCACACCTCATCAAAAGCACTTTCGGGTATCTTCCTGACTTTTGCATAGGTCGCCGCATCCGCGGAATCACAGGATATTCTAACCCACTTTGCGTCCCTGAGTACCTCTGCCCTGTCACCGTTTAATAACTGTCCGTTTGTGATAATGGATGTTTCAACGCCAGCCTTTTTCATTCCCTCAATCGTTTCTATAATATACGGGTAAACAAGCGGTTCCCCGCCTCCGCTGAACGTTACGGCTTTGACTCCCATGTCTGCAAAGTCCCTGATAATCTCCTGCATTTTCTCCCATGGAATCTGATCCTGACGGTTCACGATGTCCCGCAGACCAAGCTCACTGTCCGCATAGGAACAGTAATAACAGTGATGATTGCAGTAGTTCGTCGGTTTCAGCCTGACATAGATTGGTGCAATGCGCTCTCCCTTATGAACCTGATTCAGCTTTTCCGCATGTGCAAATATTTTTAAATTGCTGTATGGTGTTGCCTTTGTATCCATCTTTCTGTCTCCCCTGTCTTTCTATTCTTTGGTGGACGTCTGAGCAGTAACGTTTTTTAACATAAAAAGGATGTAAAATATCCTATTGCCTTGACAATTTCATATCTTACATCCATTCTTTATTTTCGTATTTACTTGTTAAAGGAAGGAGCTGTTAACAATACTGTAATCATCCTTATCTTTGCAAAAATAAATCTCCTGTGTAAAAGCATTCGCGACAAATGTAACCTGTTTTAAAATATCCATTCCCAATATGGTCTCTTTCACTCTTTTGTCAAAGGTAATCCATATATCCTGCGCATGCAAGTCTATATTTCCTATCGTAAACTGCTGCAGTCTGTACTTGTAAAATTTTACACCGTCTCCTTCAATAAATCCTCCGATAATTTTCACTTGACATCCTTTTAAATCTTCTACCCGCAAATTCTTATCAAATGATTTGTAATTACAACAGGTAAACATGGCTCCTGTATCGACCACAAACTGGATAACCCGCACCTTTCCGAAAAATACTATGCAGTCGACCGAGAATCTTTCATCTTTTAATTTCGTACTGTACACCCACTGCCCCCCCATTATTGTAGCTGCCTCCAAGGACACAAATTTTTCCCTCATCCTCCAGCCTGTCCCGTTCATCAATCAGTGCATCATATGATTCGTCCGACGTACTGACGCAATACAGATACCCTTCGTCGTCTACAACCTTGTCATAACTGTCTATCACATACACATACTTGCAATCTTTATACAACTTCCGAATTTCCGAATCTGTTTTCATTACCTTTTCATCCAGTATCTTCAGCATTCTGTTTATCTCCTCCATCCTTCCATCACTGTATACTATGTAAACATTGTATCATCCGGGTCATTCCCCGTCAAGAAAAAAATTCGAAAATATATTCGAAAACATTTGTTTGTATGATGTAAAATATGAAATTGTCAAGGTTCCAAATTATTCCCAAAATGTCTTTATATAAAATTTACATGCCGCCCGGGATGTTTCAATTCATCCAGATACTTGTTGATTTCGTCCAGCCTGCATGCCTCCCTGCACATCTTGTTAATATCCATCTGATTCAGCCGTTCCGTGACTTCCTGTCTTTTTCTGCCCTCCCATATCTGTGCAAAGGGCTGTTCATTGATATTCCCATAACATAGCTGCGCATTTCCTATGTGCGCCACACATGGCCATACATTTCCCTTCGCGTCGATATGTGTCATAAACGGCAGTCCATAACACTGCTTATAGCATTTCTCATGATGCATTTTTTTCATTGCAGACGCCCTGAAATAAATGGCAAAGTTGTCTGTCGCATATGTCTTGAGCTGCTTCTCCAAATCAAGCATTTCTTCGTAATCAATTTCAAACTGGTTCTTACTGTGCAAATGTTGGGAATATGGTTTTATGGTCAGATAATCCACGCCAATCTCCCGCAGTGTCTCTGCCATATAAGGCAGCTGTCCCGCATTATCCGGAAGCAGCAGGCACTGAACACCCAGTGTTGTCTTCAGCCCATTGTCCCTCTTGAAACGCACTGCCTCGCTCAGGTTTTCTTTTACCTTTTCCAAATCACCTGGTTTCCCCCGCTGTATAGCGTCATAGGAGCCCTGTTCCATGCTGGCAATACTGTAACGTACCCAGCTGAATGCACCAAGGCATTCCCTTACCTTATCTCCTGTAAAAAGGACACCGTTTGTACTCATCGCCACATCCACACCGCATGCTTTTATACCGTTTGCAATATCGGGCATGTCCTTATTTAAAAGCGGCTCTCCCTCACCGGAACAAATCACACTCCGCAGTCCTTTTTTTCCCATGTGCGTGATATCGCGCAGGATTATCTCCTTTTCCAGAAAATTCGGCTGATATCCTATGTAATCTACGGCACAGAATACACATCTGTGGTTACATGTGCCGCTCGGTGATATTTCGATCTCAATCGGGTAAATATTTTCGCCCTTCAGCCACCGCGAAACGGTTTCCGGATGGTATATCAACTTGTGTGCGTCCATTCGAATGTTTTCTGCCATTCCTGTTTCCTTTCATCATAACTCCTGTTTGCCGCTATATATTCAGCAGCGTCCCCGCATACTTCAACACGTTTACTTTTTCCACTGCCTCTTTATTTCCCACAATATTTGCTCCCAGCGCCCCGGCAATATTTCCCACAAATGTTCCAAGCTCTGCCGGCGCCCCGGCTGCCGCGTACAGTCCGGCTATGGAATAGAATGCATCTCCCGCGCCCACGGTGTCCTTGACCGTCAGTGTGAATGCCGGACACGCATGGATTTGTTCCTTTTCTATGCCATATGCCCCATCCGATCCTCTTGTAAGCCAGCCGCTGCACCCAAGATGCGCACTTAGCTTTGCCAATGCGGTACGCTCATCCGCCGCCTCTATCGGATATGCAAGCTTCAGTTCTTTTTGATCCAGCGTAAACACATCTGCCCTGCTGTATTTTGTAATAACATTAAGACCATAATTTGTTGAATTTGTCTGACAGTTCAGCACCAGAAATTTCGCTTTTTCCTGCACGAGCGCCTTCACCCGTTCATCAACCAGCCCATGTCCAAAATCGCAGAGGAATACGACGTCAAACTCCTCTATCCTTTCTGCCAGTCCCCTGTAAAATTCTTCCCTTGCCTCGTGCCCATACACTGCCGGATCGGGAATGTTATTGACGGAAAAGATTTTCCTGTATTCCTCCCTCCGTGCATTCCTCGTAAGGTAACGGTGCTTGATAATGGTGGGAAAGCTGGTGTTGTAGGTAAGTTTTAACCGCATCTTGTCTGCGGTCTCATCAAGAAACTTGAGCCGTATATCCTCCTCACTCCCCACAATTGACATGAGTGTCACATTTTCCGTGAAGCTGCTCAAATGTCTTGCGACGGCAACTGCCCCGCCAAGGTAGTCCTCCGAATAGTCCAGCCGTGATGAATATCCTGTGTCCTTGCTCATCAATCCCTGCACGTCACAGTATGTATATTTGTCTATGATCACATCTCCTATAACGAGAACCTTGAGCTTTTCCGCTTTTTGGGCATATTCCTTAACATCCGTCATGGAATACTTCGTGATAAAGCGCCCCATATATTTCACGACGTCATCCGGCAGCCCTGCCAGACCGGTATTAATCAGTTTGGTAGAACTAAATACCTGTCCTGTGGTATATGCCACCTTCCCGCCGTGCTGTTCCACAAGCTCCCGCTCGGCAGTTATCTTTCCTGTGACATCATCACTTTCCCGCGCATACTCCTCACCCTTTATATACAAGTCCGGCTCCACACTTTCCACGATGTCATCCACGGTGTAGCCTTCGGAGAGCATCACATAGTCTGTACATTCCAATGCCGCCAGCACTTTCAGGCGCATCTCATCATTAAAGTACGGTCTGCCTGGTCCTTTACGGACAAATTCTGCTGCCGTGACAGATACCACAAGAATATCCGCCATGGCCTTCGCCTGCTGCAAATGTATAATATGCCCCGGATGTACCAAATCAAAAACCCCATGGCAGAGCGCTATCGTCTTTTTGTCTCTTTTCAAGTTTGGTCTAACTTTTTCCCTGAATTCCGCTTTATCTACTATTTTTCCCATTATTCCAAGCCAATTCCTTTATCAGATGATTTCCCCAGATATTTAAACCAGTCCTGTGTCGCCGCTCCGATGCTGTCCGGTGTCCAGACCGGAGCTTCCCGCCAATAGTCAATGTTGTCAAGCACCTTTTTTACGCCTTCCTCAAAGGTAACTTTTGCTTTCCAGCCAAGTTCTTTCTCTATTTTCATGGTATCAGCAAAAGTACAGTCGGGTTCTCCCGGTCTCTTTGGTATGTGCGTGATTTCTCCGCCAAGCAGCTCACACAGTCGATTCACCGAATAGGTACCGCCGCTGCCCACATTGAATGTTTGCTGAACCACATCCGACATTGCCGCTGTGTAAAATGCATCCGCAATATCCGTTACATAAGTAAAATCCCTTGTCTGCTGCCCGTCACCCACAACAGTAAACGGTTTCCCCGCAAGTTTCTGTGCAAGGAACACGCCAAACACCGCACCGTATGTTCCCGATGTCCTTGACCGTGTGCCGTATACATTAAACAGGCGCAGTGTCACAACAGGAAGTCCGTATACCTGTCCCCAGTGGAGTACGGTTTCCTCACCAAGCCGCTTTGTCAGCGCATAAGGATATTGTGGTCGAATCTCTGCTGTCTCCTTTGTCGGATATTCGTCAGGGATGCCATAACATGACGAGGATGCAGCATACACTAGCTTTTTAATTCCTGCATTCTTGGCACATTCCACGACATTAAAAGTTCCAAGCACATTGGATGAGTAATAGTCATAAGGTTTCTGTATGGAAGGTACAATATCTGCCAGCGCCGCAAAGTGGAAAATATAGTCAACCCCCTGAAATACTGGCTCTATTTCTTCTTTATTTCTAATGTCCATATGGTAAACCGATAGACTTTCGTTATCGCGCTGATGTGCAAGGTTTTCCGGTCTTCCCGTTGTCCAGTTATCAATCACCCTTACCTCATGCCCCTCTGCCAGAAGTTTGTCCACCATATGGGAACCGATAAACCCACACCCGCCTGTCACTAATGAAACCATTTTATTCCCTCCATTTTTCCAGCCTGTAACAGTTCCTTGCAATCGTCTTACAACGACACACCGTCTCTCACCATAATCAAATCCACCGTCTGCTGCAACATCAAATTGTGAATGGACTCCACAACTCCATATTTTTCTGACGGCACATATACGTTGATATCACCCATCTGTTTTGACGGGTTATCCGGCAGAAAACCCGTCAACGTAATGACTTCCATCTTTTTCGTCTTCGCTACATGGATTGCATTTACGATATTCTGCGAACTGCCGGAGCTGCTGATTGCAACGAGCAAATCATTTTCCTGCCCAAGGAACGCAAGCGGTCTGGAAAACACATACGCATAGCCGTAGTCATTTCCCATGCAGGTCGTTACTGCATTATCATATAAACTGTACGTCCTCATACCGCCATTTTTCATAAAATCAGCCGTCATATGGCTTGCAATTGCCGAACTGCCGCCATTTCCAATGAAAAATATCTGTGATTTTTCCTGTTTATGTCTTGTAAAACACGCGACAACTTCCTGCATTCCAATATCATACGCAAGCTCTTTTTTTGTATTGATATAAACTTTCGTCTGTTCCAATTTTTTGATAAGATCATTTATGTATGTATCGTTCATTGCACATCCCTATTTTTTCATTATGATAATACGCCCACACATCAAAAATTCTGATGCCGCATTCTCCGTTGTATTTCCCGCTCAATCAAATCTGCGACTCTTTTACTTGCCCTTCCGTCCTCAAAAATTCCGTTTTTTTGTATAAAATCTTTTGTTTTCTGATAATATGCTTTCTCGTCAAACTGCTCGATGCAATTCGCCAGCTCGTCATTATTTAGTGCCACCGGAAACGGAAGCTTGTACATGTCAAAAAACAAATCACCCCTGTCTGCCACATATGCCTGCAAATCATCCGCATAGATAAATGATGGGATTCCTATGAAGTTTGCCTCAAAAACAGCACTTGAATAATCCGTCAGGAACGCATCTGATGCAGCGATTAATTCATTCATATCCGGTCTCTGGCTGACGTCAATCAGTCTATCTGATACCTGATGTGTCTTAATTTTCTCCATCTTCGCGGCAAGCTGCGGATGAAGCCTTAAAAGCACATACCATGTACCTCCAAACCTTTTTTCAAGCGCATTGACCAGCCGCCCGAAATCAATGGTTACTTCGTCTGTGTCGACTGTACGTTTTGTACTCTGACTGCCACCGCGGAATGTCGGTGCATAAAGCATAATCCGCGCTTCGTCAGGGACATGGTACGCTTTCCTTATCTGTCCGTATTTCTCTCTCCTTTGATTCCGCAGCACGTCACAGCGCGGTGTCCCTGTCTTTATGATACTGCCGCGATAAAGCAGCCCTTTCCGATACATATGGTCGCACCATTTTGAACCGGACAGCACATAGTCAATCATTCTGGAATCATATGCACTGACAATGCGTGCCATTTTCGGAAACAGCGCTCCGCGGTATAACCCAATTGGCTTAATACATATAGTCGCATGCCATGTCTGGATATAACACTGCCCTTTCCTTTTCCGTGTACCATAAAAAGTTCTTGTATTGCTCACCCATGTTCCGGCTGTGGACAAATGATATGCCCTGCTCCACAATGTACTTTTTACCTTTGTAATCTCTCCGGGAAACTCCTTATGTGTATCATTGACAAGCCATATAATCCTGTAATCTGTGCCTGCTTTTCTATTTCGTTCGAGCAGCTCCTCCGCGATATATTTGGGGCTGCATCCATAACCGCCATTGCCCTCAAACGTCCACATGACAACCTTTCTGTTGTCAACCGGGAAAATGCTGCACAAACCGTATACCAAGCTATGGGCAAACGCCTTGACTGTCCTTTTAAAAATATATGCATTTTCCGATAAATTGCTTTTCCGATTGTCCCCCATCTTCGTACATTCCTTTACACAAATAATTCTGTCAGACTTTTTGGCATCTTATTTACGGCATTTTCATAATCTTCCATAAAATCAATTTCAGCCCAGAATGCCCCCTCTGTAGGTACGTGCTTTATATCAAAATCCGTCTCATCTATCAGCCGCTGTATGGCGCTCTCAAAATACGCCGAAAATTCCTTTTCCGCAAGAAGCTGCTTTGTCTTTTCGCAAAGTGCCGGAATGACGTTTTTCCGAAAGGAAGCCATTCCTATAAATTCGCCCTCAGCCAGTTCATTCGGCATATTTTTTGTAATCTGCACGATTTTTCCGTTCTCGCTCCGGACTTTCATCGCCTCGTCGTCGCACACTTTGCAGTCAACCGGCAGGGTAACATCCGACTCCATTTTCACCAGCTGCTCAAATATCCGCGGTTCGCATATCGTATCCGCATGCAGATAAATGAAATCGTCATGCAGCAGATGCATCCCCATATAAAAGGAACCCAGCACGTTCACCATATCATAAAACGGATTGTATACGGTTTTTATTCTCTTGTCGTCTGCTGCCAGTTTTTCAAACGCCTCACACTGGTATCCTGTTACGATAATAATCTCATCTACTTGATACTTTTCAAGGAGTCTTAAATTATAATCAATCAGTCTTTTACCGTTAATTTGGGCAAATGCTTTTGGTTTTCCGCCGGTCAGGCTTCCGAGTCTGCTGCCTTTTCCTGCTGCCATAATGATTGCCTGCATTCCTGTCCCTCCCATGCCTTGTGATAGATTTTTTTTAAAATATCGGGTTCCTGTGCAGCAGGGTCGTTGAAAATGTTTCCCGACACTGCCATAGCCATATCATCCATCTGTTCTTCTTTAATGTTGAAATCCTGAAGGGATGCCGGCAAGTTCAAGGAGGTAATAAACGCATACATTGCGCTTGTGCATTCCTCCCTGCCGCGGATATCTTTTCCAACCAAAGAACCAATCATTTTTTCCGTCATTTTTTCGCTGTGCGGATATTCATAGTAAACCCATGCCGGATATAACGCTGCCAGACCCGCCCCATGGCTCATGTCTGTTGCAGCCCCGAGTGGGTACTGAAGCCTGTGCGGCAGCCCGGTACTGGAATTTCCCAGATTGATTCCCATAATCATGCTGGCATAGCTCATATGCTTTCTTGCATCCTTGTCCTGCATATTGAACGCCAGCCTCGGCAGCATTTCACCTACAATCCGAGCCGCATATTCTGACTGCATCTGTGTAAACGGTGATGCGGCTTTCGAGACGTAGCTTTCCATGGCATGCGCAAACACATCAAACCCTGTCTCCATCGTGATACGGAATGGAACCGACTCCGTAAAAACGGAATCGACAATTGCCGCTTTTGGATATAGCTTTGCTCCCCTGATACCGCTTTTGATTCTGCGCACTTCATCTGTGAGAATGGCTGCTTTGCTCAACTCACTGCCTGTACCTGCTGTTGTGGGAATCGCAATGATGGGAAGCACATGTCCCATTGGCGTTTTCCCATCATAAAAACATGCTTCGATATCCGCGCAGACATCCGTTCCCGCCGCAACAGCCTTTGCCATATCTATTGCGCTTCCTCCGCCAAATCCGACTACCACATCCACGCCGCGCTCCCGCGCAAGCCTGATGCCCTCCTGCGCTTCTGACAGTCTCGGGTTCGCGCTGACTTTGTCAAACACGGTAATCGTTTTTGCCAGTGTACATGCTGACAACTGTTCCTTTAATTTTTCGACATACCCCAACCGTGTCAGGGAACGTCCTGTTGTCACGATCATGATATTTCCGTCCAATAACGGTTCTACCTCTTTTAACGATTCCTTCCATATGTCCCTGCCAAAATATGTTTTCACAGGGATGTTTAACTGATGCGGTTTCATTTCATACTCCTATTTATTTCTGTAGCAAATCACCGGCTCATCATTACAAATTTTCTATTTTAATCCTCTTTTTGCTGTAAAGTCTTTCTGTAAGGGCAATTCTTTTTTGAAACAATGGCTTTAGCGTATGGTAAGTTTCCTTATACAGCTGATAAAGCGCTTTGTATTTTTCATGGTTTTTCCTGTCTGGGCATATGACCATACGCACACTGACGAAATTCTCTGCCGCTTCATGTAGTGTTGCATAGACGCCCTGCCCATACAGCGCCATCATCGCGGCACCGGTCGCTGTTGTCTCAAACTCGGAAAGCACTTGTACACTTCTTCCTGTTATATCCGCTTTGATTTGCGAAATTAAATTGATTCTTGCAAGCCCTCCGGAGATGCGAATCGTGTTGACCTCAAGCCCTGTCTCCTCGATCGCCGCAATCATGTCAAGGTCTATGAATCCTGCACTCTCAAAAACCGCACGTGTCATTTCCTTTCTTGTGTGCATCCGTTCCAGACCAAAAAAAACGCCTCTGGCATCACTGTCCCATATGGGAGCACGTTCCCCAAGCAGATATGGCAGAAATATAATCCCGCCTGCACCAAGAGATGCTTCTCCTGCGTCTTTTTCCATCCGTTCATACGGGAGGTTCTCGTTCTGATAATAGCATTGTTTTACCCACTCGATCAGTCCGCCGCCCATATTGTTCGAGCCGCCAACGATGTGGATTCCACCCTCATAGTAGGGAATTTGCTGTATCTTATTTTCTTTGATGTCCACTTTTTTTGACGCTGCAGCCCGAAACACAGTAACGGTTCCCGATACATCGCCCGCCTCTCCCTCGTTCATGACACCGCTTCCCACAAAGGAGCATATGGCGTCATACGTAGATATTATGACATTTGTGTCACGTGAAAGCCCTGTCTGAATTGCCGCATTTCGCTCGATGTTCCCAATGCATTTCCCCGGAGCCGCCACTTCCGGAAGCAGTGACCTTGCAATTCCAATTTCATGCAGCAGCCCTGTCGGGTACTGATGGGTTTCTGTGTCATAGTGCCATTTATGGGCATTCATATAGTCTGTCACATATTTGCCTGTCAATTTGGCAATCAGATAGTCATTTGGCGCCAGAAACTTGTACGTTCTTTCAAATATTCCGCCTTCATTGTTTTTAACCCACAAGGCTTTCGGAAGCATTAATGAAGCATCTATGTTCAGCCCTGTATGCTGTTTTATTTCCGGGAATACGGCAAGGCTTTCAATAAAACGGCTTTCCTCCCTCGCCCGTTTGTCGGACACCATCATGCAGGGCATAAGGGCTTCACAGTTTTCATCCACACATACAAGGCACGAAGAGGAGGATGTCACTGTAAGATAATCCACTTGCATATTTCCTGCATCTGCCACTGTTTCCTTTATTACACGGCAGGCTTTTTCCCACCACTCAGCCGGAAGCTGGGTCACTGTCTCTCCCTTCAGCGATGTCTCAATCGGCATGGATGCAGATGCGAGTTTACTGCCTTCGGAGTCAAACAGAATACTTCGTATGCTTTTCATTCCCATATTCAGTACAAGTATTGTCTTCACTTTTGTCAGCCCTTTCTGTCAGTCTCATCTTTCCTACCGCCATATCCCGTATCGCATCGTGGATTGACTTCTCTATTTCCAACGGGTTAAATCCTTCTTTGCCCATTTTCCCCGTGTGTATACACGCTTCGATTCCGTTTCTGTATGCAAGTTTTACATCTGTCGAAATATTTATTTTTTTCACATTGTCATGTGATAACAGCCGTAACAGTATTTCATCTGAAAGCCCTGTCCCTCCATGCACCACAAAAGGAATCTTCGTAATTCGGGCAATGGCGCTAATCATGTCGTAGTGAATGTGGGGTGTTCCTGTATACAATCCATGTACCGTTCCGACTGCTGCTGCAAGCATGTCAATATCTGTGTTCCTCAGAAACAATGCAATGTCTTCCATTGCTGCCAGACCTGTTGTCACGGACGCAGCTTCGTCCTCCTGCCCACAAATCTGACCGACTTCTGCCTCAACCAGTATTCCCTTTTTTTTGGCTATATCTGTCACTTCGTTTGTTATCTGTATATTTTCCTCGATTGTCTTGTCAGAGGCATCTATCATCACAGAGTCCCATCCATATTCCACTGCCTGACGGATATATTCTAATTTTCTGCAATGATCCAAATGAAGATATGCCCTGATGTTTTTTTTCTTCCCATAACTTTTCACATAAGCAGCCAGTTCTTCCTTGTCCAGCTGCACAAACGCTTTCATGGAAGTCTGAAGAATAACATTTTGTTTTTCCTGTGCCGCTGCATCCATCACCGCTTTTGCTGATTGCATACTCCATATGTTAAATGCAAAATACTGCTGAGAGTTTATACCGATATACGATTCCATGTCTAGTCCCCTTTTGCCGTAGCTGTTCCTTGCTGTTGCATACCGTCTTTCCTTTTTATGCCGAAACCATTCCAAGGTAAGCTTCCGGCTCGTTCAGTATTAAGTCTGTAATTCCCTGTTTTTCAAGCGGTGCAAAATCAAGCTTTGTGCCTGTCGGTTTCTCCGGATAGAGATGCCCTCCCATCCATGCCCGCACCGTGTACCCTTGCAGTTCCTGCGCGGTAAGGTCGATGTCTTTCCAATAGGGGTGGAGTGCTTTCGCGCCGCACCCGCCCTTTGCTTTATACAGACAGTCCGAAACCTTGCTGTCCAGTATTCCAAGCTCTGCCTTCGCGTCAAGATCTCTTATTTGTTCAAGCGATTTGGCGTAAAACGAAGAATAGACGACCGCATCCTGCACGCCGCGCCTGTGCACCAATTCCACGATTTTGCTTTCCATACCCTGATATGGAATAAAACTGTTTTTCAGCTCAATGTTAAGTTTCATTCCCGATTTCAGCTTCTGTTCCAGCAAGTCAAATACCTCATCCATTGTCGGGACGGACTGGGTCGGGCTGCCGCCTGCATAAATGTGAAGTCTCTTTATATCCGCAAGTGTATAGTCTTTTACAAACCCGATTCCCTCTGTCGTCCTGTCCACCCGTTCATCGTGTATGACAACCAGCGCCCCATCCTTTGTGCACTGTATGTCAAGTTCTATTCCTGTCAGGTTCTTCACTGCTGCCGCTTTCTCAAACGCAAGCAGCGTGTTTTCGGGATATCTCTGGCTGCATCCCCTGTGTGCCCATAGTTTCATGTCAACCTCCGCGCAATCGTCAAAATGTTTTTCGTTTTTCCAAACACATAAGCTCCCATTTCTCACACATTTCTGTTTTTATATTCCAAGAATTTCTCCATAATCTCTGCTGCCGCAACGGATTCACTCCTTGTCAGCTTAAATGCACTTTTATCATTTCCGTTCATCATATTCAGAAAATCCTTAATTTCATAGCGAAGACCGTCTCCCAAAAAACGTTCTGAATATTTTTCAATCTGACCGGGATTTTCATAGCGGACTTCAAAGTAAGTAGTTTTCCACCATGGCGCTTCAGCCACAATGTACCCCTTTGTCCCTGCTATCAGCAGACGCCCTTCTGACTTCACCCCCAGCCCGCATACAGCAGTCGCGATTCCTCTCGGAAAGGTCAGCGAAGCCTTTGTAAAGACATCCAGTCCGTTCTCGTCCTGTATGGTGTCAAAACGGATGTCATCATAATCTGTTCCGAATAGTTTTATGATGGGAAGTAGGCAGTAGCTTCCGAGTTCCGTAAAACTTCCCCCATATTTTTTATCTGTCAGCTCCCGCTTATCCTTTCCCTCAAGCTTTGTGAAACAGGCATCTATGTATCGTATATGCCCGATGGTTCCACTGCACGCAATGCCGAGCAGCTTCTCAAAGCCCGGGCAGTATGCTGTCTTTATTCCCTCAAACAGTATCAGGCGGTGCGCTTTCGCATACGCGTATACCTCCTCTGCCTGCTGCCTTTTCAGCACCATCGGCTTTTCACACAGGACATGTTTTCCGTGTGCAAACGCTTCCATAATGTAGTCGTAATGCGTCTGGTGCGGTGATGCCACATAGACAGCATCCACATCTTCATAAAATGACTCTATATCTGTATAGGACGCAATCTCCCATTTTTGCGCGAACCGCCTGGCGCTCTCAAAGTGCGGGTTGTACACCCCCTGCGTGCTGATTCCGCTCACAAGCTTCGCCTCCGGCATAAAACGCTCGGCAATCCTGCCTGTCCCGATCACACCGATTTTCTGAATCCGCCTGTTCTTCTCCCGAAGCATCGTACTGGATATATTCTTAGTGCGTTCGAGGTAAACAACCTTGCAGTAATCGGACATATAGTCAAAGGTACCCACCCAGTCAGAACCGACTGTGAAAATATCGACATGGTATTTCTGCACATCGCTTATTTTCTGCCCGCTCGTCTCCTCAATAATGACTTCATCCACAAATCCGGTCTTTTTGACATTTTCGATTCGTGTCATAAGCGAGTCTACTACATTGAGCTTTCCTCTTTCCATGTCATACTTTTCTGTTGTCACACCCACAATCAGATAATCCCCAAGCGCTTTCGCCCGCTGCAGCAGCCTGTAGTGCCCTTCATGGAGAAGGTCAAATGTTCCGTATGTTATTACTTTAATCATAAAAGCGCTCCTGCATTTTCTTTTTCAGTGTGTCATAAACCGTTCTGCCGCACGTCCCATCAGTGTTTACGTTTATTTTTTCAAATGCCGTTTTCTGTCTTTCCCTGTCGAACGGGCTGCCTGTTATCCTGTTTTCAATAAAATCCTCCAATGTCTGGACTGCGCTCTCATTCAGGCAATACTGCATCCACTCAGACACCTCCGCAAAGCCCGGCATATGCGATATCAAATCATCATAGTCCATTTCAATGTTGATTTCCCTGTATTCCTTTGTGTCAATATTTACATCAAAAAGCTTTCTGTCCGGATCGCTCCACATCAGATGATGCGCTTTCCCCTGCGCCGCGTACATATCGGCAAAACAGCCCATATATGTAGACACAAAATAACCGTTTTTTCCTCGTTTTGCAGTCGCTATCGGAATTTTCCACTCCTCCATCGTTCCGGAATCCCTGTCAAGCGACAGGTACATATTCCCCCAGTTCGGCGATATCACTATCGTATCTTTTCCGCCTTCCCACGAAAATGATATGTTGCCAAACGGCTTTTCGTCGCACGCGGTTTCTTCCGGCCACCTTACTGCCTGAAAATCCTGCGGAACGCTGCTGTACTCTGACACTTCGCCAGTCTTGGGATTCCAGCATGTCACAGTCACTCCTTTCATCGGCAAAAGCCACAGATTCTCACGCTCCGGCACAACCATACACGTTCCGGTATTTTGCTTTGCGCCGCATGCAGCTGTTCTCACCTTTAATGTATCCATATCCACAAACACAAATTGATTGTCTGACGGCGAGGCGAAGACAAGCTCATTTTCATATGGCGCCACGCCTCCCCTGTTCCATTCGCCATATACATTCCGCACATGAAACATGCCGATTCCTGTCACGTAAGAAATCTGCTCTGTCTCCACATTAAATCTGACAAGGTGCGGATAGCGGTACGGAAGCAGGAAAATATACTTTTGATTGTAATAACAGTCATAGAATGCACCCGTTCTGGCAAAGTCTTCCCGAAGGTCAATCCTGCGTACCTTTTGATTCTCTATCACCAGAAGGTGTCTTGCGTTTTGCGGAAGCACATATACCTTTCCGCTGATTTCCACGGCTTTTAAATAATAATCTCCGCCGGAATACCCGTCCCCCAAATCCATATAGAACTTATAACGGTAGTCAAGGTTTTCAGATATCCACAACTGGTTATTTTTTGTGACCATATACTTATCATTTCCCCATATGTCAATCTGGGGAAGCATCCACTCCCCGCGCCAGTCGTCTTTTTCCGGCAGCGTATTGATGTTGTTGTTCAAAATAAAAAGCGGCTTTCCGGCTGCGCCGAACAGCGATGTGACACTCGTCCCCGAATCGCCAATATAAGCATCCGATAGCGCTATTGAAGTTTCGATGTCCGGTGTTTCATCCAGAATCCCAATGTTATGTGCGGCATACGCTCTTTTGAGTGTGTCATACCGCGATTTGTACTGCCGTCTCATGGAATCCAAGGACGAATCCATGAGCGGATGCGGGCGCCATAAAAGACACACATCCTCCCTGTCCCTAAAAGTATCAAACACATAGCTCATTTTTTTCAGAAACCCGTCTGTGTTTGCCAGCATACCGCCAATGCTTGTATTGTAGAAATACACTTTTCTTCCTGTCATCCGGTCCTTCCACGCGCAAGGCGGCTCGAGCGTGTTCTGGCATTTATGTATGACGCTGTCAAATTTGGGAGAACCCAGTGCAAGGAACTTTTCGTCGGGTATCCGGCTGTCGAAAAATTTTCGAAATTTTTCAGACTGAATCACAATGTAATCGGCATTCTGATATGCAGGGCATAATGACTGTCCCTCCGCCATCCCCCCCGTCGTTGCATAGTACGGAATATAGACAAGGCACTCCGTGAATTTTTTCAAATTCTCCGAATAAAAAAACGGATGTACGCTCGTAACGAAATTTATATTATCGTATGGATTATGAATAAATATCATATCCGGACGATGCTCTCCAAAGTCAAACGCGTCGTACCTCGTTATAGGAACATGCGCCGGGTACTGACCGCTCTCATCATGCAGCTCACGAAAACTGCCGTCTGGGTTTTTGTCGAAATATGGTATCGGAATGACATACGTGTCACAATTTTCATCCTCCTCAGCTGCCTTCCATACGCTTTCAAGGCTATCCCACATGCTTGCTTTGTATGGCAGGAACACGGCCTCAGTTTTGACACATATGTCGTTTTTCAGGCTGTTTTCCACCCTGATTAATTTTTGTTTTATTACTTTATACTTTTTATTGAAATTTATTTCCCTGTAACGTTCACTGATTAATTCTTCATGCAGCTGATAGGTCAGCTCACAGTATTCTTCCAACAATAATACAGTAGGATGTCCATCTCCCTCTGTTTTCTCAATCAGTGTACCTATGGTAATCCCACCGTTCTGGCACTCTTCCAAAAGCGCTGCCGCAGATAGAATATTGCCTTGTTCTATGAACTTTTTTATCTGATCCTGTGCTTCCTGCATCTGTCTGATCAGTTTTTCTGCCTGCTGCTTCTGTGCCTTTTTCATAAGCTTCCCCAATTCTATGTTTCAATTATACCGTAATGATAAGTTGTTCTTTTATTATCATACGCATTATCGGGACATTTCTGTCTGTCAATTTTATGCATTCGCATAAAATTTGGCTTCGCTCCGCATAAGCTGCGGTCCTGGCATACCCGAAAGCGTCCTGTCATAATCCGACTCAACTGCTTAGCTAATGCCGACTCTTTGCTTTCCATGCACGCGATGGTGCAGAATTCCGGATTTCCGGATTCTCTATGTCAATGTATATGTTCTGTGATCCGCTCCGCGGTAAAATCATCACCCGATCATTTATTCCCAGATTTATACATATTAACCATTTCTGTTTCTTTTTTATCCTGTGTTTTTTCCACATATTTCTGCTCGATGTTTTTAGCTGCATTCAGGGATGCGGCAGTCTGCAGCCCGCAGCTTTCACAAACAAATTCCCTGCCCTGTCTTTTTCCTTCCGCGCCGCACGCAGAACAAATGCTGCTTGTCCAGCCTGCACGAATCTCTGTCAGTTCAATGGAATGAACCCTGCATTTATATGCAAGCCTCTGTCTGATATATCCGTAAAAACTACGTGTCAGCTTTCTGTTGACTGCTTTCGAATATATTTTTGTCTTATTTTTGGTGGCTGGCTTTGTTATCACAATCCGGGCAGGCTTTTCCTCCTTAATCATTCTGTTGATTTCGGTGTTGATAAATGTTGTGGTTCTGTCCCTTTCTTTCTCCTTCTGCCTGTTATACTTGGACTTCCCAAGGTTATTGACTGTAATTTTTTCCGCCTTTATCGCATTTCCGCTCTCAACACTCTGTGTATAGGCAGTATACATTTTGCGGCGCTCACGATTTTTCCATGTAAGGCGCTCTGTTTCCGAATCCGTGAATCCTTCCAGCGACGCACCATATATGTGTCCGTTTGAAAGCGTAAACATATTTTGGCTCCCAATATGAACATAGATTGTGCCCGTGTAATCCGCATGTTTTTTAATCTTTGTCTCAACCGGAACCGCAAGCACGACATCATTCTTCCGGACAATCACCTGAATCTGCCTGTCAAAAGTGCGGTCATCTTTTAGCGGAATGGCAATTCTTTTCCGCGGAATCCTGCATACAATACGCATTGCCCCGTCTTTATAAGAATAGCCATTCGGCGATATGCGGAAGGAATCCATGCACTCTGTTTTGGGTTGTTTCAAGTACCTTCTTGTCAGCCTGCACAATAAATTGTTCAAACGCTTTACATCAATGTCAAGTCCCGCTGTATTTCGCGGCATCTCATATTCCTGACGGTTTAAAATAGCAGCATACACGTTTCCCAACTTTAAAACCGTCCGCAGATACTTTCGGTCGTCATCGCTCAGGTTTTCGTTTTCCGTAATACACGCGCCAATTTTATGTTTCACCGTTCCCCAGCTGCATTTGATGTTCGTGACGGCATCTGTTACCGCAAGTTCATAGTATACTGACGGAAGGTTTAGCTGCTCCCGCAGTCCGCAATGACGCATCTCGTTCAAAATACCATAAACGGGTGTCAGGTTGTTGCAGCTTCCGACTCCGGAATATCTTCTGTAAACATCATTTTTGACTTTGCAGTAATCAAGGGCAACACCCCTTAAGAACTCCATTGTCTCCTCCGGCAGCGATTCACTATACTGCCAGACCGTCTTTGTTATGGTATTGTCAGTGGACATTTGCTATACCCTTTTGATAAACTGTTATTTTGCACAAATTGCACTTGATGTCTGATATAATTTTTAGAAAAATTTACACATGAATTGATACGAAAATTTCGCAGATTTTCCTGTTCTGCGAAATATAGCTGAAAGGCTTGATTTATGAAAGATATTGAATGGCGGTGACCACAAAAAAGACCACAAATTTAATATAAAGCGAACCAGATGCCGCTCCCGCCCTTTACAAAAATTAATATTGTTTGACCACAAAAAAGACCACAAAAATATGCGGTGTTTTTTGCATAGTGCCGGCGTTTCCATATGTTGCTACGCCTATTTGACTTCCGTTTTCGAAAAAAGAATTGTCATTTCGGTTAAAACGTGGTAAACTATTGTCGATATAAAGTTATAGAAAAGATTTTTTAAGCATTTTAAGGAAAATATTTATAAAATTTCGCAGAACAGGAAAATCTACGAAATACGACATTTATACAAAAAAATCCGGTGCAAATTATGGTCTGACCACAATCCGCACCGGATTTTATATTCCCGTTTATGAATCTTCTTCGTTTTCTTCCTCTACGTCGCACAATATTTCAAGCATCTGCTGGGAGTTCATCGCTGTGCTGAGTTCGTATGTCCCTGGTTTTAGTTTATCCTTGTAATCAGAAAGCCGCTCCTGTATATAGAACACGTTTGCATCCTCCACCAGCCCTTTCTGTTCAAGGATTTTTGCGATTTCCCTGCTCGTCTGCCCGGCGGATACCACCACATTCACAATCCTGCCCTCGCCCTCGCTTACGGGCACATCCGCAAACACCTTATATCCAAAGTCATATGCATACACTGCAAGCCGGAACACTGCGGAAATAACTACCGCCGCTATCGCAATCTTGATGATTGTCGCAGAAATGGCTCCCAAAAACTGTTTTATATTCATAACTTTCCTCCACGTTTACTATAATTACCGGAGAACGCCTGCGTTCTCCTTAAAACTTAGCAAATCTTAGGCTGCGTATTTTGCTGCCTTAGATGCGGTTAGTTTTATACCTCCATAATAATCGGGAGTATCATCGGGCGTCTCTTTGTCTTTCTCCAAACATATTCGCTGAGTGTATCTTTTATTGTTCCCTTAATTTTGCCCCAGTCCGTAATATTTTTCTTGAGGCAGCCAAGCACCGCTTTCTCAATCAGTTTTCTCGCCTCCTCAAGAAGCTCGTCCGATTCTTTCACGTACACAAATCCCCGCGATACAATATCAGGCCCTGCAAGCAGTTCTCCCGACGCAGCGTCGAGTGACATTACCACAATCAGTATGCCGTCCTCGGCAAGATGCTGTCTGTCACGCAGCACAACATTTCCGACATCTCCGACGCCAAGCCCGTCCACAAGCACGGCACCCACCGGCACCTTTCCTGTGACGCTTGCGCTGTCCGCGTCCATTGAGAGCACATCGCCCGACTGCAGGATAAAGACATCATCCTTTTCAATGCCCAAGTCCATTGCAATCTTTGCCTGCGCCTTTAAATGCTTGTACTCGCCGTGCACAGGCACCGCATATTTGGGTTTCGTCAGCGTATAAATCAGCTTGATTTCCTCCTGACAGGCATGTCCGGAAACATGTGTATCCTGAAAAATCACATCCGCTCCTTTTTTGAAAAGTTCATTGATTACCTTGGTAACTGCCTTTTCATTTCCCGGAATCGGGCTGGACGAAAAGATAACCGTATCTCCCTTTCCAATGGAAATCTTTTTGTGCATTCCGCTCGCCATACGGCTGAGTGCCGCCATGCTCTCTCCCTGACTACCTGTTGTGATGATGACGGTCTTGTCCTTCGGATAATTTTTCAGCCGCTCAATATCAATCAGCGTGTTGTCCGGTATGCTGATGCGGTTCAGGTTGGAAGCCGTTTCAATAATGTTGACCATGCTTCGCCCCTCGACAACCACCTTTCTGCCAAACTTGTCCGCCGTATTGATAATCTGCTGCACCCTGTCTACATTGGAAGCAAAAGTTGCGATGATGATTCGTGTCTTCTTATGCTCCTCAAACAATGTATCAAATACCGGGCCAAGCTTTTTTTCCGACGGGGTAAATCCCGGCCGCTCCGCATTCGTACTGTCACACATCAGCGCCAGCACGCCTTTCTTGCCAAGCTCTGCAAAGCGCTGCAAATCAATTGCATCGCCATATACCGGAGTATAGTCGACTTTAAAGTCTCCTGTGTGCACAACGATTCCTGCAGGTGAATAGATGGCAAGCGCCGCTGCGTCTACAATACTGTGGTTTGTCTTGATAAACTCAATCCGGAAACATCCTAAATTGATATTCTGTCCAAACTTTACTACTTTTCTGCGCACATTGTGTATCAGGTTGTGCTCTGTGAGCTTATTCTCAATAATTCCCATCGTAAGTTTTGTGGCATACACTGGCACATTGAGTTCCTTGAGCACATACGGCAGTGCACCGATATGGTCTTCGTGTCCATGTGTAATCACAAATCCTTTTACCTTATCCTGATTATTTTTCAGGTATGTGACATCCGGAATCACAAGATCGACACCCAGCATGTCATCTGCCGGGAAACTCAGACCGCAATCCACCACAACAATACTGTCTTCATACTCAAAGGCAGTAATGTTCATACCGATCTGCTCCAGACCTCCCAAAGGAATGATCTTGAGCTTTGACATATTTTGTTTTTTGTTCTGTTTCAAAATTTACCTCCTGCAACGTTTTTCTCCGCGTAACCTGACTGTTTCCGGTTACCGTCCCGTTTCCCCATAACCGAATGAACACAAATGATATTCGTGTTTACCTGTACCGGCCATATGCCGCACAGCAAAAAAACCCTTATAAGACCGTGCGCATCAATTACAGCAAAACGGCTAATTGTCGTTTTCTATTACTTTACTATTTAGATAAGGTCGATGTCATCCAGCATATTTTCAAAAACGCCCGCAACAGCCGCAAGTTCGTCATCATCATCTACCACACTGTAAACCTGCTCCGTTTCATCTGCTCCGTGGCTGGTCTTCAAAATATATGCCTCGCCATCCTCCTCTTCTTCCGCATCAGTTACCAAAATATAATTCACCCCGCCGATGGTCGTCTGTTCCAGCACATAAAAATCAACTTCCGTATCTTCCCCATCCGGCTTAAAGGTAATTTTTTCCATGATCGCAACCTAAACCTTTCTAAAACGCAATGCTTCCGTTTTCTTTATTTTTTAAATAATCCAGATAACCCTGCAAAATAAAAACCGCCGCTATCCTGTCAACGTGCGCTTTCCTATCCTCACGTCTTATACCGGCTTCCATCATCGCTTTATCTGCTGCTACTGTCGTCAAACGCTCGTCCCACAGCTGTACTTCAAGCCCTGTCCTTCTCTCAAGCATCTCCCGAAAGGCAAGGGTCTTTTCTGCCCGCTCCCCCTCTGTATCGTTCATATTCTTAGGGTAGCCAAGCACGATTTCATCTACTTCGTACTCCGTGATTAATTCCTCAATTCTTGCCAGTGTCTGACGCAGCTTGCTCTCAGACTTCCTGCGTACAATCTCAATTCCCTGGGCAGTGACCAGAAGTGGATCGCTGATAGCGACACCGACCGTCTTTGACCCGAAATCAAGTCCCATCTTTCTCATGTACTTCTCCTAAATGTAACAGCTCTCCCTGCTTTCGCAAAACTGTCCGCTTCTTCGGTTTCTTTTACCGGCTATCCCTATGTCAGGATTTAAACTGCAGCTGCCATCCTTCATTTTTGATGTATGCCTTAAGCATCTCCTCCACAAGCTCGTCCCGCTCCACTTTCATAATCATGGCGCGTGCACCCTTATGACTCGTGATATACGTCGGATCTCCTGACATAATATAACCGACAATCTGATTGACCGGATTGTACCCCTTCTCTGTCAGAGCAGCATACACAGAAGCGATCACATCTTTCACCGAAGTCACTTCTCCCAGATCCTCCGGCGTCAACTGTATAAATTGTGTGCGTGTCAAATCTTCCATTTCCTATGCTCCTTCCAATCGGCGGGTTTCCGTTTTTGCGCTGTTATTACTATAATAACTTAATCTTACACAAAATTCAATAGCTACATTTATTTACATTCCATAATTAATACATCATTCTGCAAAAAACCCGTGATTTTTCCGGTTATCAGCCTGTTTTGAAAATGCTGCGGCTTTTCATGGCTGTTATCGCGGCTTAAAAGCGCCACTTTCACGTATTCCCTTGTATGGCCTACCCAGTATTCCTCCCCGCCAAGTTCTTTTTTTTCCTCAAACAGCACTTCCACATCGCGGCCGACATAAAATGCCCTGAATTCCCTTGAGTCCTGTGATTCCATGCACTGCAGTACACCGCTGCGCTCCGTCTTAATCTCCTCGGGCACCTGTTCGGGCATCACTGCGGCCTTTGTGCCCTTTCTCATGGAGTACTTAAAAATATGCATCTCATAAAACCGGACGGACGCGGCAAACAGTCTGGTCTGTTCAAACTCCTCCGGCGTCTCCCCCGGAAATCCTACAATGATATCTGTTGTGACTGCCGGATGGACAAACACACGCCGAAGACATTCCACCCCTCTTAGGTATTCCTCCGGCGTATAGTGACGGTTCATGCGCTTTAGCACAGTGTCGCATCCGCTTTGCAGCGATAGGTGGAAATGCGGGCAGATATGACGCAGTTTTGCCAGACCCTGCGCAAATTCTTCCGTGACAATACGCGGCTCAAGCGACCCCAGCCGCAGCCTCTCCACACCTTCTATTCCGTCAATTTCCCGTGCCAGTGTGAGCAGGTTTTCCTGCCTGTCTTTAAAGTCCATCCCGTAGGAGCTGATATGGATGCCTGTCAGGACAAACTCCTTATACCCTGCGCTGACAAGTCCCTTGATTTCGTCAAGCACATCCGATTTTCTGCGGCTTCTGACGCGCCCCCGCGCATACGGTATCATGCAGTATGTGCAGAACTGGTTGCATCCGTCCTGAATTTTAATATACGCCCTCGTGTGCTCCTGCGTTGTGCTCAGACGCATTTCCTCATACTCCGTTGTCTGGCTGATATCAATCACGCCCTCCGGACTCACGCCCTTGAAATAGCTGTCAAGAATCGTGACCAAATCCTTTTTCCTGTTATTCCCCACCATCAGGTCTACCGCGCTGTCCGCCTCGACCGCCTGCGCGTCAGATTGAACATAACAGCCGACTGCAACGACAATTCCCTCCGGATTTGTTTTTTTCGCCTTGTGGAGCATCTGGCGGCTTTTCCGATCCGCTATATTTGTCACTGTACAGGTGTTTACAATGTATATATCTGCCTTTTCCTCAAACGGCACAATCCTGTACCCGCTCCGGCGCAGTGCCTGCAGCATTGCGTCCATTTCATATGAATTTACCTTACAGCCCAGATTATGGTATGCTACTGTCCTCATTTTTCCTTATCCTTTCATTGTGCACCCTGTCCGACACGTCCCTGCCCTGCGGCGTTTTCCGGACAAGCTTTAGACAACAATGTCAATTTGTACATATTTTTAGTATATTTTCGGCAATTTTCATGACAACTGTTTTTTATCTTCGGTTGACTTTTCCACTGTTTCCCTTTATTATTAAAAAGGAAGGTATAATAAAAGGAGGTAGTCAGAATGAAAACAGTTCAGATTTCTTTAAACTCAATTGATAAGGTAAAATCTTTCGTTAACGATATCACAAAGTTCGATTATGATTTTGACCTTGTTTCAGGCAGATACGTTATTGATGCAAAATCAATCATGGGTATCTTCAGCTTGGATTTGTCTAAGCCAATCGATCTGAATATTCATGCCGAGGGCGGCACAGACGAGGTTATGGAAGTATTGAAGCCTTATCTGGTTTAATTGTGATACATAGCTGTATCTCATCCGCGAAAGCATTTACGCTTAAATTTCAGTCTTCAATATCGAGACGAACCAAAAACTTGCCAGGTACACGATAACAATGTACCTGGTTTTGTTTTGCCATCATTTAAATGTCTCTGCTTTAGAACGTGTTTGAAGCCTATATTATGATATCTCGATCAGTCTTTCTTTATTGATACGCAATCTCGACAACCTCTGCCGTCTCAAGCGCCGTCCTGACAAGCGTGTCAATCTTCTCGTCAAGATTTTTCTCATGAATCCTTATCACGTTCAGATTGGGTTTCGTCACGGGATGCTTTGCGACAAAAATGGTGCAGCAGTCCTCATACGGGAGAATCGAAGTCTCATAGGTGTCAATCTTTTCCGAAACCTCCACAATCTCCTGCTTATCAAATCCGATCAGCGGCCTGTACACGGGAAGGGTGCAGACATCATTGGTCGCCATCAGGGACTGCATGGTCTGCGATGCTACCTGTCCGATACTCTCTCCCGTAATCAACCCCAGACACCCGCTCTCCTTTGCAAGCTCCTCCGCAATGCGCATCATGTAGCGGCGCATAATAATCGTAAGCTCGTCGTGGGGACACTTTTCGTAGATATAGAGCTGTATTTCGGTGAAATTGATAATGTGGAGTGTTATCGGTCCGCTGTATTTGGAGATGGTTGTCGCCAAATCAATCACTTTCTGCGTTGCGCGTTCACTGGTGTAGGGCGGCGCACTGAAATATACCGCATCTATCTTCACGCCGCGTTTTGATATCATATACCCTGCTACCGGCGAGTCTATCCCGCCCGACAAGAGCAGCATTCCCTTTCCGTTTGTCCCGATGGGAAGTCCGCCTGGTCCTGGGATGACGGTCGAGTAAATATATATCTTCTCGCGTATCTCGATGCGCAGCATGACATCCGGCCTGTGCACGTCAACCCTGATTTCCGGAAATGCATTGAGCAGCGCCTCACCGATATCACAATTGATTTCCATGGAATTTTTCGGATAATTTTTTCGTGCCCTGCGCGCCTCCACCTTAAATGTAAACTTTTTGTCAGGATAAACTTTATCCATATAACCGATGGCATCCTCGCAGAGCTTTTCGAATCCCTCGTCTTCCACATGGACAACGGGACAGATTCCGGTCACGCCAAACACCGTCTTTAAGTGTTCCACCGTCTCCTCGTAGTCAAATTCAGACAGTGCATTGACAAAGATTCTCCCCTGAGACTTTGTCACGTCAAATGCACCCTCGCACCGCTTCAGCGCGTAGCGTATCTGCTCACAAAGCCTGTCCTCAAAAATGTATCTGTTCTTACCTTTCACGCCAATCTCTGCGTATTTTATCAAAAATGATTTGTACATATTGTTTTCTTCCTTTCTGCAAGTCTGCCGCGACGCAGGCTTGTCAAACGAAAGTCCGCAAATCCAGTTTCCAAAATGCATGCACGGCAATGGCTGCGCCGCGGCTTGGCTACAGTCCTGCCAGAACAACAGGCAGGCCAAACGAAACTTGAATCGTGAGCTGCCTGTTTCGCACCCTTGTGCCGTCAGAATTTCGAGACAATGCCGCTGCATTACCATTGAAATTTTGTCGAATGCCAGTGCGAAGCATGTAGCCCACAACTCTGATTTCTGTCAGGATGCAGCGCTTGCATTCTGCTTTAAATTTGCATTTCGTGTTACTTTCTGGTGTAGCGCCTAAGCATCGGCACTAGCTCCCCCAGACATTTCACAGTGTAATCAATCTCTGCCTCCGATGTGTACAGGCTGAAGCTGAACCGGAGCGTCGCGTCAAGGAACTGTTTATCGACACCGATTGCCTTGAGCGTGGCGGACACAGACGGCTTATTGGATGAGCAGGCGCTTCCCGCTGACACATAGATTCCTTTGTCCCCCAAAGCATGGAGCATGACTTCGCTTCTGACTCCCTGTATGGACACACTCACCACATGCGGCGCGCCATCCCTTCCCTCCGGGCCGTTTATCCGGATGCCGTCAATTGTGCGCACTCCCTTAATAAACCGCTCCTTTAATCCGTAAAGATAATTTATTTTCGCGTCAAAATCAACAAAAATTTCCTCGACCGCCCGCGCCATGCCGGCAATTCCCGGAACATTTTCCGTGCCGGAGCGCATCCCTTTCTGCTGCCCGCCGCCGTAGATAATCGGCCTTACTTTCGCCTTTTCATTGATATATAAAAATCCGACGCCCTTTGGCCCGTGTATTTTGTGGGCGCTTACAGATAACAGGTCGATGTTCATGCGCTTGGGATATATTTTAAATTTTCCAAAGCCCTGAACTGCATCCACATGGAACAGCGTGTTCGGATTCATGCGCTTAATCAGTTCACCCGCCTGTTCAACGGGCTGTACCGAACCCACTTCGTTGTTCGTGTGCATGATTGACACAAGTATGGTATTTCTGGTCATCGCTTTCTCAAGGTCGGCAAGACTGATGACGCCTTTCGCATTTACAGGCAGATAGGTTACCTCAAACCCCTGCTCCTCAAGATACGCGCAGGTCTGCAGCACTGCCGGATGCTCAATCCGGGTCGTTATAATATGTCTCCCAGCCCTGTAGTTTGCGTATGCACCGCCTATGAGGGCTATATTGTCCGACTCTGTTCCGCCTGATGTAAAAAGGATTTCTTTCTCCTGTACTTTCAGACATTTCGCAATGACTTCTTTTGCATGGCGCACGTACTTCTCGCTCTCCACACCCTTTTTGTGCAGGCTTGAGGGATTTCCGTATTCCTCACACATAATATGTGTCATGAGAGCAGCAACTTCCGGCAGGCATCTGGTGGTCGCCGAATTGTCAAGATAAACTTCCATCATATTCACACCTTCAAACGTATTTTACAGCCATTCCAAGGCCAGCCTTTGGCACATCAGGCAAAAAGCATTTTTCAGGCACGCTCCAGCACACTAAAATGGCAATCATATACATATATTATGCGCTTTTTCCCTATTTTGTGCGCAGCGCAAATAATTCCATATCATTCGTTTTACGACATATTCCATCATAGCAGAATGATGCCGTTCCTGCAATATAAATTTTGGAGGTTGAAACATTATCTTTTCAACCTCCAAATATTTCCAAACATGATAAATACCAGCACGATAACAGCGCATACACTCGTCACAAGCAGCGCATACGGTAAAAATCCCGTCCAGTCATTCCGGTAGAACCTTCCGGCAAACGGAATGGCAAGAACCATCACAAAGTACCAAAATACAGGCGCTGCAAGGTGTCCGTTCTTCCCATGTTCCTTCCTTCCCGCCGCGCAGCAGGACACCAGAGCATGCGTCCCTGCGCAGACAAATAGTCTATTGCAAATTTTTCCGGCAATGTAATAAATCACAAACAGCATGGAAAAGTACACTGTCGTTCCAATTACGGTATGAAGCCGCTCTGCGCTCAGCCATCTCGGCATCCGGTGACTATCCGTCATCATGAGCGGCAGATAAATGGAAACCGTAATCCTTATACCATTGACAAAAATTGTTGTTATATAAGAAAATATCGCGCTAAAGCCCAGCCAGCAGAACTTTTTCTTTCCGTTTGCAATCAGATGGGTGTAAGAAAATACCATCATGACTAACACGAGCAGCATAAAGCGCACGCCGGAACACGACGGGGCAATAATGAAGCGGTACGCATGACTCACGTACCCCACTTGTGTATTGTACACAAATGCGATTCCGCTTAAGATTCCGACCCACCATGTGGTGGGTGCCAGAATCCATAACAGCATATCACTGTCCGCTGTGCGGTAAAATACTTTGACCGCAAATACCAGCAGAGCTGCCAGAATATATATCGAAATGTTTTTTTTCATTTTCATCCCCCGTATGCGCTTCGGCGCCGGTTTATCCTTCAAGCCTATCGCCTGTTTTCAGTCAATTTCCAAAGCGCCTTCGCAAGCGTCTTTTTACACAAGGAAGCTGTGTGAAAATCATCAGCAGCACAACCGCTGCCAGAAGCAGTTCTGTCGGCTCGGATCCAAACAGGTAGCCGCCCACTGCGAAATTTGAGACTTCCAGCGGCAGCGGAAGCGGCTGGTCGACATCGGTGCTGTCTTTTTCCGGATTCCGCACGGTCTCTGTCACTGCGATAAATGACGTGTACGGTGTCAGCATACTGTATTTCAGTCCGAGCTGCGTCACTTCTTCCTTCACATCAGGCTCCTCATCATTTAAGCCGTAATCTGTCAGCCGCTCCATTCTTTTCTGTGCCCACAGGTAGCTGAGCACATTGCTCTCCAGCGTAACCACTTCCCCGGATGACGTTAAATCCGCAAGGGAGATTGTCTGTTTATAGTCACTGTTTCCCGTCTTTCCTGTAATCTGCACCGTTCCTGTCGGCTCTCCGCGCCATTTTCCCAGCAGGACGATTGGCCGTTTTGCAAACAGTGTCGGCACGACAGACGGTTCCACATCATAGACGTCAAATCCGGAAAAATCAACCGCGATGTCCGTCAGCACAGGAGATTGTATATACGTTTTAAAACGTTCGGCTGTCTCTGACGCATCATCCTTTTCCGTTACCACAAACGGCTCGCCCTGTCCGGTCTTCGCGATTCCCTCTATCAGATACCGGTTTACACCCCTGCCGATACCAAATGAGAAGAAGTCCGTATCACCGATATTGTCGTTTATGATTTCAAAAATTTCCTTTTCCCCATAAATGTATCCGTCGGTAATGACGACAACGCTGCGCGACACATTTTTCTCGCTTGGTATCGCTATGGCATCCTGCAGTGCCGGTGCAAGCTCCGTCCCTCCTGAGCCCTCCTGATTATCAATCAGCTGGATTGCTTTTTTAATATTCTGTGCATTTGCGGGAACAGACCGCTCCGACATCTGCTCCGAAGCGCCGGAAAACAGAATCAGATTAAAGGTGTCCGTATCCCTGAGATCCGAGACAAGGTTTTTAATCAGCTCCTTGGCAGTGTCGAGCGGATAACCGCACATGGAGCCGGAAATGTCAAGCACAAAAATATACTCCCTCGGCGGTATTTCCTCAATATTACAGCGCTCCGGCGGCTGCACCATCAGCATAAAGAAATTTTCCCCTTCCCCTTTATTGAGCATCAACCCTGTGGAAATATCCTGTCCTGTCATTTTATAGTCAAGGATAAAATCCCTATTGCCCGCGTAGTCGGATGAGTCCGCAAGCGAAACCCCGGCCTTTGTGTTCCCATCCCACTGTACCGCAATTTCATGGGAGCCGCTTTTGAGTTCCGTAATCGGAACAGCCGCTGAAAGGTTCACGCGGACATCATATACATCCTTTGATGTTTTTCCTTGCGGCAGATAGGGTGTTGAAGCCCATTCCTCGCGTGTTCCGGAGTCGTCAATAATTTCCCCGATATATCTGGGTCCTACAACTGTCGGGTAAACAAACTGATACGTTCCGTCTGTCGGCGTTATCAGCTCCGTATAGTGGAGATCTATGGAAACCTTGTCCCCCGGCATGATATTGGCAACATTCATGGTAAATACGTTTGGTCTTTCTTCGGATAGCAGGGAAGCACTTTTCCCTTCCTCCTTCGCCTCCTCAAATTCCTCCTCGGCTTCTTCTTTCTCTTTTATTTTTGCAGTAATCAGCTGATTTCCAATCTGCATCTGCATCCCGTGCACCGTCACCTTTGTAGATGCCGGAAAAACATAGCAGGCATTAATCGGCTTTTTTCCCTCATTTGCGTATGACTGCACAACATGGATATCCGCAATCATACCATTGATGTCCGCTGTAACGCTTGTTTTCTTCAGGGGGAAGCTATCCACGGAAGTATCATCTGTTTCTACATAAAAATATGGCGCACCCGTTTTGTCTCCATCCCCGTTATTTTCTTCCTCCGCGCGGGCAGACGGTGCCGGAAACATCATAACCATAAGCAGTACGCCAAAAAAACATAAGAATCTTTTATATTTCTTCATCTCACTGTACCATACCTTTCTCAACATTTGCGTTTAGGAACTGTTAAGGAATTACTTGTGACAAGTAATTGTCATGAGTAATTTATTAACAGTTCCTTACCATTAGCTATAACCGTTCAGGATTCCGCGTCCGCCGCGCCGATATAGGAATTGTTCCTCGGACTTCATGCGGCATCTGAACCGTTCTTAGGAATCACAGAAAGCTTACAAATACAACCTGCAAAGGTTATTTCTATTTGTCCGTTATTTTCCTGCATCTCCATATGGTTATGGTACAACGTGAAAACATCATAATTGCATATTTTTTGTATCATTAAGGCATAATTTTTGCATCAAAGTTGCATCACTGTCTAAAAGTGCCCTGCACTATTTCTCCAGCCGGTACATAATCCATGCCATCACCGTCATGCCTGCGGTTTCAGTGCGCAGAATCCGTCTCCCTAGGGTTATCGGTTTCATCCCCAGCGCAGCTGCCGCCTGAATCTCGCTCTCCTCAAATCCTCCTTCCGGGCCGATAAAGACGGCAATCCGCTGTCCGCTCCCCAGACTGTCTATCAGCTTTTTGGTTCCCTCCATGCCTGTCGCGCCATCCAGAATATCCGCCATCTCATAAGGCACAAGCTTCACATCCATGTCCCCTGCATATTCCATGGCTTGCTGAAACTGCATTACATCGTGTATTCTCGGCACAATGCCACGCTTGCTCTGCTTTGCGGCTGCCTCGGAAATCCCCTGCCAGCGCGCAATTTTGGACTTTGCCTTTTTGTCATCAAGCTTTACTACACAGCGTTTCATGGCGACAGGAATAATCTCATGTACACCGAGTTCCACCATTTTCTGAATGATGAACTCCATCTTGTCTCCTTTCGGAAGTCCTTGAAAAAGATATACCTTGGAGGGCAGCTCCACGCCGTCCTCCTTGATAAACCGCAGTGCACAGAGCACTTCCGTGTCAGTTATCTCAGTGATGCCGCACCGATAGTCCCTGCCGTCAATCCCGTTGCTGACACTGATCTCATCCCCTTCTTTGAGACGGATTACATTTTTGATATGATTTACGTCGTCCCCCGTAATTATGACACTTCTGTCAGAAATTTGGGACGGTTCCACAAAAAAATGGTACATATAGTTCTCCTTTAGTTCCTGTTCAGACGTAAGCTGCCTCGCCAGCCAACTCACCTGTTATGCTGACCCATTCCCCCTGATAGGTTACTTCGATGACGGCAAGCCCTGCCGCTTCCATGGCATCCCGAACCGTCTGTTCCTTGTTGTCGATAATTCCCGAAGTGATATACACACCGCCCGGTTTCAGGTGCTTGACAATCACCGGCGTGAGTGGCACAAGTACATCTGCAAGAATATTTGCCACAACAATATCATATTTATTATAACCGACTTTATCCTGTACTTCTCTGTCCGTGATAATGTTTCCAATCATCATCTCAAAGCTTTCGGGAGCAATTCCATTCACTTCCATGTTTTCCCGCACTGCTTCCACCGCGCAGGGATCCAAATCTGTCCCGACTGCGTGGGAAATCCCATACATGAGGGAAATAATTGCAAGGATACCGCTTCCGGTTCCCACATCCAACAGCTCTGTCTGCGGTGTAATATACTTTTTGAGCTGTCTGATACACAGCTGTGTCGTCTCGTGCATGCCGGTGCCAAATGCCGTTCCGGGGTCGATGTGCAGGATTTTCTTATCCTTGTCCTCAGGCCGCACCTCCTCCCATGATGGAATGACAAGCAAGTCATCTATATAAAACTGGTGGAAAAACTGTTTCCAATTGTTAATCCAGTCAATATCCTCTGTCTCAGAAACCATGACCGTTCCTTCGCCCACATCCATAAAGCTGCGCAGATTCTCCAGCTCCCTGTTGATATTTGCCACCATCTCATCCGCGTCAACAGGGTTCGCATCACTTTCCTCCACAAAAAAGCTCAGGTATGCAATCCCGTCATCCTCAGGTGCATCAGGCAGGATATCCACAAACATCTGCTCCTTTTCCAGCGGCGTCAGTGGTATCTTGTCCTCTATCTGGGCTCCCTCAAGTCCAATATCATACAATGTACTGATAATAATATCCTCCGCATCCGTTATTGTCTTTATTGTGAATTTTTTCCACTTCATAACATTCCCCTTTCCTCAAATAACAAACATCATCAAGCAGGGAGAAAGGCTTTTCCCTACTCGCCGCGCGTCCCATGTGCCGCTTCTGCGGCATACTTCCATGCGTGCATTATACGCATTGTACATGAGACTGGGCAATCGAGTAGAGAAGATTTGTCTTCTCCCTACTCGCCGCGCGGGATGCGTGCAGCAACGCTGCTAATTTCCTTACGCACCCCTGCGCATAAAAGACTTCTGTATGAATACTATCTTATCATACAGAAGTCTCTATTGCTATCTCAAAATATTATTTAAAAAACCCTTTACGTTTCTTTTCCTTTTTATCCTTATCTTCATTCAGGCCATTCTTTTCCATGTTTTTGACAGCCTCCAGACTGTTCCCGGTCTCCTTGTCAAACTGACGCAGCAGTTCCCGCGCTTCACCGGATAATTTATCCGGAACCTGTACAACGAGTGTTACGTAGTGGTCGCCGCGAATGTCTTTATTTCGAATGGATGGAACACCTTTTCCGCGAAGTCTTACACGTGTATCTGTCTGTGTGCCTGCCTTTACATCGTAGACAACCCTGCCGTCCACCGTATCGATCAAAACCTCGCCGCCAAGTGCCGCAACCGCAAACGATACCGGAACAGTGGAGAAAATATTCATATCCTGTCTCTGGAAAATCGGATGTCTGTCAACGACAACCTCCACCAGCAAGTCACCTCTTGGTCCGCCGTTTACACCAGGCTCACCCTTATCCCGGATGCGTACACTCTGCCCGTTGTCAATACCTGCCGGAATGGATACTTGTATTTTCTTTCTGCTCGAAATATACCCGCTTCCATGGCAGTCCGGACACTTATCCTTAATCGTCTTTCCGGAACCGCCGCAGTCCGGACATATCTGCGAATTCCTGATAATGCCAAACGGTGTCTTGCTCTGTGTCACAACCTGACCGCGTCCACCGCAGCGGTGGCAGGTTTCCGGTGACGTTCCGGGCTTTGCGCCGTTACCGTTACAGGTCTTGCACGTGTCTTTGAGGTTCAGTTCCAGCTCCTTGTCGATGCCAAAAACCGCCTCCTCAAAGCTGATGCGCACACTGGTACGAATATTTGCCCCTTTCATGGGACCGTTGTTCCTTGCGCTGCTTCTGCCGCCGCCAAAGAAATCGCCAAATATATCACCAAATATATCAGAGAAATCCGCCCCGCCGAAGTCAAATCCGCCAAATCCGCCTGCTCCACCGCCCTCAAATGCTGCGTGTCCAAACTGGTCATACTGGCGCCGCTTGTCAGGATCACTTAATACGGCATAGGCCTCTGATGCTTCCTTGAATTTCTTCTCAGCCTCAGCATCACCCGGATTCATATCCGGATGATATTTTTTGGCAAGCTGTCTGTATGCTTTTTTTATACTGGCATCATCCGCGCCTCGCTCAACACCTAATACCTCATAATAATCTCTCTTTTGCTCTGCCATGATCATCCATGCCTTTCTTTATATATATGGTACAAACTAAAATCTTCTACGTAAAGAACACCGCATTTTAAACTTCCCTGTAATCGCCGTCAACAACGTCGTCTGCTGCCGCGCCTGCATCCTGTGCCTGCTCCGCGCCACCCATGTTCCCCATGTCTGGTCCTGCCGCACCTGCTGCGCCCTGCATATTCTCATACATCTTCGTAAAGAGGTTCTGTGCCTTTGACATCAATGCTTCCTGCTTGCCCTTTAACTCAGCTACCTGATCATCTGTCATTTCGACATCCTTTGTGCTCTCAAGCAGCGCCTTCAGGTCATTCAAATCAGCCTCCAGAGAAGACTTCTCCGATTCATCAATCTTGTCACCGACTTCATTCAGTGCCTTTTCCGTCTGGAATACAAAGGAATCCGCATCATTTCTCGCGTCAATTGCCTCCTTGCGCTTCTTATCCTGTGCCTCGTACTCCGCTGCTTCCTTCACTGCCTTTTCGATATCCTCGTCTGACATGTTGGAACCTGCTGTAATGGTGATATGCTGTTCTTTTCCCGTGCCCAGATCTTTTGCGGAAACATTTACGATACCATTTGCGTCGATATCAAATGTAACCTCAATCTGCGGAACGCCGCGTCTTGCTGGCGGAATACCATCCAGCCGGAACTGTCCGAGCGACTTGTTGTCTCTTGCAAACTGTCTTTCACCCTGCACAACATTGATGTCCACAGCGGTCTGATTGTCTGCAGCGGTCGAGAAAATCTGGCTCTTCTTGGTAGGAATCGTTGTATTTCTCTCAATTAACTTTGTCGCAACGCCGCCCATTGTCTCGATAGAAAGGGAAAGCGGTGTAACGTCAAGCAGGAGGATTTCACCGGCACCTGCGTCGCCTGCAAGCTTACCGCCCTGAATAGATGCACCGATTGCAACACACTCGTCCGGATTAAGGGACTTACTTGGCTCCTTGCCTGTAATCTGTCGAACCTTATCCTGTACAGCCGGAATACGTGTAGATCCGCCTACCAGTAATACCTGACCGATTTCTGAAGCGGAAAGTCCAGCATCCTTGAGCGCATTCTGAACCGGAATCGCTGTTCTCTCTACCAAATCATTCGTCAGCTCGTCGAATTTTGCCCTTGTCAGGTTCATGTCAAAATGCTTCGGACCTTCTGCCGTTGCCGTGATGAAAGGAAGGTTAATATTTGTCGTCGTTGCAGAAGAAAGCTCCTTCTTCGCCTTTTCCGCCGCTTCCTTAAGTCTCTGCATCGCCATCTTGTCGCCAGAAAGGTCAATGCCCTCCTGTTTCTTGAACTCATCTGTCATCCACTGAATCAGCTTGTTATCGAAGTCATCCCCGCCCAGATGTGTGTCGCCGTTTGTTGCGAGAACCTCGATAACGCCGTCGCCAATCTCGATGATGGACACATCAAATGTACCGCCGCCCAAGTCGTATACTAAAATCTTCTGTTCTTTCTCATTGTCCAGACCATAGGCAAGCGCTGCCGCTGTCGGCTCGTTGATAATACGCTTTACGTCAAGGCCGGAAATCTTGCCGGCATCCTTTGTAGCCTGACGCTGTGCATCATTAAAATACGCAGGAACTGTAATTACCGCCTCTGTAACGCTCTCACCCAGATAGCTCTCCGCATCCGCCTTCAGCTTCTGGAGAATCATTGCGGAAATCTGCTGCGGAGAATATTTCTTTCCCTCAATTGTTCTGCCGTTGTCGGTACCCATATCTCTCTTGATAGAGGCAATCGTCTTCTCGGCATTCGTAACTGCCTGACGCTTTGCAGGCTCTCCGACAAGACGCTCACCTGTCTTTGTAAACGCCACAACCGAAGGTGTCGTCCTTGCCCCTTCTGTATTTGCGATAACGGTGGGCTTACCACCTTCCATAACTGCCACGCAGCTGTTTGTTGTACCTAAGTCAATACCAATAATTTTTCCCATGATTTTTTCCTCCTAATCATCTTTAAAATCCTATATTATTTCTTTCAAAACATAAGTCCTACTGAACGACTGCCACCATACTATGTCTCACTACACTGTCACGGTACGTATAACCTTTCTGAAGCTCCTGCGCAATGATACCGGACGCATATTCCTCGCTCTCCACCTGCATCACTGCATTGTGAAGCTCCGGATTGAACTCACACCCTACTGCCTCAATCGGTTTTACCTCAAGCTTCTCAAGCTCTGCAATCAGCTGCTTGTAGACCATATTCATTCCTTCCGCAAAAGGCTGCTTCATCTCCTCCTCGGAGAGAACTGCAAGACCTCTCTCAAAATTGTCCACGACGGGCAGAATCTTTTCTACGACACTCTTTGCCCCGGTCTCAAACATAGCGGACTTCTCTTTCTCGGAGCGTTTCCTAAAATTGTCAAATTCCGCCATCTGCCGCTTTACTTTGTCTTCAAGCTCATCAATCTTTTCCTGAAGTTTGTTTGCCTTCTCTTTTTTGTCCTTGCCCAAAAAGGATTTCTTTTTTTCCTTTTTGTCGTCAGGCTCTGCACTGTCCTGATTTTTCTCTGTGCTGTCTTCCTCTGCAGCTGTTATTTCCTTGTCCGGATCCGTATCCTGCGAATTTGCATCCTCTACAATTTGTTCATCCAATTCCTTTTCTTCCACAATCACTCGTTTCCTTTCTAAATATGCTGTTTTACTTTATTTTCCTATATTGGATCAAGTCTGCCCCCCGTCCTTTTTGTAGATGGTATCGAGCTGACTTTTCAACGTTTTCAATGTACTGATTACCTTGTCATAATCCATACGCCTCGGGCCGATGATTCCTATGGTGCCTTTCATGCCCTCCTCAAGCTCATAAGTCGCCGTCACCACACTGCAGTCCTTCATGGTCTTTACCGGCGTTTCGCTGCCGATGTAAACCTGTATGCCCGTTCCGGTTTCGTCTGTGAGAGTGTCCTGCACAAGCTCGCTTAACATCTGCTTTTCCTCAAAAGTTGTTATCAGTTCACTCGCCCTCTGGTTATCGGCAAGCTCCGGATATTTGAAGATATTGTTCGCACCGCTTGTATAAATCTCGACGTGCTCCCCGTCCTTGATGACTGCTGCCACTGCATCCATCACCTCCGAGATAATTCCCGCATGGATGCCTGCCTGCTGCTTAAGGTTTGAGATCATTGCCAGATTGATTTCCTCAATCGGCAGCCCGTTCAGGTTTGTGTTCAACAGAATATTGAGTTTGAGAATCGCCTCATCGTCGAGCATCTGCTCCACGGAAATCATCTCATTTTTGATGACATTGCCTTCCACAACAATCGTTGTCAGAAGCTGTCTGGCGTCCACTCTGGAAAGCTGTATGAATTTCAGCTTATTCCCCCTGACCTGCGGAGCCGATATCATCGTGGCATAGTTCGTGTTTGCGGCAAGCATCCTTGCCATCTGCTTGAGCACTGCCTCCATCTTATCCTCGCGGTCAAGGAGCATTTTCTGCATTTCCCTTACTTCCTGCGTCGCCTGACTGAGCTGCTCCTCCTTCTCAATCATCATCTGATCCACATACAGGCGATAGCCCTTATCGGAAGGAATACGCCCCGCAGACGTGTGCGGCTGTATGATATATCCCAGTTCCTCAAGATCCGACATCTCATTGCGGATTGTAGCAGAGCTTAGATTTAAGTCCGTATACTTGGAAATGGTTCTGCTTCCTACCGGCTCTCCTGTCTCCAGATAATTGCGGATGATTGCCTGCAAAATCTTTCGCTTTCGCTCGTCTAAATCCAACCTGCCACACTCCTTTCTATAAGAACTGTAGAAAAATAACGGATGCAGACTGCACAGAATATTTCTCAAGGTCAAATTGCCAAAGCAATTACCTGCAGTTCCTTAATATGTTATGCCGATTTTTATTTTTTGTTAGCACTCGTTATGGTGGAGTGCTAATATTTACATATACTAACTTACTACTTTCAGTTTTTATTGTCAACAATCTTTTTAATTTTATTTATTAATAAATTATAAAGCGTTACTGTTCAGACGTCGGCCAAAGTAGTGGGAATCATGCGCCAAAATGCTTGCCCTTTAGCATTTTGTGTGCAAAATCTGTTATCATTCACACAGCAATAGCTTGTTTGCCGATAAAAACTGGCATGGGTGTGAATTGTAAGGAACTGTAGGAAAATAACCGATGCAACTTGCGCAGGATATTTCTTCGAGAATGTATTGCAAAAAACGTAGGCGTAGCGGGCTACGGCGAGGCTTTTTGATATGCATAATCGGAGAAATAGACAAGTCAAGATGCGTCAGTTATTTTTCTACAGTGCCTAACTATAAAGCGGATTGGACGCCCGCATGCAAAAAGGCATTCGGACGCTGCTGCCTTCCGAATGCCTTCTATATTATTAACAGGATGCCGTTGGCATACAAAAATTAATTTCCTGCGCTCTCATACACCTGCGTTCCTCGGCGGAACAGTGCATACGCAATCCACCAGAACACGAAAGCGATGGCGCACTCGATGCCGACCACGCCTGCCGATGTGTCCGTCTTCATAAAGAAGCTGGCTGGCAGATACGCCACAAACGCAAACGGTATCACCCATGTAATCAGAAAACGTACTCCTTTCGAGTAAATCTCCGTGGGGTATTTTGCAAAATTTGCCATATCATAGGCAATCTGCAAAAACGGTCCGCTCACTTTCAGCCAGAATGCCAGCGACGCAAAAAATAATTTGATGGACGTGTAAATCAGTGCTCCGGCAAAAATAGACACAAAAAACAACACAATGTGCAGCCCGTCCACAACCATAATCCCTTTTGTCAGGGAACGCACTACAAGAATCGTACCGACCAGCAGCTCTCCGAGTGCGTCAGGCTGCAGCTTTTCCGCAATGACCTGAAAAAAGATATTCATCGGACGCAGCATGTAACGGTCAAAATCCCCGTTGATGACCAGACGGTATGCCACAAGCCAGATATTGTCTGTAAACAGGTGGTCAATTCCCCGCGGAATCTGCGCAAAGCCATAAATAAAAATCAACTGGTCAAGCGTCCACCCCTGCAAGTCCGGAATCTGCTGGAACACCAGATACAAAAATGCAATTCCCATAATCTGGGAAAAGAAAAATCCGAGCAGTCCAATCAGGAAATCAACCCTCGACTGCATAATTGTCTTTAAAAACTGCGTCACCAGAACCCTGTACAGCCGCAGATAACGTTTCACTGTATTCATACTTCCACTACCCCCCAAGAACTACCAGCCGTCTCGTCACCTGTCTCCAGATCAAGCTGCCTAATACATATAGGAGAACCACCCACGCCGCCTGCCGCAGCAGCATAAACGCAAGTGTCTGCCCGGTATATTTTCCCAGATAAATCATGACCGGCGTATATACCATGGATGAGAACGGCAGAAAATCAAATACCCTCTGCATCGCGTCAGGGAAAAAACTAATCGGAATCAGCTGCCCTGTCAGGAAACTTAAAAGTGCATCCTTTGCCATCCGCATTCCGAAGATATAGGTTGTAAAAAAGGCAAGCATCCCAAAGCAGAAATCAAACAGCACATAAATCAGGAAACTCATGACACAGCTAATCAGATACAGGAGAATACCCGCAATCGTCACAGGCGCAAGCCCCAATACCTTTATTTTGTATATTTCCAATCCAATCCAGATAAAGACGGACGGAACCAGAAACCGGTAGACCATATTTCCCGAAGCCATGGCAATCAGGCTCAGACGGTAGTCAATCGGCTTGATGAGGTTCATCGCAACCGTTCCCTTAACCACATCCTCACTGACCATGGTCGAAATTGACGCCGTGACAACGGAACCTGTAACATAGACCATAAAGACATATACCACCATTTCTTCCTGTGTCAGTCCGCCAATCACTGCTTTTTCTGAGCTTCCGTAAATTGCCATCCACAAATAATAACTGATAAAGGAGCCAAACAGATGCACCAGTATAAACAAGTAGAATGCCCCCTTGTAGGCAAGCTGACGCTTCAGCTCATTTGCCGCAAAGGGCAGATAAATCCGCAAACGCTTTCTCATGCTTCCCCTCCCACGCCATGATTATAAATTTCTTTTACAATCTCGGCAAGTTCTGTCTCCTGAATCTGTACATCCTTGACTTCGGCGACTGCCATGACTGCCGAGAGAATCTGTGGCACTTGCAGCCTGTGCTTGTCAAAGGTCACGCCGAGCGTACTGTTCTCCAGATTCAGTACCGCAGCGCACTCCGTCTCCTGTACCCCCAGTGTCTCATGCAGCCGAAGCCCTTTTACCCTTTCAGGCTGCCTTACTTCCATGGAGACCTTTCGCTTGGTTCCATAGGTGTCTTTCAAATCCGCGAGAGAACCGTCATAAATTTTCCTGCCCTCATCAATAATGATAATGCGGCTGCACAATTCTTCAATGTCGCCAATATCGTGTGTTGTCAGTATGACAGTTGTCTTGTATTTTTCGTTAATCTCCTTGATAGCCTTTCTGATATTGTCCTTCACCACCAGATCCAGACCGATTGTAGGCTCGTCCAGATAAAGTACCTTAGGATTATGTAAAAGCGCCGCACCCAGATCCGCGCGCATCCGCTGTCCCAGCGAGAGCGTCCGCACCGGTCTGTCAAAAAAGTCCTGCAGTTCCAATACCCTGTTCAAAAAATCCATCTGTTCCGCATATGTTTCGTCTGACACGTTGTAAATTTCCTTTAAAATTGTGAAAGATTCACTCAGTGGCAGATCCCACCATAGTTGTGTCCTTTGCCCAAAAACGACACCGATATTTTGTGCATTTTCCTTACGGTTTCGGCTCGGGTTGATGCCTGCCACGGAACAGGTTCCCTTGGTCGGTACCAGAATTCCGGTCATCATCTTAATCGTCGTAGATTTCCCTGCGCCATTGCTTCCGATATAGCCGACGATTTCACCGGCAGCTATTGAAAACGAAATATCGTCCACTGCCGTTTTTACAACCTTTTCCGTGGAAAACAGCCCTTTCACTGCCCCGCGCAGTCCGGGATATTTTTTCGGTGCGACAAAATCCTTTGAAATATGGCTGACTTCTATCATAGGAATCCCATCCTCAAACTTATGTTCTCCATTTTAAAGTATTCTATTGCAAATGTCAAGTTTGTACAACCTATTTCTACTTTTTCCACGGATCGGATGCCCGTTTTGATTGTAAATTATGTGCAAATGGATACCTGTTTTCGTGGAAACAGGCATTTCGAATCACACTGCCAACGGATTCTGTCATGTCATTCATAATCTATGCCCTCTCCTCATAGAATGTACAAATGATTCAGAAGGAGACCCCTTTTCAAGATTATGAAAGATTATATTGAAGAAAGAGCGATCAATATTGCTGTCTATATTATCGACAATAACGCCACCGTGCGGCAGACTGCCAAGGCGTTTGGCGTGAGCAAATCCACGGTACATAAGGATGTTACCTCAAGGCTTATGCAGGTTAACCCAACTCTTGCAAGGCAGGCACGCACTGTGCTGGACGTAAACAAATCCGAACGGCATATCCGGGGAGGACTTGCCACCCGCGAAAAATACGCGCACCAGCACATCGAAGAATAAGGCGGCTGCATATTTCCTTTCCGCGTTTGTGTGCAATCGAGCAGGGGAAGGCACCCCGTGTGCATAAAAAGAGACAGCTATTGCTCTTAGCTGTCTCTTTCCTCATATCAAAAGTCATACTAGATACCGTGAAAAACATCTTTTCTACACCACTCTGCGCACACATAAAATTTCCCGGTAGAGCGCATTGCTGATTTTTATTCCGGTCTTTGCCGAACTGGCATGGACAATTTTTCCGTTTCCAATGTAGATCGCCACATGTCCCGGATAACATATAATATCACCCGGTTCCGCATCCGCATAGCTCACTTCCCTGCCGGCGCTTCTCTGTGAGGTGGAGCTGCGGGGAATACTGTACCCGAACGACTTATAAACCGACTGTGTAAAGCCGGAACAGTCCGCACCGTTTGTCAGGCTTGTGCCTCCTGCCACATACGGATTTCCTACAAACCCGCAGGCGAACACCGCAACCTCTTTTCCCTTTGCCCCTCCTTTTGCCGCCATAATGGCATCCTTATTGACAGCTGCCGTTCCGGAAGACGGGGGAGTCGTCGTGGTGCTGTTGCTGCTGTTACTGCTATTATTCTTATTGTTGTTCTTTTTTGCTTCTTCTTCCTTGCGCCTGCGTTCCTCCTCCGCTTTCTTCCGCGCTGCCTCTTCTGCTGCCTTTCGCTCCGCTTCCTCGATCTGTTTTATCTGGGCGTTTCTCTGTTTTATCTGGGACTTATAGACCTCAGCCTGCTGTTTCGCCTTGCTAATCTGCAGCGCATAGTCGGCGCTGATTGTCTCCAGTTCAGCCCTTGCCTCCTCCACGCTGTCCATTTCCTCCTGAAGCCCTTCCTGTGCCGCTTCCAGCTCTGATTCCTCGATTTCCAGATTTTCTTTTAAATCTTCCACATTCTGCCTTGCAATCTGATAGTTCGTGAACATCTTGCGGTCATACTCCTGCATTTTTTCCACATAATCCGCCTTGTTCAGCATCTCCTCCATGGATGACGAATTGAAAATAATATCCAGAAACGAAGTCTGGCCGCTTTCATACATTGCCTTTACGCGGACTTTCATGGACTCATACTGCTCCCGCTCTATCCGCTGCGCCTCCGCAAGGTCGAGCTTTGCCTGCTCAATCTGGGCTTTCTTTGCCTCAATTTCTTCTTCCAGAAGGCTGATGCTCGCCATGATTTCCGCAATCTCGTTACTCAGTGCCGTTATCTCAGCATCAATGCCCTCCTGTTCTTCCGAAAGCTCATTCATCCGGTCATTCACATCATCCAGTTTGTTCTGGTCATCCTCGTTTTGCTGCTTTAAGTCATCTTTCTTTGCGGCCTGCACTTGGCAAGAATCATAAATGCCTCCAATATCAAATGTGGTAAAAAGTACTGCTGCACAAAGGCAGGCAGCTGCAAGTCGTCTGTATTGTTTTTTCATGCGTATCTTCCCCTTTTCACAAACTCGTCTTTCTCTGTGAAACGATTTACTGGTGAAAATTTATTCCGCCGTCTGTGTTGTATCTTCCTCAACATCTATTATTTCCAACAACCGCTCTGTCACCTTATCCTGTACAATTGACATTCTATATGTCGCAAATCCCACCTCGTCAATCAGCACATCCCCTGAAGAATAGCCATACTCTGCCGCCTCCGCGTCTGCTTTCTCGTGAATGAGTTCATCCGTAATCCCTATGCCCTCAGCCCTTGCCACCGCTTCCATCACAAGATACTGTCTTACAACTTCCGTGCACATCTCATTGAGCTGCTCGTTATACTGCTCCATTGTCATTTGATAAGCACCTGCCACAAAATCTTCAAGCCCCATGCCATACATCGCCTGCGACAGGGAACTCATATAATTATTGTAATTCTGGGCTTCCTCCTCCACAAGATATTCCGGTATCGTATGAATCTCGCTTTCCTCCACGAGCTTCTGTACAATGGCATTCTTGGAATTTGCCGCAAAAGTCTCGTCAGCATTTTCTTCTACAGCTTTCCTTCCCGCCTCCCAGACTTCCTCCTTCGTCTGGTACGCAAGTCCCATCTCTTTCATTTCATCTTCCGTCACCGTCGCATACTCTGCCGATCCCTGAATGCTATTGACCGTAACGGTAAACACGACCTCCTGTCCGGCAAGGTCAGGATTTTGCTTATAATTTTCGGGAAATGTCAGATTTAAGTCAACCGTCTCACCCGGCATCACGCCAACCAGGCCATCCTCAAAGCCCGGAATAAAGGAGCCTGAGCCAATCCCAAGCTTATATCCGGAACCCGAACCTCCCTCAAAAGCTTCCCCATCCTTCTTGCCGACAAAGTCAATGTCCGCGACATCGCCTTCCCTGACAGCCCTGCTTGTTATGTTTCCCACAAGGAGGACACTGTTGACATAGCTTTCAATAGCAGCGTCATCCACAGCAGGCTTTGCTACGCTTACTTTCATATTTTTATAATCGGCAAGCGTCACATGTTTTTCAATATCAAGATCCTGAAATCCCACATAGTCGGGTCTGTCACTTACTTTTTCTGTCTCCGGCTCTGTTGACGATCCGCTGTCCGTATCTTCTTCAGACAAAGCTGCATCCGCCGTCTCTGTTTCCACCTGTGACGGCTGATCCTGCCCCGTCTTTTTCTCCCCGCAGGCACACATGCCCAACACCATCATTCCTGTCATACACATCAATACGAACTTCTTTTTCATAACTCCTAATCCTTCCCTGTTTTATTCATTTCCCTTCCCCCATAACTGCGTTTCCGTTTATCTCTCCACCCAGCCGGCACGCCTTTCCAGACTGTAATGAATTTTTAAACAAACTCCAAGCATATCCTTCATGCCGTGCTGCCCAAGGATAAACGGTAACTAAAATATATCATAACATCAACAATATAAAAATACAACGAAATCATCAGACTTTGTTGCACTTTCCAGAAATTAATGATACAATCCATAATATGACAATAACTTATCGTTATGAGTAAAATTGTGAGAAAGATTATATAAATAATCTTAATCCAGAAAGGTAATGATTTCAGATGTTTGCAAAGGTATTAATTGTTCTTTTAATTGTTTTGGTCGTGGCAATGGTTGTGCTTTACTTCATCGGCAAAAAGATGCAGAAAAAGCAGGCGGAGCAGGAAGCCCAGATAGAGGCCGCCAAGCAGACTGTCACAATGCTGATCATTGACAAGAAAAAACTAAAACTAAAAGAGTCCGGTCTTCCAGCCGCCGTTCTGGAACAGACCCCCAAGTACATGCGCCGTGCCAAATTCCCCATTGTCAAAGCCAAAGTTGGTCCTCAGATACTTTCCTTAATCTGTGATGCCGCCATCTTCGACGTCATTCCTGTTAAGAAAGAGGTAAAAGCCACCATCAGCGGTATTTATATCACCGATGTAAAGGGAATCCGCGGTAAGCTCAATACCGCTCCCGCCAAGAAAAAGGGAAAGTTCAAGGCGTGGGTCGAAAAAATGCAGGAAAAAGCGGGTGCAAAACCCTTAAAATAAAAAACTGCCGCAAGGCAGCTTTTTTATTTTAAGGGTTTTGAAAATTCATACCGCCGAATCTCACAATTCCTGATGCCAAATGTAGAATATTCCTCGTTGGTCATATCATGGAAGTACGAGTGCACCACCCTTGCAATTCCGTTGTGTGCCACAAGGAGGTACGTTTTCACGTCGGATTCTGCCTTGATTTCATCAAGCAGATTGTAAATGCGCTGTGCAAGGTGGAGCATTGTCTCCCCTCCGTCAAAATGATTGATAAAGCACTTCTTTGCCTCCTGAAACGTCTCGCCGTCTCTTGGCGTCGACTCATATCTGCCAAAATTCTGTTCCCTTAAACGGACTTCCTCCCTTGCCGGAATTCCTGTAATCCCTGTTACTTCAAGCGCCGTATCCCTCGCACGCATCAGCGGCGAAAACAGTATTTCGTCAATGCAGAGCCGATCATCCAATATTTTTTTCCCAAGTTCACGTGCCTGTCTGCGGCCAAGCTCCGTCAATGCAATGTCTGTAGCACCGCATATCTTGTTCTCTACATTCCATATCGTCTGTCCGTGTCTCGTAAAATAAACCTGCGCCATATTGTCCTGTCCCCCTGCCCACAAGCCATTGAAAAAACGGTATCTAGCTGCATACAACGCGAGCGGTCGTCATACCTTCTTATCTGAATGATATAACGACCGCCCTAATTAGATGCACTATTCAATTTTTTCCTCTTTCCCGGATTCCTCTATCCGTACTTATTCTTCTTTTCTTCTTTTTCTCTTGTTGTACTTCGGTTTCTCAATGACCTCATCGTACTCTTTCCATTTTCCCTGTTTTCTAACTTTCTATCTCGAAATTCACTCCTTAATTTCTCTCTGCTCTGCTATTTTAATAGCCGCATCTTTTTTCTTTCATCTTTATTAAGGGAATTCTTCTTGTTAGATTCAGGTTTCTACCGTTGCCAAGGGACTCATCTCCTTTCTTAAGTATACCCTTTATTCTGATTGGTTACCAGTTACCGAACGTTGCATTTGCTTCTGAATGGAACTTTATCAAATGCTTTACAAAAGCTCTTTTGTACCTTAATACTTTACCTTTTGTATTTTTTATCTCTTTCTTTGGTGTAATTGTATAATAGCACTTCTTTTTTTACTTTGCAATAGTTTATGTCGATTTTTTTCAATATTGGCAATTTGCCCATGACTTATCAGTTATTATGCATAGGCCTTTTCAAATTATCTGATAAATCATCGGCAATTTTACCTATAATACGACATCGTTTTTGCACAAAAAACTTTATCTGCCTTTTTATTACAGGCCGCAGCTGCCATGACAACAGCTGCTACACCTTTTCTATTGCAGTCCACACCTGCATTTCATTTTCCCCGCGGTTTGCCCATGTATAGTACGGAATATATTTTAGAACAACCTGCTCTGTACGCGCTTTGCCCAGCGGATGATACAGCTCATTCCCTTCGGAATTTTCTACGATTCTCCTGCATCCGTCTGCCTGTATTGCTTTCACGGCTGTTCCCTGTATCTCTTTCTCCAGTATGGTAAACGCAGTGTCCTCCCTGATTGACAGCAAATGCAAATCCCTTCCGTTATCCGTCTCCTCCAGACAATATACAACAGGTCCGCGCATCAACGCCGCCTTTCCAATGTTTTCCCTCACCTGGGACGATGCCGCCATCAGCCTTGCTTCCATGTCAAAGGTAATTTTTATGCATTCCTCGTCTTTCCAGACTTTGGACAGATAAAGGTAGCCGTCTTTCTGTGTGGTTTCATAACAATCCGCACGCTCAAGATGATATCTGCTGCACCATTGCGGGACGCGCAGTGCAAGACGCAAATCCGTGTCCTTTGCATGCACCTTGAGACATACTGTTCCATCCCAAGGAAAATTCGATGTTATGGTAATGTCTGTCTCCCTGTTACCTACATTTTTCGTAAGCACACTTCCGATATACAAATGTACAAAAAGCGTATTGTCGTTTTCCGTATACGCATAGGAGCCAATCGAGCTGACCAGTCTCGCAATATTGGGCGGGCAGCATGCACAGCCAAACCACTTCTGCCGCACTGGTTTCACATGGAACTTTCTTTCGTCCCTGTGACAGGCCTGCGGATTGACTTCCAGCGGATTCACATAGAAAAAACTTTTTCCGTCAAGTGCCATTCCGCTTAATATGCCATTGTATAACGCCCTTTCCATGACATCGGCATACTTTGCATCCGGTTTCATCTCCAGCATTCTGCGCGCAAAAAACACCAGCCCTATGGAAGCGCAGGTCTCCGCATAAGCCGTATCATTTGGCAGGTCGTATGCGAACGAGAAAGCCTCGCCAAGGTGCGTGCTTCCGATCCCGCCAGTAATATACATTTTCTTTTCCGTAATATCATTCCACAGTCTCTCGCATGCATCAAACATGCTCTCATCCTGATTCAGGCGTGCGATGTCTGACATACCTGAATACAAATAAACCGCCCGCACAGCATGCCCCACTGCCTCGTCCTGCTCCCTGACTGGCAGATGCGCCTGATTATAGGCATATCGAATTCCGTCCGGAGACTTGTCCTTGATATCCGGATGATCTTCATTGTCATAATAATATGGTTTCCGTCCCCTTTGCTCCACAAAAAACATGCTGAGATTCAAATACCTGAGATTGCCTGTCACCTCATAAAGCCTGACAAGTGCCATCTCCGCAATCTCGTGTCCCGGATATCCCTTGCACTGTCCCTGTCCGTATCCAAAATAGTGATCTATGTAATCAGCAAAACGCTCTGCTGCCTTCAGGAGCTTATCTTTCCCTGTAGCCTCATAATACGCCACTGCCCCCTCCACGAGGTGCCCGAAGCAGTAAAGCTCATGGTGGTCGCGCAGATTGGAAAAAATCATGTCCTTGCCATTAATGATATAATACGTGTCCAGATACCCGTCTTCCTGCTGCGCCTCACACACAATGTCAATTGCTTCGTCCGCAATCTTTTCAAGCACGGCATCCGGATGCTGTGTCAGAGAATATCCCACGGCTTCAATCCATTTGGAAAAGTCCGTGTCCTGAAATACAAATCCATAAAACTTATCCTCCAGATGCTCCGGGTCTTCCGGCAGTGCCTCAAATCCCCTGAATGTGTATTTCGGCTCCACATACAGCGCGCCAAGTTTCCCTTTTTCGCGGTTCATTTTTCCCGCAATTTTAAAATTACGCATACAGTAGCTCGGTGCCGCTCCCTCCACATTGTCATTGAGCGCCGCCCACTGATAGGGAATCACTTCCCTGCGGACAAGTTCCATTTCCTTTTTCCAGAATGCATCCGCTATCTGTATCCTTGCAAGGGACAACGGTGTGCTAAATTGTTCTCTATCCATATCAACCCTCCGTTCCGCTCAGTCCTATTTACGGTCTGCCCTGCGTTTTTCGAGCACGTATCCGACTTCATTCTTTACCAGTTCTGCCTGTTCATTAAAATGCGCATCCTGTTGTAACGCCAACGCATCCTCAAACGTTATCAGGTTTCGAAGCTGTACCGTATGGTTTTCAACAGGAATGTATGACTTCTTTGTTTTATCAAACACCGACCGTAAAAGATAATAATAATATGTATCTTTTCTGCTGTCAGAAAGCTTCACAATATCATCTACCACACACACGCCAATTGTCTCGCTGTATATGATTTCTTTCTTCTGAAACAACAAACTTATCCCCCCAGATTCTCTCTCTGTCTTTTATGCACGCAGTGCATCCATATCCCGCATAATTTCCTTATCCGTCTGGTTTAGCAGCTGTGTATGATAAGCCAGACGCCTGTCTACTTTTGCCACGGCTTCCGACAAGTAGTCAAAACGTGCACAAATCTGCTTTTCCATTTGCCTTTGATTTGCTTTTAGTTCATTGACATCATGTTTCAATTCCCTGATGTCGCTTTCCACGCTGTCTAGGCGTTCCTCTACCCTGTCCAGACGTTCTTCTACCCTGTCTAGGCGTTCCTCTACCCTGTCTAGGCGTTCCTCCACCCTATCCAGACGTTCCTCTACCCTGTCTAGGCGCACCTCTATATTATCCAGTCGTTCTTCGATTCCATCCAGTCGGCTTTCAATGCGATCCAGTTTACCTTCCATCTGATCCTGCCGGCCTTCTATGCGATCCAGCTTGACTTCCATCTGATCCTGTCGGTTCTCTATACGATCCAGTCGGTTGCCAATCGGCTGTAATTTAAGATCCATCAGCTGCGCAATTGCCTGTAGGTCTTTTTCATCCAACATTTTCTTTCACTCCTCCCCTGTCATTCTTTACTGCTTATTGTAACTCTATCAAATATTTTTTTTGCTGTCCACTCGAAATGTAAAAACTCAAACAACTATTTTATTTTTAGCAAATTTAACCAATATCAATTCACGCATACAGCGAAATATTATATTATTTTCCCATACGCTATCCCAAAAATAAAATAGTGTCTTTCCTATTCGGAAACAACACTATCTTACTTTGCAATATGAAGTTCCATTACCCTCTTGTTTTTCCTTCCTGCCTGACATCATCAGAGTTACTTCCCTTTCATACCAGCCGGCTGTACGCGAAACCAGCCTGCCAGCAGAGAATTTGTTCCGCTTGCTCGATATGACCAGACGATTTTTACTGCTGTTAAAATCCCCCTTCTCTCTGATGATATTATCGGCGAAAACAGGTAAAACATTAACCTTTTATGCCAAATAAAAACAGGGGACACGCAAAAACCGGCTGCTCCAGAGCATGTCGGAACAGCCAGTTCTATCTGTTATAGCTATTATACCAGTTTACGCTTCTCGACGAAGACTGGGAAAGACTCCGTTCCCTTTAATTCCTTGTAGGACGAAATCCTTACATTCTTGTCCGTGATTGCGTGCTCCACGGTCGCACCTGTCTCAATGACGGTATCCTGCATCAGTACGCAGTTTCTTACTTTTGCACCTTTGCCGACCTTGACGCCTCTAAAGAGAATGCTGTTCTCTACCTCACCCTCAATGACGCAGCCGTCTGCTGCCATCACATTTTTAACATGTGATCCTACAGCGTATCTCGTCGGGTTGTCGTCACGAATCTTTGTATAAATCGGACTCGGTGTGAAAAGTGCATTTACATTCTCCTCTTTCAACATCTTCATATTTTCTGCAAAATATGTATTGAGGTCAAGAATTCGTGCAAAGTAGCCATCATGGCGATACGCCTTTACCACCAGCGTATTCAGCTGTGGTGATATAATGTCACGCTCGAAATACGTAAGCCCGTTGACATACGACTGACGTATCTGGCCTATCAGCAGTTCTCTCTCAATGACATAGATGTTCATGGACACATTTTTTTGTCCGCTCTCCTTGTCATTTACTACAATTTTCTGCACCCTGCCATCCGCGTCAATATCAAGCGTGTAGTATAAATCTTTCTTTGTCACGTCAATATCGCGCAGCGCCTTCGGTATATCCTCTCTGGTGTAGGCAATCGTCACGTCCGCGCCGCTGTCAATGTGCTGCTGCAGCAAATCTTTAAAATCAAAGTTAACCGCTATATTTGTATCTGCCATTATAACATATTTTTCTTTCTGGCGTTTCAGATAATCTATGATGCTTGCAATAGCTTCAACCCTGCCGTTATAGATATTTACCGTCTTCTGTGCAAAGGGAGGAATAATGTTGAGTCCGCCCTTTTTGCGTGTCAAATCCCACTCTCTACCAGAACCTAAGTGATCCATGAGTGAATGATAATTTCTTTTTACAATCAACGAAATATTGTCAATACCACAGTTTACCATGCTGGAAAGCATAAAGTCTACCAGTCTGTAACGGCTTGCAAACGGTATTGATGCCATCAGCCTTTCGGTAACGAGCTCTGGTACTAACGAATCATAGCTGTTTGGAAACAATATGCCCATTGCTGAATCTGCATTTGAATTTATCATACTCTGTCACCTCCCTTTACATCTTCTGACACCATGGCATCCGGCCCCACTACCGCACCCTCGCCAATCGTCACATTCGAGCCAACTGTGGCAACGCCCTTCGCATCCCCTTCAGGCATAGCGCCAACAACGGCGTCCTTTTCTATCACTACGTTCTCCGCTATAATGCAGTGCTTAATCTGTGCGCCCGCCTTGATGGTGCTTCCGCCCATTATGACAGCATCTTCCACCACTGCACCCTTCTCAATCTTCACGCCTGCAAACAGTACGGAGTGCTTCACTTCGCCGTCAATGCTGCATCCATCCGTAACCATGCAGTTCTCGAGCACAGCATCCTCGCCGATGCGGTGTCCTGTCATACCGCTGTTCCTGCTGTAAATGCGCCAGCCATCATCAAACAGATTGATACCGCTGTTCTCAGGGTCAAGAACCTCCATATTTGCCTCCCAGAGAGACGATATGGTTCCTACATCTTTCCAGTAACCGTCAAAACGATATGCATACATGTCCCTCTTGTCCTTTAACAGGTTCGGGATAATGTTATTGCCAAAATCATTTGCGGAATTCGGATCGTTCTCGTCATCAACCAGATACTTCTTTAAGATATCCCAGTTGAAAATGTAAATACCCATGGATGCCAGATTTGACTTCGGCTCCTTTGGTTTCTCCTGAAATTCCGTAATCTTGTCATTTTCATCGGTAACCATCAGTCCGAAACGACTTGCCTCGTCCCATGGCACCTCCATAACAGCAACACTGAACTCCGCGCCCTTTTCCTTATGGAATCTCAGAAAATCGCTGTAATCCTGTTTGCAAATCTGATCACCGGAAAGGATAATCACATACTTTGGATCATACCGCTCTATAAAGTTGATGTTCTGGTAAATTGCGTTGGCTGTTCCCTTGTACCAGTCAGAACCGGTTGCCTTCTGGTAAGGAGGGAGTACATGAACCCCGCCATGTAACCTGTCCAAATCCCACGGTTGTCCGTTTCCTATGTACTCATTCAGCACAAGCGGCTGATACTGTGTAAGAATACCTACTGTATCAATCCCCGAATTCACGCAGTTCGACAGCGGGAAATCAATAATTCTGTATTTTCCCCCAAACGGAACTGCAGGTTTTGCCAGTTTCTGCGTCAATGTATAAAGACGTGAGCCCTGACCGCCGGCAAGCAGCATTGCAATCATTTCTTTAGCCATAAAATACCTCCAATCCTACTTTAATGTTTCTTAAAACCCATCAGTTTTATTAAAATTATACTATAATACGTAAAAAAATGGTAGTGTTTTGTATATTTTATTTAATAAATTTATCAAATAGTTTCTATTATATATTATTCAATTGCAATTTAAATATGCCCATTTTTTCCCACTGCAAAAAGCATTTGGGTGCAAAAAAACCATATCATTGCATTTTTTGTCAATAATACGGTTTTTTGCTTCAGTTTAGCTATAGAAAACGAACTGATGCAAATTGCTTTCGCAATTTATGTAAAATCAAGTCATGTTCTTTTCTACGTTACTGTTCAGACGTCCGCCAAAGCAGTAGGAATCATGCGCCAAAATGCTTGTCTTTTAGCATTTTGTGTGCAAAATCTGTTATAATTCACTCCTTAATAGCTTGTATGCCAATAAAAACTGACGTGGGTGTGAATTGTAACCTTTTCTACAGCTCCTAAACTCTGTTGTAATTAATCAGACACCCTTTTAAAATAATCTGCCTTTCCTCATCTGTCAGTTCACCGAGCGTCAGTTCGAACTCTGTTTTCCGGTCTTTCCCGACAACATACGCCTTGATGGCGTCAGCCTTGTCCGCGACCGCCTTTCTGATGCCCGGTATGTAAATATAATCAAGGTTTTTAAACGGAAGCTCGCCTTCCTTAATAAGAAACGGTAACATTCCCCAGTTAATCAGGTTTGAGCGGTAGCGCTTGGTCGCATACTCATTTGCAATATTCGCCCATCCGCCAAGCACTTTCTGGCAGCTTGCCGCCTGTTCTCTTGCGGAACCGTCACCCGGCTTCACTGCAAAGATTGTGCTTCCGATACCTGTATTGCTGCGGTCCGCATCCGGTGTAATGGTCTTCATCATACTCCATGCATCCTCAAGCTCCGCAAACTTCCGTACCGGACAAGCCTTCTCCTCCCGCGCTTTCTCCGCAGCCTGAATTTCCTTTGCAAGCCTTACATAGTTCGGATCCTTGCGGGACAACGTGAACTCTGCAAGCCCCAGCGGATTCGACCGGTACGAAGATGTCTCGCCGGACGGGATCAGCTCGTCTGTCGTCGTCACGGGGTCGTGTATCTCGGAAACAACCTTTAGCATCAGATTGTCTGTCAGCTCAACCATCGCGGGCCAGTCCTTGATATTCGGGCCAAACTGAATCTCAACCGACTCGTCGGCAACGCCCTTGGAATCAAACACACGGTTCTCATATATCTTCTTATCAAAGAAATATTTATACTTCGCAAAGTCGCCGTCAAACGCAGTTGCAGGCGTCAGGTATCCCTTGTTTGCGGCTGTTGCCGCAATTGAGCGTGCATCCATCAGCGCAACGGACGCAATCTGCCCGCTCTGAAGCTTGGAACCCTCGCGGTTCGGGAAGTTTCTTGTAGAGTGGCGGATAGAAAACGCATTGTTTGCGGGCGTGTCTCCTGCGCCAAAGCACGGACCGCAGAAAGCAGTCTTTAACACGGCACCCGTCTGCATCAGCTTCGCCGCGCAGCCATTTTTCACAAGCTCCATGTAGACTGGCATGGACGCCGGGTATACACTCAGCGTAAACGCGTCCGGTCCGATACTTGCATTGTCAAGAATGTCGGCAGCCGCACAGATATTCTCAAAACCACCGCCTGCGCAGCCGGCAATGATTCCCTGTTCCACATATAGTTTTCCGTTTCTTACTTTATCCTTAAGTGTAAAGTCAACCGCACCGTCAAGGCTGACAAGCGCTTTCTTCTCACAGTCGTCAAGGATATCCATCAGGTTCGCATTCAGCTCGTCAATCGTGTAGGTGTTGCTTGGGTGGAACGGCATGGCAATCATCGGCCTCACCTTGCCCAAGTCGACTTTGATGCATCCGTCATAGTATGCCGTCTCTCCCGGATTCAGTTCGACATAGTCCTCACTTCTTCCATGAATCTGATAAAATTCCTTAATCGCATCGTCCGTTCTCCAGATGGAAGACAGGCAGGTCGTCTCCGTCGTCATAACATCGACGCCAATTCGAAAATCAGCGGAAAGCGATGACACGCCGGGACCCACGAATTCCATTACTTTATTTTTAACATAACCATTCTTAAATACCGCGCCGATAATCGCAAGCGCAACGTCCTGCGGTCCTACTCCCTTTACCGGCTCTCCCTCAAGGTATACCGCAACCACGCCCGGCATATTGATGTCATATGTCTGATTCAGGAGCTGCTTTACAAGTTCCGGCCCTCCCTCGCCCATAGCCATCGTCCCAAGCGCTCCGTAACGCGTATGCGAATCCGAGCCGAGAATCATCCTGCCGCCGCCCGCAAGCATTTCGCGCGCATACTGATGGATAACCGCCTGATGAGGCGGCACGTAAACGCCGCCGTATTTCTTTGCACAAGTCAGGCCAAACATGTGGTCATCCTCATTAATCGTACCGCCCACTGCACAGAGCGAATTATGGCAGTTTGTGAGCACATACGGCACCGGAAATTTCGTCAGCCCCGATGCGCGCGCCGTCTGAATAATGCCCACAAACGTAATATCATGCGAAGTCAATTTATCAAATTTAATTTTTAGTTTATCCATGCTGTCAGAAGTATTGTGGTTCTTCAGGATGCCGTAGGCAATTGTTTGCCGCGCTGCCTCCTCGCGATTCACATCCCTGCCTGTCTTTGCTTTTATGGCTGCGGCTGACTCCGCGTTATCGTCAATCAGCTCTGTACCATTCACAAGATAAACTCCATTTTCCATTAACTCAATCATTTTGTACACCAACCCTTTCTGTCAAGAGCCTCTATCAAAACTCCGTCTAAGTCTGTAACAGTTCAGCCTTCGGCTTTCGGATTTCTGTTACAAGCATCAAGCCATAATTTGCAGCAAGTGCAAAGTTCTGGCTGAACCGTTACCTATATCTTTCATTTTCTGCTCCGTAATTAAATATACTATACCTTTCCATGGCAATGCAATAAAAACTTGTCAAATACGCGGAAAAGTTATAGCGGTTCCCCGCCGTTACAATTCACACCAACCCCAGTTTTTATCGGCATACAAGCTATTGCGGTGTGAATGATAACAGATTTTGCACACAAAATGCTAAAAGGCAAGCATTTTGGCGCATGATTCCCACTACTTTGGTGGACGGCTGAACAGTAACGAACTGTTACCACATTCACCCCTAAAAACAACAATTGCTTGCAAAATCCCGCAAAATACTATATTATAATCATTGTCAGTACCTTTGCAAATCGGTATATGGCAGATATTTTTTATGAGGTTTTGGTAGCCGTCCGCACATGCAGGCGATTACAAAAGGAGGAAAACAGATGAGAAAAGAATGGAACGTAACGGACAGCATGGGGAATTCGCATAAAATCGAGTGCCGTGTTGGCGGACTTGGCGGAAGCAGTGTCATTGTCGACAACGACCGGTACAAACTTAAGTCAAGCAACTGGTTTATTGTGGTGGTTGATTACCAGATTAACCTTCCTGGCGCAGTGTGCAACCTTGTCGTTATCGGAAACAATATCCGGCTTGCTGTAAACGGCGTATTTCTGGAGGATGGAAAACCATATGAACCAGTGAGCAACACACCTGTCTGGGTATGGGTTCTGGTAGCCATCAACTGTCTGGGCGGCTGGTTCCTTGCAGGAATTCCGGGTATGTGTGTCGGCATTCTCATGAGCGCATTCATAATCAAAAGCGCCCTGGAAAAAAAGACCGGACTTGTCATTTTATTTTTTGTAATCACAATGGCAATTGATCTTGCTTTGATGTACCTTATATTCAACGCATTCAACACCGTGCAGCTCATTCCTACTGCCACAAGGTAAGGAACTGTAGAAAAATAAGTGGCACATCTTGACTTGTCTATTTCTCCGACTGCGCAGTACAAAAAGCCTCGCCGTAGCCCGCTACGCCTACGTTTTTTGTACTGCCCCTCGAAGAAATATCCTGCGCAATCTGTATCACTTATTTTCCTACAGTTCCTAAGGAACCGTTAATAAATTACTTAATAAATACCTGTCACAAGTAGTTTCCGAGCAGTTCAGAATCGTACCTGTACATATCATATTTTGGTACAGCAGTTCAGAAACAGCTACAGGAATCAAGCTTTCACGAGTTGTTTATACGGCTTGATTCCTGCAGTGGGAATATGAACGCTGAGCTGTCACATCTTTGGAGGTTATATTTTATGGACGAAAATAAAGCTTACAGTCTAGACAAACAGACATACAGCCAAAGTCAGGCATACAGCGGAGCCAATACGACGCCTGACCAGAACCAGACCTATCCGGCAAGCGATCAGGGAGCAGCATTTAACCAGAATCTTACCTATGGACAGCCGGCAAACGGGCAGTTTAGCCAGACCAATCCGGCAAATGGGCAAAACGCGGCATTTAACCAGAATCAGACCTATGGGCAGCCCTATCCGCAGCAAAACTACACGCAGCCCATAAGGGCAGTCGTATATGATACAATGCCAATGAAAAACAATAATGTAGCAATTGCCGGACTGATCCTGGGCATCTTATCCATTCTGGGCTGCTGGATTCCCTTTTGGGATCTCATCCTTTCCATAGCAGGAATTATTTGTTCCGCCATTGGATTAAGCCAGAAAGGACAGACCAACGGAATGGCAGTCGGTGGTTTAATCACTTCCATCATTGGGCTTTTACTGTCACTCTTCATGTGTCTTATTTATTTTATTGCTATGCTTGCATAGCCTGCGATTGCGCGGAGAAGCTTCACTTCCCCTGCGCATCAAAACGGGGTTCCGGAGGAAATCTGCCAGATGAAACTGTCATCTTTCCTCCGGAACCCCGTTTTTTATATTTATCCTTATAATTCTATCACCGCCGCGCCCAGTGCAAGCGCCTCCTGCCTGTCATGCGTCACAACAACGACCGTTTTCCCTGCTGTCTTTTCTCTGACATACGCCATAACCTGCACTTTCAGTTCCTGATCAAGTCCCTTGAATGGTTCGTCAAGAAACAGAACATCATATGGTGCAAGCAGTGCACGCAAAATGCTGACACGCCTGCGCATTCCGCCCGAAAGTTCGGATACCGGCTGCGTTCCATCTGCCCCAAGTCCGAGACGTGCCAGTTCCTTTCCAACCATTTTTGTATCCAGACCCGGGGTGACAAGGCGTATATTCTTCACCGCCGACATCTGCTCACATAACCGTTCCTCCTGAAAAACTACGCTAAAACGCTTTTGCGAAACCCCCGTAATACGCCCACTGTCTGCGCGCTCAAGACCCATCAGTATTCTTAGGAGTGTCGTTTTTCCTGCACCTGACGGTGCCATAATACAAGTTATTCGTCCTTCGGGTATCTCCATATTGAGGTTGTCTAGAACCGTTTTTCCGTCAAAAGTCTTTGTGATATTTTCAATTCTCATTCTTCAAAAACGCTCCAGCAAGCATGCCGCCCTGTTAATCAGATACAATACCAGCTTTTCAAATGTCAGACTCAATGCCACGATGACGAGTGTCCACGCAAATAAGTCCGGTGTGTCAAGGTATACCTTTGCCTGCTGCAGGCGCTCTCCGACAGAGCCCCGCGGCATTCCGATAACCTCTGCCGCCACACCCGCTTTCCAGCACAGCCCGAGTGAAATCCTGCACGCGGTATGAAAAAAGGGCATTATCTGCGGCAGATAAATAAACCTTGCCACACGTACCCTCGGCATCCGAAATACCTGTGCCATCTCCAAAAGCCCCTTGTCCACGCTCCTGATACCGCCGAGCACATTGGTGTAAATAACAGGCAGCACCATCAGAAACGATATCAGCACCGATAAGTTTTTTGACGAAAACCATATCAGTGCCAATATAATAAAGGAAGCAACCGGCACGGACTTCACAGCCAACATGGCAGGAGCCAGAAATTCCTGTATTTTCCGAAAACAGGAAGCCAGCACCGCAAGCACACAGCCTGCCGCTGCCGCTGCAAAAAAACCTGCCGCGATGCGGGACAGTGTAAATATAATCGTCCGCCAAAAGGATGCCGTTCCCATAAGACATCCCAGCCTGTGTATCACCCTGACAGGGGAAACCAGCAGAATATCACTGTCCAGACGCATACTGGCAAGCTGCCAGACAAGCAGCCAGACAAGGACTGCCCAAATCCTGATTTCACGTTTTCTCCCGTTCATCATGTTTATCGAATATAATAAAAATCATCCGCCGGAAGCGCCCCGCCCACCGATTTCGGATTCTGTTCAAGCAGCACCCCAAGGTAGCCGGAGAGTTTCTGTTTCATCTCGTCTCCGGTGATGAACGTGATATTGCAGTGCGGAACTGCCTTAACCGCTACCGCCGCCGGTACAATGTCATACTTTTCAATGAGTGCCGCCGCATCTTCCACGTTATCGTTTACATATGCCACCGACTCCTCGTAATGTTTCATAAAGGATTCGACTGCAGCGGGATTTGTCTCTACAAACTCCTCCCTGGCAACAACCACACCTGTAAGAAAGGAAGAATCCGTTCCCAGCTTATCCCACTCTTCATTCAAATCAAGCGCCACCCTAATCTGCGCGCTTTTCGTCTGCGCGGTCGTCACAAAAGGCTGCGGAAGCATCGCAATTGCATTCTCCTCTGCCATCAGCGCTGCAAGGCACTCCGTATGCTCGCTTTTCCACTCAATATTCACATCCGTCTCCGGATTGATTCCGTTTTGTGTGAGAATATAATTCAAAGCATATTCCGGCGTTGCGCCTTTTCCGCTGGCATAGATTGTCTTTCCTTTCAAATCGCCGATATCGGATACGGTCTCTCCGCTTTCCACAATATAAATTACCCCGAGCGTATTGACTGCAAGCACATTGACCCCGCCGTCCGTATTGTTGTAGAGCACGGAAGCAAGGTTTGCCGGCACCGCCGCAATATCGACCTGCCCCTGAACCAGCTTGGGCGTCACCTCGTCGACTGCCGCCGCAATCTCGAAATGGTAGTTGTTGTCGGCAATTTCACCTGCATCCGACAAATCCATAAACGAAACCATCCCCATCGCGGTAGGCCCCTTCAAGGCAATCACGCGCACATCCGTGGGTTCTGACGGTTCGGGTATTTCCGACGCGTTTTTAGCCGCACCACACCCCGACATCAACGCCACACCAAGCATCCATGTCACTATCATTCTAGATATTTTTTTCATAATAATCCCCCGTGCCGCCGTCGGCAGCTCTATATAGATATGAAACGCGCTTTGCGTTTTCCCGACAGGCATACGCTATTCAAGCACTGCCTCCTCGGTTTTCTTTACATATTTATCATAAAATTCCTCGACGCGCAGCGGCTTGTCAAAATAATATCCCTGCAGCAGCTCTGCCCCCGCCCTGTTTACAATTCCAAGAATGGCGGGATTTTCAACACCCTCTGCGCAGACTACGATTCCGACATTGTTGCAGAACGAGATAATAAACTCTATCAGCTTTCTCTCCTTCTCCGTTCCGACAACCGACTTAATCATTGTGTGATCCAGTTTTACAATATCTGTCGGTATGTCCTTGAGCACTGCCAGCGACGCATATCCTGTACCAAAATCATCAAGCGCAATGCTGATGCCATGATCCTTAAACTTTTTCAGGCGCGACGAAAGCTCGTCCACACGCCCGATTCTGCAGCTCTCCGTAAGCTCCAGCACAAGGCGCTCCGGCTCAATGTTATATTCCTTGAGCTTTCTCACCGTGAAATCAACGAGTTCATCATCATGGAGCTGCACATAGGAGACATTCACATGAACCTTCTCTATCGGGCTGTCCCCCTTGTCATCCCACTCCCTAAGATAACGCAGAACCTGCTCAATAATCCATTTCCCGACAGAAATAATATAGGCTGTGTCCTCCAGTATCGGAATAAATTCCATGGGGCCGACCCCCGGAAAACGTTCGTCGCTCCAACGCAAAAGTGTCTCGCAGCTTGTCCCTTTTCCTGTCTTGGACTCGATAATCGGCTGCATCGCAATCGAAAATCCCCTGAAATTGTCATTGACACACTCGCGCATGGCATCCCGCAGCCGCAGCACCCTTGTCTTTTTCAGGTGCATTTCTTCTGTGTAAAAAACAACGCCGACCCTGCCTGCACTTTTCGCATTTTCCAATGCAATCAGCATGTTGCTCATAATCTGGTCAATATACTTTCCATCCTGCGGAAACAGGACTGCGCCCGCCCTAAAGTCAAGATGAATCTGGTTTCGCTCTGTGTCAAGCGTAGAAAATGCCTGCTGCATCTTCTCAATTTCCCGCTCAACATCCTCACGCGTCCCGTTTTCCATTAGCAGGGCAAAATCGGAACCATCCATGCGGTACACGCGTGTTCCCTGTGTCCGCACAGCAAGCATTCTGTGCGCAATTGCGTAGAGTGTCTTATCCCCGTAGGAATATCCATACTCATCATTTACCCGCTTAAAATTGCTAAGGCCAATAATGACCGCTGCGCCGCCTTTGTTCTTGTACAATAAATCCTCCGCATCACTGCGGAATTCCTGTACAGTCCACATGCCCGTAACGGGGTCTATCTTGTTTTTGACACCCATATTGGTGACAAATCCGGCAAAAAAATCCATCTTGCCTTCATCATCATAGGTCATGTAGCCTTTGCAGTTTACCCAGACATACTCCTGCTCGGCATTGAGCATACGGTACTCCACATCATGATATGCACTGACATGGTTTGCCATATCCTCAAAATCCTTGAGATATGCCGATTTGTCATCCGGATGAATCCGTTCCATCCATTTAATGTCGGCCGGAAACAATATCTCATTTTCCAGACCGAAATACTCCACAGCGCCTTTTGACCACCTTGCCGTATTTTCCTTCATGTTGCTGGCGAAGAAAAATGTCCTGTTTGATGCCTGTGACAGAACATCAAACAATTTTGAATCATACCCTCTCATTATGCTATCTAAATTCATAGCCCTCATCCTCTTTGTAGATAAACAATAAACATGTTCCTAATTATATATTATACCCTACTCTGTCTCCAAACTCAACAAAAAGAATGTGCTACACATATGTTTGCAATAGTCGCAAATCTTTCTTTCCGGAAATGCCTACTGTGTTTTTTCAAAGTGCTGATAGTCCTTGCTGCTGTTCCATGAGCCACCCCACTGAAAACCATGCTGCACAAACAGCTTGTAGCATAAGTCATCCTTGTCTATTTTATGCGGAAACTCCGCACTGCGGTCAGCATACGCGGCAGCATTGTCAGGCGAAACAAGCAGCGCTCCATTTTTTTCCCGAACATATGGATTGTACAGCGGGTTAACGTCTATGGCGCGGCCGTAAGAATGATTGGACAGCTTGGTTTTTCCCGGAACAGTGCGGTAATTAAAGCAGGATGTGTTATTGTCTGCCATGGACGCCTCATCATCCGCATCATACTCGTCAATCAGCCGTATCTTTTCTATGGGATATTTGCCGTTGTACAAGCCGCTGAAGATTTCTACCAGATCCTGTGCGATTTCCTGATTGCATATCAGCTCCCCCTCCTGAACCTGCACGTCAAAATCATAGTAAAGAACATGGACATACGCCAATTCGTCATAGGAAATCTGTATCGGCTCCTCCGTGTCGGGATAGGATTTTCCTGTGATGCGCTGTCTGATATCCTCCGTCAACGCCGTGTAATAAAACAATTCTTCCGGTTCTGTAATACTTTCTGCCTCCTCACTGCTTTCCGGTTCCGCGGGCTGTGTTTCAACGGACGCCGCACGCTCCGCTTCTGTTTCCGCACTGACAATCTCCGCCGATTCGCTTTCCGCACACAAAAGCTCCGTATTCCCTTCTGCCGGCTCTCCATTGTCCGACTCCGGCTGCCTGCGGCTGTGTATACCATATAGCAATAATACAAGCAGCAAAACAGCACACGATAGTCGTAATATCCAAAAACGTCTCGATTTCATTTTCCCTTCCTTGTCAGCTCTGTATCACCTTCATGCGGTAAAACTCGCCTTTGCGCTCCATCAGCTCCTCAAAAGTACCGTATTCCACGCATTTTCCATCCGCTATCACCGCGATTTTATCAGCATCCCGAATCGTTGAAAGACGATGAGCCACGATAAAAGTCGTCCGTCCTTTTACCAGATTGTTGATTGCCTCCTGAATCATCTTTTCTGAAATGCTGTCCAGTGCCGATGTCGCCTCATCCAAAACAATAATTTTGGGATTGCGAATCAACGCTCTGGCGATGGCGATACGCTGACGCTGTCCGCCGGAAAGCTTGCCGCCGTGTTCCCCGACCGTCGTGTCCAGTCCTTTCGGAAGACTCTTGACCAAATCGGTCAGGTTTGCAGCGCGCACCACCTCTGCCAGCTCCTCCTCAGTCACATGCTCACAGCCATATGTAATGTTTTCCCTGATGGTACCCGAAAACAGAATGGATGTCTGCGGCACCACCGCAAGATGCTTTCTGTATGTGCGAAGGTCAATCCGGCTTATATCATGGCCGTCAAGCAGCACTTCGCCCCCGCTCGCCATGTGGAAACCGATAACCATGTTGAGTATTGTGGACTTACCGGCTCCCGACTCGCCGACAAACGCAATGGTCTGCCCCTGCTCCACATGCAGGTTCAGCTGGTTCAAAACCTTATTTTCATTGTTGCTGTAATGGAAGCTTACTTCCTTAAAATCAAATACACCATTGACATCGGACAGCTTTTCCTTGCCCTCGTTGTTCTCCACATCCTCGGAAAGCAGGACTTCTCCAATCGAATTGACCGACTCAATTCCCTTTGTGATAATCGGAAGCAGCGTGACAATCGCCGACACTTGATTTACCACTGTGGAAAAATAGCTCTGGTAAAGCGTGATATCGCCGACCTGAATGCTTCCTTTTATGGCAAGATATCCTGTAAACGCAAGGCATATCACCTGAAAAACCTGAAAGATGGCCCAGCCCACAGATCCAAAAAGCGCCTGAACGACATCCAGCTGATAGCCCTTTTCCGCCACTGCAAAAAGCTGTCCGCTGATTTTTCTTACTTCCTCGTCCTCAAGCGCATGCGCCCTTGTCACAGGTACAAGCTCAACCATCTCCATGACGCGCGCCGATGTCTCCTCCATTTCTTTACGGAATTCCTTGTTCCTGTTCTTCATCACGTTCCGGAAGGATACCATGGTAACTGCCGCAACAGGCGCCGCAAACACAAAGAACACAAGGACAGTCTTGCTCTTGGAACCTGTGACAATCAGCGCCACGCCGATATTTAGAACAATATTGAGTATGTTCAGAAACATCTGTGTCGAGAGCGTCTCCACCGCCTCAACATCACGCATGATTTTTGACTGCAGCCTGCCTGACTGCGTCTCCACATGGTACGATATGGAAAGCTGCTGGAGTTTCCGCACCAGTGCCTTGCGCAGTCCTGTTTCGACGTAGCGCGTGGCAAGGCTTTTGTACGAGGTGTAGAGATAATTCATCGGGACATTAATCACAATCAGCGCCCCCTCGAATACCGTATAAAACACAATGTTTCGAAGCGTATCCGGATTCCCCGTCGTCACATCATTGATGATGGCAGCCGTCAAAATCGGCAGCACCCACACGCAGGCATGCTTGATAAAAAAGGTGACCACAGCAAGCACAAACTTGTAATAGTTTCCTTTATATAATGAAATAAGTATCTTCATCGGATGCCCCTGATATCTGCGATAGCATTCGATAAACCAGCTTTCTGTGTCGATATTACGCCGCGGCGCAATTTTTTTCTCAAAATTTTTCATACAATCCTCCCAGCCGTCCTTTGCAGCTCAACTCCTATTCTTATCGGGGTATGCGAATTTGGTGTATATCTTTTGTGTTAGGAACTGTTCAGAAATTACTTGTGACAAGGACGCCGCATAAATGTTCATCTGCAAAGAAGAAAATCGCAGCCATAGTGGGCTATGTCAAGATTTTCTGATGCCGCAGATGAGCATTTAGGCAAGTCATTGTCATGAGTAATTTATTAACTAGTGCGTTTTCAAACACGTACTAGATTAATCCGGCGAAAAACGAGGCAGCCGCAACGGTAAGCGCGCCGGAAACCGCTATAGAGAGACTGCTCATCGCACCTTCGACTTCTCCCATTTCCATAGCCTTTGCAGTTCCGATGGCATGGGCTGACGTTCCAAGCGCAAGCCCTTTTGCGATTGGCTCCCGAATGCCAAATACCTTACACACGGTATCGCCTAAAATATTTCCAAGCACACCGGTTATCACGATAACAGCCACCGTGATTGTGACATATCCGCCAAGCTCTTCCGCGACGCCCATGCCGATTGCCGTCGTGATTGACTTTGGCAGCAATGTGACATACTCTTGATGATTCAGCCCAAAAAGCAGGGCAAGCGCGAATACCGTTACCATATTGGTGAGAACGCCCGACACAATCCCCGCCGCGACTGCTGTCCAGTTCTTCTTCAAAAGCTGCAGCTGCTCGTAAAGCGGAATGGCAAGGCACACAGTTGCCGGTGTCAGGAACCAGCTTAAATATTTCGCGCCCGCATTGTACGCTTCATAGTCTATATGCGCTGCCAGAAGCACCACAATGCTGACCGCTATCGAGAGCAGCAGCGGATTTAACAGTCCGCTTTTGAACCTTTTCCTTAAATACATGCCAAGCATATACGTCAGAAGGCTAATCGTCACCCCTGCAAAAGCAGAGTTCAACACAAATTCATTCATATAAATCCCCTATCTTTTTCTATTATATATCAAGAAAATATAATTTTCTTTCGGTTTTTTGTCGTTTCTTTTCCGTTTTTTACGAATTAATATCATTTTCCGGATTTTTTCCGAATGACTGCCTGCGACACCCTGCCCGTCACCGCCATGACTGCCACCAGTACCACAACCGTCACGACGCTCACCGGAAGAAGCATCGGCTTTAACACACCCCAAGATGACATCAGGCCGACGCCGGCGGGAATAAACATCACAGGCATAATCTCTATTAAAAATCTGCCCGTCTCCCTTACAGCCTCAAGCTTGATGACACCTGTCGCCAGACCGGCAAACAGAATCACCATGCCGTAGATACTTGCCGGTACCGGAAGCGGCAAAAGCGCTTTCAGCACCTCGCCAATAAACGAAATCACAAGAATAACAAGAAACTGCCTTAAATATTTCATAATCCCCTCCCATGCGAATGATGATATCCTCGAAAAACATCTTTATTATATTCCTTTTGTCAGCAGATTACAAAACGGAATCTGTCACATTTTTTGTTATGTTTTTTATCTTCTTTTTGTCATCTTTACTATTGCGCCCAAAAATTGGATGTGATATGCTAAAATTGTAAAAATATATATTTTTAAATGTATTATAAGGAAAGGGGGGAATGTATATGCGAATTTCTTCTATGTCTTATTTATCCAGACAGAATAATCGCAACTTGAGTCGCTCTTATCAAAAGCTTTCCAGCGGAAAACGTATCAATTCCGCTGCTGACGATGCGGCAGGTCTTGCTATCGCGCAAAAGCTTCTGAAACAGGCAAACGGGTTAAACGCAGGCGTCTATAATGCCAGAAACTCTCAGAATATGTTAAATGTAGCGGAAGGTGCAATGGGGTCGGTGACCGATTCTCTTCAGAGAATGAATGAACTGAGCATTCAGGCAGCAAACGGTACCTTATCCGATTCTGACAGGAGTGCAATACAGGCAGAGATTGACCAGCTCAAATCAGAGGTTGACCGCGTATCAGAGACGACAAAATTTAACGAAAACTATCTGTTGAAAGGCGACTCCGGCAGGAGGTCTGTTCCCGTCAGCGCCCGTGACGCAGGCATCAAGGGAACACTGACGCAGGATGCCACTACAGCAACTTTTACGATGGACGCCCTCAAGAACGGCGACACCATTAAAATTGCCGGAAACGAGTATACAATCGGAGATGGCAGCGAAAATTCCAACACCATTACAGCCGACGACGCGTATTCCATGATTCAGAAAGAATTGGCCTCTGCAAGCAGCATCGGTTCGACAACACCGGCAACAGTTTCAGCCGGCGCAGCAGACCCTAATGATGCTTCAAAATGGCAGTTCACTATTTCAAAAGGCAAAGTCGACCAACAACACGGATACTCGACGTCACTGCACGTAGGCGCCGAATCAGATATGGCGAATAAAATTTCTGTCAATATCGATGCACTTAACGCTGCGGGAATCGGCATAAAGGGTCTGAATGTAGCGGACAAAACCGGAACGGCTGGCACATATGCCATTGATGCCATCACTGATGCGCTGGCAAAGGTTTCCTCACAGCGGTCATCGCTTGGCGCTGCCTCAAACAGGCTGGATCACTCCATCGCGTATGGCAACAACGCTGTTTATAACTTGACCGCAGCACAGAGCCGCATTGAGGACTTGGATTATGCCAAAGGCGTAACAGAGCTGAAAAAGAATCAGATACTCAACACGTACAGCATCATGATGCAGCGCAAGTATATGAACAACCAGAGCGGACGTGTAAAGCAATTTTTTAACTAAACATCCATGCAGGGCTGTCACAGCAGCCCTGTTTTTTATGTGCAGGGTGCGTAAGGAAATTAGCAGGAATCACGCCATGCAAAGCCATTTCGTTGGTGTCAAAGCCACATGCCATAGTTTGATGCATCTCTACATTTACGTTATTTTCCGAACTTTACAGCCGGTCGACAAATCATTATGTTTTTTGTTGCAATTCGAGCCTGTTAATTTTATAATGGATAAAAGCATCTGCAAATCCGGAAAACAAAAAGGATCGTTTTTCATTCCTATTTCAGGCGGTATGGAGGATTATATGTTAGATTATGATTCAGAAAAACAAATTGAACTACTCAACAAAAAAATTTTAGAACTGGAGCGTGCACTGGAGGACGCAAAGGAGGAAAATCAGGCAAAAAGCAGTTTTTTGTCCAATATGTCTCACGACATCCGCACACCGATGAATGCCATTCTGGGAATGACGTCCATCGCTCTTTCCCATATTGACGAAAAGCCTCGCGTGCTTGACTGCCTTCAGAAAATCTATACGGCTTCGGAGCACCTGATGAGTCTGGTAAACGATGTTCTGGACATGTCCAGAATTGCGAGCGGACGCATGGCGCTGAATGACGAACCGTTTTCACTCGCGGATCTTGTGCATGACATCACCATTATCGTGCGCCCACAGGCGGCGCAAAAAAATCAGGAATTTCGCATGGAAATCGGGGAAATGCACGAGGAAAACCTGACCGGGGACACACTCCGCCTGCGGCAGATTTTGGTAAATATTATTGGAAACGCAGTAAAATACACACAGGAAGGCGGAAACATCCATGTCGCTTTTTCGCAGCATATAGATGCAGACGCCCCCGACAAAGTGTGGCTTGATTTTCTCTGCGAGGACAACGGAATCGGCATGAGCAAAGATTTTCTCAGTCGGATATTTATTCCGTTTGAGCGCGTAAACAATACGACCATCAGCAAAATTGAGGGTACCGGACTCGGCATGTCAATTGTAAAAAATCTGCTCGACCGCATGCATGGCAAAATTACCGTGGAGAGCGAGGAAGGAAACGGCAGCTGTTTTCATGTGTCAATTCCCTTTGCACTTGCGCAGCAAAATAATGTCCTGCGTCTTCCAACGGGGCAGACCGTACTGGTAGCGGAGAAGATACAGGCGCGCGCAGAGCAAATTACTGCCTGTCTGGAGGAGAGCGGCATAAAAACCGTCCATATCAAAAGCGGCATAGATGCGGTGACATGGATGACAGAGGCTCAGTATGAAAATCACATGCCATGTGCCCTGCTGCTCGGGCAGGAGCTTAACGACATTCCGGTTCTGGAGATGGCATCCCATGTGCGCCATCTTGCCGGAAAGGATTTTCCGATTATATATGTTGCCGAAGTGGACTGGGCACAGCTGGAATACCGCGCATCGCGTGCCGGGGTGAATGCCTTTGTCCCTTGTCCGCTCTTTAAAAGCCGTCTTCTGTCAACTTTGTCCGACCTGACAAGCAATGCGCAGAATGCGCAGGATAATATTTCCGAAAAGCTGGCAGATTACAGCCAGTACCGCCTTCTTCTAGTGGAGGACAACGAGCTGAACCGCGAAATTGCGACAGAGATGTTGTCCATGACAGGCGTACAGATTGAGACAGCCGAAAACGGTCTTGAGGCGGTGAAGACTTTCGCAAACGCCCCTGAAGGCTATTTTGACTTGATTTTTATGGATATTCAGATGCCTGTGATGAACGGGTACGACGCCGCCAGAAAAATTCGCGCGCTGCCAAGGGAAGATGCACAGCGTATCTGGATTGTTGCCATGACGGCAAACGCGTTTGTCGAAGACATCCGTCTGTCAAGGGAGGCCGGCATGAACGAGCACTGCTCAAAACCAGTCGACGTGGAACGCCTGCATGAAATTCTGCGCAGACAGCTTTAATTTAAAATATCATCGGTTAGGAACTGCAAAAATAACAGATAAGCGTCCGTTATTACCCTGCAGATCCTTACATTGGAGGAGGAGCTATGCAGCCATATCAGGAAGAATATATTGCAAACTTAAAAGATATTGCTGTACTTACGGCACATAAAAATCCCGCGGGACGATCCTATGAAGTCTACCGGAAAGAACTGGACAAATGCAGGGAACTGACCATGGAAAAAATTGCGCGCAACATGGAGCTGCTGCGCGACAAGCTTTTTCCGCTGCTGGACAGCATCTTTGCGGCAGGCGACGCGGAGCTGGAAGATCTTGAGGAATTTTCCAGAGCGCTTTTGGACGGCAAAAACGAACTGGACAGCGGTCTGTTCTGCCAAATTCACCGCGCCCTGCTCACCCGTGCAAGGCGTACCCAGAACAGGGACGCAATAATCCGTCATCTGTACTGGCTGGGAATCGGCCACCACAGCACTTGCAATAAAATGGTAGGCCTCAAGCTTGAAGATTCCCAAAAATATATTTCCCAGATGCGTCTTTGTTTTGCGGAAGCGGCGGCATATCTGAAATATTATGACGAGATAGAAAATCCGGAGACACGAGGATTCATTCTGCGCTCACGCGCCAATATGGCGCTGGGGCAGTTTCAGTCTGCAAGTGCCAAAATCCGTCTGACAAAGCAGACGCTGCAAATTTTGCAGGACGAAGGGTACCGCGAAAAAACGCCGGAGCTTCCATGGGATACATATATCTATATGACGCACCAGCAGATGGCTTCCTCGATATCCTACAATAGAGAAAATGACATGTCTGCGGTGGATGTAACGGCAATTATGGAATCTGCACATATTGTTCACCAGCAGCGGATTCAGAATGCGGTCAGCAGAAACGAAAAGTCGCCAGTAAAATCGGCCTTTTCTTGTTATGCAATTGAATATTACTGCGGCCTTAGCACACTGGAACAGCTCCTCGGCAAAATGGAAGTGCTGATGGACTCGGCGGATACATCCTCTTTCACTCCGGACAGTATGTATGCGGTCATCTCACTGCCTGCATTTTACTGTCAGTATCTGAGGGAATATCCGGAACAGCTGTCTGGACGTGAGGATTATCTGGCGGAGCTCTACCACAAAATTATTGTTTATGCGGAAACATTCCCCAAAAAGAATACAAACGAACAGCTTTTTTATTTTCTCAGGCAGCTTTCCTCCACGTTTATAGAGACCAGAAACAGTATCTCTTACGGAGCGTTTCAGCAAAAATTATTGCTGTACTTTGCCCCCCATATTTACATACACTCACATGTGACGGGGAAAGTGGCTTCCACGCTCTGTGAAATAATCATGGATGAAGAACCGAATTTTTTTGATGATATTGAACATATCCGCAAGATTTGTGACCCTGCCAGAAAAAAACAAGAAGTGATACAGTATGCCATGAACTGCGGCGCATTCCACGACATCGGGAAAATCAACTTTATCAGTCTCTATCTGCGAACATCCCGACAGTGGTTTGCGGAGGAATATGAGATTGTGCATCTGCACACAGTAGTGGGCGCAAGCCGTCTGGAGGCTTGTCCGTCCACACGCCATTATGCTGCAGTCGCCCTTGGCCACCACAGCTGGTATGATGGCTCCCGCGGTTATCCGGAATCCTACAAACGTTTGGAGTGCCCTTACCGACAGATGGTAGATGTCGTCGGTCTGGCTGACTGGATTGACAATATGCTGCATTCCTCATGGCTGTACGGGCGCAGCCAAAAAAGCTACGACGAAGTCATCGCAGATGCCATTGCTCTGGAAGGAAAGCGTTTTTCCCCGCTTTTGACAGCACGTCTGCGCGACAGTAACGTGACCGAAAAAATCAAGCAGGCCGGCACCTCCGCCCACCTCGAAGCATGCCACCAACTCTACAATACATATGCGGAAAAAAGCAGGTACACGCAAAATATATAAGGGGGATTTTTAAAGAAATTTCTTAATAATACAGTCAGAAAAAATGGTAGATTTTTAATGGATATTTTGTCGAAACGGGAATCGTGCATGAGCGATGCATAGAACTGTGATATATTGGATGAACTTGCGTTGGCTCATTATTCCCGTCCGACAAATATCCCAGCTGATATTATATTTTGTTGTAATCGCTCCGCTTATCTTAAATAAAAAAAATTATAATCTATAAATAATTCTGAGAGGCTTTAATATATTCACTTAATGTTGCAGGCAGTCCATGTCTTTTTATAACATCTGCACAATATTTTTTATAAATTGACTTTAACCCTTTACTATTTGAATTATCATTCTGTTGTGCATAATACACATATGCCTAAAGAATAATAACATCAAAAGTGATAATATCTATGTCTTTTAAGTCATCCAGCTCCCTTGCTACATTATCAACCATAATTTCTTTTGAACAGAAATAATTGATATTGAAACATGCGGCATATACCAAACTATAGACCTCTCCTCTATCTTTAGAGCGCCCTCTCTCATAGTTGACCAATTCATGTTTAGATATATTATTAAAAATAGTTGTATACTTAGGATCGCTTCCATATAAATTTTTTTCAGATACTATAGTAACGTTTTTCCCTTTATAGGGTTCAACAAATTCCCGAGATTTTTCATCTAATTCTTTATATACTTCTTCATGAATATAAATATCGGTAAAACTCTCAAATAATGGTTTTATGTATAATTGCTTCATATTCTCAAATGAACAGTTTTTATCCGATGTCCTTTCCGCTATTCCAACCATAAAAATATTGGCATCGAACAAAATCGGCTTGTTAAGCAAATCATGCAAAGCCGTCTTTTTTAATGGTGTAAACATACAACTCACCCCCGCTTTGCATTTATTATTGAGAATAACTCTTCATCATCATCTTCTTCATCATTAGGGATTTCATCTTCTTTAACGAACTCATTTATAAGATTCATATCTAATGAAAGAACTTTTGCGTCTTTGATAATCTCTTCTCTAGATGCATTGCCTGAAATAAATGATGTTTCCATATCTTGATATGTCTTACTATATGGAATTATATAATTGTTCGCCGTACCATATAGAACGGCAACTTGCTCACTGAATATAAAAATTTCCTGAAGAACTTTCTTTATGAATCCATAATTTTCAATATATTTTATAACATCGTCAATAAATTTTTCTTCTTCCAGTCTATAAATTACTGCTTTAAGTGGCATTTGATATTTTATCGTCATTAAAATGATAAACGATGCAATCTGATTGAAATTTAATGACTTAAACTCTCCCACTTTTAAACTTCTACAATAATCTCTAACTTCACGATTCAAAACTTCCTCTGGGAATAACAATTCAGCTGCAAATCTGCACGCTTTCTTCTCATTCACATTCTTAAGCATACTAAAATCACAAATATATGGTTTTTCCTTAAATACTTGATAATCCCTGATGTAATGATAGAATTCATGTGCCGCTGCAAAAATCTGATTCACCAATGGTTTATTGCTATTTAGTATAATATACGCTCTTTCTTTTCCCATTGTTGGAATATACAACAGGCCGTCGATTTTATCAGATTCAAATGTCACCAGTTCAAATCTTATATCACTACTCTGCTTTTGAATCAAATCAAATACTCCTGTTCCCATTGGTGCTGAAGCATAATCAACTCTTTTTTCTCTAGCTAATTTTTTTATTGCATCAATCTCATCCAATGAAAGTGAAGTGGTGTTATAATCATATTCAGCTTGATAATATTTTTCAAATAACTCATGATTATCAATCGATGTCATAGCTACCCCTCTTTGCAAGCATTTCATATTTTTCCTTGATTCTAATACGCTCCGCCATTTCCTCAATTTTCAGCTTATCAGATTGCTCAAGACTTCCCATAAGATAGACAAGTGCATCTGTGGTGGATTCAACAAAATAGTCATCTGTACTTGCTCCTGTTAAACTACAAATTTTGCTTAACAAATCAATTGTAGGCATCTGCTTTCCATTTTCTAGCAGTGATAGCGTAGGCCTTTTAATATCAAGTTTTTTTGCAAAAATATCCTGTGATTCTTTTCCCCTAATAGAAACTAAATCTTTACAAAACTTCTCTGAATTAAACTCCTTCATGAAACCCTCCCCTTGAAAAATGCACTTTAATCATTTTAGCAAAGCTATCTATTACTGTCAATGAATTTGTTAATGTTTTTAACATTATTATAGATTATATTATGCTCAGTTGACAATATTTTTAACGCCAAAATTAAAAAATATTAATAACTACATTTATTCCGTAGTTACAGCCTTGTGATTTAAACACAAAAGCAACCGGAATCGGCAGGGCGCAAGCCTTGTCGTTTTTAGGATATAAATTTTTGCAGGCTTGCCTTCGTTCATTTAACCGACTATAATAAAGAATACTTTTCGTTGATTCGGAGAGATAATATAAAAATGGGGAGGAAATGGAAAAATGACGCAAATCTACTATATTGAAGATGACGAGAATATTGCAATGGCTGTAAAAGAATATCTGAGCCAGAAAGGGTATGCAGTTTCTATATTTGGGACATTGGAAAGCGGAAAGAAGGCATTGGAACACCATATTCCGAGCCTTGCGCTGATTGACTGGAATATGCCGGACGGTGAGGGAAACAGCTTTTGCCAATGGATACGCTCAAGGTGGAAAGAACTTCCAGTCATTTTTCTGACTGTCCGAGATGATACTCGTGATATTATTTCCGGTTTTGAATGTGGGGCAGATGATTATGTGACAAAACCATTTGAACTGGAAGTGCTGCATTCCCGCATCCACGCACTGCTGCGCAGGGCAGGGAATGTGCAGAGCCAATATCTTTCCTGCGGTTCTATTACAATTGATAAAGACAAAACGGCAGTATTTTGTGGTGAAGAAGAAATTACTGTCAGCCAAGTAGAATACCAGCTTTTGCAGCTTTTAATGGAAAATGCAGGCAAAACCGTCACGAGAGAACGGCTGCTGACTCAAATCTGGGATAATAACGGGAATTATGTCAATGACAACACGTTGACCGTGGCAATGAAACGGCTTCGGGAAAAACTCCATCATCCGTCCTGTTTAAAAACAATACGAAGCTTTGGCTACCGTATGGAGAATGAGCTATGAACAAAAAATCAACGATAAAAATAACGATTCTGTTTGTGCTGTCAGTCAGTCTGATTGTGGCGGCGATGACTACATACCTTCTTACCATTTACTATCGTCAGGTATGTTTTGATATATTGGAACGATTTTGTGGATACATGATTGAAAAAAATCCAGATTCCCGACAAGCTGTTTGGGAATTATTGAAAACACAGGATTTCCATAGGACAGGCGAAAATGTTTTATCAAACTTTAGTTATTATCCATCGAATTTAGGGATTACGGACAAGACAGTCCTTTGGATTGCCGCTTTCGTTTTTTTGGCTGGCGGCATATTGTTCCTTTTCTCTTTCTGGTATTGGCATAGGAAATTGGATGCCCGCATCCAAGGATTGACAGGATATTTGGAAAGCATAAATACTGGTGTGCAGGGGTTCGTTTTTGATTCTTCAGACGATGAATTCTCAAAACTGCAAGATGAAATATATAAAACGGTAACAGAACTTTACCAAACAAGGGAAGAAGCCCTGACAGCGCGGAACAATTTTGCCGAAAATCTTTCTAATATTGCCCATCAGCTTAAAACGCCGATTACGTCTATTTCCTTAACTGTCCAGATGGCGAAAAAAAATTTGGGAGATACTCGTGCCGCAGAAATAGAACGGCAGATAATCAGGCTCACGCATTTGGAAGAAGCGTTATTGTTATTGTCCCGCATTGATGCAGGAACACTTGCATTCGACAGAAAACCGACAGATGTTTTTACAATCCTTTCTCTGGCATCGGACAATTTAAATGAATTGTTCATGCAGAAGGGTGTTTTGATTGATATTCCGGAAATGGGTGAGATGAATGTCAATGTGGATTTAAACTGGACGATGGAAGCAGTCATGAATTTGATGAAAAACTGTATGGAAGCAGCACGGATAGGCACTGCTGTCCATTGCTCCTATGAAAAAAATCCGCTTTATGTGCAGATACGGATATGGGACGAAGGGGACGGATTTGCAAAGGAGGACTTGCCCCATCTGTTTGAACGGTTCTATCGTGGGGAAAAAGCGAAAAACACTGGCATCGGAATCGGGCTTTCCCTCTCAAAAGCAATTATAGAAAAGCAGAACGGAATTATCCGTGCATTTAATCTTCCGAATAGCGGAGCTTGTTTTGAGGTTCGTTTCTATACTGCTTAGCATAGTGCGAAGAACATAACGCATGGAATGCCTGAGGCGCAGTCACTGAGATGTCACTTTCATTTGTTATAATAATATGACCTTGAGGAATCTCAAATCAAAAACGATGTTGTGGACAGCAGGCTTTTTGAACCTCGCGGCATTCATCAAATGACCCTGTAGACATGGCTATTTTTCTCATTGCCCGAAGGGATAATGGAAAAATTTTATAACAAGGTATCAAAATAACAAGCAGGAGGATTTGGCAGCATGGAAATACTAAGATGTAACGATGTCGAAAAAGTGTTTGGAAAAGGTGACAATCAAGTTACTGCTTTAAACGGAATCAGCCTATCGATTGAAAAAGGCGAGTTTGTCGCGATTGTTGGGGCGTCCGGCTCTGGAAAATCAACGCTTTTGCATATTCTGGGCAGCGTGGACAAGCCGACAAAAGGCACCATAACAATAGACGGCGTTGACATCGGCGGACTAAATGCTACGGATACCGCAATTTTCAGAAGGAGAAAGGTTGGATTGGTTTACCAGTTTTACAATCTGATTCCCACTCTGACAGCAGAAAAAAACATCCTTATGCCGATGCTGCTTGACAAAAGAAAGCCGGATTTGCAATACTTTAAAACAATTGTAAAGACATTGGGAATAGAGGACAAACTCGAAAGCCTGCCAAGCCAGCTATCCGGCGGGCAGCAGCAGCGGGTCGCAATCGCGAGGTCTTTGATTTACCGCCCTGCCATTCTTTTTGCTGATGAACCGACAGGAAACCTTGACCAAAAAAATTCAAAGGAAATTATGGACCTCTTAAAGCTGTCAAACCGAAATTTAAAACAGACAATACTCCTTATCACCCATGACGAAAAAATTGCATTGGAAGCTGACCGAATTGTGACCATCGAAGACGGGCAGATTGTCAGCGACCAGAAACGGAGGTGAACGCCATGTGGAAAGACTACTCCAGAAGCTATATAAAAAATAACCGCGCCTCCAGCGTATCAATTATGGCAGCTGTTCTGGCTGCCACCATGTTTTTGTCACTGTTGTGCAGCATAGCTTACAATTTCTGGGTGTATGATGTGGAGCAAATCATATTGGAGGAGGGCGGCTGGCAGGGGCGCATTGTTTGCGAAGCATTGGATTCAGATGCTTTGTCGGAAGATAATTTATTATCTTTGGTATATCAATTTGCGAATGTAGAAAAAGCAGTCATCAACGAGGAATTATCCAAAAAAGAAGGAAAAGTGGCGGATGTTTATTTTAAAAATGTCCGAACGATTTATCGTGATATGCCATTCATTGCGGCACAGCTTGGGCTGAATGAAGATTCCATCCAATACAACGCATTGCTCCTATCCCGCTATTTTATACACGACCCAGCGGATGAGACGCCGCCGATGCTTTTGTCACTGTATGCGGTGATACTGATTATTGTTGCAGTGTCGTTAATCTTAATTATCCGAGGATCTTTTGAATTATCCATGAATGCCAGAATCCATCAATTTGGTATATTTTCGAGTATTGGGGCTACACCAAGGCAAATTAGAACCTGTCTGTTGCAGGAAGCGATGGTTTTAAGTATGCTGCCAATGCTAGTTGGCAGTATGTCTGGGATTTTAATAAGCTTTGGTGTTATAAAAGCAGTCAATTTTTTTGCTTCGGATGTATCCGGACGCCACGAAGCTGTTTTTCAGTATCATATGTCCATATTTGCGGCTACTATTTTTATTTCATTTTTAACCGTAATTTTTTCTGCATGGATTCCCGCAAGAAAACTAAGCAGGATGACGCCGCTTGACGCAATCAGAAATGCAAACGGCTTTTTGTTAAAGAAAAAGAAACATTCTCGGCTTTTATTTTATATTTTTGGCATAAAAGGGGAACTTGCAGGAAACGCATTAAAAGCCCAAAAGAAACACTTACGGATAT
>CAJTTO010000007.1 GCA_910579275.1 uncultured Lachnospiraceae bacterium
TTACTTTTTAAAGGTTTTGTTCTCTGAACAATTCTCTCGCATCCAATGGATGCTTTTCATTTAGAATTTTCAGGGTTGCATTACTGTTTATTTGTCAAGGTTCACCATTTTGTGCTTGTCCAATAAGCGACAGCTTTTAGAGTTTACCACATCGCTCTACACTCTGTCAAGCACTTTTTTATTTTTTTGAATAAAACATTTCTTACAAAAAGCTTATTCCATCGTCTCATTTCTGACGACGAAAATTATATTACCACTTCATTTATCATCTGTCAACAGCAAAATACAAATTTTTACAAGAAATCTTTTCGAAATTTTACAACAAACTGATTCTTCAATATCAAAAACTCATCTAACTGTTTTAATGTATAAAATAACACAGCCCTTGCCTCAAATTCTTCCCGGCTTTCAGGAAGCGATTCACTTTTCATATCTAAAAGTGTTTTCTCCAGTATAGACAGAAGTTCGCACACATCATTATCCCGATGATATTGTTCTTCTATCTCATCAAAAAATTTTGCGACCTGCATTGTCTGAACCGGAAGCGTATTTATCATGACAATACTTTTGTATATGTTCCTAAGAACCCTGCTCTGGTTTTCCCGCATTCTTATATAATCCAGCTCATAAGAGGACTGGCTCAAAATTGTATTGTTCCAGTTTCTGAGTGCCGACTCCTTTGCAAGCCGTATCTTGTCGTCAAGCCGTTCAAAGCAGTCAGAATGGTAATCCGTCTTATCCTCACGTCTTAAATTTACTGCCATCCTATGTATGATTCCTTTTATCTCATCATCGACCTGCCTTGAAAATCTGTCAAACTCGTCCTCTCTTCTTCGCAAATGAAGGTTGATGAGAATTCCGAAGGCTGTCCCTACTATAAACAACAGCATTTCATTAAAAACAATCTGCTGGTCAAAACGCTGTTCTGTCAAAAAATGGGAAATCAACACAGAATCCATGGCAATTGCTTCCCCCCAGCCCGCATTGAGGCATAAAAAGGAAAAAAAGAAAAGATAAATGACAAATGCCCCGACAGAAAACCCAAATAATTTGTAACACAAAAACGCTATCATCAATGCACATAAAAAAGCCAGACCTCTGTTCGCGGCTGTTCTCAATGTTTCGCGCTTTGTATTCTGGATACTTAAAACAGTTATTATTCCTGCCGTAACGGCATAGTTCAGCCCCAGCAGATTTGCCGTCAAGATAGACAATACTGCTGCCAGGGCTGTTTTAAACGCTTTTGTTATATGAAATCCTTTTATGAACGCTTCTATTCTATGCATCTGTGGTTATGCCTTCATAAAATTAATGACTTCTGCTTTCGATTTCGCCCCAACTGATGTGGAAACCGGCTCGCCATTCTTAAACAGGATAAGTGTCGGAATTGACATTACCCTGTATTTCAGGGCAATCGTATCTGCCTCGTCCGTGTTTACTTTACAAATTTTAACATCAGTGACCTCTGCTGCAATTTCGTCAATAATCGGCGAAAGCATCTTGCATGGTCCACACCACGGTGCCCAGAAATCTACCAAAACAGGAATTTCTGATTTTTTTACCTCCTGTTCGAAGTTTGCTTCTGTCAAATGAATAACTGCCATCTCACTACCTTCCTTTCGTACTCTGTGTTTTCCAAATATTTTATTTACATATACTAGTATATCATTTTTACCAGAAAACAGTAAACTATTTATTGTTTGTTTTCTCCATTTAATACCATTGCAATAATGTGTGCCAACGGATCACATGAATTCATTGCTTCCTCTACTGTATTTGTCTGCGATCCAAGCTCTATCAGCATGCTCTTGGGTCTGTAATGAAGATTATACCGATATCCTTTTAGGTAAATCCGCCTTGTAAGCCCCGGATAAAATTCTTCTGCCGCCAGCTGCAGCTGAAAGGAAAGCGATAAATTATCCTGCACATATGGATTGGGCAGGTTGTTCAGCGCCCCCAGTTCCCTTGTATAACACAATCCGTTAAAAAACATAAATTTGGCCATTGTCTTATTTTGAATCGTAGTAACAAGTCTCGTGTCAGCGTTTGTCTGGTCTCTATGTAAGTCTATCATAACTTCAATAGACGGATTTTCCGCAAGTACCTTATCAAGTCCCACCATCGCGTTGGAATATGCATAATCCCTGCTTTCCACATCATACTCACCTGTATGGTGCAGTACATTAAACCCGTATTTTGTTCTGAGGATATCACATAGGTGCTCACCTACACCTACAATAGATGTCGATGAATCCCCCTCCGTGGAATCTATGTATGTCTCCTGAGAATGCGTATGATATACAAGAATCTGAACATTGCTGTTGTCCTGTTTTAACGACGCATCAAATCCCATCAGCGTATCATATTGAAGCTGTTCCTCTTTCACCTGTGTCGTTGCATCCACGGAATAAAATGTTTCCCTAACAAATCCCGTGTCCCGCAGCTGCTGTCTGGAATACTGCGCGGCAGGTGCCTGCACTGGTACAAACGTTCCTGTCGCCGCCGTGTTTTCTGCCAGCACAGCCTGTTCAAGTTCCTGATAGGCATTGTCCCTGTTAAGGTTCTCTGTTTCTGCATCGGATATTATCGGCGCATCATTTGCCAGCGGGGAGTCACCAGCCGCCGTAGCAGACATATCCAATCCAGACTGCTGCAAATATTCTGTCAGATATACCTCATTATCATCTTCCTTGATTATGCACATTTCCAGCGGCATATCTTTGTAAAACTGATACATTATTTTTTCACCAAGATTTCTTTTTTCCCAATTTCCGCCAATGTATAGTGAATAGGGATGATACAATGCAATACCTTGGTTTAAAGCCGCATTATATATTCTGTCCCCTAACATTTCACTGTTTTTTATATCACTAATGGCACGCATAAAAAGCTGCAGCGAGATAATGATAAATATCGCAATAAATATCCACTGTCGCCTGACTTTATAATTAATATTCACACACGAACCCCCATCTGCCTGCTTTTGCAGGCGCACTAATTGGTCATCCGCCTCGGCGGGCACTCCAATCAGGATGGTGAAATGCCCTTTTCACACGAAACTTCCTGCTCCATATCCAAGGCAATATTAATTGCTTCTGATAGTGTAAAACTAAGCCTTTTTGTAGTTTCATCAATATTTTTGGATGTTACATACATATTATGCAGCTGTGTATCAGCACTATTCCTGAAATAATCCAGTGACGCCTTGCCGCCGTCATATTCTTCAGATAATTTTTCAAGGGCGTCCGAAACGATTGTTCCCGCATCCACCACCATGGGAATTCCTATTGCAATCACTGGAATCCCCAAGCTTTCTTTTGTAAGGGCATTTCTGTGGTTTCCCACACCTGATCCTGGATGGATGCCTGTGTCTGTAATCTGAATCGTCCGGTTCAGTCTTTTTGTGCTTCTCGCTGCAAGCGCATCTATTACTATTACTATGTCAGGTGTTGTCTCTTTTATTACTCCTTTTATGATTTCAGCAGTTTCCATGCCCGTCTTTGCCATTACTCCGGGGACAAGTGCACTAATCTGATGTATTTTGGATGCCCTGTATGCCTGACGTCCATATTCTCTTATGATGTGCCTTGTAATAAAAAGGTTGTCAACCGTACATGGTCCTAGTGAATCGGCAGTGACATCGCGGTTGCCAAGGCCGACTACCAATATTGATTTCTCCTCATTGATATCCGGAAGTACATCTTTAAGCTGTCTTGCCAGTTCTTCCGAAATATCCCGGTGATAATCCTCATCACTTTCCTGCAGTGCAGGCGCTTCAAGGGTAATATATGTTCCCACTGGCTTTCCCATACTCTTTGCCGCATTTTTGCTCAGAATAACTACCTTTGAGATATGGACATCCTCCATGACATCATATTCGTCAATCGACACACCTCTCATTTGCCCTGAAGCGCGCTTCCTGACACTTTCGGTTGCCTCCAGAGCCAAGTCTGTTCTTATCTGAAACTGCTGCATACCAAGTCCCCCAATCTTCAATACATTTTCTTTATAGTCGTTTTTCAGTCACTCCATCTGCCGTGGGCAAACTGATGTTATGTTCACTCCGTTCCGGCAATGAGTACAAAAGTTTTTGTCTGCTGTCCATATTTTTTCATGAGCTTGGCAGTCGATGCTAAGTCCCAGCGGCAAGTGGTCAGCACACAAGTGTGAACGGTTACAACTGTTACTATTTTTTCTATTTTTTTTAAGAATATGTATTGACATATCAGATTCCATAAATTACAATATATAGGTATGTTTACATTAGTTCGTCCGTGTCCGGCTTCAATGGAACATAGCATATAACTGTCCAACAGTTAACGTAGAAAAAACTTCGGAAAAATGGGAGGTGTCAAGCATGGCAAACATCAAATCTGCTAAAAAGAGAATTTTAGTCAACAGAACAAAGGCTGAAAGAAATAAAGCTATTAAGTCTGGTGTAAAGACCGCTATCAAGAAGGTTTACACAGCTGTAGAAGCAAATGACAAGGAAGCTGCTGCTGCTGCTTTATTAAACGCTACCAGCGTAATTGATAAGGCTACAACCAAGGGCGTATACCACAAGAATTATGCTTCCAGAAAAGTTTCTCGTTTATCCAAGGCTGTAAACCAGATGGCTTAAGCTTGAATATACAAAGTTTCATATATAATAAAAAACAACCCATACCGTCATGTGGGTTGTTTTTTATTTTTTACATATTCATACTTTCCATTCATCCAGTCAATCGCTTCTGCAAGACCATCCTCGCTAAACGCAAAAAGTTCCGATATTTTTTCATCGTCCGGGGTTGCCTCAAATCCAAACGGTTCACTCCACAAGTATACTTTTAGTTTTTTCTCCTCCTCTATGGTTTCCATATGCAGCATAAAGCGAATTCCTTTATGGCTGCCTGTAAAATCTTCTTTTTTCACAAAATTCAGAGACAAAAAATCAGCCCTTGTAAGCATCGTCAGTCCTCCGTTTATTATGGATTAATACCTGTCTGTGACAAAACCTCCAGCAGGGATCCGTTTTTCGATATATACTTATAATTAGGTTCTTTGCCTTCACGAAAAACAGGGTAACGGTTGATATAAAAACCGTCTATTCCCGCAGCCTCCGCTCCTGCCATATCCGACTTGATTTCATTCCCTATCATCAAGGACTGTTCCTTTTGCAGGCCATACCGCTCGCAGCAGATCTGATAAAATTCCGGATCCGGTTTCATACAGCTTTCATCCGAAGATATCAATATGCCATCAAAATAAGGCACCAGCCCCGTCATCTCAAGTTCCTGCCAGGTAAAGCTTCTCTGGGCATTAGACAACAGGTAAACGTTCTTTCCGTTCCTTTTCAGCCCTTCAAGACATGCTATGGTATCCGGAAACAGGCATAGATATATCAACGAAATGCGCCGAAAACTCTCGCATAAAAACAATGTCTGTTCATCACTTATCTCATATCCGTTTGCGGCAAATACGTCCTTAAATACATCCTCAATACGGATTTCCGGCCATGCATATCTGCCTTGTTGTACTGGTTCATTCCTGTATTCACGTTCTATCGTTGTGTATAGTCTGCGAAATAATTTCCACTCAAAATGAAACCCTTGCTTTCTAAGCCACTTGGCATACTTTTTAAAAAAATTTTTGCTATGCTCATCTGTATGAATGTCAATAAGTGTTCCATATAAATCAAATATATAATTCTGATACATTCTTATCCCTCCTGCTCTCCTTCCGAACGCCCATGCCGTGCCGCATCAATACAAACAAAAGTTATTTCAATCCCTATAATATTATCTCATCCAAGTATACATTATCATCAAAGTCAGGTATAAAACTTTCCTTCGCGGTACAGCCCTCCTGTATAAAAGCATTCTCCACACCAAGATCAACTGCATAATCTATCACTTTTTCATATTCCCTGCGTGTCACACATCTGCTAATCTCCGGAAAATTTTTCATCTTTTCTGGCGGCGTGTACTGATTCATAATGCTCATATAAATTGTATTCCCATATGTTTCATATAAATATTTTATTACTGCCTTGGAATCCTTTGTGCAGCCTGGCATAACCATATGTCTTACAATTACGCCTTGTTTCATAAGCTCTTTTTGAAAAACAGCAGCGCCTGTCTGGCGAACCATCTCCTCAAGCGCCTTGGATGCCCATTCGAAATAATCCGGTGCATTCGAATAATTCGCAGATACTTGCGCACTAAAATATTTCATATCCGGCAAATAGATGTCGATTAGTCCGTCCAACATGCGAAGCGTCTCTACACATTCATACCCCGATGTATTATAAACAATTGGAATTGTCAGTTTTTTTGCTTTCGCCTGTCCAAGTGCCTCTGCAATCTGTGGCACGAAGTGTGTCGGCGTCACAAGGTTTATGTTTTCTGCTCCCTTTTCCTGCAAAAGCAGAAACAGTTCAGACAACTGCACTTCTGTCAGCTTTCTTCCCTTGCTGCCCAGCGCGATACTTCGGTTCTGACAGAACACACATTTTAAGGGACATCCCGAAAAAAATATCGTGCCCGAACCGTTTTGCCCACTGATACATGGTTCCTCCCACATATGCAGCGATGCCCTCGCAACCCGCACAACAGATTTTGCCCCACAGTACCCACTTGTCTTTGTCCTGTCAACTGTACACTTTCTGGGACAAAGTGTACAGTGTTTTTGCCCCATATTCATTGTGTGCATATCTGCCTTTTACAATTTATATATCAAATCATGGTTTATTTGTTTTGCATTTTTAATAATACTCTTTTCCTGCTCCTTGAGATAGAGCTGCAGCTGGGCAATTTCTCCTTCATCAAAACCTCTGGCATTCACTACATTTCTACTTGGGAGCACAATCTCCGCATAGTCATCCCGGCCATCCATCTTTCTCTCAAAGCACACATGAATTACTTTCCCGCTTTTTCCGGGAAGCAGTCCTGTATGTGTCATTGTTACCTTATCACCATCATTTATTTTGATATCCATTGCGCCGCTCTCCTTTTATTTATTCAATTGCACGAAACGTTTCTATTTCTGATACACGCATTTCAATTTGAATCATATTTTTCCGCCAGTCCAAATCATTTTCTCTTTCCTGATTATGCTGCCAATCCCAGAATGTCCGTATGCCAAATACATTTGAAATTATCAGACCATCACCGCCCCACTTCATTTCCATTCCAATTCGTTGACAGTTTTCTTTATATTATAATATAAAACGTCACAAATTCAAAGTATAAATTTATAACAGGAGAAGAACAAGGTAACAGTTCAGCCCAGGACTTTGCATTTACTACAAAGTCTGTGAAATAGCGTAGTGGCAGAGATGCATCAAGCCACGGTACGTGGCTTTGACACCACGAAGTGGTTTTGCATGGCTTGATGCCCGTAACAGGAAGCCGAAGACTGAACTGTTACGGAGCAAGCTGCTAATTCCCTTACGTACCCCTGCACATAAAAGAACCAAGCATAGATACTTATATCCATGCCCGGTTCTTCATCCTTGCCATATGAAATAAAGCTTATTTGTAGTTGACAATTTTTCCAAAATCCGCCTTGAGACTTGCACCACCCACAAGACCACCATCAATATCCGGCTGTGCAAAAAGCTCTGCCGCATTTGCCGCACTTACAGATCCGCCGTACTGTATGCGCACCGCATCTGCTGTTGCCGCATCATACATTTCCGCGATGCAGTCACGGATGCCCTTGCAAACCTCCTGCGCCTGCTCTGTTGTCGCTGTCTTGCCTGTTCCGATAGCCCAGATTGGCTCATACGCAATAACCAGTTTCTTCACCTGTTCTGCCGTGATGCCTACAAGGTCAGACTTAATCTGAAGTCTGATCCAGTCCATCGTAACGCCGGTCTCTCTCTGTTCAAGAGACTCACCACAGCAAAGAATGGGGGTAAGTCCATGTTCAAACGCTTTGGCAACTTTCTTATTGAGAAATGCGTCATCCTCCTTAAAGTAATCGCGGCGCTCAGAGTGCCCGATAATCACATATTTTACACCGGCATCCACAAGCATTCCCGGTGCGATTTCGCCTGTGAAAGCACCTTTCTCTTCGATGTACATATTCTCTGCGCCAACCTCAACGTTTGTTCCCTTTACTGCTTCCACAACAGGCACAATGTCAATAGCAGGCACACAATACACTACGTCAACATCGTCCGTTTTGACCAGATCCTTTAACTCGTCCACCAATTTGACAGCCTCACTGGGTGTCATATTCATTTTCCAGTTACCGGCCACAATCTTTCTTCTTGCCATCTTATCTGCTCTCCTTAATATACAATTTAAAACTTTCAGACCATGAACATTTATGTCCCTTGGTTACCCTCAAATTTTGTTTCCTATTTATCATCTGCCGCTGTAACACCCGGAAGCTCTTTGCCCTCTAAGAATTCAAGAGAAGCACCGCCGCCCGTAGAGATATGGCTCATCTTGTCAGCAAAGCCTAACTGGTTTACTGCTGCTGCCGAATCGCCGCCACCGATAATCGTGGTTGCCTCTGTCTCTGCAAGTGCCTTTGCCACTGCGATTGTTCCTTTCGCAAGTGTGGGATTCTCGAATACCCCCATCGGTCCATTCCATACAACAGTCTTAGCAGACTTCACTGCATCGGCAAAAAGCTCTGCTGTCTTTGTACCAATATCAAGACCCTCTTTTCCAGAAGGAATCTTATCTGCATCTACTACTTCTACTGTAATATCCGCATCTATCGGATTCGGGAATCCGTCTGCAATTGTTGTGTCAATCGGAAGAAGGAGCTTCTTGCCAAGCTTCTCTGCCTTCTCCATCATCTCCTTGCAGTAATCAAGCTTCTCGTCATCTACCAGCGAATTTCCAATCTCATATCCTTTTGCCTTGAGGAACGTAAATGCCATACCACCACCGATGATGAGCGTGTCACATTTCTCCAGAAGGTTATTGATTACATTCAGCTTATCTGCAACCTTAGCACCGCCAAGAATTGCCACAAACGGTCTAACAGGATTCTCCACTGCATTGCCAAGGAATTCAATTTCTTTCTGCATTAAGTATCCGACAGCATTTTCACCGCCTTTTGCTGTAATGCACTTTGTAACGCCTGCCACAGACGCATGCGCCCTGTGTGATGAACCAAATGCATCACAGACATATAAATCAGCCAAATCAGCAAGCTCTTTGCTGAACTGCTCACCGTTCTTTGTCTCCTCTGCACCGCGGAAACGAGTATTCTGCAGCAATACCACATCTCCCTCATTCATAGCTGCGACTGCCGCTGTAGCTGCTTCTCCTGTCACGTTATAGTCAGAAACAAAGTTTACCTCCTTGCCAAGTTTCTCTGAAAGTCTCTTTGCAACCGGAGCTAAGGACTCGCCCTCGTTCGGACCATTCTTTACCTTTCCAAGATGTGAGCAAAGAATTACTTTTCCGCCATCCTTAATCAGCTTATTGATTGTCGGAAGTGCAGCAACAATACGTGTTTCATCTGTAATCTCACCATTTTTGAGCGGTACGTTGAAGTCACATCTCACAAGCACTCTCTTGCCCTTTGCATTGATGTCATCAACTGATTTCTTATTTAATCCCATTTCTATATCCTCCATATTATTTATCATGTTATATGAACCAAAAAGAGTCCGGTCCATAAGACCGGACCCTTGATAGGTCTTTTTATTGACAGATTAAGCTAACTCTGAGAAGTACTTAATTGTACGAACCATCTGAGATGTGTAGCTGTTCTCGTTGTCATACCAAGATACAACCTGAACCTGTGTGTTGCCGTCTTCCATCGGAGCCACCATTGTCTGTGTAGCATCGAACAATGAACCATATGTCATGCCGATAACGTCTGAAGAAACGATCTCGTCTGTGTTGTAACCGTAAGACTCTGTCTGAGCAGCCTTCATCGCATCATTAATCTGCTCCTTTGTTACCTTGCCCTTAACAACTGCTACTAAGATTGTAGTAGATCCTGTAGGAGTCGGTACACGCTGTGCAGAACCAATCAATTTGCCGTTTAATTCAGGAATAACCAAGCCGATAGCCTTAGCTGCACCTGTAGAGTTCGGAACGATGTTCTGAGCGCCTGCGCGGCTTCTTCTCTTGTCGCCCTTTCTCTGAGGTCCGTCAAGAATCATCTGGTCGCCTGTGTAAGCATGAACTGTCGTCATGATACCAGACTGGATAGGAGCCAAATCATTCAATGCCTTAGCCATAGGAGCCAGACAGTTTGTTGTACAAGAAGCTGCTGAAATAACGGTATCAGAAGCCTTTAATGTATCATGGTTTACATTGTAAACGATTGTAGGAAGATCATTTCCTGCAGGTGCAGAGATAACAACCTTGCGAGCGCCTGCTGTGATGTGTGCAGAAGCCTTGTCCTTTGATGTATAGAAGCCTGTACACTCAAGAACAACGTCAACCTTCAAATCACCCCAAGGAAGCTTAGAAGCATCTGCCTCTTTGTAGATTGTGATCTTCTTTCCGTTCACTGTGATAGAATCCTCGCCAGCTTCTACCTTGTCAGCATATTTGTATCTGCCCTGTGCTGTATCATACTTTAACAAATGAGCAAGCATATCAGGACTTGTTAAATCGTTGATTGCTACTACTTCGTATCCCTCTGCATCGAACATCTGTCTGAATGCAAGACGACCAATACGGCCAAAACCATTGATTGCTACTCTTACTGCCATGTTATTTTCCTCCTAAAATAGATAATATTATTTTATCATCCTTATTTTGTCCAATCCATTTACACCAATACTATAAGCATTCAGCTCCACAGCAAAATTTATACATCTAAATTGGTATAAAGCCGCACAATTTGGCATTTTGTGTAAAATGATTGACAAAATTTTATCAACAAATTCATTTTACCTAATTATGGCATAAAATTCAAGACATATTTTGAAAAAATCATAAAAACTTGTTATTAAATCTTTCTAAACACAGGACATGGCACTCCTGTTTCATTTTCGTGTACCAATATCGCACAATTTATGTTAGAATATGCCTATCAGCCAAACAAAAAACAAAGGAGGATTCTGTATGGCAGTTAAGGCAGATTTTCATATGCATTCTAATTTTTCAGGAGACAGTGAAGCCCTGATGGAGGAAATGGTTCAAAAGGCGCTCTCGCTCGGACTAACCCATATCTGCATTACCGAACACTATGATCCCGACTATGTATACCTTCCGGGCAAAGAAGGTATGTTTGAATTGAATACCGATTCCTACTTATATGAATTACTGAAACTGAGGGAAAAATATAAGGGGAAAATCTCTGTGGGCTTTGGCGTGGAGCTTGGTCTGCAGCCTCATTTAAAGCGCCCGCTTGCAATCTATTCAAAAGCCTATGATTTTGATTTTATAATCGGGTCATCACATATCTGCAACCACAAAGATCCTTATTATCCAGCTTTTTTTGAAAACCGAAGCGAGGACGATGCACATCGTGAATACTTTGAATCCGTTCTGGAATGTGTGAAAACACTGCCGTGCTTCGATGTGTATGGCCATCTTGACTATGTGGTCCGATATGGACCGTCAAAGGATTTGCACTACTCCTATGCAAAGCATTCTGATATTTTGGATGATATTCTGCGCGCCCTAATAGAAAACGAAAAAGGCATCGAACTCAATACAGGAGCGTTTCGTTCCGGATTGAGCCAGCCGAACCCATCCGCTGACATTATCAGGCGCTATCGGGAACTGGGCGGGGAAATCATCACCGTCGGGTCGGACGCGCACACGGCAAGCCAAATCGCATCGGATTTTGACAAGGCATGTGATATTTTGAAAACATGCGGTTTCCGGTATTATTGCATTTTCCAGTCCCGCATGCCCGAATATTTCAAACTGTAATTTACCGGATTATTGTTCCGCCTCCAAAAACATAGTCATTTTGATAAAACACCACTGCCTGTCCGGGCGTGACTGCCCTGACAGGTTTTTGAAAATGACATTTTACCTCTCCGTCCTGCACCTTCTCTATTACGCATGTTTCGCCCGCATGCGAGTAGCGTATCTTCGCCGTGACTTCCACAGGCTGCGCAATATCTTCCACAGCCATGAAATTCAGGTCATTGCACAGAAGTGTATCGGAAAATACGTCCTGTGCTTCTCCAATTACCACCTCGTTTGTTTCCGGTCTTATCTCTGTTACAAACACCGGATGTCCCATCGCCAGATTCAGTCCTTTTCTCTGCCCTACCGTATAATGAATAATCCCTTTATGCCGTCCAAGAATTTCACCGGAAGCAGTGACAAAGTTCCCCTGTCCCATAACACGATCCTTTGCCTCTTTTTCTATTACCGATGCGTAATCATTGTCGGGAACAAAACAGATATCCTGACTGTCAGGTTTTTCCGCAACCACAAGGCCAAGGTTCTGCGCAATCTCTCTGATTTTTTCTTTTTCATAATCGCCTACCGGCATGAGCGTATGCGAAAGCTGGTACTGTGTGAGATTGTAAAGGGCATATGTCTGATCTTTTTTTGCCGTGACAGAGCTGCGGATTGCAAATCTGCCGTTTTGCAGTCTTATAATCCGTGCATAATGACCTGTCGCGATATAATCCGCCCCCAATTCCATACTCCGCTTTAACAGTGCCTCCCATTTGACATGCCGATTACAGAGTATACAGGGATTTGGCGTCCTGCCGTGAAGATATTCCTCCACAAACGGATTCATCACACAGTCCCGAAATTCCTTTTTAAAATTCAGGACATAGTAGGGAATTCCCAGCTCGCCTGCCACTCTCCTTGCATCGTCCACCGCGCTCAGTCCGCAGCAGCCGCCATTTTCCTCTACTTCGTCCTGCTCCTCATCCTGCCATATCTGCATTGTTACCCCGATTACATCATATCCCTGTTCTTTTAACAGATATGCCGCAACGGATGAATCGACTCCGCCCGACATCCCAACGACTACCTTTTCTCTCATAACAATCCTCCCATCCTTGCCAAAGCCTGCAAATTCTTCGTTTGATCGTATCATTCTTCCATTGCAATGTCAAGAATCGTGGATTTTGCCAGTCATATTTGCCAAAATATTCCATAGACTGTAGAGAACATAATTCTCGGAGCCGCATCATGTCAAACATTTCCAATCAAATTTCACCTGACAAACTACGCCGTTACCTGAATCCCCGTTATCTGAAAAGCCCCATTATCACCGGCACTTTTTTTCTTACCGGCGCCGGCATCATCACGAAATTCATCGGATTTTTTTACCGGATTTTTCTTTCCAGAGTTTTCAGTGAGGAAAGTCTTGGCATCTTTGGGCTTATTACACCAGTCATGATGCTTGTGCATTCGGTGTGTGCAGCCGGCATACAAAATGCCATCACACGTTACGTGGCTGCCTCCAAAAAAAGCAAGGAATCGGAGGCATACAGTTATCTTTTTACCGGTATCGCCATATCCATTTTTCTCTCCGGTGCCATGGCTTATGTCATTTTTAACCATGCACCCTTTATTGCCGTTGAGATTATCGGCGAGAGAAGATGCACGCCTTTGCTTCGCATCAGCGCACTGTCTTTTCCGCTTGCCACAATCCATTCCTGTATCAACGGTTTTTTCTATGGTCAGAAAAGGGCCGCCATTCCGGCATGGTCAATGATTATAGAGCAGGTGTGCCGCGTTGTAACCGTCTATATTCTGTGCATGCTTTCTATTGAATCCGGTTTGAATATCTCTATGTCTTATATCTGCCTTGGATTGCTTGCCGGCGAATTTTCTTCTGCAATTTTTTCGTCATTTATGCTTGCCGTTAAACCAAACTGCACAAATTTTTCGATGCGCAGTTCGCTCTCTTTCCGCAAGGGAAAATCCATCGCTGCGCTTGCATTGCCAATCAGCCTGAACCGGGTGTGCATCAGTTTCATCTCTACAATTGAGACAATTCAGCTCCCCAAAATGCTTGTCGCAAGCGGTCTGTCCTCATCCGACGCCTTGTCCATATATGGTGTTTTTTCCGGAATGGCGATTCCGCTCATTATGTTTCCAAGCGCCTTTACCGGATCTGTCTCCTCGCTCCTGCTTCCATCCGTATCCGAAGCGCAGGCACAGGGAGATTCCAGACGCATCCGCAAGACTATTTACCTGACAATCGGTTTCTGCTTTATGCTCGGCATTTTTTGTTTCTTATTTTTCTTTCTGTTTGCCGACTTTCTCGGGGCGGTTCTCTTTCACAGCCCGATTGCCGCAAGCCAGATACGTGCACTTTCTTTTGTCTGCCCGTTTCTATACCTATCCGGCACTCTATGCAGCATCCTTCACGGTCTTGGCAAAACCGGCATTACGTTCCTCTTTAATGTTGTCAGCATCCTTACACGGCTGGGCTTTGTATTTTTCGCCGTACCGTTTATCGGTTTTTCCGGCTACATTTACGGAACGCTGTTCAGCCAAATATTTTTTGATTGTTTAATAATTCTTGCGTTAAGACACTATATGTTATATGATAAAAAATAGCGGCTGCCATTCCGCCCGGATTTCAGCAAGCTGTGTATTGATTGCTTTACGAGAGGAGTATGAAAATGAGTTTTGAATTCATAAAAAAATTACCGACTCCTGACGAAATCAGGGATGAATATCCCGTCCCTGAGGCGATGCAGGAGTTAAAGAAAAAAAGAGATATGGAAATCAGCGATGTATTTACCGGCAAATCGGACAAGTTTCTCGTCATTATCGGCCCCTGCTCCGCAGACAATGAAGACGCTGTATGCGAATATGTCTCAAGGCTTGCCAAGGTAAACGATAAAGTAAACGACAAAGTCATCCTTATCCCGCGTATATACACGAACAAGCCAAGGACAACCGGCGACGGTTACAAGGGAATTGTGCACCAGCCTGACCCGGAAAAAGGAACCGACTTTTTAAAAGGCATTATCGCCATGCGAAAAATGCAGCTGCGTGTGATGAGTGAATCCGGTCTTACGTCCGCGGACGAGATGCTCTATCCGGAAAACTGGGGATATGTATCGGATATTCTTTCCTATGTGGCAATCGGCGCACGCTCTGTCGAAGACCAGCAGCATCGTCTTGTCGTAAGCGGCTTTGATGTGCCTGCCGGAATGAAAAATCCGACAAGCGGTGATTTGAGTGTCATGCTTAATTCTGTTTATGCAGCACAGCATCCCCATCCCTTTATCTATCGCGGCTGGGAGGTCAACACGACAGGAAATCCCCTTGCACACACCATTTTGCGCGGTGCAGTGAACAAGCATGGGAACAGCATTCCAAACTATCACTACGAAGATCTGATTCTCCTGCTCGAAAAATACAACGAGCGTGACCTAGTCAATCCTGCATGTATCGTTGACGCAAACCACAGCAACTCCAATAAACAATTCAAGGAGCAAATACGAATTGTCCATGAGGTTATGCATTCACGCAGAAACAACAGCGATTTGGCAAGCCTTGTAAAGGGCGTCATGGTCGAGAGTTATATCAAGGAAGGATGTCAGAAAATCGGCGAACATATTTATGGCAAATCCATCACTGATCCCTGCCTTGGCTGGAAGGATACCGAGGAACTGATATACAGAATTGCCGATTTCATTTAGAAGCTGCATCAAAAAACCACCCTTTTCCTGCTTCGCCAATACGAACACAATGAAAAGAGTGGTTTTTTATTGCAATTTTATCCTCTTGGATGCGCCTTGGCATACACTTCCCTGATACGGTTGTGTGTCAGGTTTGTATATACCTGTGTCGTAGAAATGTCAGAATGCCCAAGCATCTCCTGGACACTTCTCAAATCTGCACCGTTCTCCACCAAGTGCGCAGCGAATGAATGGCGGAGTGTATGTGGTGTAATATCAGCCATGATACCGGCTTTCTTTGCATAATATTTGATTAACTTCCAAAATCCCTGTCTGCTCATCGGCTGTCCCGAACAGTTTACAAACAGGATATCGGACTTCAAATCAAACAGCATTACATCACGCGCTTTTTCAAGATAATTTGTCATTGCTTTTTTTGCAGCAGCTCCGAACGGAATCACTCTCTCCCTGCTGCCATCTCTGCAGATTATAAAGCCCATCTGCATGTTCACATCGGAAACTTTTAGGGTAATCAGTTCCGTCACGCGGATTCCGGTCGCATATAAAAGCTCTAACATGGCTTTATCGCGAATTTCCTTGGGAGTATCTCCCTTCGGCTGCTCCAGAAGCCATATCACTTCTTCCGGAGTCAAAATCTCAGGCATTTTCTTCTCAATCTTTGGCGCTTTCAACCCATCCGATACGTCTTTTTCTACAATGCTTTCCTTACATAAATAATGTGAAAAGGCTTTTATAGAGGCAACATTTCTGGATATGGTTGCAGCCGCAAAATGATTTTCACCTAAATACACAATATAGGATTCCAGGATCTCTGGTGTGATGTCCTTCACATCAGTGATACCCTTTTCTTCTAAATACTGGCGCAGCTTGCCTAAATCCCTCTTGTATGATAATTCAGTATTGTTCGAAGTTTTCTTTATATTATGTAAATAAGAAATAAAATTATTAATTTCTTTTTCCATAAATTTTGAAAAACCTCCTCAAAATATTAATTTACCCCTTATGCCTATTTCTATTATATATTGAATTTTACATAAAATCAAATGTTTTTTCAGAAAATTTAAAATTATTTTAACCTATTATTTGATTTTTCCCTTTCTATTGTCTATATTGCTGCTTTTGTTTGTATTATTTTTATTATATGAACTATTGGAAAAACAGCGCCATTTTCCTTACTATTTCCGGATTCACGTATATTTCACTCAATATGCCGATGCCAAATACTACCAAAACCAGTATAATCCTTTTCAGATTTTCCATTTTTTTATGTCGCCTGCTGCCTTTTATCGTCTCCTCCTTATGGCAACTTTTTGTGTCACTTATCCAATGCCTGCTGAAAATAATCAGGAATGCAATGACATAAAATGCCCCCTGTGGCAGAAACATTGAGAATGTAAGAAATATCCCCTTTATCCCATATTGGTATACAAGGGAAAAAATGATAAGTCCCGCCTCAAACCCATACCATCCCATAATCGAGTAGGCAAGCAGACCGCTTATACTGCTTAACGAACAAATCACACAAAACACAAGCTGTCTGAGCCTCAACCCGACCACATACTCAAAAAGCCCCGACTGGTTGACCTCAAAGCTTTGCAGCCGTATTAAATGATCTCTGTCCAACAGGCCTCCGGAACCCATGCTTTTTCCGTTGGACAAATAAAAAAATACCATGCCGATACAAAATCCCGTAAGGAATACAAGTACTCTGCTATCAGGCACAGTATTTCTATAGTGAAATTTTCTGTAATCTATATAAGCATCATTGCCATCTGACACGTTGGTAACATCTTCTATTCTTTCTTCGGTATTAAACTTGTTCATCCGTTATTTCACCCATGCAATAACTTCTTTATTTAAACCTATGAATTAATTCAGATATTTATTCTTGTATGCCAAAATTGATGCAATTGTTTTTCCGTCTTCTATCGTTCCATCGTATATCATTTTTTCGAGTTCTTCCACTGTATAGGACTCGACATTCACATATTCATCCTCATCAAGGTGCTGGGCAGTCTTTTGTAATTCCGTTGCCAGATAAACGTCTATCTTTTCATTGCAGAAAGCTACTGTCGTCCTGATCGTGACCAGTTTTTCGATTCTGCCGCAATGATATCCCGTCTCCTCCTCAAGCTCCCTTGCGGCGGCGTCAATGGTTGGTTCCTGCGGATTTAATCCTCCGGCAGGTATCTCCAATGTGAACCGATCCAAGGCATTTCGATACTGCCTGACCATAAGAAGTCTTCCGTCTTCCAAAACACCGACCGCCGCAGCAGCACCATTGTGTCCGACAAAATCATATAACTGTGTTTTTCCGTCCGGCAGCTGTACAGTATCTTTATAATATTTTGTAATGGCGCCTTCACACTGTAATTCTCTTTTCAACCTCTTTAACTCTGCATTCATACAAGTTCTCCTTTCTAAAATCCATTTTTACACAACAGCCCAAAACCTCTCCACCTTCCGGATGACCGTGTGCAATCGGGCAGAGAAGATTCATCTTCCTTTGGACGCCCGTGTGCATAAACAAGAACCACCAAAACCCCTTAAGGCTTTGATGGTTCTTATATTGTTGTTTCAATTATTTCGCATACTCAACGACACGAGATTCTCTGATGACATTTACTTTAATCTGTCCCGGATATTCCAGTTCCGCTTCTATCTGCTTAGAGATATCACGCGCAAGCAATACCATATCAGAATCATTAATCTGCTCAGGAACTACCATAACACGAACCTCTCTACCCGCCTGAATAGCAAAAGATTTATCGACACCTTTAAAATTGTTGGTTATTTCTTCTAATTGTTTGAGTCTGGTCGTATATGTTTCGAGAGTTTCACGCCTTGCCCCCGGTCTCGCAGCAGAAATTGTATCCGCAGCCTGAACCAGACAGGCAATCAGTGACTGTGCCTCTACATCACCATGATGTGATTCAACAGCATTTATAACAATGGATGATTCTTTGTACTTTCTGCACAATTCCGCACCCAACTGTATATGTGAACCTTCCATCTCGTGGTCTACTGCCTTACCAATATCATGCAGCAAGCCGGCTCTTTTTGCCATTCTGACATCAAGCCCCATTTCAGCAGCAAGCAGCCCAGTCAGGTGTGCTACCTCTATGGAATGTTTCAAAGCGTTTTGACCATAACTTGTTCGAAACTTCATCTTACCCAGAAGTTTCACAAGCTCCGGATGAATGCCGTGTACACCAACATCAAGTGTTGCCGACTCGCCTTCCTCCTTTATCATGACCTCAACTTCTCTCTGGGCTTTCTCGACCATTTCCTCAATTCTTGCAGGATGGATACGCCCATCTACAATCAGCTTCTCAAGGGCTATTCTCGCCACTTCTCTCCGAATCGGATCAAATCCAGATAGAATAACCGCCTCCGGAGTATCATCAATGATAAGCTCGACACCTGTAAGTGTCTCCAGCGTCCTGATGTTTCGTCCCTCACGCCCGATGATTCTACCTTTCATTTCATCATTTGGAAGCTGCACCACGGAAATCGTTGTCTCGGATACATGGTCGGCAGCACACTTTTGAATCGCTGTGACAACATACTCTTTTGCCTTTTTATCAGCTTCTTCTTTTGCTCTGCTCTCCATTTCCTTGACCATTACAGCTGTTTCATGTTTTACTTCGTCTTCAACAATTTTTAATAAATGCTCTTTTGCCTGTTCAGAGGTTAATCCTGAAATTCGCTCCAGTTCCTGTACCCGCTCTTCATTAAGCCTTGCAACAATTGCTTTCTGCTTTGCAAGCTCTTCTTCCCGCGCAACAAGGCTGGCTTCCTTCTTCTCAATTGCGTCCGCCTTCTTGTCAATGCTTTCTTCCTTCTGCTGAACTCTTCTCTCGTAACGCTGAGCCTCTGCTCTTCGTTCTTTGATTTCCTTGTCAAGCTCATTCTTGGTCTTAATGGATTCCTCCTTAATCTCAAGAAGTCCCTCTCGCTTTTTCGTCTCAGCAGTTTTAAGGGCTTCATCGACAATCTCTCTTGCCTTGTCCTCTGCATTTCCAATTGTTGTCTCTACATTTTTCTTGTAATTTGAAAATGCGAAAAAACAGCCTGCTGCACATACTGCAATGATAACAATTGCCTCCACTACGTAGTATAGCATGTACAGGAGCACCTCCTTATTAAATTTTCATTGTGCAACTGCCCAGTCCCCTCCACAGTTTCCCGCGCATAATGTCCACCGTTTTCGCACATGGGTAAACAGCAGCTATAGAGCCAGTCCATCCCGACTCCACAGTTCCGGCACTGAAATCTATCAAGCATCCTGAATAGTTACTTTATTGTACAATCTATGCGGAATGTAAATTCCGCCTGCATATCATTCAAATGCGCAAAAAACGCAAGAATCAAATGCTGATACTACAACATACTAATTTTACTCTTTTAAGCGGGCAATGTCAAGCATTATATTTTGCACGACAAACGCATGAATGAATAAACTATGAACAGAGTGTTACCAGAACTTAAAATCCGGACAATTTTTTATTAGTATTTCAAGTCATCTTGTATAAATATTCAACTTTGAAAAGTTTTTTTGCATACTTAATTAGTTTTGTTAACAAAATGTTCATTCATGCGTTTGTCGTGTTATATTTTGCATCTTTGGAGTAACAGTTCACAGTAAGTAAAAAGTCCGGTTCAAAGTGTTTTGGGCTATATGTGTTTCACTCAATATTTTGTCCCAAAACCTCGCAAATATCATCTATACGGAATCCTTTACGGTACAAAAATCCCATCATTTTCCGACGTTGTTCATGTGTCGCGTTCTGTGTCTCAAACTTTTTTTTATCCAACAATTTTTTTATCAGTTCCCGCTCGTCAGCAAGCCCGTCTTCTTCCGTACAGAGAACATAAGCCTTTTCAATTTCGTCCTTTGGCACTCCTTTTCTCTGCAAGTCACTTTCGATCTGCTTTCTGCTTTTTGACTGACCCGCAGACATTATGTATGTCCCTGCATATTTGGTGTCATCGATGTAGCCATACGAAACCACATACGCGACTGCAGCCTCAATAACCTCACAGGGATACAATCCCTGCTTTAGTTTTGCCTCGAGCTGGTGTTTCGTATAATCCCTGCTTTTTAATAAATTCATGCATCGGAGTTTCGCTCTTTTAAGCAAGACATCATTTATCAACATATCATAAAGTTCCCGCGAAATCTCATCATTTTCCTTAACTGCATATTTTTTTATCTCCCCCTTGTACAGGGCAAAATAGATATCATAATCAATACAGACCTTTACCTTTGATTTTGATATTTCTGATATTTCTGTCACTGTCATTTCGCATCACCTTGTTTCATCGTCTATTCCGTTACTGCTGCTGACTCCTCTTTCTTTGCCGACTTGGTCTTGCCCTTACTTTCCGGCTTTTCTGCAGCATCCTGTCCGTCTTCCGGTTTCTGTTCCGCTCCCTGAAGTCCGAAGTGCTGACGGACTTTCCCTTCTATTTCATGACAAATCTCCGGATTATCTTTCAAGTATTGTTTCGCGTTCTCGCGTCCCTGTCCTATCTTGCTTCCGTCATATGCATACCATGCACCGCTTTTCATAATAATGTTTACAGATGCTGCAAGGTCGAGGATATCACCCACTACAGAGATGCCTTCGCCAAACATAATGTCAAACTCAGCTTCCTTAAACGGTGGTGCTATTTTATTTTTGACAACCTTGACCCTTGTTCTGTTTCCGGTCACCTCGCCGCTCTGCTTTAACGATTCTATCCTTCTGACATCCAGACGCACTGACGAGTAAAATTTCAGCGCACGTCCGCCTGTGGTGGTTTCGGGGTTGCCAAACATGACACCCACCTTCTCGCGGAGCTGGTTGATGAAAATTACAGTACAGTTCGACTTGCTGATAACCGCAGTCAGCTTGCGGAGTGCCTGTGACATCAGTCTCGCCTGAAGTCCCACATGGGAATCACCCATATCGCCGTCTATTTCCGCTTTTGGCACAAGTGCAGCAACAGAGTCCACAACCACAATATCAATCGCACCGGATCTTACCATGGTCTCCGTAATCTCAAGTGCCTGTTCGCCGTTGTCAGGCTGTGATATGTATAAGTTATCCACATCCACGCCAATATTCTTTGCATACACGGGGTCAAGTGCATGTTCTGCGTCAATAAATCCCGCTATGCCGCCCCTTTTCTGCACTTCCGCTATCATATGGAGCGTAACCGTTGTCTTACCTGATGATTCCGGTCCGTATATCTCAATAATTCTTCCCTTGGGTATACCTCCAAGTCCCAGTGCAATATCAAGACTGAGTGAACCTGTGGGTATTGTCTCCACGTTCATCTGTGCACTTGGATCTCCAAGCTTCATGACAGCACCTTTTCCGTATTGTTTTTCTATCTGTGAGAGTGCGGCATCAAGTGCCTTTAATTTTTCTTCTCTTTCCATTTTCGTTACCCATTGTAACTCTCCGCGGTTACATCCCTTTCTTTATTTGTTCGTCTGCCACACAAAAATTACCGTTATTCAGAACAGACGTTTCGCATATGTATACTATAAAACATCCGTTCGTAATTGTCAAGAATTATTTTTTCTTTACAGGTTAGAGCGTGTTTGGTACGAACGGTAGTTTTTATGTATATAAAATGCCTGAAAAGCAGTATACTGTGCATCTGTATGGCTGTCTCTGAACAACCTTATCATAATCATCATAAAGAAACAAGTGTGAGTTTTTACATTTCGACGAATATACATTCGAATCCGGAGCATTTTTGAAAACGAAAAAAAGCCACACTTTGAAACCATGGCTTTTTTCCCTCATTATATTTTTCCATCAAGAAGTACACCTTTATTTTTTACCACATAGTCAATCAGTGATATGACGGTGAGAAGCACCGCAATCCACATAACAATCTGTGTGAGCAGAGCCAGTGCCTCAATGTTGGCTATCATCAGGCATACCATCACCATCTGAAATGTCGTCTTAAATTTTCCCCAGTAATTTGCGGCAATGACGACTCTGTTATCCGCCGCAACAAGCCGGAACCCGCTTATGATAAACTCTCTGCTTATGACAATAATGACAATCCATGCCGGTATTCTGTCAAGCTCAATCAGACATATCATCGCGGCGCACACTAACAGCTTATCCGCCAGTGGATCCATAAATTTTCCAAAGTTAGTGACAAGATTATACTTTCTTGCGATTTTACCGTCAAGCAAGTCAGTCAGGCTCGCAATAATAAATATCCCAAGCGCAATGTAATCCGTGCAGTCTATTATTCCGCCGAACACTGCCATGAACCAACCCCACTGTGCATATCCGCCAAGCAAAAGCAGTACAAACGGCACAATCAGAATCACTCTGAAAACGGTAAGCTTATTCGGTAAATTCATCTTCTATCTCTCCTATCAAGTCATACTCATACGAACCTGTGATCCGCACCCGCACAAAATCACCTGTCATAAGTTCTCTGTCGGTCTGGACAAAAACAAAACCGTCAACATTTGGGGCATCCCTGTAGCTCCGTGCAACGTAAGCATGCTCATCCGGCACCATGCCCTCCACCATGACAAGCAACGTGCTCCCCACGGCATCCTGCGCCTTTTCAAATGCAATCTCCTGCTGGAGTTCCATGATATCAGCCTGTCGGTCAAGTTTCTTGTCCTCGTCAATCTGATTTTCAAACAGTGCCGCCGGCGTATCCTCCTCGGGAGAGTATGTAAACACGCCAAGCCGGTCAAACTCCATCTCATCGACAAACGCCAAAAGCGATTCATGGTCTTCCGGCGTCTCTCCCGGAAAACCCGTAATCAGTGTGGTTCTCAGACAAATATCCGGTATTTCCGAGCGCAGTTTTGTTATCATGCCCGCAAGCTCCTGCCTGTCCGTGCGCCTGCCCATCCGCCTTAAAATTTTGTCCGACGCATGCTGTATCGGAATATCCAGATAATTACATACTTTTTCTTCGCTTTTTATTGCCGCTATCAGCTCATCCGTAATTTCTTCCGGATAACAGTACAATATCCGTATCCAATAAAGCCCTCCGATATTGCAGAGTTTGTGCAAAAGCTCAGGCAGGCATTTTTTTCCGTACAAGTCCATCCCATACAGGGTTGTCTCCTGCGCCACAAGAATGATTTCTTTTGCGCCAAACGCAACTAGGCTTTCCGCCTCCTCTACCAGCTGTTCCATGGGAACACTTCTGTAATTTCCCCTTATCTTTGGGATAATGCAATAACTGCAGTGCTTGTCGCATCCTTCTGCAATCTTCAGATAGGCATAATGCCCCCCTGTCGTGACAATCCTGTTTCCATTGGCGGACGTGCATTTTTTAAATGCCGGACTGCGGTTAATATCTTCAAGACAATTGTGGCTTTGACCGGAAACCACTGCATCCAGTGCCTCGACAATCCTGTCCGCCGCTGTCGTCCCGACAATCGCGTCGACTTCCGGTATCTCTTTTTGTATTTCTTCCTGATAGCGCTGCGCAAGGCAGCCTGCGGCTATCAGTGCTTTTACGGTTCCTGATTTTCGCAGCTCTGCCATTTCCAGAAGTATATTGATGCTCTCTTGTTTTGCATCATTAATAAAGCAGCATGTATTGACAACAACTGCTTCCGCCTCCGTCTCATCATCTGTGATTGCATATCCCTTCTGTACGAGCATGCCAAGCATCATCTCCGAATCAACCAGATTCTTGTCGCATCCAAGGGAAATAAATAATACTTTCATAATTCGGGTCTAATCCTCATGTATAATTTTTATTTTGCTTTTGTTCAATTCATCAATGGCAATCGACAACGGTTTCGTCTGTCTGGTATCGACCATTGGTTCTTCGCCTGCAATAATCTGTCTTGCACGCTTTGAAGTCGCCATCACAATAGAGTAACGACTGTTTACTACGGGCGCCTCACCCGGCTCCACGTCATTGTTTACAACTTTCATTAAATCTGTATAAGATGGATGTAACATAATTTTCCCTCACTTTTCTTTTTATACGCTTATAAATTTTCGTCGGCATCCTCATCTGCCAAAGCGCCCTGCGCCCTTCCTGCTATTGTCTCAGGAAGAAGTGCCGAGAGCACAATCTGGCTGCTTTCCATAACCAGCACCGACTTCGTCTTACGTCCCTGTGTCGCATCTATCACTGTACCGTCTTCCTTTGCCTTCTGCACAAGTCTTTTGACGGGGGCAGAATCGGGACTTACAATCGCTATAATTTTTGTCGTGTTAACGATATTTCCAAATCCTATATGAATCAGTCTGTTCACCTGACACCTCGCTGCCTGAACCTGTCATTCAATGTTCTGTATCTGTTCCCTTACTTTCTCTATCTCTGTCTTTAACTCAATCCCACAGTTGGAAATCGTAAGGTCATTTGCCTTGGAAAGTATGGTATTTGCCTCCCTGTTCATCTCCTGTGCAATAAAATCAAGCTTCCTTCCGATGCTTCCTCCTTCCATCAGGGACTGTTTCATCGTCTCAATATGGCTGCGGAGACGCACCAGCTCCTCATCAACACAGACTTTGTCGGCAAAAATTGTAACTTCCGTCAGAATCCTCGTCTCATCCACCGTGGCATCCCCTAGCAGTTCTCGAACCTTATCCGTCAGTTTTCTCCTGTACTCGTCAATCATCTGCGGAGAACGCTCCTCTATAAAGGAAACATGTTCCAGCATCCCATCCAGCTTTGCAATCAGGTCGTCTGCAAGGTTTTTCCCCTCCCTGATGCGTGTTTCCACAAAGCCTTCCGCTGCACCTCTGACTGCCTTTACAAGCCCATTCCAGATTTCTTCCTCATCCAGTGTCTGTTCTTCCATGGAAAACACCTCCGGATAGCGGGACAGTGTTGAGGCGCGGATGTCATTGTCAAGCCCAAAGTCCTCTGACATTGACTTGAGATATCCCATATACTCTGCGGCAATGTCCCTGTTGTACTTTATACACACATTGTTTTCCGAAAAGTCTTCATATGTGATAAACATGTCAATTTTCCCGCGCTGTATATGGTTTTTCAGCTCATTTCTAATAGAACTTTCAAAAAAACTAAGCTTTTTGGGCATCTTAATGTTCACATCAAGATAACGGTGATTAACGGATTTCATCTCAATGGTATATTTGCGCTCACCCTCCGTTATCTCACACCTTCCAAAACCTGTCATACTTTTAATCATGTCAATCCCCCTGACTGTTACATGTCCCAACCGGGTAACACTTCAGCCTTCGGCTTTCTGTTACAAGCATCAAGCCATGCAAAACCACTACGCTGTTTCACGGACTTTGCAGCAAATACTAAGTCCTGGCTAAACTGTTGCCAGACTGGTTACATTGCTGCTGTCCGCTCCGTTCCATCAATGCTGCAGATCAGCCTTGTCAAACGATAACGCCAACTTTTGTATTTCTGAACATATTCTTTTGTATTATAGAATAATCCACTGCCTACGTCAATATTTTTCGTTCCTGAACTTGAAAACACTGCCAAAAAATGCTATTGTAATTAAGTTATGAATACTTGGAGGACTACTATGAAAAAATTTATGGAAAAACACACAAAACTGATATGGTGTCTGCGGAATTTTATTCCTATGCTACTGTTTCCAGTCGCAAACTTCTACCTGTTTGAGTGGTACACACACAACCCGTGGGAGACAATGAAGGTTCCCATACAGTTTCTCAACATCTACTGTTTTGAACTGCTTATGGCGATGTTTCTATTTATATTTGGGCGCCTGAAATGGTCTCTGCGCCTGCAAAGTATCTTCTTTATGATTGTCGGGCTTGCAAACTACTATGTCATCAGCTTTCGTTCTGCCCCGATTATGCCATGGGATATCTATTCCATCGGAACTGCCATGAGTGTCGCCGGCGACTTCAAATATACCATTGAAAAACAGACTGTATTTGTTCTGGTTGGATTTGTCCTGTTAATTATCGCGGAATCTGTTGTCAACTTGGAGTTAAAGACTTCCAATGCCAGTTGGAAAAAACGCCTCTGGGCAGTCCGCATCGCAGGTGCGGCAGTGTTTATCATGCTTTTTAGCAGTTTCACGCATATGCTTCATCTGGACAGCACCATCCGCAAATATGGAATGTATGACAAGCTGTTTACGCCGACTGTCATGAGCAAGCGGGATGGCACTGCTGTTGCATTTTTGATGGAATTAAAGTATGTCTCTGTGGACAAGCCTGATCATTACAGCGCTGCGGCTGTCACCCAGATCCTTGAGCCTTATGGCACCGAAGGGAATGCCGATACCCATTCCACTCCCAATATCATTGTAATCATGAACGAAGCTTTTTCTGACCCGGCAGTCCTCGGCTCCTTTGAGACCAATGAGGATTACATGCCGTTTGTGCATTCTATAATGAGCGGAGCTGTTGACAACACAATTTCAGGTTACCTGAATGTATCGGTGCTTGGTGGAAATACTGCTAATACGGAATTTGAATTTCTGACCGGAAATACGATGGCATTTCTTCCTCAAGGAAGCGTGGCATACCAACAGTATCTGAAAAAGGAGACGCCATCCCTTGCGTCCCACTTAAGGGAGCTTGGATACGAGACAGTCGCCACACACCCATACAACAGTACCGGTTGGGACAGGAACAAAGTTTATCCGCTTCTTGGATTTGACGAAATGTACTTTATCAAAGATTATAAAAATCCAGAAAGAGTCAGAAAATATGTAAGTGACAAGGCCTGTTACGACAAAATAATCCATATGTACGAATCCAAACCGGAAAATACGCCTTTATTTGTTTTTAATGTCACCATGCAGAACCACTCATCGTATACCGATGATTTTGATAATTTTCATCCGGATATCAAGGTTTCGGGGAGCAAGTCAAAATCCCTCAACAATTATCTGTCACTTATGAAAATATCAGATGAATCCATCCGTTATCTGACAGATTATTTTTCCGATGCCGGCGAAGATACCATCATTGTATTTTTCGGTGACCACCAGCCCACGAACTCAGTCGTCTCAAATGTGTGGAAGCTTAACGGAAAAGACGGAAATGAATTATCAGATGAAGATGAGGCAAACCGCTACAAAGTACCGTATTTCATCTGGTGCAATTTTGACATTGAAAAACGGACAGATGCTGATACAAGCACCAATTTCCTTGCTGCAGAGGTTCTTGAAACTGCCGGCATTCCACTGAATGCTTACGAGCAATATCTGGATAAGCTGTCAGAAAATTATCCGGTTGTAACATCCATACGTGCCGAAAATGCAGGCGGAAAGAGCACTGATGTCAAAAATGTAATGGGCGAATTAAACAATTATGCCATTTTACAGTACCACTGTCTGTTTGGTAAAACGGCTCTAAACTAAAAACAGGAGGGTAACCGCCATGAAATTGAAACAGAAATCCAGACCAACCCCAAAATCACACTACAAATTCGACATACTGTACCTGATGTCATTTTTGCTTCCAGCATTAATCCTGTTTATTATCTTTGTTATCAGGAAGATTTATCCGTTTGGAGAACGCTCTTTTCTTCATATTGACATGTATCACCAGTATTTTCCTTTTCTTGTGGAATTTTACCACAAGCTGAAAAACGGTGAAAGCCTGTTTTATTCCTGGAATACGGGAATTGGTTCCAATTTTCTTGCCCTTTACGTGTACTACCTTGCAAGCCCGTTCAACTGGCTCTGTGTGCTTATACCGGAAAAATTCCTCATGGAATTTTTGTCATATCTGGTTGTTTTAAAAACAGGGCTGTGCGGTCTGTCCTTCACATATTATATAAGGAAACATTTTAACAGCAGTTCCTGGAGCGTCGTGTGTTTTTCACTGTTCTATGCACTGTCTGGTTTTATGGCAGCATACAACTGGGATGTAATGTGGCTTGATGTCGTCGTTCTCGCGCCACTCATTATTCTTGGCGTTGAACGGCTCGTGAACGAGGGAAAATGTTATTTGTACTGCATTACACTCGGACTTTCCATTTTGTCAAACTACTATCTTTCCATTATGCTGTGTATCTTTCTTGTCCTTTACTTTTTTGTACTTTTGATTGCAAGGCAGCCTTCCGCAGGCAACAGCTCTGCCCCCCTTGCTTTTCCGAAACTTGACAGGATAAATAATTTTTATGCAAAGGCAGTCATCCGTTTTGGTGTGTTTTCCCTGCTCGCGGGCGGCATGGCTGGGATATTGCTGCTCCCGGAGCTTGCCGCGCTGCGTTTTACCGAATTCAGCGATATTAATTTTCCGCGCAAGGTCAAGACCTATTTTTCCGTGATTGATATGCTTGCCAGACACTGCTTTAACGTGACGGTGGAGACCGGTCTTGACCACTGGCCAAACATCTACTGCGGCGTTGCGATATTTTTACTGCTTCCGCTGTATGTCATGCAAAAGAAAATACCGCTGCGCGAAAAAGCCCCCAAGCTTATCCTTCTTGCTTTTATATTAATCAGTTTTTCGACCAACACGCTGAATTTTATCTGGCACGGTCTTAACTACCCTGACTCGCTGCCTGCAAGACAGTCGTTTCTATATATTTTCCTGCTCCTTACCGTGTGCTATGAAGCCCTGCTGCACATACGGGAGCACTCAGGAAGTGAAATGATGTCCTTGTTTCTTGGAATCCTGTTTTTTATTCTTCTTTGTGAAAAACTGATAACGGATGATTCCTTTACCGGTGCATGCTTTCTGGTTACCGGAATCTTCCTTTTAATATATGCCGGCTTTATTCATTATTACAGAAATCATTACGAGAAACAGGACAAAAAACGCGAAAGTATCAACAAGATGTTTTGCTGCTGTCTGATTCTTGCCACCATTGCGGAATCCGGCGTAAACACTTACCTGACAAGCGTTCCCACCGTTTCGAGGACTACGTATCTTTCCAACCATGACTCGTACCAGATATTGACTGACAGAACGGTTCAAAATGAGGGTAACGACTTCTTCCGGTTTGAAAAATTCGCACGCCGGACGCAGAACGATGCGATGCTAATCGGTTTCCATGGCGGTTCCTACTTTTCATCGACGCTGAACTTCCTTGTGTCAGACTTTTATGAAAAATACGGCATGAAGGGAAGCCGCGTCAACTACTGCTATGACGGTGCCACGCCAGTGACCGCTGCGCTGCTTGCAAACCGATATATGCTGTATACGCTTGACCGGGGCTATGACAATCTGTTTACGCTCGCCGATACAGAGGGAAAATTATATCTTTACAAAAACAACTATTCCCTTCCGCTTGGATATATGGTGACAGAAGATGCTATGGCTGAGGAAAATCCGGATAACTTCGAGAATCTGTCTGACGAGACATTCCTGCCCGATAATTCCGAAGAATTTATCACGAACGACCTGTTCACTGACTCTTCCCTAAACGAGCTTTTCAGCGACGCGGAAGAACTTGAGGAAAATCTCCATGAGGATGATGATAAAATTGACAAGAATCTGAATCCGATTCAGCGCCAGAATAAGCTGGTACATCATCTTGGCATCAGTGGCGATGTCTTTGTCCAGATTGAAGCGGATTCCAACGGAGACCGCGCTGAAATCTCCATTGAAAAGGATGCACACTATTACGCATATGCATCCAACACCAAAATTGACACGATTAAGCTAAACTATGAGGAACAGTCCAAAAGTTTCAGCCAGATTAAAAAGAAATATATTCTGGATTTAGGTTATCATAAGGCAGGGGAACAGTTGTCACTGAAATCAGAAAATGGGGAATCCCTGAATCTGACTGTATATCAGGTCAATGAACCTGTTCTTTCCCAGTTTATCAGCCGCTTAAGCCGCCAGACAATGACAGTTGACAATTATGATGAAACTTCCCTAAGCGGGCACATTACTGTCTCATCTGCCGGTCAACTGGTTCTTGCCGTCCCCTATGATCCCGGCTGGACTTTATATGTAGACGGGGCAGAAACGGACATGGATTTATTTGAAGATACTTTTATCAGTATGTATCTTGACGAAGGCACACATACAATAGCGCTCAAGTATTTTCCGGCAGGTCTGATACCAGGTATCATTGTGTCTGTCATATGTACCCTTCTCTTTGCGGGGCTGTATTATATAGGACGTCTTCATAAAAAAAATGAGTAGGGGGAGCATTTTCTCTCCCTACTCATTTTTTAGTCATGCTTAATCCTCCAACAGCTTTGCGCTTTTCTGGTGAATCTCCAAGAATTCACCGAGCGTGCTTAAAACTTTCCGCACGCTTGGCAGCTCTTCTTTATCAAACGTAGCAATCACGTCATCCATACACTGTTCCCGGCAGATTGTTCCAATACTACAGCACCCCAATAAGAAATCACAGCTCACATCGAGTTCTTTTGCTATCTTGTACAGTATATTAACATTAAATCCTTTGGTCCCGCTCTCAATCTCATATAGAAATTTTACTGAAATATTTATATTCTTTGCAACGTCTTCCCTTGTTAGGTTCTTTTCGCTCCGCGCTTTCTGAATGCGTCTCCCCACTCTGAGATAAAATTTTTCACCATCATCCTTTTTCATTTGTATCTTCCTTTCTGCTTTAGAAATATTTGCATAAAAATTTATATTATTGCATACTTATAAGATACACCTACATAGGACATTATGAAATGACGTTTCGTGACTAAATATTACTCTCGTAATGTCATTAACATTTTACACACAATATCTTAAAATATATTTATTAGAAATTTATTACTGAATTGCGCACATTTCATGACCGTGATAATTGTGTTGTCCACAATGATTTGTGTATTATAGCGTGAAGGAGGAGGTATACCATGAAAAAAGAAATTATTGCCGCTTTGCTTGTAATGGGGCTATTCTGTCTATCCGTACTTAGCATTCCTTTTTGGGACAACGCAGACACAGGAATTATTCTTTGCTCTGATTTGTCCGATGATTTTAATTAATACTCTATTTCCACACCATATTGCTCTATGAACTTTTTGATGTCTTGCTTATTTTTCTCCCTTCTATACAAATCACTTATATAATATGCCTGAAGGCATATTTCTTTATTTTCCTGCATATTTTTACCATTCTGGTCTTTATGCAGATTGCTCCATCCTTTTTCATATACAAGGGTATCTAATTTGTCACCCCGCTCTGATTTCAATGCAATTTTTATTCCTATGTCTGCCTTTTCAATTGCTTTGTCGTACTCCTCCAAATCTGTAAGCAGATTTTTCCATGTGGAAAGCAGCATTACCGCCTCTTCCGCACGTTCCATCAAATCAATTGCACTACGCTCTAATGTCTCATAAACACTTGCTATAATTTGTTCTCCTATTTTGCTTTTCTTCTGCAGCCGGTAAGAAATCGCAATCTGATTCAGCAATGTAATTTCCTCATTTGAATAAAAATGTATCACGTTCTCCCCTATGTTCCACTTGGGCACTGTTAAATGCAGTGCATTTAAAGCTGTTTCCTGAAATTGGTCACAAGTTTTTTGCCCGGTTCTGTACATGAAAACATTTTCAACCTCCAGCACATACTGCTGATTTTTCGTCTGCCGCAGATCCAATAATTGCTTTTGCCTTTCGAGGACGCGTCCCAGCCTTTCCCAGTCGCAAAATTTGCTCGCCAGAACGCCCTGTCTTGCAAGTGACAGGCACTCATAATTGTCCGTAGCAAGCATTGATGTATAATGCCCATACGGTATCTCCAGACGCTGCATCAGCTTTTCAAAGTTCTTCCTCTTGACCCCCCTTGTGCCACTCTCCACCCGTGCGTAGGAACAGACATCACAGATATCTTCACAGACTTCCTCACGGTTCATATTCCGTTCCTCCCGATACGCCTTCAAAATTTCATTCAGCAGCAAAATTTCCTGATTAAATTCCTCCAGCAGATTGTCCTTTCTGTTGCTTTTCATATTCTGCGCCCTATATACCTCCTGCAACGCCCAGTGCTGCATCCGGTACCTGTGCGCATCCTTTAGACTTAATTTCTGCAAGGCGTTTCCCATGATTTTTAACAGCTCCGGCAGTTCCTGTATTCTTCCGTTTCCGGTCAGCAGAGAAATCGCTTTTCTGCAATATTCGATTCGTTCAAAAATATTTTCCTCCAAATATGCACAATAAAGACACGCTGCCCGGGGATATACCTTCACCTTTTCACCCTCGTCCACAATGTAACGCTCAATATATTCCAGACATGCCCTCAATTCGTTTTTTACATTTTCCCCCATCCCTTCTTTTGTCTGTAGGTACAGAAGAATATAGCTCATTTCCGAGCTGCCAATAAAGCATTCTTTTCCCAGTCCGTCATCATAATCTGTGACTGTAATTTTAATCGCCTTTTTCATTCTGTCCACATCCTGATGGATATACCCTTGTATATACTGAAAAAACTGCTCCTGAATGCCTTTGTGGCATGTGCGGTCCTTTGCCTCCGGTGCTTCAAAAAGTTTCTTCAGGCTTTTTTCCCGCACAGCCAAGTCATCTTCCTGAAGCGCAATAAATATTTTTCTTTTCCACAGTAAGTACCGGTATTCCTTTTTCGTCAGGATTGTAATGAAATGATCCGGTGACTTCCCCAGACGCTGTAAAAGCAAATTTAACGATAATCTGTCTGGTATGCATGTCCATAACTCGTAGCGGGACATCATTTTCTGGGAACATATTCCATTACACAATTTTTGCTGGGTAATGCCCTGCTGCTCCCGCATATTCATAATCATTTGGCCTATGGTATATGTAAAGCTGCCACTATCCATACCGTACCTCCTCGACACATATCTCTCGTAATAACGAACCTCTGCACATTCGTACAATTTGAGTCTACATATACATTTTACAAAACTTTTATAAAAATGTACATACCTATTCTTTGCATTCAAACTTTTGTGCCGTCACTTTGACATATGCCGTCAAAACAACGTTATAATGATAGCACAAAACAGTAAAAAGGAGAAGAATAAAATGACAATTAAACTTTCAAAATTCACACTGCGTATTTCGGAAGAACTATTAAAAAAATTTCGGTATATTGCCGAATACAGTGCACACTCTGCGAACAGAGAGTTGGAAATCCTTATTATAAGATCCATTGCCGAATTTGAGAAAAAACATGGAGCCATTACCTTGGACTGATTGTTTTCTTTTCAGATTTATGCCAAAAGATGGTGCTGCAAATATTCAAATATTGCTTACTAAAATGAAAAGTCTGCTTATCATTCATGCTGTTCTATGTTATAATACCACCTTGGCATTGAGATTTTGGTTTGTAACCGCCTTGACACAGCCTGATTACCCAAAACAAGCTGGTTCAATCCATACTTACGGCTGATTTTTCAATACACATGCCATACTACAAAAGATAAAGGAGAAATTAACATGAATGAGGAAATCATAAGATTTACACTGCGCACCAGCAAGGACATGTCCCAAAAATTCCACTATGTGGCAAGTTACAGCGGACGTTCTTCCAACTTCGAACTGCAAATTATCATGAAAAGGCACATAGCTGAATTTGAGAAAAAACATGGCCCCATTGTGTTGGAAGACGACGCAAAATGAATTGTCTTTAGAAGCATTCGGATGTCATAATGTTTATCAAAAAGAAATTTTCTTTCTCATCCTGATTCTGTCAACCCGTCTGATTTGACACAGGATGCCGGGCTTAAATCTTTTACCTGATGTAGTGGACGCAAGGCCACTTCAGCGCATGTCCGATAAATTTTTCTGTCAGACATGCGCTAAAATTTGTGAGAAATTTGTGCCAAATGAAAGCAGGGCATAACGGACAAGCCCTTATGTCAGCTGAATTTGGCACAAAACTCACACAATCACTTATTTTGTCTAGCTGCATGGCATTCAACAGTATATTCCAGTTGCCATGTGACATTGCAAAAATCAAGCAGCTAATCTTCTGAAAATTAAGTTTTCAAAATTGTGAGGGGACTTTTTGCGCTTTTTTCCTTTTGGTAATCTATGGAGATTTAGTTATATAAGTAGTACAACGAGTTAATTTATTTTCTTTATATTCTCTCCGCTCCAGCTACACTAAGCTCAATTAACTATTTATTTCCTTGTATCTGGTATCAATATTTCCGTATTTTTATATATTTATCAAAATTGTTATATCTGTAAGCGCTGTCACCCTTTACTTTTCCATACCCTTTCTCTACCACTCCCTGTTCAGTATATCCGCAAACTGCTGTGACATATTTATAAGTTCTTTTCCTCTTGTTTCTGTCTCGATAAAATAATAGCTTCCTCTCGTGGCAACTCGAATTTAATTCTGTTTATTATTAATGAAAAAGATACCTCATTCAAAAATTCCATAAATCCTTTATTTTTTCTTCACCACCAACGCCATCTTGACCATCCCTTCCTGCTTCCCGAGGAGTGTAGGTACATCAGCAGTGCGATCCATGCATTGGAATTTTCCTTTTTTGTCAGATTTCAGTGTATGGTATTCCGGCGACATGCCTTTGCGGGCTGTTGCCAAGATAGCCGTAGTACCGGGTGTACGGACAGCTTTCATAAGGTTATTTGGGTTCATTGGCTTTGCGGATACACCCATGCGGCTTAAGGTGTTCTTTGTGCTCAGCATGCTCACTGCCATCGGTCCTTGATCCATGTAACCGGGGATTGTCTGCTGCCGTTCCGCGGACATTATCAGCCTGCCCAGATCCGGCTTCATGCCAACCGCGTTTAACAGGTTATAGACTGCCACGCAGGATCCCCCGATAAGCGCTGCACTGCTGCCGCCCATCCTGAAAGCCGAAAGCTCGCCCATGTCGCAGATATACCCCGCATCATTCAGCGCCGCCTTTGGAATGGGCATACACATATTGTTGGCATAGTTTGACCTTATTGCCTTGTCTGACACCCCATAATTCTGCGGAAAATCCTGTACTCCTGCATACCACTGGTTCATGTCTTCCGTCAGGTCGGGCATAATATCGCCCATGCCGCTGCCTGTATCTGTAAGGCTGTCATCCCCAGTATTTCCTGTATACATCCCGCTCCCAGTATCTCCTGACGGCTGGGTGCTGCCGCCATCTCCGCCCGACGCCGGAGCACCTGCGTCTGCGGATGCCGCACTCTCCCCGGCAGCGTCGGAGCCCTCTGCCGCCTCTGCACTGCCCTCACTTTCGGATTCCTCTGGTGGATTCAGATTGTTGATTTTTTCTGCCATGGCTGCGGGCAGCTGTTCTTCTATGGGTTTTCTTGAAGGCGCTTCCTCTCCGCTCTGATCCGCATCCTCTGACTTCTCAGGGGCAGGCTCTTCTGTAATTTCAATGAATCCTCCATAAATGCACATTGCATGGCTGGTGTTAAGGATTCCGTTTGCCCCGTCGAGACAGTTTCCCTCGTTCGTTTCCTCCCATACCTTTAATGTCTTCGGGCTGCACTTACAGCCTTCACACCCCATAGCACTTTTCGCCTTGTCCAAAATGTTAAAAAGGGGAACCGTCGCACTAAGCACCTTACCCGCCACATTCTTGGGATTTGTTTCTGCCGTGCACCTCCCGAACTGAAGGATATGCCTGTCCGCCTTATGGTCATTGGCATTCATCAGGGGATGATCCAAGTTCTGGAAATAAACCCCGTGATCTTTTGGCAGATTCAGGTACTGGTACTTCAGCGTGCCCTTGTCACATTTTGCGACCATCAGCCGCTGTACGAACTCCTTTGGCTTTTCCTGCGCCAGCCCCGCCTGTGCGACTGCCTGCAATGCATTTCCTAACAAATTCAAATCTCCCATCTATCTCACCTCTACCCTCTCAAATTCTACTCCGTATACATTCCTGCGGCTTATGCTCTCCGCCATCCTGAGGGAGACAAGCACCCTGTTGTGTGTCGTCTCCTTTATGCTGAACACATCGGCATTCGGTATTTTCCTGTGATCCACCACCAGTCTTTTGACCGTTCCGTCGGGCATGACCACGCAATCCTCGTGGAGACATTCATAACATTTTATATCCGGTATGCTGTAGCTCACAGATGAGTCCGTCATCCTGTCAATGACATCCGGAAGGAGCGCCAGTGTCTTAAAACGTATTGTGTCGTCATACAGCTCCATCACGCTCCTGATGGTATCATTGACCATAAACGTGGGCTGCAGAAGTATACCCGGCATCTGTTCCTCGTCGCCATACCTGAAATATGCCACTGACCCAGTCGGCATTCCCTCAAAGTTTTGATGTGTCAGCCGGTAAGGATAGTTCCCCGGCTCCGGCAGCACGGGACGAACCGGATTCTCCGCAAGCTGTCTTAACAAAAAATATTCCATCATGTCTGTCCTCCGTTTCCGATTCCAATAGCATCCTGGTATATGTCATATTCCCTGTCCGTCCCGTCAAAGGGAATCCATTTCATTTTCATCCCTTTACAGTCAAGCCCCGCAGTCTCACAGTCCAAAGCCATAGCTCCATACATAGTGCCTGACTTCATGTGCACATCTCTAAAAATACATTCCACAAAACGAACATCGTTCAGGTTGACATCCTCAAACGTACAGTGTGCAAAGCTGCACTTTACAAACTTGGATTTTTCCAGACTGCATCCAGTTATGTTCAGATTTCTGTATCCCTGCCCTTCAAAGTGTCCGAACACCATAGGATGGTCGGCGGGCGGGTCTGCCAGATCCATTGGATAAACTTCAATATATACTGGTTTCTGCCAGTCCTGATACTCCCCGACACTTATTGCAAATCCCGGCTGTACCCTGATCAGAGAGAAATTCTCAATCTCATCCGCGTCAAGCAGGAAGTACTTTAGCAGACCATACAGATAGGATGTCATCTCACCGAGTCGGCTTTCCATCATGTGCCTGATGACGGAGTCTCTGACATGCCTGCGTACCCCCTTTTCCTCCGCAAGCCTGACCAGACTGCCGCGCAGGCTGTCCCAGCATGAAAAGAGCGGTGTTATGTCCATATCCATGTCATTGAGAAGCTTTCCCGTAATCTCATCCTTATCGTATGCCTCGATCCGTGCACACTGCCGTTCTTCCCATGCTGTTGTCCGTATCAGTGATACCGTAATCTTACCGACACTGGTACTGCTGTTTTCCATAGCGCGTGCTGTCTCCGCAAAAAAGCCGGAAAAGGTATGCCTTGCATTTTCCATGAGCTGTGCCATGTTTTCCTCAATCGCCTTTTTCGTACCCTGCCGGAAGACTTCAAACGCGCTGCCAAAATCCTCATTCTTAAAATCCTCAATATATTCATTCATTGTCATATGGCGGTAATCCCCTAATTAATCATTATCTGCTGCGCACCCATCTGGATCAGCTTGTCCGTGATATCTATGTAGGATTCCCCAGTGCTTATCAGAATCTTGTTCTCCGCATGCAGGGTAATTCCTTCCTTTGCGTAAAGCATCATGTTTGTCATGGAATTGACATTGATATCCTTGTCAGAATGTATCGTGATGCCGTACTCATCCTCCATGTTTATGAAAATGCGCTGCTCCTTACAGGTAATGTACATCCCCTCCTCGGTCAGCAGTATCTCCTTTCCCGCAGGGGAACGCCATTTTTTATGCACGGGGTTATCCAACGGCGAGACATTCACTGAGCTTGCCGCAAATGCATCCCCCTCGCTGCCTGACGGAAAAAATACGCGCACGGTGTCCCCGACTGCCGGCATACAGTAAAAACCGCTCCCATCGCTTGAAGAATACGCAGTCGAATACGGAAACCAGAAATCACCACCGGAATCATACGATGCATCAATGTCTGTCAGATGAACCTGCACTTTATCCTGCTTTACTGCCTGCACCATGCCCGTAAACATCTTGCCTGCCGCCTGTCCGTTTGGCTGTGCTTCCTGTCCCTTTACATTCCCCGCATTCATCCCGAGCGCCTCTGTCTCCGGCATCACATATGCGGTTGTCCTGAGCACACCGCCCGCCATCTCAGACACATAGCCGCGGACGACACTGGAACTGCCGCCGTAAGACACCTTGTCACCAATTTCAACTGCCTGTCCGCTCGTAAGCTTAGTACTGACGCTGTCATCCTCCGACGCAAAACCGAACTCCACATCACTCAGTTCATAACTTTTTCCCGTGTCCGGCACCCCTATGGTAATCTTCGGTTTCGGTGCCGTGGTATCCGCGCATATGGGCGCTCCCAGCTGTGATGCCATCCTCTTTGCAAACTCCCATGCCGTCTCATTGTACTGCATTATCAAACTGCCGGATGCATGATCGGATGCCCGCATTTCAAGGTTTGCCCTTCCATTAAATGCCTGACTGACAACCTGTTCATAGGTACTGGATTTTTTCTGAAAGCTCTTGTTTTCCTTCTCTTTGTCCAGGGTCGCCGCGACAGCATCAAGGGTAAGTTCAAGAACCGCATACTCCTGTTCTTTCCTCACATTAGCCGCGCGCACCACTCCCATAAAAAGAGTTTCGGGCTGTCCTGCGGCAGAAGTGGTTATCTTCACGGTACTTTGGGGTGTGATATGCTGTATATACTTATTGCCTGCCTCGTACTCCACCTCTCCCTCGAGTTTTGCCGTGCCATACCTGTTCATGGCGTTTTCCACTTTCAGCGACAACAGCCTGTTAATCGGGCTGACGTCTGTCTTAAGATTCAGATAGGTTATTGTCTCCATTGTTTTCCTCCTCCGTTAAAAAATTTATGCTGTCAATGATCTGTTTGGCGATGGGCATCATTCTCTTGCTGTATTTTGTCGGGAAATTGATATTCCCAATCATTACCCTGTCACCAACACTGACATAAAACATTACATTATGTACGTTACAGTCAACGGCACGCGTGCCTGCCTCCATGATGCCTATATTGTGGTCATGCAGCCTGACAACGCCGTTAGCTAGTACTTTTGATTTTGGACCGTAATTTTCCAAAAGCTTTGCGGACATCTTCATAAATTTGGGAATTCCGTCGTCCGGAACCACGCTGTCCGTCCTGTTGAGCGTAATTTGGAACGGCGTTTCAAAATCCGCATATACGCTCTTTGGCGGATTGCCAAACGGGTAAAATGACCTTCTTGTCTCGTCATCAAGTTTCTCAAAGCTTTCCGGCATGTACAGGGAGATACCCGCATCTTCGTCAGGTCTTCGTGCAAACCGGACTTCCCTGCCCTCGATGTGGACAAATTCGTCAAATATTGACTCCTGCCGCTCCCTTTCCCTCTGCTCCTCGTCAAGCGCATCCATCTGCGCCTGCGCGGCTGATTTTCGTTCCTTCATTATTTCTTCATCACGATATCCCATGGCTGATCTTACCTTTCTCTTTCTGTTATTTTTAATACATATTATTTTCGTTATCCTTGTTTACTTTAAAGACGTTATATCCTGTTACTCCCCCTATAAGGGTTAAAACCGCTATCTTATCCCACGTCAATCCATATGTATATCCAAATATAAACATCACTATAAGCGGACCGATTATACACAACATCTGTCTTGTACTGTACTTCTTAACACAACAGACATAATCATCTTTAACTTTATCCTTCTTTATCTTTTCATCTATTTTATCATTTAAGATTGTAAGCTCATATTCCATTTGTTGTTGTTTATGCCTATCTATATCAAATAAAAAATATAAGCCTGGAAATGGAATAATAAATATGCACACAAGTACACCTGTAACCACAATCAACAATATATACAGCATAATGTATAAACCTGCCAAATCAAGCACATTTACGCCCTCTGCGCCTGTTGGTATTGTCTGTAACTGCTTATATATTTTATAAAAATCAGTAAATCCATCAAATTTTGCAAAGACCAAATTTACCAGTAAGCCGAAAATTATAGTTATTATTATCGGAAAATATAAGATATTTCTCCTTTTGATATAAGAATCCAATTTGTATTTTCGCGACATCATATCATTTCCCGGTATTTCTTCATTGTAAAATTTGTCTATTCTCCTCTGTGACTCTAAATTAATTTTATATAAATCATAATTACTGTTATTTCTTATTTTCTTTAAATCCTTATCCAATTCTGTATATTTAGACATACTATTTTCCTTTCCAAGTATCAGCAAATTTCCCTGTCATAGCTGTATTCTGTGTACAGGACTCCCTCCCCGCTGATTCCGCCGTCCATGCTCCTGCGCCCGGTCAGGCTCTGGTACATGTTGTAGGTGAGGGTCAGGCGCACGCCGTTCCTGTCGGTGCTTTCCACCATGTTCCCTTCCCTGTCGTAGCGGAAGTGTTCGCTGGCGCCCATGGCATCCGTCCGCGTCGAGAGCAGCCCGCGGCAGTTGTAGGCATAGGATGCCGTGTGCCCTTCCCCGTCGGTCGCCGTCAGGATGTTCCCCGCGTGGTCGTAGGTGTAGCGCTCATGGCTGCCGTCAGCCCTTGTCACAAGCGTCACCCTGCCCCATGCATCTGTCTGGAAACGTGTGGTGTAGCCCATGCTGTCCGTCGTGCGGGTGAGGTTTCCGGAAACGTCGTAGGCAAACGTCTGGCTGCTGCCCTCCGGCGTGGTCACGGATGTCCTGCGCCCTGACAGGTCAAAGCCGTATGCGTCTGTTGTTGCCACCGACATAATACCTATGCGATAAAATAAATGGAAATCTTATATTTCAAAAGTTAAATGCTGACATATATCCAAGCAAAAGAAAAAATGTACCTTTAACTAAATTTTTTCCTAATTTTATGTGTCATAATATCTGCCAGCCGTGTTGGTAAAGGTATATGACTATCTTTCGTAATCATATTTTCTACAACACACATTGCTGTTTCCAAATCAATCTTATTACCCATTGAAATAAATATTGGCTTCACATTTAGTTGTGTTCTTAACACCCTTCCATAAACCTCGCCATTAATTACAATATCATTAAATGCAAATTTCTCATTCAAAGGCATTGGAAAATCTACATTATTAATTTTGTAATAAGATTTTGCAATTCCAATACTTGGCATATCAATCAATATGCCTGCCTGTGTTGCAATTCCCATATGTCTCGGATGCAAATATCCATTTCCATCAAAAAAGTAGATATCTGGAACATTATTCAACAAACATTTCGTTTTTAGAAATAATGGAACTTCTCTAAATGCAAGACATCCTGGAATATATGGTGTCACAACTTTGTCAATACAATATTTACTTTCAACAATATCTTTTGTGTTATAATCAACAACAACAATACAGCATACCGCATATTCTATTTCATTTTCTTTCCAATATGCCAAATCTACCCCTGCCACAAGCGTTATATCCCATATATTTACATAATTTCGATAAATGATTTTACCTTGCATAGCAATCTGAATATCTATATACCTTTTTACCAAATCATCATCCATTACTTTTCTCACCTGTTACTTTTTTATGCCATTCTTTTCCACTATCTCGTAATTCAATATCTGATTGAGTTGGTTTCTCCTTATTTACAATTAAGTTATTACTTTCATCCCACTCCTTTCTAGTTAACTCAACACCATACTCCGAATATGATACAGATTTTAACCTCCCATCTTCAAAATATGTTATATCTTCACCAAAAACACGACCTCTTTTCATACAAGCTCTACGTTCAATATTTCCATTTGGATAAAAATAAACACACTCCCCTTCCTCAAATCCGTTCTTATATTTACCATAATATAATACATTACCAAATTCATCTAATTCATATGTTAGACCACTAAAAGCTTTCCCTCCATCTTCTTCATCCTTGTCAAGCATTCTGTCACTACAGTATTCATAACATAATTCGTTATAATCAATTCCATTTTCAACTAAATATGTCTTTTTAAGTATTTTCTCCATTACTCAACCTCCATTGCAAGAAAAATAGTCCCATCTGTAATATATTTACAATGCGGGCACCTCGGCATAGGTATACCTGGACCAGAAACTTTTGAGCCAAGTTTCTTAGTACTTACTACATAAACCATAAAATCAGATAAATTCGCATTTTTTCTTTCCAATAATGCCGCATTAAGTGCATATACTTCTGCATGTGAACCCGCTCCTTTTGTCTTATCATACTTTATGCCCCCTGCCTTTTCTATTCTCTCTTTAATTAAAGGATGTAACTCTAATGGAAGTTCTCCATTTAAACTATTTTCTCCATAATATATCTTCCCAGTTTTAGTATCTAACACTCCTGCTAATGCCGGTGACATTTTCTTCTTTGATGTCCCTCTTTGTAAAACATCCTCATTTAACCTTTTTTCAACAGCCCTAATCAGCTTATTTTTATTTTTTTCGTATGATTTATTCTTGCCACCTTTACCTCTATTCTTTTCTTTTAAAGATGCATGTCCACTCGGATCAACATACTCTACCGGATTATTATGGCAATAAGTATACAGATTCAGCCCATCCCCATAGTAAGTGTCTTCATTTAGGAATCGTCCAATTACAGGATTATAAAATCTTGCCCGAAGATAATACTGGCTTGTAATCGGGTCATACTGTTCCCCTGTGAAGGCAAAGCGGTTCTGGATGGTTTCTTCTTTTACCGTGAAGTTTCCAAAGGCATCATATTCATAGCGGTTGAGGACATTTCCTTCCTCATCCGTGATATGGGTTATGCTTCCAAGGTCATCAGATGCATAATGGTAGTAGGTTCTTGCGCTCTCGCTGTCGGATGTCAGGAGTCCAAGTCCCCTGATATACCGGGTAATGCCTGCGGCTTCGCTGTCCTCAAGCACTGCTTCCCCGTCAGAAAACAGGAAGCTTACAAGTTTCCCATTCTCCTCCAGCTCTGCGCGGAGTCCCTCGCCGTCATAATGGTTTTTCTGGATGTCACCTGCTTTCGTGTTGATTTCCTTCAGGCGGTTCATGCCGTCGTACTGGTAGGTGTTGTCGCCGTCGCTTAACATGTTGCCCTGCCTGTCATAGGTGTAACGGTATATCCTGTCTGCCATCTCGGGTGTTTCGGGTATTTCCTGTGCACCGGCAGTCATGTTATAGATGCTGCGCCTTGTCAGGCGGTTGGCGTTGTCGTAAGTATACGCTTCACGTACTGTATCGCCATGTGTCCTCGCAACTGTCCTTGTCAGCCGGTTCCCTGCCCTGTCATAGGTGAACTGCTCCTTTTTATTCGGGTAGGAAACCTCCGTGAGCTGGTACAGGCTGTCATAGCTGTAGCGTGTCTCGCCGGAGAGCGTCTGCCTGATGACGCAGTTGCCCGCCCTGTCATAGCTATAGTGATTGTCTGTAAGCACCCCGTACCTTCCGGTCAGCGCCCCCTGCCTGACGAGCGTTTTTAGTCCTGTGAGGTTCCTGTCCCTGTCATAGCTGTATTCCGTGTACAGGACTCCCTCCCCGCTGTTCCCGCCAATTTCCAGCGCCTTCATCGTCCCGTCGGGGTTGTAGGTGTAGCATGCCTGGCAGTTCCCGTTGTCGTACACTTTCCGCAGGCGGTCGGCATAGTCGTACTCGTACTCCGTCCGCTTTCCGGTCAGGTCTGTCAGCCCCGTCCGGTTCCCGCCGACATCATAGGTGTATGCGGCGAGGCTCCTCCCACCGGCGCTCTTTCCGGCAAGCCTTCCCATGGCGTCATAGGTATAGTCGTAGCGCATCCCGCCGCCGATGGCATATCTCAGCTTCCCGTCAGGGTAATAGCCAAAATGCTCGTTGATGCCGCCGTCCACGCTCCTGCGCCCTGTCAGGCTCTGGTACATGTTGTAGGTGAGGGTCAGGCGCACGCCGTTCCTGTCGGTGCTTTCCACCATGTTCCCTTCCCTGTCGTAGCGGAAGTGTTCGCTGGCGCCCATGGCATCCGTCCGCGTCGAGAGCAGCCCGCGGCAGTTGTAGGCATAGGATGCCGTGTGCCCTTCCCCGTCGGTCGCCGTCAGGATGTTCCCCGCGTGGTCGTAGGTGTAGCGCTCATGGCTGCCGTCAGCCCTTGTCACAAGCGTCACCCTGCCCCATGCATCTGTCTGGAAACGTGTGGTGTAGCCCATGCTGTCCGTCGTGCGGGTGAGGTTTCCGGAAACGTCGTAGGCAAACGTCTGGCTGCTGCCCTCCGGCGTGGTCACGGATGTCCTGCGCCCTGACAGGTCAAAGCCGTATGCGGCTCCGTCGATGTCCCTTATGACATTCCCCGCCGCGTCATAGGTGTTCCGTTCGTACAGGATTCCGCCGGGTGCAGTCGCCTGCAGGCGCCGTCCTGCCCTGTCATAGGTGTAGCGGTAGCCCTGTGCGAATGCGCCTCTACCAGCTAGTCCATAGAGGTCTTAATTACTCTGTCCGGAGCCAGTAGCCGCTATTCTAACAACATTGTGATATTAACCATATATTATCAAAATTGCGTCTTCTTAAGTCTTCCTTTTTTATGTAAAAATATATCCTGCCGCAATCACCGAACATTAGCTCGTAATCATCATTTGACACGGTGTCCATCTGCAATAACAGTTGCCATTCCGAAGCTTTATCCATGTATTTGGGCTTTACTTTTAGATGTCCGAAATCTCCTATGTATATACCATTGTCCAACATTTCACATGCCACCAGCATACTTCCCTGTACCAGATCCGCATACCCCAAAAGCTTGTGTATTTCTTCATCAGGATACAGCATCATTTCTTGCGCCTTTAATCTGTTATACTCCTCATAGTCAGCATGCATACCCGTCAATTCGTTATATTCTTCACAAAATGGCAGTTCCTGTCTGTCGTCCATCTTTATGACAAACTCTGGCAACCGATAACCCTCGTCCAAATCATCTGGGAAATCAGCAGGCACCAAGCTATCTATGCCTCCTTCATAATAAAAAACCTTTGCACTTCCTTTTTCCTTAGGAGAACACCCAATATTCATTGTCTCTAATTCATAAAAGAAGTATAACATGCCCTTATCTGGCAATAATTTGTCTTTATCTAACAAATGAACCTCCTCTAAATTAATTTGTGCCATAAAGCTTAATGGATATACCTTTCCATCTGAGTCTTTATATGTATACCATTCAAAATTATATGGAAGATCTGGTTTTCCACCAATTTTGCTTGCACATTTCGGGGCTGACATTTTAGTGTCACATGGTTTTAATAAAATGGAATTTTTTATGAAATCCTTTAAACCCATCTTCATACTCGGTAATCTCCTGTATTGTTTTTCAAAATATTTATCCACGATAATCTTTTAAATTATAGAATTCAATATTTCTAAATTTTCCCTTTTCTATAATTGTTTTCACGCGTTCTGTTACAATTAGATTTCCCTCCCAGTTTTTAAAATAAAACATATCAGAACCATCCCATTCATTTTCGTCTACCATCAACCCCTCAGCTTCATCCAGACTCCCTTCTCCACCAATTTGTAAACGTCCACAAACTTCACAATCCATTTTCAGTACATTCCCATTTATATCTTTCAGCAAACCGGTCCTTCCTGTTATTAGCAGTTCCTTATATTTACTGAAATCCTTTCCTGCAATCGGATTTCCGCGATGGTCAACCCATTTCGTACAAATCATGTCCATCACCTCAAATCCCGTTACATTTTCTTTTTGTAGTTCCGCTAATAAGGATCGACTTACTATTTGGCAAATAATTGCCTTATAAAAATCTCCTTCTTTCTTACCTACTGCATATACCTTATAATTTTTTTTAATTCTTTTTCCATATGGATTTTTACATCCTGAGCATATTGCATATTCTTTTATATTTTTACTATTCCCTTCTGCTTCATATACTCTAACATAGTTTTCGTCCGTTGTTTTCATAAGATAAAATTCCATTTTAACTTCCTTTCTTAACCGCTTTATATGACCCTATACCGGTTGTTTGCTCCATATATTTTAACTGGTCTAATACCTGTTGTTTACTAGCATTTGGATTTTTGGTTATGTAGTCATCCCATACTTTATTCCAATCTTTGCCTAAAGGACTATTATTTGTATGAATTCCACTTCCATCTTTTAACCGATGTTTAGATTGTGGTAAGTCATAGTAAAATTCTCCACTATTTACATCCAATCCACGTTCTGGATCTCCAAACCACTCTTTAAACTGTTCAGGCAAACCATGATGAACTTCTCCTGTAGGATCTTTTCCCGTATATTCTTTCCACCTTCTTCTTTGTTCTTCTGTCCTCTTTAATGCTTTATCCTGACGTCTCTTTTGAGCAAATTCATATTTAGCTATTTGCCCCTTTTCTTTTATTGTCAAATCTTTTGGGTCTTTATTTTTTAACTCATTGTACTTTTTGTCACATATATGATTCCAATGCCCACTTGGATCAACATACTCTACTGGATTATTATGACAGTAATCATAAAGATTTAGTCCGTCTCCATAGTAAGTATCTTCATTCAGAAACCTGCCTATTACAGGATTATAAAACCTTGCCCTGAGATAATACTGGCTCGTGATCGGATCATACTGTTCCCCTGTGAATCCAAAACGATTTCGAATATTTTCTTTTTTTACAACAAAGTTACCAAAAGCATCATACTCATAACGGTTGAGAATATTTCCTTCCTCGTCCGTGATATGGGTTATGCTACCAAGCTCATTAGATGCATAATGATAGTATGTCTTAGAAGCAGTGCTATCGGAACTGATTAAATCATACCCGCGAATGTAACGAATCAGATTCGTGTCTGTCCCCTCTGTCACTATCTTGCCATTATCATAGATAAAGCTTACAAGTTTCCCATTCTCCTCCAGCTCTGCGCGGAGTCCCTCTCCGTCATAATGGTTTTTCTGGATGTCACCTGCTTTCGTGTTGATTTCCTTCAGGCGGTTCATGCCGTCGTACTGGTAGGTGTTGTCGCCGTCGCTTAACATGTTGCCCTGCCTGTCATAGGTGTAACGGTATATCCTGTCTGCCATCTCGGATGTTTCGGGTATTTCCTGTCGCTGTGCATTTACAGTTATATTATAAATACTGCGCTTTGCAAGACGATTAGCGTTATCATAAGTGTACTCTTCGCGTACGGTCTCTCCATACGCCCTCTCAACTGTCCTTGTCAGCCTGTTGCCCGCTTTGTCATAGGTAAATTTCTCCTTTTTATCTGGGTAGGCTGATTCCGTCAGCTGGTATAATGAGTCATAAGTGTAACACACCTCGCCCGAAAGTGTCTTTTTTACAATACGGTGTCCCGCCCTGTCATAGCTATAGTGATTGTCTGTAAGCAACCCGTACCTTCCGGTCAGCGCCCCCTGCCTGACGAGCGTTTTTAGTCCTGTGAGGTTCCTGTCCCTGTCATAGCTGTATTCCGTGTACAGGACTCCCTCCCCGCTGTTCCCGCCAATTTCCAGCGCCTTCATCGTCCCGTCGGGGTTGTAGGTGTAGCATGCCTGGCAGTTCCCGTTGTCGTACACTTTCCGCAGGCGGTCGGCATAGTCGTACTCGTACTCCGTCCGCTTTCCGGTCAGGTCTGTCAGCCCCGTCCGGTTCCCGCCGACATCATAGGTGTATGCGGCGAGGCTCCTCCCACCGGCGCTCTTTCCGGCAAGCCTTCCCATGGCGTCATAGGTATAGTCGTAGCGCATCCCGCCGCCGATGGCATATCTCAGCTTCCCGTCAGGGTAATAGCCAAAATGCTCGTTGATGCCGCCGTCCACGCTCCTGCGCCCTGTCAGGCTCTGGTACATGTTGTAGGTGAGGGTCAGGCGCACGCCGTTCCTGTCGGTGCTTTCCACCATGTTCCCTTCCCTGTCGTAGCGGAAGTGTTCGCTGGCGCCCATGGCATCCGTCCGCGTCGAGAGCAGCCCGCGGCAGTTGTAGGCATAGGATGCCGTGTGCCCTTCCCCGTCGGTCGCCGTCAGGATGTTCCCCGCGTGGTCGTAGGTGTAGCGCTCATGGCTGCCGTCAGCCCTTGTCACAAGCGTCACCCTGCCCCATGCATCTGTCTGGAAACGTGTGGTGTAGCCCATGCTGTCCGTCGTGCGGGTGAGGTTTCCGGAAACGTCGTAGGCAAACGTCTGGCTGCTGCCCTCCGGCGTGGTCACGGATGTCCTGCGCCCTGACAGGTCAAAGCCGTATGCGGCGCCGTCAATGTCCCTTATGACATTCCCCGCCGCGTCGTAGGTGTTCTGTTCATACAGGATTCCGCCGGGTGCGGTAGCCTGCAGGCGGCGTCCCGCCCTGTCATAGGTGTAGCGGTAGCCCTGTGCGAATGCGCCCCTCCCGGCATGCTCAAGCGGCAGTACCTCCCTGGCAAGCCTTCCGTTGAGGTCGTACTCCTTCCTGGACACGCCGCCGTCGGGGCTGGTGCGCAGGACTTCCCTGTCCATGAAGTCATACGCATATGTTACCGTGTTTCCTTCCGTGTCCGTCCGTGACACCATGTTTCCCGCATGGTCGTAGGTATAGGTGGTGCGGCTGTGGATTTCACCGTCCTTTTCGTCGTGGCACTCCTCCGTCATGCGGCTGTCGTTGTCATACCGGCATGATATCTCGCCGCCCCCGGGTAGGGTAATTTTCTCTATGTCTCCGTTTGCATTGTAGGCATACTCCGTGACGGCATATGGTATCTGCCCGGTGTACACCGCATCCCCCTCAAGCTTCACGCACCGTCTGGTGACATTTCCTGCCGCGTCGTAGAAGTACCTTGTCTCCTGTATGCAGTCCTCGCCCAGAACAGTCTGCTCTGTCTCAACAAGTCCTACACTATTATAAGTATACTCCATGCACGCGCCTGTGTCATCTGCTATTTTTATAAGGCGGTTTGACCTGTTGTAGGTATAGCGTATGGCGTTGGTCTTCCCAGCCGCGCTTTCCTCTGTCTGGTAGTCAAGGTAGCGCTTGTCCTCCGTGCGGTTTCCAGACGCATCGTACTTATACGTGACAAGACTGTAGCGGACACTGCCGTCTTCGCCGTCCATGTCAACAGGCTTCCTGACTGATGTCAGCCACCCTGCATAGTTGTACGTATAGATGCATGGCACGCCGCTTCCGGCACCCATGTAGCTTGTAATCCGCCCCTCATGGTCATACGCATATGCTGCCTCCTGCTCCCCCAGCGGGTTGGTGATGGAGGTGAGCCTGTCCATGCAGTCATACGTGTAAGTGTACCCATCACCGTCATCGGTTCCGGCATCATAACACTCCGGCGTGACCCTTTTCATCAGGTTTCCGTTGACATCATGGAAGTACCTCTCCGTGCCGCCGTCCGGATAGTGCGCCCTGATCCTGCGGTCACGCGCGTCATAATCATAGCGGATGCCGTCCTTTTTTCCCTCTGCCTCCGCGTTGGGATGTATGCTCAGTGTCAGGCACTCCTCGTTTCCATACTCATATACATACCTGTTGCCCTCCGGTGTCTCCTCGCACGTCCTGCGGTCAAGCGCGTCATAAGTGTAGCGGATGCCGTGGAGTCCTGCTGCCGCCTGCACGGGCGGGCGTATCTCGGTCAGGTTTCCAAGCAGGTCATAGCTGTAACGCACCGTGTTTCCGAGTGCGTCCGTCCTTGAGGTCAGGTCGTCGCTGCGGTTGTAGCCATAGCTGAATTCGCCCTCCGCGCCGCTCTCAAACATCAGGCGTCCTGCCTCGTCATAAGTGTACCATACCGTCTCCCCCTCAGGAAGGACTTTCATTGATGGCTCGCCATAGCTTCCGTCATATGTGAAACGTGTTGTGTTTCCTGTCGGATTGGTCTCCGTGAGCACCCTGCCGCAGTTGTCATACGTATACCGTGTGACGGCATACTCCTCGCCGTCAATGCGCACCCTGTGGCAGACCGTGTTGCCTTTGGCGTCATACTCCCATGTCTCCGACGCGCCTACCGTGTCAGACTTACTGAGCAGCCATCCGTTGTCATCGTACACATATGTTGTCGTCACGCCGTCCGGCGTCGACTCACGGAGGAGATTGCCGCGTATGTCGTATTCCCTGAAGGTCTCGTTCCCATTGCAGTCCCTGTCATAGATACAGTTCTCCCACTGGTCATACCGCTTTTCCTCATATGTCCCATCGTCATAAATGCTCTTTTCAGGCACGCGCTGTCTTCCGTACTCATAGATGATGCGCTGTCCGTTCTTGGTGTTGGTAAAGGTGTTCCTGTGGTTTCTGTCATCATAGTAGAGGACATACTCCTCCCCTGTAGGAAGGCTCTGCCGTACTGCGCGCCCCCTGCGGTCATACTCGGTTGTCACATAGGTTGTCCCATTCTGGTCTGTTGCCTGATGTACATACCCGTCAGCAGTATAGGTATAGCAAATCCTTCCGCCGTTCGGGAATGTCACAGCCGTCAGCAGATCCCTGTCATACTCGTATGTGAGCGTCCTGCCCACACTGTCGGCGGTCTCGGTTAGCTTCCCATCCCGGAATGTAAAGGTCAGGCTCATCCCGCATGCAAGTGTCAGCTTCCGCAGGACATCCCCCTCGTATTCATACACGCTCCTGTTTCCGTTGGCATCCTCCGTGTACAGTATTCTGCCATCATGGTCGTACACGTATTTTAACCCTGTGGATGCATCCCGCAGCACATAACCCTGCGGGCACTCACCGAGCGCCATGCTCTCGTCTCCATTGCGGTCGTTTTCCCATGTGCCGTCGGAGAGCGTGAAGTGTTCCAGATGCATATCAGGCTTCTGCACCGTTACATGCATGTCCTCACGGGTCAGGCGCGTCTCTATGTTGAGGTACCACTTGCTTCCAAGCATCAGCCCCTCGTTGGTGTGGATGGACTCATACATTCGCTTAAGCTCGAAATCCTCAAGCACGTCATGGAGCACAAGGTCTGTGTAGTCCATGGTAAGGCTTCCTGTCACGACGTTTATGGGGTCGCCGCAGCCCTTCTTGTTCTTTTTCTTGCTATTTTCTGCCTTTCTCTGTTTCCTTTTCTCCTTTGCCCCGTCCAGCTTCTTCTTCACCTTGCCTGTGACGCCTGTCGCGTCGGACACGTTCTTCGCCCCGCGGCAGAACATGACGCCGCTGCTTGCCGTGTTGATCAGGATGCTGACATTCCCTGGGTCGGTAAAGGGATTTTCACCTTTTTTCATCATGTCTATGATGTTTGCCCACCCGTCGCGCATCTGGTATATGGAGTATGCCGACTGCAGCATCATGTACACGCCCTTGGCTATCGCTATCATCTTTTTCAGCTTCTTGGAAGCCTTGAATGCCTTTCCGGCTATCTTTGCGACGCCCACCGCGTCCCCGACTCCCGGGATTGCCGCCACGGCGCTCATGAGCGCACCCGACACGTCTCCGCGCATCAGTGAAACGCCTGCATTGATCAGATCCGGGATGGCTCCGAACACAGGGAAGCAGCCGGCGATGTCAAGCACGAGCTGCAACCCGTCAAGCGCCGTCTCCCACCAGTCCTGCAGCGGCACTTCTTCCTTCTGGTGGCTCCCCTGCTCATAGCCGAGCCACTGGAACTGTTCCGCATAAATGTGGATGTCGCCGCCCATGACAATGCTGCTGTCGCCTACCTCAAGCCGGAGCCCCTCATACCCGTACAAGGTGAGCACCCCGGTCTCAAACTGTTCGGCATCCGGTGTCTCTTCCTCCTCTTTTCCCATCAAGCCGGACACGATTCCATAGATAAAGTTTCCCTTGATTCCGTTCTCAAGCTGTTCCAGCTTGTGCCCTATGTACTGCTCGCCTATCAGTTGCAGGTAGCCGCCTTCCCTTGTGAACTCATCCTTGCCCTTTTTGATGCGCTTGTTGAGCTTCTCCTGTCCGCTCTCTGCCATCCTGTCGGCGTCTTCCGGCACGTTTACCCCAAGGAAGATGTTTCCCTCGGCTGCCATGATGATTTCCCTGCCCGAATTGATGGTGATGCCGTCCTTTTCGTCCATGGTTATCGATACGGCATTGCAGTCCTCGTTGTCCGTGCGCTCCCTTGTCGCGGACAGGGTGATGCCCGTGGTGCCGAACCTTATCATCTTGTCCCTGTTTGTGAGTACCTTCTCCTCCGGCTTCCGCATGTCCGAATGGCTGGTATTTTTGTGGTGGCTCCCAAGGCAGACAATCTTTCCATTGTTCTCGTAATAAATATATACCGTGTCCCCTATGTCGGGCATGCAGTAGAAATTGTTGCTGATGCTCGACTCGTAGGGCACCCACGCGGCATTTCCCGGTCCCGCGTCCGTGTCAAACTGCACCTGTATCTCGTTTCCCTCCACGGCGGTCACTTTACCCTGGAGGATTCCTGAGGAAAATCCGGGCTGCGAGGAAGCCGCCACGGTCGGACGTACACTGTCCGGATATCCGTATCCCACCGTGTTTATTATGACGCCGCCCCTGACCGTGATTTCCCCTTTCCGGATGACATGCCTTCCTGCCCTGTCGCCGGCCGACAGGGTAAGTACTCCGGTCTCACAGGACATCATGTCCACGTCATATCCTTCCCCGGATCCGGTATTTGCCACCATGGAGGAGAGCTCGGCACCGTCCCTTCCATAGCCGGTGGCTTCACCGAGGGCATCGCCGCCCTCCTCGCGGAATCCGGTCTCCCCCATGAATATCCTGATGCCGTCTGCCAGGATGTCCGTAAAAAGCACCTTTCCCTGCGCTGCCGCAATGCGTTTCAAAAACTGCCAGTCCGTCTCGCTGTCCTGACTCAGTACCTGTTTTATGGGCACGTCACTGTCAAGTGTGATGTCCGCACCATATGCCTGACAGACTTCTTCCGCGACTCCCTTAAGCGTCTTGGACGGATCCTGAAATGTCTTTTTTACAGGCTTCCTGTCCATCTTTACGGATGCGGTTGCCGCACCGACATGTACCTTCTTATAACCGCCCGCCGTCTCAAGCGCCGCGGACGTACAGATACCCGTAAAAAGCTTTGTGCCGTCATCCAGACTGACCGTGACAGGGCTGTCCTTCAGCCCCCTGACGGCATCTGGACTCGTCCCCTCGTCTGCCTCAAACGTAATGGCAAGCGTTCCGTGCATGCCCTCCATGGAGGTGATTTTCATGTCCAGCACGGACTGGCATGCGATTCCTGTATTTACTTTTATTTCACCGATTGTTTTTTCATACTTATCCATAGTCAATCAACAATTATCCTTCTATCTTTTCTTGCTGCCGCTTCCGGCGCCTTACCCGTCCGAATCTGTCTGAGTATGGCTCCCAGCTGTTTATAGATTTCCTCGTTTGCCAGTTCCCTGTAGCTGTTTCCCTGTCTTGTAGCTATATAGTGCTGTACTGCCTTGCGCGGAAGCGCCCTGCCGCCGTTTGACAGTACCTGCTGTATGAAGCTTATGTCCCTTGCATCGCTTACACCATGCTTCATGGCATCCTGTGCAAATCCGTTGAAGACTGCCGGGTTCATACCCTCGCCCCCATATGCTGCCCACTGTGCATGAATCAGGTTGATCGTGTCGTATTCTGTGTCAAAGTCCTCATAATTCTGGTATACGGATCGTATGACCGCGCCCCTCTGGAGCTTCACCCTGCACAGTTCCACGGAGTTCCTCTCCCGCTCGAGCCTTGTACCCATCCTGATGTCAATCTGCCTCTCATTGTAATTCGGGTTTTGTTCCATGTCCGCCACGCACAGTTTTACTGCCTGCCACTCGTTGGACGGCGATGCCTTGACACTCCCGCCCTCAAAGGTTATTAGGTTTCCATTATGGTAGACAAGCCCCTTTTCCACATAGATTACGCCTTTCTCCCCATGTACGTCACATCCTGCCACAACCCCGTCGCTGTAGCCTGTATAAGAGTACTCCGCAAATCCTATGCTGTACTGCATCATCGCATCCAGCATCTCGTGTGTCAGCATGTTTCCCGCCTTAAATACGGGAATCCTGTAGTCCTTCATGTTTTACCTCCATTCCTCCGTTTAAAATATTTCAATCTGCTCTAGCTCCATGCAGTTTCTGTCGTCTATGATGCCGAAGGAAGCCTCATAAAATATTCGCAGGGAATAGTGGAACGGCAGGAACATCTCTGTTGCAAAGTCCGTTACCGCGGTGTCCAAATCCCGCTGTTTTCTGCCTATATAGAGCAGCAGTTCCTTCGGATTGATGTCATTTTTGTACAGGACACCGTCCCCGAGAACCGTTATGAGTGCCTTTGCGAACAATGCCACGCTGTCCCCGAGCTTATCCTGTTTCCAGACATAAAACGCCGCCTTGTATTTCCTGTCCCTGTCAAACACATGGAATTTTTTCTGCACCCGCTCACCATAGGCTCCCTGTTCTATCTGATACCATTTCTGACGGAGTCCGTATTCATTCCGTGTGACGCCGTTTCGCAGTTCCAGCCTGGTAAGCAGATGCATCATATAGTCATACAGCATCGTGCACACGGAGTCGTCCCTGTCCTCAAGCCGGAAAAGCTGCTGAAAGATATCCCCATACCTGTAAAAGGCATTAATCTGTATCTTATCTGTTTCTTCCTGTTTCCGGATGCTTCCGATTACCGATTCACAGTACGGCGAGAAAAAATCCGCCTGTTCATACCGAAGGTTTTCCTGCCCTTCCATAATACGTTTCCATATATCTTCCATAAATACCTCCTTTTGACCACATCCTGTGCGGGAAGAACATATTACTTCAGGCTTCCCTTGCACAGATACTCGGGATATATGATCTGCATCCTGCTCACCAGATAACTCATGATGTCCCTGTTAAGAACATTTCCAGCATCAACGGGTTCAAATACAAATTGCAGCCTTTCCTTGCATCTTCGGTGCCTGATTTCCTCCAGCAAAAATGCGTCCATGTCATAGCTCTCGTCACGGAGGGTTTTATCATCCAGTCTGATATCTGTCAGCCGCAGGCAGTCGTCATATCCCAGACTGCCCACAAAACACTTTGCTTCCGCCACCGTATGTATGGGTCTGTCCATCCCGCCTCCCGTATTGTAAAACTGCCTGTAATCAGGCGTTATCATGCCCTTCTCATAGGAAAACTCCCTTAACACCCAGTTGACGGGAGCATTCTCGTCACACTGTATGCGCAGCTCCCCGTTCAGCATGGACACATCCCACAGCGGGATGTCCCCCCCTACCAGATAATCTTTTTTTACATCCAGTCTCGATTCGTATATGGTATGGAGGTAATGTATCTTATCAAGCGCAAATTCAGGATACGAACTGGTCTTAATCTCGATCGTATTGATATTCCACATGGGAACTCTGTCATATTCGACCTCTGACGCATACTCCTCAAAATCCACGTTTATCCGGTCTATCTCCTCCCCGTTCGGGCATCCGGTCTCCGTGATAAACACATCATACATTTTGTAAATGTATGGCGCACATACGGTACGCCAGCTGACACCGTTGTTGATGAACTCAGCATAAAGCTTCTTTAATTCCCCTATGTACTTGTCACACCGCCTTACAGAAAAACGCGCCGGAAATTCTTCCTCATAGACTGTCCTGACCGTACCCCTGAACACCCTCGGAACGTCGTCAAGATCCTTTAACTTCATATAATCCGCTCCTATGTATATGGTATATACGTAATGTTCACGTCCGGCATCCATGCTTTCCATCAGTTCCGCAATGTCGACCTTTTTTTCCTCCATGTCCTCCCGAAGCATCGGTACCATGTTACAGTCTGTCACATCTATGCGCCTCTTGTCCTCCAAACCAGTAATGATATGGCAGCCACCTCGATCCGCCTCCTCTTTTCGCAAAAGCTTTTCTTCCAGAAGCCTGTACGCCTCCTCCACCTGCTCATAAAATGGCAGGAGCGTTTTGCGCATGACCTCCTTCAATTCCTTTCTTTCGTTTAAGTCCTCAACCTCGAGCAGCCTGTCTTCAATGTATTTGTGGTAATCAAAATGATCCTCGAAAAAATGCATTTCCTATATTCCCTCCATCCCATGCAATCACTATATGATCCGGACTACTTCTTCCCTGCTCTCTCTCTCAAACGCCACCTCAAACTTGCAGGTATGATTTCTGTCCCTTATCTCGTATTTTATGGATTCCCCAGTCTTTAGGATTCCGTTTACACAGTTTCCGGCCTCCTTCCACCAAGCAATAATGCTTCCCGGTCTCTCCTGAAAGAAATCACGTATCAGGTTTTCCTTGAAATCCTGTGTGTAATGCCGCATAATCCTTTCCATGTATGTGATTGTCTGCCGGGCGGCTATATGGTCGAGGGAGCTTGGTCTGTATGAGTATGCTCTGTCCGTCAGAGCTATAACCCTGCCAAGCATCGGGGCAAACACCATTCCGTTGCTCTCCTTGTATACCCTGTCATACAGCTCCTGCGGATAATCAATAATCTCGTGGAACATCTGTGTGACCGTAATCCGGTTCTGCCCCTTATCACACAGCTGGTATGCGACTCCCGGCATGTCCGGTTTTACGTTTCTGGGATAGTGTGCTTTCAAAAATGCCGGACACTGGCAGGCAGCAATCAGCCCTGCTGCAACATAGGATGCTTCCACGTTCAGGTCGTCAAGCCATAGTTTTACGTCCTTTCCCACGATGATTCTCTTGTCCAGTGCGGAAAATGTCGTCTCATTCCCAAGAATCAGCATGGCATACTCCTGCGGCATAACCGTAAAATTAGGATAACACGGCACCGCATACTCCCTGCTTCCCATCTGGCGCAGGAAATCAAACGTGTCACGCCACGGCTCCATTCCCTCCCTGACAAATCCCTTAAAGGTACTTTCCGGCACTGGCTGAGCACTGACAAATATCTGAATCCTGTATGCGCTCAATATTTCCATAAGCACCATGACATCTGCCTGAAGATTTTTGCCGTACTCTCTGTTTTTGTGTGAAGACTGGAAACGCTCCCTGATATTTGCCTGTTTTTTTCCTGCATATTCAATGTTTGGAAGTATGGCAAACCAGATGGTGTCCTCAAAATCGTTTTTTTCGTTCACAGTCTCAAGGTACAGCCTTAACGTCTCCTTATATCTGTCATTATTTAAAAACTCCGGACGGCAGTTTGTGATTAAGAGTCGTGGCGGCATTGCCTGTGTCTCCGTGTTCTCCGCTTTCTTGTCTGTACTGTTTAATGCCGGAGTGTACTGGTCAAAATAGCTTCTGATTCCAAGAAGGACTTCCATGAGCGGCTTTGCTGCCCACCAGAATTCACGCAGCATGCGCGTGTAAAAACCAAGATACTGGCTATAATACTCCTGAATCAGCGGCCTGTTTTCCTCGCCCGGCGTACATGCCATACTTAGCATTATCAGCATAAGGTTCCTGTTTGACAGTTCTTCCACCTCGATATGCTCCCGCAGAAAATTCAGATAATTATTGCGTTCCTTCCGTGTGCAGCTACTCCATGTCAGGAAACGCTGCGATATCTGCACCGGATGTACCTGACAGTCCCCCTGCGTTCCAAGAATAAAGCATGCACTGTTGTCGCAAGTCTCAATCTTAGCAATATATGAAGATACCTGACGCAGAAATGTTTTGATCAAAAATATTCCGTCATCATACTCTGAAATCAGCCAGTCCAGTATCTTCTCCGCATTATGGTATAGACCCTTGTTCACATTGGTTACCAGCTCGTCACGTTTTTCAAGAAATTTTTCCGCTGTATCGGACGGGAGAATATTGTCAGAAAAATCCTGAAATGAAGATAATACATACTTTTTTTGTTTTTTGTCATCCATCAGCCTTACTAGTTCCTCAAAAAAACCTTCTTCTCTGCAAAGCGGCAGCGCCACATATCCCTCCGCTTTTTGCGGGAGTGTCCTTGAAAACCTGACCTCAAACCTGTCCGTGTCCAGCCGCATGTAAATTTCCGGTTGAAATTTTTCCATCAGTTCCTTAAAGCTTGTCACCTCGAGACACTGCCTGACCTCTGCCACTTCGTCGTCTGTCAGGCTCTCCCTCTGTTCCTGCTGTCTGATTATTGATATAATGTTCTCTTTCCTGCTGTTCAATTCCTCAAACAGTATCGTCCTGTTCGTCTGTTCCATCTCTATCCTTTCTCCCCCTTGCAGCCCCTGCTACTTCGTCCCGTCAAAAAAGCTCATCTCCCACTTCTCGTTCTCGAACGCGAAGAACTGGTCGCAGCCGAGGTACAGCTTGGAGTCGCTTCGCATGACGGGCACGAGGAAGAACCCCCACTGATCCTTCGCCGCAAACACGAAGAACTTGACCTCGTCGTCCTCTATAATGTCCATCTCATCCTGCAGCAGGCACTCCGTGTACTTTTCATACTTTTCTATAATTTCCTCGTATGTCTTCTCCCTGTACTGCTCTTTCCTGTTGTGGTAGACATAGCGGTACTTGAGGATGCCGTCCCCGTCCTTGAGCATCAGCTCGAGGTGGGCAATGTTCCTGTTTCTGGACAGATGACCGCAGGTCTGTTCGCGGTCGAGACTGTAGATAAGCATTACTTCGCGGCTGTCGTGGGTCATGCCGCTGATGGAGTAGGGTATGGCGGGCATGGTGTAGCGCAGGTTCACGTCGGCAAAGCCGAGCTTCTTGGCATTGACATACTGGATGGCGCCCCTGACGCAGGCAAGCTTGAGCTCGGTGATGCTGCCTTTGCTGTTATCCCGGGTCTGCTGCTTAAACTCGATGCTCTTTCCGGGCACAAACTCCTTGAGCGCCTCGCGGAAGATGTCGATGCGGCAGGACTGCCCCGTAAGCTTTATCATGGAATAGGCGTCGAGCGTCCTGTTGGTATAAAATTCCAGCAGGAACTTGTTGATGATGCTGTAGATGTCCGCCTTCAGCAAGAGCTCGATTTCCTTGATGTTGAACACCACGTCGGGGAAGGTGTGGTTGTATACCAGCTCCCCGTTCTCCCGCACCACGAGGTTCCAGCGGTCTATGCGCGTGATGCGCAGGTCCTCGTCCTCCTTGTCGTAATTCGACTGGAAGCGGTTCCTGACAATCCCCTCGCTCGCATAGAATTTCTTCTTCATCTTGTCCGCTATCTCGAACAGGAAATAGAAGTTGTTCTTGACCATGTAGTAGTCGTCCCGCGTGTGGTTTTCGTACTGCTTGAAGCGCGTGGGGATGATTTCCTCCGCCGCGTCGTATGCCTTGTTGAGCCTGTCATAGACCTCGTCCTTCCCGAACTCGTCCACATAGCGGAAGATGTCCTCGCTCGCGACGGTGATGAGGTCGTCGATGTGCACCATTTCCTTCCTGCTGTAGTAGTTGGCAAACATGATCTTGATGTACTGCATGATGCGGTACGTGATGTTGTCGCCGCCGAAGTTGGTGTCGCCGTTCTCGTAGGTTGTCTCGATGTCGACGCGGTATGCGACGCTGTCATTGCTGATGGTGAACTGGCTCGAGCACAGGTCGGTCGTGCCGCCGCCGCAGTCGATAATCAGCGCGGAATACAGTGCGCCGTCCTCGTAGCGCTGCTTTTCTATCAGGCTGTTGATGGAGTTGTAGATTACCGCCGTCCCCTCGTCAAGCATGTGCACCGCGTCAATCTCATACTCGGGCAGCAGCTCCGTGAACATCCGGTTAAACTGCTGCTTGAGCTTCACTGGGCTCGTGAGGTGGAGCTTTTTGAACCGGCATTTGAACCGCTGCTCGGCACACCGGATGACGTACAGGAGGTACTCCCGGATAATGGTTCCCCTGACGACCTTCGCGATATGCCCCTCCTTGTCCGTGACCTCCTGTACCTGTTCATAGCTCCCCACCCAACGTTTCATCTCATAAAAGATGCTGAACGACTCGTCGTAGTATTTCACGCGGGTGTCCTTTTTCGCCTCGTAGCCGAAGTGGTATATGATGTTGTCCCTGTCGCTGCAGTCTGCCACGCACGCGACGGTCGGGAGCATCGGCACCCATTTTTTCTCGCTTTTCTCATTATTCAAAAAATAGACCTCATTGACGGCGTCAAGCTTCACGCGGTGGTTTAAGAGGTCATTGTTGTCATGGTTCTGTATGTAGCCGTAGTCGAGGTATGTGCCTGCGGTGGTGTTGGTGGTGCCAAAGTCAATGGACAGGATGGCGTCCGTGTCCTCGACCTCGCGGATTTCAAGGTCAACGAGCGGTATGCGGTAATAGTTGAGGCTGACAAGGGGCTTCTGTTCGATGTCATAGTAGACGCGGTAGAGGATGTCCGATTCCTTTTTTTCGAAAAACATCAGGTAGTATGCCTTGTGGTCGCTCAGCCTGACCGGCTGTGAGCCGTCCCGCTCGAGGAAAAAGCCCTCCGGATCCGCGCCGTCGCTCACGAGGTTCAGAATCGTACAGATTCCGTTGTCCTCGCCGACAAGCAGCACATTGGACTCCACGAGGTGGTTTATCACAACCTTGCTGATGTCATTTCGTTTGCTCCTGTCGATGCCTACCTGATACTTGTCATACAGCGAGAGGTCAAGCCCGTTGTAGAGGACGAGTCTTGCCGGATTATGGATGGTTCCCTCGTCCCGCAGGCACGTCCCCATCTTCCGGAACAGCAGGTTGGACAGCCTGTCCATGCCGCCCTCCGCCTCGCGCCGGATGAGCAGCGCCTCCCGCTCGCCCCTGTAGCGGAGTATGGTCTCAATCAGTTCATACCTGTTGAGCGGGTCGGTGATGCCCTTGATGATCTTTTCCTTGGTGCAGATGTCGCGCAGCTGGTAGGTCGTCATCTCCTCAAGGCTTTTCCTCCTGTAGGTGTTGCTGTAGGTCTTTACCGGACTGCTGTCCAGATGTAATGTGTATGACGGTTTGTTTGGCATGAATTCTCCCCTTTTCTGTTGTATTATACTGAGCGGTCAGTCTTTTCGACCGCCAGTATATATCGCTGGTTAATTGGTCACATCCACAGGGTCAGGCACTGCGTCGTCCTCGCTGTACAGCGCCTTCTGAAGCTGCTGCAGGGAAGTGATTGTGTTCCCCACTGCTGTGGCGCTGGATGTGTCGCCCAGATTATTGTAGGCGTCCCTTGCATTGCTTAACTCGTCAATTGCGGACTCGTAATCCCCGCACGCCATGTAGGACATTCCGTCAAGGACGCTCTGGAGCGCCTGCTGCTGGTCGGGCCCATACTGGGCGCCCTCCTGCTTGGAGCCTGCGTTCATCGCCTGGCTCACATTTCCTGTCTGCGCGTAGATTTCCTTTGCTGTGGCGAAGTACTCCGCCGCCTCGTCGTAATTGCCGCTGTGCTGCGCCTCGTTGCCCTTCTGGATATAGCTGTCCGCCTCGGCTTCAAGCTCCTGCGTGGTCTGTTTCTTGATGTTTTCCTCGATGTTGTCGAGCTTGATGTTGACCAGCGAAATCCTGCTGTCCGCGTTTGCCACGTTGTAATCTTCTTTTGCAAGCTGGTACAGCTCCAGTGCGGTCTGGTACTGTGTCTTTGCCTGTACATAGAGTTTCTGATCCATGAGCGCCTGTCCTGAGCTTTCAAAGGATGCCGCGTCAAGCATCGCCTTTTCCCCATTGACTGTCCTGAGGTTGACATTTGCCACATCCCGCTTTGCCGTGTCATCAATGCTGTCGGCTGCCTTGGCGGCGGTTTCAAACGCCTCGGAAGCGGCGTCATAATTGTATGCAGACAATGCTTCTGTTCCGTCCCGCATGTTCTCCGCATATGTTTTGTAAGTCTGTATCGCTTTATCATAATCGGTGTTTTCACCGTACTCGTTCTTTAATTCCTCCGATTTCCCAAGCGCTGCGCCATACTTATTTGCCGCCTTTTTGTACTCTCCCTCCGAGACTGCCTGCTCTGCCTCGGTCAGGTATCCTGATACGGCATCATACACAAGCGCTGTCTGTTTTGCTGTGTACATCTTGGAATTTTTGCCCGCCTTTATCTTGTCCGCAAGCTCCACCGCCTCGTCAAACTGACCGTCGGCAGCAGCGTAATTCAATTCGTTCAGGTATGTAATTCCCCGCTCCTTCAGGGTAAGCATCTGTTCCGCATTCTTTTTATTCGAGCGGTATTTCATGAAAAAAATGGTCAGGCAGACCATAAGCACGGTTACCAGTACCGTGGAGACAATCTTCACAACCTTCTTGATTTTGCCCGCCTTGGGATTGTTGTAGACCTTGTCCACGAACACGGTGGCTATGGTGTAATTTTCCAGCAGGGTGCGCTGGTGGCTCAGCACGATGTCCTCCATGTTGGTGCACACGGTCTCCGGCTCGGACGCGCCGTCTATGGAGTCAAGTATCTCCGCGTCCCCGACCGACTCCCAGATTCCCCTGGTCAGCAGGCAGATAATGTCGCCGTCCTCGAGCTTTCTCTTCTTGGAAAATACCGGGGAAAACCTTCCGGGCTGTCCCAGGTAGCTGTACAGGTTGTGGCGCTCTTCATGGCCTGCAACCTGGTCAATGGGGATTTCCTCATTGTCCGCCATCCGCTGGCTGAGCGACGTGTCCTTGGTGCGGAACTTGATGTTGCCATTCCTGATGGTGATAAGTCTGGCATTCCCGGCATGGGCATAGCGGAACTTTTTGTAATCGGTCAGCACGACCACCATGCTCACCTCGAGCCGGATTTCCTTTGACTCCTTGAGCAGTACCCTGTGGGCAATATTCAGATATTTCTTACACTTTCCCTTGGACATGCCGGGATTTTCCGTGAAGGCTGTAATCAGCTCCGTGACTGCCATCTTGGCACTCTCCGCATGCTGGTCGTTGTCTATGCCGTCCGCGATACAGTAGCACGCATAATCCTTCAGCTCCACGAACGCAAAATAATCCGAGTTAATCAGATAGCTTCCGGACTCCGATATGAACTTTGTCTTAAATGATGCATTTTCCTTGCGCATACAAACCTTATCCTCTCTATCTTACTTTTATAAAGCTTTTGTATAGACAGAATCTATTCCATATACCAAAGTGCTACCATATGGAACACAATTCCCATATATACAATTGTGTCGTATATAATTATCCGAAAAAAACTTGCTATTCTTGTCCTTGTCTCTCCGACATTATGTAATACTAAACCAAAACATATTACTGATGGGATAATACTGATTAAAAGGAAACAAATTAAATAAGATAATTTTATTGCCCCCAAATAGCTGTACCCCCAATAATTAAAAAACCATATGTACGCAGCGATAAGCGCCGATGCCCATACATCTGCAAAATAAAATACGGATTTAAAGTTACCTTGCATTACTTTTACCCGAAACTTATTCAAATGTAGTCTACATGCATTTTTTACAAATACTAACTCTATGAATATAAAATTAATTAAAAATACTAATGTTCCTATAAAATTAAACCAAATATTATTCATTTCAACGGAAGCTTTTACATACCACCTAAATAAAATTAATATTCCTATAAAGAAAAATGTAAATAAACATTTGCTTTTAAAATTTGGACTGTTACTATCATCATATTGATAACGCATGCTTTACTTCTCCTATCTTCTTTCTTCTAATTCATTTAGCATCCGCAAACTTGTTTTCCTGATTTAGCTAAACCTGTCTCATAAATATTACAAAAAAAATTAAATTCAATACTATTCCTGTATTTATTAGCAAATTACATATCATATGACGAAAAAAACAATAAATTCTGCATCTTAAACTATTTCGCCTTTTTAAAATAATCATCATATAAATTAATTCTAAGAAAAAAAACAAAATAAATATAATAATATACAAATATGCATCCAATTTAATCTCTCTAACAATATTTATGTTAAAAAACAGCAAATACACAGAAATACCGTAAGTTACACAGCATCCATAGATATATAATATACATGAGATTTTTCCCTTATAAAATTCTGTATGTACAATATTTAAGTTATCTATGCATGTATGGTATACAAAAAATATTTCAAGTATCAGAAAACATATCAAAAACATTATCTGTTCAATTACATATATTTCATATTTCTGTGTTTCTATGGCGAATTTTGCCACCTTAAAATAAGATACCGTAATAATATAAAAAAGGATAAAAAATAAATGGCATTTTATATTTGCCCTTGGTGTATATTTCTTGCTTTGCCTCAAATCATTGTGTCCCATAACTTTCTTCGTCTTCCTCTTTATTTTTTAACCAATCAGGTTTATATTTTTCCCAAATCTTTTTGGCAAAATCCTCTGGATCATCTGACAATATGCTAATTGTATTGCTTAATGCCCACCCCTTAATAAACCCACTCAAAATTCCTCCAAACTGTTTCGTTATATACTTATTTGAATCAAGTCCCCTCCACACCAACATAAAAGATTTTCTCGCCCTTTCAAATGTTTTATAAAGACCATATCCATATCCTTCTCTGACCTGATGAGGAATAAATATATTTGTATCATTCCAGTCTGGTCCTGCGCCTCCTATGTACCCAGCAAAAATTCCAGCGCCCGTATTACACAATATACCACATGTGCTTTGTCCAGTTGAATATGACTGTAACCCACCAATCGCTCCATTTACTATCATTTGACCAGATACGCCTAATGGTGAAGCTGCTACTGCACCACTTATAGCGCCTCCAAAACCAGCTATCGCCACTTGATACCAGTCTACCTTCCCTTCCCCAGATGCCTTTTGTAATGCATAATTGGTTACCGAACTAATTCCTCCTACCAAGGCGGCACTTCCCGCAACAACAAGACCAGCTGCAAGACCTCCTGTCGCCACACATGCTGCTGCGACAAGACCTCCGACAACAACTGCAGCTGCAATTCCCCAAATAGCTGTAATTAATTTTTTATTTTCTTCATAATGTTTATATACTGGTTCATCGCAAAACTTTTCCAGTGCTTCTTTCCAGCTTGCTTCTATATCCACATTATCATCTGTCAAAACATTTATGTTTTCATTTAATGATAATGTCCCGCCCTCTCCAAGTGGACACGCAAGCGCATATATTGCATTTTTCATTCTTAATCCCTTTCAATTTTTCTCACACTGTCCGCAACTTGGATAAAAATATCTTTCCATATATCTGCATCACGATACCGGCAGTTAAACACTCCATGTAATATGTTCTCCTTTAAAGGAGCAAAAAACATAAAATTATAAATCTGTTCATCTATGGCAGGACTTTTATAATCAAAATATGATATATTCATTCTGCCTTCTACAATATGCTCTGCCTCACCCTGACTATCTGCAATATTCCCTGCCATATCAATGTATTTCTCATCAAAAAAAACTGTCGCTGGCTGTATTGTTTTTATTACTTTTTTCATTTTCTCAGTAAATAACTGTATATCTCCGTTATCAATCTTCTGGGGTATAAGATTAAAGGAAAAGTTAATATCCGTATTTTTATTTGTCTTTATGATTTGCGGTCGGCTGCTCATCGGATATTTTAACATTGCAAGTTTTTCTGGCATATCTTCAAACATTTTAGGTAAGTAAACCGATACCTGACCTTCAAACAATTCCAGAGGTTCAAACTCATATAGTTCTTCCTTTATTTGCACTCCCCCATAAATATCACCTACTACTCCCGCCTTATATGCATTTTTTTCTCTAATTATTTTTTCATCTATGTATCTGCTCACTCTTCCTCCTCCTGCCCTGATGAAACTGGCTGAATCAAACCTCCATATTTGCATACTAAATATGAGTCTGTTGTCACTGTTTTCACATTTCCCCCATATATATTTCTTTCCATGCAGTCCCGCCACTTTCCAATAATTTCAGGACAACACTTACACCCCGTTATTGTTGCTCCATCTTTCCCCGCATCTCCATATTTTTGAAGCGTAACCGTCTCCGTATCACATGGTGGTGTCTCACAGGTACAGACCCCAAAGTAACTAATATTATCATCCACAATGCAGTCATCTTCCAAAATTTGTGCCTTTTCTTTAATATATATGCCGTGCGACAGCGGCAGATTTAATTTTCGTGCATGCGAACCAAAATCACACGTTAACAGCGCACCCCTTACCAAATATTCAGACATAATTACTCCTCTATTTCTACTTCCTCCAAAATGAATCCTTTCGCTCTGCGGACTAATAATGCTTCTAAAATGTCCATTCTCCATATGCCCGCATCCCTTGGTGCATCCCTAACAAAAAAAGCCGCTGTATCACCCAGTTTACTTTTCTTTAATACCATTTTCTTTAATACTGTATGAAAGTTTGAAAAAATGCTTTTATCACTTAACGCATCTTTTGTTTGAAATAACGGCAAAACATATTCATCAGCCAGTCCATTCACTTTATCAAGTAAAATAATTTCTTTAAACTCCATATTCGGTTCATACAGTTCTAATACTTTTTGAATTTTTTTTGACACTATCAAAAAAGGAATACTAACAATATCCACAAACTCCGTCTCCGGATTTGGTCTTATTTCCAGTATGATACGTTTCGGAACATTTTCATAGCAGCCCTTATACAATTCCTGCACTACTAACCTTTTTTGCCAGTTTATTATAATCGGTCTATTTACGAAATTAATATTTTCTTTCATACGAAAATACAGCATTTTCACCTCACAATTTAAAATCCAGTTCCCATCCTGGAATCATATATTTACTGTAACTAACACAAAACTTATCGGTCTTTTCAATTTTTTTAAAATATGTCGCGTCCTTGATTACAGGAATTAGCATTTGAAGAATCTCTCCAACCACCTGGTAATACATTTCATAATATTTCAGTCTCACTTCCTGCATGTCAGAATAATCAAAACCTATAATATTTTTCTGCGCCTTTTTTTGAAATATGTCCATCTCTCTTTCAAAATACTGAAAAATGAATTCTGGTGTCCAAAATGCGCTTACCTCAAACGAATCTAAGTAAAACCTTTCATCATATAATGAAAATAAAATTTTGTGGCTTTTTGTTATACATGATGAAAACAAATAACATATATGAAAAATTTCTATCTTATTTTTTTCGCCTCTTTGCTGCGCTTCATATCCCATGAGAAATAAGTCTTCCACCAAATCTTGAAATTGCCTTTTAATTTTTTCCCAATTCAAATATAAATAATTTTGAATATTATTCATATCTTCAAAAAATTCATCAATCAGGACTTCTTCTAAATATTCATCTCTTTGCTCTATGGTCATCATAATGTTTATAACCTTACCTTTTTCCCCAACACTTCATTAGGTGTCTCTATATAAATTGTATTTGCTTCTAAGTTTATATTTTTTGCGCTTACCAATGATATACACTTCTGGGAAGATGCTAAAATAGGTGATTCATCATTTACTGTAATTCCATCTTCTGTCCTTTCATTTACAAATCCCAAACTTTTCTCTTTCAAAAACATTTGTTTTCCAGTTTCATCAGTTAAATATTTCTCGTTTCCATTCGTTAATTTACCATGAATCGTGCCATTTTCTCGTACACAATTTATAACAACCGCTGATTCTTCCTTCGCGTTTTTAAAATATACATGAACTATCGTTCCTACCTGTGGCATTAAATACATCGCATTTCCTGTTTCTGGCATCCATGGATAGTCATATGCTTTTGCAATTTCCTGTTCTTTGTCAAAATCAAATTTTAGACGTACCGTCTCTTTTGTTACAGATAATACATTCCCACGAACTGACATTCCACTAAATTTTTGGTTATCATATCTATGTAAAACAACCATAGGCAATTTCCCTATACGATAATGGAAAATAATCTCATCATTAGAAAAACACATTCGCTTTTCTAATATAAATAGCTTTTTGTTTTCTAAGACAACACCATTTCCTATGTCAAAATCTTTATAAGATGTAATATCATAGCCTACAAAATCATCCCTTCTAAGATTTGTATCAATATCCCTACGCTGCCAGAAAACTTCACAAAATACTTTTTTTAATTCCAATACTTCCATTTCCTGATACTCTTCCGGAAGTCTCAAGCCCACACTTATTCGGGGCTCTGACTCTTTATATCCCGGATAGATTACGGTATTCATTCTTGATGCCATTCTTCTTATAAATTCCCATGCAGTCTCATGATACTGAATCAGCGGAGCGTTCCCATATATAGGCTCGCATTGATAATTAAGAATTCTTTCGTCTTTCTTTAATACCTGTCTCATAATTTGCTCATATGACATTGTGCAATCTTGAAAAGAGCAACTCTTTTTTTCCTTATCCAAATCTATTGTGTGCGATATCAGTTTAATATTCAATATATCCACTTTCTGTATGGAATCTCTCTTAATCGAACATTCCTGACATTTGCCCGAAAATAAAATACTATCATCACACACATACATAGCATTAATTTCAGTTAATTTAAATAAATCTTTTTCAGAGTATTCCAAATGTGGTACTTCATATGTCACTCTCGCTTTTGCATGCTCGTTCGGCAAAATAACAATTTCAAAATCCCTAATTATTCCATTAATTTTTATATTTACTGCCCTAATATCAGATATATTCATGTTTTCCTTAAGTACCTCTTTATTGAACTTTGACTTTTGTTCCCTCAAATCGTATTTCATCTTTCACAGTAATTGTATTATTGCCTTGCTTTAAGACAATTGCTTCTGCTGCGCACAAATTTACCGAATCATTCGCACTAACCAACGATATATTCCCACCCGCCTTTAAAACAATATCTTCTTTGCTGACAAGGATAATACCATCTGTATCCGAAATACAAATCAGCATACCATTGCCATTTGAAATCTTTATATCACACGGCGTAAGTTCAATCTGTTTTCCGTATTTTGTCGTGATTGATTTATTGTCCGGATTATTTCTAATTTGCTCGCTGTCCCCTCCTGCAACATGAACAGAACTGCAAGCATAACAGCTCTCTTCCATTTCATTTGGAAAGTATACTCTCACACAATCCCCTATTTCTGGCATACAATACCATCCAGTGCCATCCGGAGACGAATATACTGTAGAATATGGTAACCATGAAAGTTTTTCCTCACTTCCATTATCCCCCTTATCCATGCAGACTTTTACCATATCATTTTTTACATTTACTATCTTTCCATCAAGCGACATGCCGATAATGTGATTATTATACCGTTTGATCTGCGCAAACGCATTTTTCCTTTGCATTTTATATGAAAAAACCAACTCCTCTCCTATAAATTGCATTTCCACTTTATTTATATAAAGTTTTTTATTATGAAAAAGAACAGAATCCCCTACATTGTAATGTTTTGTATTAGTACATTCATAGCTTATACTGTCTTCATCAATTATTTCTGTAACTCCGTTTCTTTTCTTGAATTCACATAATTGGTTATTGCATTTAACAGTATAGACAGCTGGGTTCAGACATATTTCCTCCGAATCACAAAGACCGATACTTACATATTTACTTTTATTCCTGTAATTTCCTACAATACCCATATGGAAATGTGATGCCAGCCGCTTTAAAAACTCCCAGTCAGTCTCATGATATTGAACCAGAATTTGTCCTATACTCTTATCCAAGTCTGCAGAAGATAAAATGCCGCACCCATAAGATTTAAGTACCTCTGTAGCTATTTGTCCATATGTCATATCCTTATTTTGAAAAACTCTTATTTTCTCGACTACATCCATGCTATGTGTAAACCCAGTTATACTTAATTCAAAATGACAGCCTGACTTGAGGTTTCCCATATTCAAATTCTTTAAATAACCCGAAAAAAGAATACTTTGTCCGCCATCCTGTTCCTGAAACAATATATCTATCATGTCTTCACCATATATTAACCTTTCCAGCTTTTCTGCATCCGTGTCTGCAATGCTGCCATCCAAATAAAATGTGGCATGATGGTTCCAGGCTGCTGTCATATGCGCATGGTTTACTGTTATAACCCTGATATCATTGATACTATAAATCATCTGTGTCCATACCATGTTTTCCTAAATAATCTCCTTATAAATATTTTAGAGTTAATATCGCCAGTTTTTTCAACCGCTTATGGTCACATCACCGTCAATATAATAATCGTCGCATTATCCTTATTCCTTGCCGGATTCCGCTCAAGCGATTCCATAATCAGGTCTGCCTGTTTCTGGGCGCCGCAGCGTTTTGCCAGGATGTTCTCGAGCTCTATCTGCCCCAGCAGCTCCACCCCGTCGGAATACAGCAGTACCTTGTCATGTTTCTTGAGGTAGATAGGACGGTCGGACTCGCACGCCTTCTTGAAGCCGTCGAAGCCGAGGTAATTGACAAGGCGCTTGTCCGTGGCGCTTCCCATCGCCTCCTCCCTGCCTATGATTCCTGCATAATACTGGTCCTCAAGCCAGTTCTTGACGTTTTCCTTGCGGTTGACCTCTATCAGCCGACCGTTGCGCAGCACTGCAATGTTGCTGTCGCCGACTGACGACCAGTACATCCTGTCCTCAACAATGACAATAGACACCTGTGTGGTGCCTCCTTTTACCTCCCCAAATTCATCACGGATATGGCCGTTTGCCATCACTGCGGACTTCTGAAAAAAATAGGTTATGTTTTCCGTGATGTCCCGTTTCCCGAATTCATCAATATAGGTCGCTACTGCAATCTCGCTTGCAAGCTTTCCGTCCTGGTAACCACCGATTCCGTCCGCGACAATGGCAAATGCCGCATAAGGACGCAGGCTGGTGCCAAACGAGTCGTCCTGTTTTTCCCGGTTTCCGATAATCTGCGCGTTTCCGATGTCCAGCCTGATTTTGCTGTTTTTATAAATATGCCTGTGCTCTGACAGGTAACGGATTCCTATGCATGCCGCAAGCACGATAAGAATGATTACCGCAGCAGCGATAAGTGCTGTCTGTATCATGTCTGTCTCCTTTACTGCTCTGTTGCCGGATTGCCGTCGTTCCACTCAAAATGTTCTCCGCAAAGCGGCATAAAAATAAACTTGCTTTTTCCGATTTCCACGATGGAGAACGCCTCAAGTGCCACAGGCGTGTATACTGCCTCGCCATTCACATACGCAAGCCCCGATGAGTCGCCCGGCAGCAGATAGGTCTGCCTGTTTTTGCCGTCATAGCTTATGGCGGCATGGTTAATGCGCGACACGGTGTTGTCCTCGAGAATCTGAATATGCATGTTGTCGGCGCGCCCGATAAAGTTCTTGCCGGCATGTATCTTGAAATCCTTGCCGTACTGGGGTCCTTCAATACATACAAGCCAGCCTGTAACCGGATCCACCGTGTCGGTCACTCCTGATACGGACACGGTCTTATCCGGATCGTCGAGCATCAGCCTTTTGTTGTTCATCAGGTTTGTGTTAAGCTCAAGATTTGTATTGCAGTAGGGACAGGTGTCCCCATATTTTCTGGCACTGAACATGTGCCCGTTTTTACAGCGGTTTAATCCCATCTTTTACCTCCCTCTCCAATGCCCTTCAGTATATTACCGAATCTGCAGCATTGCGTTTGCTATATATATAATGTCGCCTGCCTCAACCTCCACAGCGCCCACAAGCTTCACGTCCAGAAGCGCGCTCTGGTATTTTTTCTTGACCCTTGTGCCGTTCTTGGAATCAATATCGTCGATATACCATCCGTTATCCGTATAGTTGAGCACAGCATGCTGCTTTGATACCATGTCTGCCACCGCAGAGCCGGACAAATCGACGTCCACATTGTCCTTTCCGTTGCTCTTTCCTATGATGAGCGCCGTCTTGCTCTGAAGGCTCCACTCGAGCAGAACGCTCCCCTGCTCATTCAGCAGCACAAGACTTGTAACTTTTTTTCTGGTGTTGTCTAAACTGTCCGTCTTTGCCGGACTGCTTGCTTTTGTCGGATCACTGGCAGCGCTTTTGCCTGCATCCTCTTCCGGTTTTATAATATCGCCGCCTGTGCCTTTCGCCGCCTGCTGCCCTTCTCTTCCAATCACCTGAACAAAGCAGAAAATGCCTTCTCCCACAAACAGGCACAGCGCCAGAAAGACCGCCGACACGATTTTTACTGTCGTCGACACATTGAGCTGAAATACTCGTAGTAAAAGGGCTCCTGCAACGCCCCACGAAGCTGCCTCCAAGAGGCTTGTAATGTAGCATGTTATAAATTTTTTTCCCATAATCCAATTTTCCTGATAACAAGATATAGACCGCCGGGAAATCCGGCAGCCTCTATCCTGTCCTGTGTGCCTGCAGCCTAATCAGCCTGCATATCCTCCGGTAACTGTAGCATCCTTAATCTTATCCTTCTTCTGTCTGATGATAAGTGTGAATGTACCGATGCCTTCCTTGTCGTCATAGTCTTCCTTGTAGTCAATGACAAATGCCTTTGTAAAGGTGTACTCCCTTACTACCTGTCCTGCTGCAAGTGACTTTACGGTGACATTTCTGTAGCAGTCTGCATTGTCTGATGTTACCATTGCCCACTTTGCCAGATCCATGGATGCCTCTGAGCCCTCGTCAAGCATGGTAAGTATTTTTCCCCTGATGGTAGCCGTCACTGCCACATCGGTTGTCTTAGCATTGGTTCCGTCGGGTGTGTCCACGGCAAACTTTACTGTCTGGATGGTTTCCACACCTAACTCTGTTCCTTCAACGTTTAAAATAAATCCCACTGTCTGTTCCTCCTTGTCCTGTTAATTAAAATGCGAAGCCGCCCTGGTACTGAACGGTGTTGTTTTTGTCCTTTTTCTGCTTGAGCAGCAGCTTGAATGTACCTACTCCGGTCTCATCCTCGAAGCTCTCGGCATAGTTTGCTATGTATACGGTATCCATAACAATCTGCCGAACCTCCTTTCCAGCGGAAAGTACATCCACAGTCACCTGTCCATAGCAGTTTGCATCTTCCGCAGGTACGAGCGCCCACTGTGCAAGCTTTACGGTTTCATCCGCCACTCCGGCGATGTTTGCCCTGATTTTTCCTGTAACCAGCACTCCCATACCTAAGTCTGTGGAGCGGGCATTGCTGTCCTTTGGTGTCTCTGTCAGGAACTGAACAGATTCTACTGTTTCCATTCCCAAGTCGATCGTGTCTTTTGCCTGAATTGATACTTTAAATCCCATCTTGTCCTCCTTGTGTTTCTTATTTATTTTTATCTATAATAGAAAGATGCGGCGTTACAGTTCATCCCGGGGCTGAACCGCTGACATCTTAATATTATCTGTTATGATGCGCCTGCCGTACTTGTCTTTGTGACAGATACCTTGAGGTTCTTGACATTTCCGTTAAATGCGATGCGGATATTGCACTCGTTGGTTGCCTCGTCGATGACGCTGTCAATCTCATCACCGTTGTCAAGTATGGCGTTTACGAAGTTTCTGTCCGCGCCCCAGACAGACTTCTGGCTCTTTGGATGGTTTCCGAAGAACTTCTCCACATTGTCCACCTTGAAGTCGTTTGTCATGTAGCGCAGGATTCGCTCCACGTAAGTGCTTACCATCGTCTTGTACAGAGAATCGTATGCATCGTCCACAAGCGCAAGGGTTCTCGCCTTGTACACTGTGATGTTTTTAATTTCCCTGCCCTGAAGCTGGCTGCTCTCCGATGCAAACACAAATCCGAATCCCTTGTTGTTGATTGCGTTCTTTATCGTATTGGTATAGCCTGTTATCTCTTTTGCCATGGTTGACACTGTCCGCAGCGAATGGTCGCCCGCCTCAATGTCGTAGCGCACGCCGGGGTACTTCGGCGTTACCTGCGGGAAAAACTCCTTCAGGTAATCCGGACACTGGTATGCCGCCACAATGCCGGCTGCAATATATGCCGCACCGATATACACACCCTCTATCCATAATTTCAAGACATCTTCCCTTTCTTTTGAGAGCGCCACCACGCCTTCCTCTGACACTGTCATACGCTTGTCCAGCTCCACGCCTGACTTGTCCTTTGGAACAACCGTAAAATTGGGAATGCAGCAGGATACATACTCACTGAAATCCTTCTTCATCAGCGGAGCGGACTTGTCGACAAACTTTTCGATTCCCGAAGTCGCCACATAGTTGAATGTCGTGTCCTCGCCTGTCCGGAAACTGTAAAACATCTGTATCTTGTATTCCTTTGTCACATCAAGCAGCGTGGCAAGTGACTCGAGTGTATTTCCTGCTTCCTTTTCCACTTTTGCATTTCCCTTAAAGCGCTGTCTGGTTATCTTCTTCCCGCTGCTCCCTTCCAGCTCAATGTCCGGCACAATGCCAAGCCACACGGTATTGTCATAATTTGTCTTGGTGTTGACTGAGTTTAAGTACGTCTGCAGCCTGCCGATATTCATGCTGCTCACAAGCATTTCAAGCTTTATGTTCGTGACAAGCAGGGACGGAACCATGCCTTTGTTCTTAGTCGCATACTGCTCAAAGAAGCTGCGCACGCCGAGGAGCTTTTCAACCAGCGGCTTCACCGTCTTTACAAAATCATCCTTTGACTTCTTGTAAAACTCAAGGTATGCGTTATAGTTCTGTACCTCGACCTCCACATCGATCTCGTCGTTTGTCACTGCGGTCAGCGGGCAGAATGTCCTGACGACAAGGCTTCTGACATAATCCGACGGTTCTTCGTTGAGGGCGTCATAATCATCCTCAAACGCTTCTATCAGCCCTGCCTTGCTATTCTCCTGCTGCACCAGCAGAAGCTCGTTTTTCTCCTTTTTGGGCGCCTCAAGCACTTTCAGCTCGCCGTGCTCGCCCATGCTGAGTACCCCGAGCTTCAACGGCTCGTTCTCCTTCTTGGACGCGCCCTCCGTCAGCAGAAGTCTTGTCTTTATATCCTCAATGGCAAGCGGCAGCATTGCCATGACATTGTTGTAATTTCTGCTGGCATCCTCAAACTTCACATTAAGCTTGTCGCCAAGGTCACGTTTCTTTGGGTCTTCGTCGTCGAGCTGGTCATATTTTTCATACAGGTAATTGATTTCTTTGCGGACCTGCTTGATGTCGTTCATAACTTTCTTGGGAGATATCATGTCCAGCACATTCTCAAACTTGAAATCCACATTCATGATTCCCTGCGCCTTCTTGGTATCAATCAGCGTAAAAAGCATGTTCAGGAAATCATTCTGCCTGTTGAGCGGTATTTCCGTGATAAACTCATCCGGTATGTTGGACGGTTTTTCCAGCGTGTACAGCACGTTCTGTGTGTTGGCGTTAAAGAAGGAATATACCACCGGCTCAAACTTGTCGAGAAATTCGTCAAAATTCCTGACAAGGAGTTTGCGGTGTATTTCCTTTATCGTGTCATCGTCAAGGCTCTCAAGATCCTTGGCGTCCCCAATCATGGTGAGGAGATTGAGCTTCTCAGGATTTATCTCCTCAAAAAGCATGGTTCGGTTTGTCTGTGTGATTACTTCCATCTTTTTTCTTCCTTTCTCGTATGTGTAATCCTATGTTCTGACGCTTACATGGGTACCATGCAAGTATCTGTTTTCAGGGCTTTTGCAAGCATGTCCATGTCTGCCGCCCTTTTATTCCAGTCGGGCTCTATCGCCCTCATGACTGCCTGTTCCAGTTCTTCTGTCACCAGTGCATACTCCGATACATTCGGCACCGGCTCATCCGCCGTTATCTCGTTGGCTGGCGGAAGCCTGCATCCTGTCAGCATATAATAGATAAGCGCCCCCATGCTGTACACATCCGTCCGCGCGTCCGTACCGCTGCCCCGATAAAGCTCAGGTGCGGAATAGCCATTGCTCACAAACTGCAGCTCCGAGCGGCTGTCCGCCGCATAACAGGCGGAACCGAAATCAATCAGTACGGGTCTGTTGTCCGGACGCATAATAATGTTTGACGGCTTGATATCCCTGTGCAGGATTCCGAGCTTATGCACCCGTCGGACAATCTGGATGAGATTCCCGACACAATCCTCCACGGAATATGCCTGTCCCGTGTCCATATATTCCTTGAGGTTCATCCCCTCTATGTAGTGTGTGACCAAGTAGCCTGTTCCGTTTTCCGTGAAGGAATCCAGATATTGTACCGTACAGTTCCCGTAGGGCTCCCTGATGCTGCTGACCCTTTTTACAATTTCACACTCCTGCAGGAAATTGGCAAAGCCTTTGATAAAGTATGTCCTGTATTTATTTCCCTTGCAGACTACGCATCTGCCGTCAAGATCCCTGTTTGAGAGACTGTACGGGCAGTATTCCTTTATGGCTGTCATCATTCCCTTTTCCATATCGGCAGCCAGATATATGATGCCTGTATGTCCCCAGTAATATACTTCCTGCACTTCATACCTTCCATGCAGGAGTGTACGCGGAGACAGCGCGATATCTTTTACATCCATAACTACAATTCTTCCCCTTACTGCTGTCGGCGCAGCATTTCCCTGTTTTCCTTGCATTCGGTCTGATACTTGATGGAGAACTCCGAGGCATTTTCCGGAAATGCGACATAGATGGTTTCCCCTGACCGGAGCTTTGCCGGAACGTTTGCCGATATATTTCTGTCGTCTATAAAAATTCCGCCCCCAGTGCAGTGCACAAGGAGTATCTGCCCCGGTTCCGACGGGTAGAGACATATCCGGTCAAGCTCCGGCAAATCCTCCTTGATGCCCTCCCCCTCAAACAGCTCCTTGAGTGTGACGCCTTCCTGCGGATAATCCGCAAGGTTCCAGGTAATCGGCGGGATATCGTTTCTGCTCTTCAAATCAATAAACGCTGCATGGAGATATCCCTCAAGCCGTGCCTCGTCTTTCACCTGACGCCTTTTCCCGAAAAATGCACGGATAATGAAAACGCAGATAACTGCCGTCAATAGCAGGATGCCTGCCACAGCCGCTGTCGTAATCTGTATGCGGTAGCGTTCCCACACGGTCGGCTCGTCAGGGATTGGGATTGTTTCCGCCGCCGGAATCCTCTTCCGAAAAAGAATTTCCCTGAACTTTATTGGCTCCGGGTGTTTCCACTCTGCCGCCATAATAATTCCCCTTGTATTCTCGTCGCCTGTATATACCAGTGAAATATCTTCCTGCACTGCATCCCGTACTTTAATAATCTGGCAGTGTGCGGTTCCCTCCATCTCATAGTCGTTGTCTTCCATCACTGCCTTAAAATCCGTAAGCTTCTGTGAAGTCTGGAACAGTATCACAACATCCCTTTTCTCCTGCCCGCCTATCTTCAGGGAATACGCGCTAATCTGCTCATGTACAGTAATGGTGTCCTGCGGCAGCAGCGTGCCTGCCTTGTTGGTGATAAAAATACTGCTAATCATGTTCATCATCTGCAACGGTCCCGCACATGCATTGTAGGAACCTCCTGTCTTGGCGGAAACCGCTGTCAGTTCATCCATATCCTGTCCGAAGCTACCTGTAAATCCAAACGTAAATACCGGAATCCTGTGTTCGACCGCCTGCTGCGTGCTCCACTGCATATCCTGCGCCGATTCCTCCAGCGTGCGTCCGGTGCTGCTTCTCTCCAAATCCGTGACACCGTCGGCAAGGTATATCAGCATTTTGCCCGTATCCTCTGCCCCGTCGCCAGTCAGAAGCGACACCGCCTCGCGCATTCCAAGCCCGTTATCCGTCTCTCCCGCATACGGTATCTGCTCCAGACTCACCAAAAGCTCCTTCTTCGCCTTCTCATCCGCCATTGACACAAGACCGCTGTTGTACACAACAGTATCATTAAAGGCGACCACACCGAACCTGTCGTTACTGCCGCAGAGCCTGACGAGAAGTTCTATTGTCTCAAATGCCACCCGCTCTGAATCCGTCTGTTTCATGGAGCCGCTCACGTCAACCGCGACTACGACATCATATTTTTTGTAGGCAGCAGGCTCCTCCGCGTGCAGGCGGATTCCGTCCGTGCACAATATGATGATGAACACTGCGCAAAGCAGCAGATTTTTTGTTCTTGTTCTCCGTTTTTCCATATCCGTTTTCCACCTATCGGGGTTTGAATCCAAAAAAATTGGCAAACTGCTGATTGAAGTTCAAGAAATCCGGAGTCGATGCCGCACCCTGCTGCTCCTTTTTCGGCTCCCGCTCATAATCCATTCCAGCACCCATAATGTCATCAAAATCAAATTTCATGGAAAAGCCGCCCGAGAAGCTTCCCTTCTGCTGCGCTTTTCGCTGTGATGTGTTTGTCCGTGACGACCGTGTCTGCTCGCCTGCGCCACCCTGATGCGCTCCCCGAAGCGAGGCGTCATAATCCATGCGTTTCACGTCATTGCTCAGGATGCTGTACGCCTCATTGATGTCCTTGAACATCTTTTCCGCACGCGCATCTCCCTGATTGGTGTCAGGATGATATTTTTTTGCGAGTTTCCGAAACGCATTTTTGATTGTCTTTGCATCCGCTTTGGTATCCACTCCAAGTATCTGATAATAATTCATTTTTTCCCTTTCTTTTTCCCTTGCAGAATCAAATGATCGTCATAAACCGCAGTTCAACATTTGAAAATTTCACTGTGTCCCCGTTTGACACCTCTATCGCCGTATTCTTTGGCAGCCTTCTGGAATTGATAAACGTCCCGTTTGTGGAACCCAAATCCGTTATATAGTACGATCCGCTGCGCTTTTTGATTTCCGCATGTGCCCTGCTTATCGTGTCATTTGGCAGGACATAGTCCGCACTTGCGGCATCCTTGCCGAACACGATACACTCCTTGTCCAGCACGTATCTCTGCCCGTCACTTACTGCCTGAAGCACTGCCGACGGTTCGTTATCTTTTCGTCCGCCGCGCTTTATGCGGTGCGGGTTATCCTCCTGTCCGGAATCCGCCGCGTTGCCATATCGGTTCCAAAAACTCGGGTCAAGCACACCGGTTTCCCCATTCTCGCTGTAGTTCTCATACTCTGTTTCGGGGTGAAATGAGGTGAGTGTTCCAGTGACTGACGGTTCCGGATTCAACCGCAATGGTTCTTCTTCCCACGCAGTCCGCTCTTCCCTTGCCGGCTGTTCTATTCTCTGGGACTGTCCATATCCTGCCGGCTGTTCTATTTCCGCAGGCTGTCCATATCTTGTGGGCTGTTCTATTCTCTCGGGCTGTCCATATCCTGTCGGCTGTTCATACCTTACCGGCTGTTCTATTCTTGTGGACTGTGCCGTTCTTTCCGGTGATTCAATATGTACCGTTTTGCTGTATCCCGACTGCATCTCCGCCTTTTCGAATGTGCCGGACTCCATCGCATAGATTTTCCCGATAATGATGTTCAGCGGCTTATCTATATTGGTGTCTATATAGGTCATGTAATCGTACACATACATGAGAAAATCACTGCCGATAAAATTTGCCTTGTATGCCAGATCTTTCAGATACAGGGCTGCGTCCCTGTCTGTAAGGCCGCTCTCTCCAATACGTATGGAAAAATTAGGAACATCATTCTCCATCCTGATATGTTTCAGGTCAAGGTCGACAGTCATCTTTTTCTCCATGCACTTGAGCATTATCTCGCCGATCTGACCCGCAAACCGGAAAAATGCTTCTCTCGAAACGCCGCGTTCCAGATAATACTGCGCCGAATTATCCGGATCAAAGTGAATCTTACAGTTATTCAGTATGATTTCCCCCACCCTGTCCTTCATTTCTATTCCAAAATCCAAACTGCTCATCTTATATCCACTCCTATTATTATTCATCCAGCACTCTTGTTACATTCGCATCACCACTGTTTTCCGACGGATGCGCGGATTCATCCAGCACTCTTGTCGCATTGATGCCGGTTTCGTGTGTATGTCCGCCATCCGCATTCCCTTCGTCCAGCACTCTTGTCGCATTCACGTCCTCCGTGTCAGCGTCCAGCACCCTTGTCACGCCGCCTGTATCCTGTTGCAGCGCAGTCGTCCGATTCTCTTCTTTCTTTATTTCCCATGACAGCCCTTTTCCCGTCTCAAAAAATTTCTTTTGCGTATGGTGCATGGCTGCGGCATTGCTTTCCTCAAACTTCTTAATCGTTTTCTTTGCGGAAACACCCGTGATTTCACCCAGCACGCCCGGTATCCCCATCGCGATAAAAAGCATGATCGAAAGTCCGCCGCACACTACCGCAAGCAGGCGGCAATAGTAAAATATTTTGTGATACTGCAATATTGTCTCCTGAACATAAGCGATGTCTGTCAGCAAAATCCACCCATTCATTGTCCCTCTCCATTCCATATCTCATAATCGTCCAGTACCCTCTGTGCCTGTTCCAGCGTTCCCTGCACCTCGTCGGCAAGCGCCTGCACCCGCTCATTTCCTGACATTTCCGCGCCGATATCTGTTTTCAGGCGTTCCCTGACATTGTCAAGCTGTCCCTGTAATTCCGCTTTCGCCACACCCGCCTTCTTGAACTTCATGCCATTTACATAAACCTGATTCACCATTTCCCTGTAAACCATCAGCGCCGTCGTGGCATTGTCCATCTGTGTGATATTTCCTTCTGTAACCTGACACAAATCAGCCCAGTAATCCGCATAGCTTATATTGTCATCACCGGATTTACTCTCAACGCCAAGCTTCGCATAATACTCCGCAATCTTCCCAAGCTTTGCCGCCCTCTGTGTCTGGTTCTCATCCAGACCGGACGCGTTCGCCGCAATCGTCAGCCACTTTGTGGACATTGCCTTATTGCCCTGATCCTCATAGGAATAAAAGTACGCAATCCCGAGCCTGTATGCCAGTTGCTCATATCCCTGCGTGTTCTCCTTCAGCGTCTCCTCATATGTCTTTCCTGTACCCGTTTTCCTGATTAACAGGGTTCTGATCTGCTGATCCTCATCTGCCGTCAAAATATCGTCACCAAGATACAGTCTGTCTATCATGTCGAGATACGCCTGCTCCTCATCCGGCATCAGCTGTATCGCTTTCTCGTAATAGCCAAACTGTTCTTCTGCCGTCGCACCGCTTCTGCCGTCTTCAATATAGGCGTCATAGCTCTGTGTCACCATGCTTGTCTTTGCATAGTACGCCCAGAAGGATGTCAGTGATAAAGCAGCCGTCAGCACTGTCATGGTCAGAAATGATGCAAGTTTTAACTTCAGTTTCAGCGAATGCTTATTGTCCAAATCCTGATAATGCTCCAGCGCGTAGAGTATCTCGGCACAGGACTGGTAGCGGTCTTTGGGATTCCGCTGTATGCACTTCCAGATTATCCGTTCCAGTCCTTGTGAGAGCGACGGGTTCCAATGCCGGATGGGAAATATTTCATATGGCGGTTCCGATGGGTTATACCCTGTCACGAGATGGTAAAGCGTCGTTCCCAACCCGTAAATGTCGGTGCGCGCATCGGTCTGCCCCTGCCCCCCGAACTGTTCCGGCGCCGCATATCCCTGCGTCCCAAGCGCCCTTGTGTCATGCGCGGCATATTCCTTGTACTCCCGCGCAATCCCGAAATCTATCAGTGTAATGCTCCCGTCCGGTCTGAGCATAATATTATCCGGTTTCAAATCCCTGTAGATAATGGGATTTTTCCTTGTGTGCAGATAGCCCAGCACTTCACACAGCTGTTTTGCCCATTCAATCACATACTCCTGCGGCAGCGCACCATGCTCCGCGAGCGCCCTGCTCAATGGTTTGCCCTCAATATAATCCATGACAATCAAAAAACTATCCTCAGTATCTATCACATCTATGATTGTCGGAAGGTATGGATGCCGCAGTCTCTTGAGCATCTCCATCTCGACAATAAGTCCCTGTCTGACAATCTCAAAATCCTGCACACCGTCTTTTCTGACTTCCTTCACCGCCCATTGCTTGTTGGCGCGCTCGTTCATCGCCAGATATACTATACTCATCCCGCCTTTGCCTATCTGATTCAATATTTTATATTTTCCATCAATCACTGAACCAATTTTCAGCATGGCTTCCTCCTATTATCCAAATAACCGTTATGTCTTTTTTATTTCAGCAGTTCCAAGTCAATATCATTTTTGCTTCAGAGTTTACATAATATTTTAGTCGATATTTACGAAGTACAAATATTAAAAATTTTATCATATTTTGTCGAATAAATAAATGGAGCTATAGTTCCTGTTTTACCCCATTCCGGAACTATAGGTAATGTTGGTTTTTCAGAAACCCTTATTTTATGCGGGCTGAGAGGGTGTAAAAAAAATTTTTTTGGTTTCGGATAAATATGCAAAAATTGAGTTTTATATTGTTTTATTGCAAAAAGAAGGCGAGAAGAATGAAAATAGCCCATTTTCCCGCCTAAATTGCGACACATTATTTAAATGTTTTACAGATTGTATACAATAATTATGTTAATTTTTTTTAAATTTTAATTTTTTTCACATGCACCCAGAGTTTACATAACATTATTTTTTTACTGCCATCCAGTCTTCCATCAGCTTGACATGTATTTGCATGTTTGCCACTTATAGCTGCCAAATATACTTTCAAAATATGATGCATGTGCCGCTACCTTTGTATAGTAATCTCTCAGATTTTGGTAATGTATATAATCATCGGGGAGTTCCCGAATCATATTTCTCGACGTGTCTAACGATTCGCTTATGGTGCGGTTTCGGCATAATCAATTGTTTCAAGTTCTTTGGTTTCCTAAATTGTTTCCGGGATATCACCGAAGTCCATATCCATTGCCATATTGTCGGATAGCTTCATCATTAAATCGCCATCAGAGTCTATCGCCATGTTGTCAGACAGGGTGCGGATAAATTCTCCGCTTTCGTAGTCAAAAATCATCACTGTTCTTTCCCTCCTTCAAATTGGGGCGTTATATGGCGAATTGCGTTATACAGTTCGTTCAGTTCCGTAATTCGGCGGTTTATCATGGTATCCGCTGATTCCGCATTTACTTGAATAATATTGGAGTTCAATCCCTTCTCTGTTCCTGGGAGCAGCGCAAAATAGCTAACTAAGTCTCCATCAAAAAAATCCAAACCCCGCAATATTCCTCTTGTTACATCATTTTTTTTCGTGATATTTGCCATATCATAATCAAGGCGTTTATAAAAATTAACTGCATCAGTCAGTAAAACACTCAGCTGGTCATAAACAGATTGATTATGCCGGATAGCATCCTTCAGCATATATTCTGCAAAAGGTCTATTGTTTTGAAGGAGTCGCTCAATTAATTCGCCGATAAAAGGGAACAGAAATCTGTTTGAGAATCCAACTCTACCGGTAATTTCAAACTCTTCAGAAAAGTATTCCAAAACCTCGTTATCGGCATGAGTGAGTGCATCCATGAGTTCTGTGTTATAATATTGCTCACAAGCAGTTGGGGCAGATGAAAAAGCGCTTATTTGGTATAAGGACGGGATTTCCCTTGCGTGAAGCTGATCCAGCATTTCAATGTCCCTGTGCTGGATTGCCAGTGTGGCCATATGTGTTCTTAACTCATCACGCATCTTTAGCTGCACATCCAAAACATTCAAATTCTGGGGATATGGGAATATTTTCTTTTCTATACTGGTTCCAGCTCCAAACCCTGTAAAATAAGTTAAATGTTTTTTCTCGTCCGGCCCTACAAACCAGATGTGCCCTTTACCCATCAGATACTTCAAAAGTTCGTAATTTCTGGCTTCCAGCGCATAATCAATAAAAGTTTTCCCAAACTCATCGGCATTCAGAATTGGAGAATCCTCACGATTTACATATGTCTCCCACTCCTGCTCGTCTTGAGAGAACGCAGCTGCGTAATTTGTCAGACGGGTTGATGCAGGGGCAGGGCATTTCCCCGCACTTAGAATATCTTCACAGGATACCTCTAGCAACTGGCAGAACAGTGGGAGATCGTATAGCTGGATTCCTTTTTCTCCTTTCAGAATCTGCGACAGGCGGTTCGCCATCTTTCCTATTCTCTCGCCATCCGCCTGTTCTCCCTTGGCCGCAAGATATTCTCGGCAAAATTGCCGGCGGCTTCTAAAGCGTGTGTTGTTGTCTATACGGTTCATCAAATATTGTCCTATTTCTTTGTTATCAGCCATTGGAAACATCATTGTCACCGTCCCTTCTGTCAATATCATATCACATTTCTCGAAATGGAAATAGCTCCAATCTTGCATATACAAATTGCATATGTTCTGTTTGAATTTGATTTTGTGTATGCTATTGGTGTATAGAGCATATTTAGCAATCTGTCAACAATACTGTACCATAGAATATTTACATGCCAACAATTTTCTGATGTTTTCAACTCCAGCGAACAGTAAGAAGCGTGTATTGGAACTGAGCCGATAAAGAATACATACTTGTATTCCCTAACTCCTGTCCTTTTACTGTATTGTACCCATATTTATCTTCAAAAAAACTAAATATATCATCACCCTTATATTGTTCAATAGGCAGTTGGCCTAAATGAGATTCTATCGTAAGCTGCTATCTTTGTCTGCATAAACCACCATATCTACCACAACGGTTTACATAAGGTAGCTCTATCAGATAGATTTCTACAATAAAACTTGCCGAAACTTTAGAATCTAATATAATCCGCGCTAAATACCTTACTGTTTAACACAGAAATTAAGATATTTAGCGCGGATTAAACTAAAATACCACATCTCTTCCATATTGCTTTCACACATCTATTGCAAGGTGTTTCCCAAATACCTCTACAATCAGACTTTTATTGTGGCTGACGATTATTGTTCGATGATGAAGAATGTTCTCCAGAACTAACCTTCATAATATCATTATAGTTCTCACTCGGATAAACATAATCATCTGGCTTTATTGTTGTTTCATAGGTATCTCGAACAAAATCATCTGCCAACTCATCTATCTGCTGTTCTACCAGCTCCACTGTTTCTTTATGAGGATTGACAGCAGCAGCTAATGCCTCCATGCTGCTTGATACTCTACCAATTACCATTTTGCACACCTCCCTCCATCATACGTTGTCTTCCAAAATATCCAACACCTCTTTCATGGAAGTCTCCAATTCATGCTGGTTATCATTCTTTATGATAAGAAGATCGTCCTTTATCTTCGGATCATCCAAATTAGACGGAATATTAAAATTACATTCCGCAAGGTACTCATTCCAGTGCGCCAGTTTCCATGTATCGCGCTCCGAATTTCTGCGGATCATGCGCTCATGTACAACTTCCGGTGACGTCTCCACCCAGACAACTACAAGACTGGCATTTTTCTCATTTAATTTATCTTTCAGATTCAAGATATACTCCATATTCCTGATTTCCCTGGTAAAGGGAGCATTTATGAGTACAATATCTTCATAATCCAAAGCTTCCAGTGCCAGCGCCACGATACAGTCATATTCCGGATCCCTGATGTACTGTTCAAAAAAATCACTGCTGCGGTCAAATGGCTGTCCAGCCACTGCAAATATATGCTTTGACAGTGTAATAAGGGTATCCTTGTCAAGATACACTACATGCTTCAACCGCTCTGCCAGCAGTTTCGAAATATATGTTTTTCCGCTTGCTGGCGGCGAAGTAACCAGAATTAGTTTCTTTTGCATATGTTTCCACCTTTCTTTTTAAAGCTTCGTCCTTTTTGATACTCATACAACCGTATATCTTCCTTGCGAAACTTTCCGCATGGCGCTTCCCTGGATTATAATTTACAGTAAATACATAAAATATCCCAGATATCCAAGCAGCAGCAGACCGCCTTCCACACGGTTCAGGCTCTTTCCACTGAAAGAGAAGATCCACAGCAGCACTCCCGCTGCCACAGCCACAATAAAATCCACAATAAATTTACTCTCGAAAATTACCGGTGTAATCAATGCGGATGTTCCTACCACAAAAAGGACATTGAAAATATTGCTTCCCACAATATTTCCGATCGCAATATCCGCACTGCCTTTTCTCGCCGCTGAAACAGATGTAAACAATTCCGGCAGAGATGTTCCCAGCGCCACAATTGTAAGACCTATAAACCGCTCACTCAGACCTATGATCCTCGCGATCGCTGTTGCTGCATCCACAGTGACGCTGCTGCCGATTACAATAAGCGCAAGACCAATAACCGTGAACAAAAACAGCATTGCCATACTTTTTTCCTTTTTATCCCCTCCTCTTTCTAAAATTTCTCCCCCATCGTGCTCTGGATTCATGTCAGTGCCTTTTTTTGCCATCTTAACAAGATAAAAAAGATACAGCAGAAAAACAACCCACAATCCGGCTCCTTCCAGTCTTGAAATCTCATTTCCCTCATACCCCATCCAGAGAAGGATTAACATTATTACAATCATAAAGGGCATTTCATATTTTATAGTCGAAGATGCAACAGGAACTACCTTTTTTGTCAAAAATGCCGTGAGACCTAAGATGATAAGGATATTCAAAATATTGCTTCCCGCCACATTTCCAATGGTAATGCCTGCATTCCCCTTAAGCGCCGCCGAAATGCTTACTGCAGCCTCAGGTGCGCTTGTTCCCATAGCAACAATGGTAAGCCCGACCACAAGCTGCGGAATCCCAAACTTCGAAGCAATTCCTGACGAACCATCCACAAAGAAATCCGCACCCTTGATAAGCATTGTAAAACCTGAGGCCAATAAAAATATCTGTAAAGCAGTCTCCATATCTTCAATCTCCAATCTTTTCACATAACCATTTCGGCATAGTCTTTACAAGACCTTGCTACCGTTTGCCATCAGCTTAAACCGCACGCCTAAAAACGCCCCATCATGACGACACATCTGCATCCTTCCCAAGAAGATATCAAAATACATTTCTCCGCACATCTGTTTTGTCCGCGATGATAAGCGCCGCTGAGACTGCACTGATGGTTCCGCCCGTTGATTCAATTTTTCCCACATAATTTTATCTCCCGTTTTTAAGCGCTGCCCCTGTCCCAGACAATAAATACATTTGTTCCGACTCCCGGCCGACTCATCAGCTTCACATCCGCACCTGTCAGATTACAGATATGCTTTACAATCGCAAGCCCAAGTCCCGTGCCTCCAAGTTCCTTTGACCTGCTTTTATCCACCCGATAAAAACGTTCAAAAATTCTCTCCTGATGCTCCAGTGAAATGCCGATACCGGTATCCTCTACCGAGAAGATAACCTGCGTTCCCTCTTTTTGCACTTTTACAGTTACTTTACCGTTCGGTTTGTTATACCGGATGGCATTTTCAATCAAATTGTAGGTAAGCTCCTGTGCAAGCTCCTTTCCGATATGGACATCTGCCCTGTCATCTCCTTCATACATTACGTCAATACTATTTTTCGCTGCCCCAAAAGAAAGCATTTCCACACTTTCTTTTGCGATTTCTGCCAGATCTACCGAATCAAGAGTATCTTTTGCATTTCCTGCATCTAATTGCGATAGCTTGATAATGTCATTAATCAGGGTAAGCAGTCTTGCAGCGCTTTTACGAATTTCCCCTGAAAAGCGCTTGATCTCCTTTTCATCTACAAGTCCTGCCTCCATCAGCTCCGCGTAGCCTGATATCGCCGCAAGGGGTGTCTTTAGTTCGTGGCTTACATTGGCGGTAAATTCCTGCCTTATATTTGCAGCAGACAGGATTTCCTCATGCTGTAAGCGGATTTTTCTTGTAAACGGGATCAGCTCGGGATAACTTTTCTCCTCGTCAATATGTTCCATGTCCCCTGCCATTTCATCGATCGGTTTCACGATGGCAGAGGTCAGGTAGTGCGACACCATCAGACAGACAGCCGCAAGAAGCAGCGCCGTTGTCAGCACCATTGGAAGGGCGGACCAAAGAACAGCCACGACGCTGTGCGCCTCCCTGCCTACTCTGAGTATCTGCCCATTATCCAGTTTTTTTGCATAATAAAATACACTCTCTGACAGGGTATCCGACTTTCTGATTCCTATGCCGGTTCCGGAAGTGATTGCCTCCACAATTTCCGGTCTGTCCATATGATTGGCAAGCAACTGCCCATCTACGGTGGAGTCAAACAAAACCTTACCGTCCGCATCTATCAATGTAATTCTCAAATTGTCTATTTTTCGCTCATAAAAGTCTTCATCAATCAATAAACTTGCCACAACCGCCAGATCAGAAAAAACCTGTTTTTTTAATTGTGAATAAAACACTGCAGTCATTACAATCGTGGTTATCACAACAGAAAAAAGTGCAATGACGGTGAACCGTCTGTTTATTTTCTGTCTCATTCCAGCTTATACCCCACATTCCTCACAGTAATAATCAGGCTGCCCGCATCTTTCAGCTTTTTGCGGAGTGTTTTGATATGCATGTCAACGGTTCTGCTTTCCCCTGCAAAATCCGTCCCCCATACATTTTCCATGATTGTTTCCCTTGTCAGCACAATACCCAGATTGGAAAGAAATAACCTGAGCAGCTCATATTCTTTGAATGTCAGTTCCACATTTTCCTCATCCACAAGGCAGAGTCGTCTGTCCTGATCAAGATATATATTTTTATATTTTAAGACCACGTCATCACTCGTCGGTTTAATGCGCCGCATAATTGCCTTAATACGTGACATAAGCTCCATCACACCAAACGGTTTTGTAATGTAGTCATCAGCTCCCTGATCAAGTCCCCTGACAGTATCTATTTCTGAATCTTTCGCTGTCACAAGTATGACAGGCAGTTCTTTTGTACCATTATCTGAACGGAGCCTTTTCAGTACGGACAGTCCATCCTCCCCCGGCAGCATGACATCGAGAAGCAATAAATCAGGCTTCATTTCCTGCATTCCTCTGTCAAAAGCTTCCGTATCATCAAACGCACGTACATCATATCCGTTTCCCTTTATAGCATAACTTTCTATCTCCTGAATATTCTTATCATCTTCCAAAATATAGATCAATGACATAGGCGCTAACCTCCTTTTTCCGAAATTTCTTAAACCATGCTAATTTTTTACATAGCTTCTTTTGTTATATATCCTAATGCAGCTACTCTTTTCTGTACGTCCTTTTCATAAAATGCCACAAATTTTTCTGCCCCATTTCTTATACCCACCACACATACCATGATCATTGCAAAACACATACAGATACTCTCAAGTAAAATTAACATTCCCTTTTTCTCCAATAATTTGATGCTTATTCAAATCTGCCTTATGGTTAAACATACAAAGGCAAAAAGGAACAAATCATATTAACAGTAACTATCTGCATCCCATTTGCAAAGCTGCCCCTGCATAGTTACATTATACTGATAATTTACGTTTCCTCAAGTTTTTTCCAGCGAATACTTTTCTGTATATCCTTCAAGCAGTTCTTTATACAACTCGTCCCTCTCTTTAACATTTCGTGCATATTGATGTAATGCGTACTGGTCTGTTTCGGATACCATCTGCTCCTCCGCTATGTTGGAACAATGCTTCGCAATACGCTCCAGGGAAGTGACCATGTCTGTAAGTGCCATACCAAGTTCCACGGAGCACTTCCCCTTTTCCAGTCTCCTGCTATGGTTCTTTCGGATCTCTTTTTTTATCTGGCTGATCACATCGGCAAGCGGATCAATACGAAACGCCATCTCGTTGTCCCCATGTATAAAACCGGAAACCGTACATTCCACGATCTCAAGGGTTGCCTCATAGATCAGTCTTGTTTCGGCAGCCGCATTCTTTGAAAATTTTTCTTTGTTCTTATACAGCTTCTTTTGTGCGAATGCGATGCCCTTTGTATAATCAGATATCCTTTCAAAATCCGTAATGCACTTGCTAAACTGACTGATGGTCTTACTGTCCTGTTCAGAGAGTGGCTTTGCAGAAAGTTTTGCCAGATAGGATGATAACTCATCCTCCCTAAGATCTACCTCCTGCTCGATATCCATAATTGTCTGCACTGCATTTTCATCATATTTATCCTGTACGAATACACATAAACTCATTGCCTTTAAGATAAGCTGTGCCATATCACACACCGCATTTTTACATTGTGCAACCGCAAACGCAGGTCTTTCCAGAAATCTTTTGTCCAGCGCTCTTTCTGACGTTTCCAGTGTTTCGTCCCCTGACTGCGGAATGGCAAAATATGCAAGTTTTACCAGCAGCTTGGAAGCAGGAAGCAACACAATTGTCGCGACAATATTAAACACGCTATGTATCACAGCAATGACCGCACCATTTGCCGTATCCGACAAAAAAGCAAACTGTGCAAAATGATTCATGGCATAAAATACTGCCATAAACACAAATGTACCTATCAAGTTAAAATAAAGATGTACCAAAGATGCCCTTCTTGCATTCCTGTTTGCCCCGACACCAGAAAGCAGAGCCGTGACACAGGTTCCGATATTCTGCCCCATGATCACCGGAAGCGCAGCGCCCACCGTTACGCTTCCAGTGGCGCACATCGCCTGCAAAATACCGACAGAAGCAGAAGAACTCTGGATCACTGCAGTTAAAACCGCTCCAACTGCCATACCCAAAAGAGGATTTTCAAATGCCGTAAAAAGCGAGGTAAATTCCGGTACATCTGCAAGCGGCTTTACAGCGCTGCTCATGGTATCCATTCCAAACATAAGCACTGCAAACCCGATCAGAATCGTTCCCACATCATTCTTTTTTGTATTTTTGATAAACATTACCAGTACCACACCGACGAGTGCCAATACCGGGGAAAAAGACGAGGGTTTCAGAAGTTTTACAAAGAAATTCCCGCTTTCGATACCAGACAAACTTAGAATCCACGATGTAACTGTCGTACCGATATTTGCGCCCATAATCACACCGACTGCCTGTGACAGCTTCATAATACCAGAATTGACAAACCCCACTACCATAACCGTCGCAGCGGAAGAAGACTGAATCACCGCTGTCACACCTGCACCAAGCAGGACAGCCTTCACAGGATTATTCGTCATACTCTCCAGTACATGTTCCAGCCTGCCGCCTGCCATCCTGGACAAGGCATCTCCCATCGTTTTCATTCCATATAAAAATAATGCCAGCCCGCCAATCATTGTCAGTAATCCAAAAAAATCCATTTGACTATAGTCCCCCTAAAGATTTTTCTTATAGAAAAATGGTATCCAATCTATGTAAAATCTAAAAGATGATTTATGTAAAATTTGAGTAAAATTTTATTCCGCTATGTTCGTTGCATGGTCTCCCATTCCGTCAGGATATTTTGAACCATAAACAGATCCAATTCCTGTCTTATATCCGTTTCCCTCATTTTGGCAGATAATACAATAGAGTCTTTTATCGTCAGGAATAAGAAAGCCAAAAACACAAGTTAGTTATATTTGAGTTTCCCTATTTTTGAAATTTGTGTCTCTGAAACCCGCATAAAATCAGTATTTATCATAAAAGGGACAATCACAACTGGAAATTACCCATTCGTTTCGTATTTATGTGGCTTTGCAAAAAGCGGACAGGAAAAAATGGGGAAACTCAAAAGTTATATCATTGTAATCCAGTCAATTGTATGATATAATTTCGGTATTATTGATAGTGGTAAATCGAAATCTGGTACGAGAAATTATTGGAGGATTAACATGAAGAAAATAATAGCAGGAATAGGATTTGAAATTACAGGGGCATTGATGTTGCTGTTTCCATCTTTAATAGCAAGTATAAGTTTAGAAAATACCACCGAGTGGAATACCCAATTGGGAAGATACTGGCAGACCATATTTAATTTAAGATTGCTTCCGGTAATAATTATAGGTTCTGTTTTGCTAATTACAGGTATTATATTCTCTTTATGGGGAATTTTTTCAAAATCGGAGAAGTAAAAGTTACCAGCAAGGTAACTCCCAACAGCGGTAAACCCTATTTCGACAAGAGGTTCAATCTGATTTTCACACCGCACCGTGAAAATTCCCAAAAACTCCAGCAATAAATAAATTCCTCCATGATTCTCCTTTAAAAATCGCTGCCTCATTCTTCCATACTTCCCGATCTGATATTCCGTCGTATCCGAAAGTTTGAAGTCTGGAATCAGATAGTCACCTTCCCAATGATATGTAATTTCCATATATAATCGTCTTTCTTTGTGCTAGAGCGTGTTTACAGATATGAATAAAAGGATTATCACCTTCTTCCTTTACCACAACATCTGCAAGTTTCCATTCACCACAAATGAGCCAGCTGCATATGTTGTATTTTAGCAGATGTCCCATTTCCGCTAAAATACTGCATTTGCCGGAAATGTTTACATCTACAGTTTACATCATATCATATCACATCAACAACTTATTCATAATAAGTATAGACTGTATGACTTTTTACTTTTATGGTTCCATCTTCATTGTAACCATAACGCATTACCATATCTCCTTCTTCATTGTATTCATACCTGTGTTGATAATCAATAGTTCCATCCTGATTATATACGCATAATGATACAGTATTTCCGTTTGCATCATATTCAAAAACTTCTCGTCCTAAAATTCCGTCCTGATTGTAGTTTCGCTCCTCCATCACCTTGCCATCGGCATTATATTCACGTACTTTGGATAATCTGTCTTTTGATGCATATGTACTCTCCCTTACCATGCTTCCAATCCCATCATATTCAAAGGACTTTTGTTCCCATTTAAAACCGTCCTCATCAAATGTATATTCTGTTGTTAGATTATTGCCTGTATTATACTCATATGCGTTTGAGGATTTCCAGTCTATGGTTCCATCCATATTATAGAGTATCTGTTCGAGCATATTCCCGCTGTTGTCATAGCGCCATGTATATTCCAGATACTTTACACCATTTTCATTGTATGAATACTGTGCACGCCTGTTATTGTTATAATCATATTCATATGTATTTGAAGCTTTCCAAATGACAGCACCTCTATTGTCATAGGAATACTCAGCTACCATGTTGCCGCTGTCATCATAAATACGTCTGATATCCACATGCCTTGTACCATCAGGTTCATAACGATATTGTGTCGTCAGGTTTCCATCCTCATTATATTCATATGTCTCATAATATCCATTCCACATTTCCACATTATTGATTTTCTTATAGTAATAATATGATATTTGGTTCCCATTTTTGTCATATTCATATGTATTCTCTGAAATATAATCTTTACTGTAATAATTGCATGCTGTTAATCTGCCTTCTGAATCATATTTTCGTATTGATTTTTCATAATGACGATCTTCCGTTATCATATTGCCCATTTCATCGTATTCCCGTATATACGAACAATCCCAGTCAATGGAGTTGTCCTTGTTATAGACATATTGTGCCGTCATGTTTCCCTTCTCGTCATATTCCCGAAAAATCTCCATCTTTCCATTGGCATTAAAACACTTTTCAGATTTTATTTGCCTTTTCTCATTGGATATTGTATCCACCAATATTGCCATATCACTTTCTTTATCAGTACTTTTTTTATCTGCAGAATGAATGTTTATACATCCAGACAAAAATGTCATTATCATAATTACAACACTAATCAGTAACCTTTTTCCCTGTTTCATTTTACTGCTCATTTTCTCCCTTCCAACTCCATAATTAAATACACATATGCCTGCTCTCGCAGTTCTTGCTGACTATCCCCACCATTTACTGCCATTGTAATTTGTGCAACACTCGAAATTGAATCATTTTTGAAATATTTATTATTCATATCTTTATATATGTGCCAATAGTATCCCGCTGACTCCCAAAAGTAATTTTTCCCAACGTACAAAGCCCCATGGTTTACTATATTGTCATCTGTCGTTTTTTGTTCTTTCGCCATATACTCTTGAAATCCGATATGTACACTTCTTCCAGTCATGTGTATTGCTCCTGCTCCTCTAAATTTAGCACCATCGCCTTGTTGACAATTCCCCAGATCGTTTCTATAATCTCTCTCTACAAAATATTTAAAAACATCATCACCGCCATATTTTTCAACAGGTCCGATTCCCAAATTCGATTCAGCAGTACACTGCGCAAGAAAATGCGCTACCTTGTTCGGTGTATCAATCTCAAACTTATGCATAACCCTGTTTATTTCATCCACGTCTTCCTGAGTAAATTCCCTTTTTTCTTTATATATTGGTATTGAATCTTCTAAATCATATGACTCTATTTCCCTCACCCCTAACTCTATTTTATTTCCATCATCATCATACACCACCATCCCCTGCAATATATCCAGCGTTATCAAAAGTTCATCCTCCGCTTTTTCCTCCACCTGATCCTTGAATGTCTGCCCTGCGTCCTTAAGGTATATAATCCCATGCCCATACTGGCAGAACATATAGGACCTGTCACAGTCCAGTGCATTTTTTCCTGTACCCATGTCATAATTCTCGTCGTAATCCTGCCATGCCCCACCCTCTATATAACTGGTATCCAGCGTGCATTTCTTATCCGGCGACAGCCTGCATCCCGAAAAAGGGGCTTCCCTTGAGATGTCGTTTTTGTTCAATTGTGAAATGTCTGCAAGAATTTCATTTCCGCTTGCAGCCATTTTTACGGTCTCCGATTCACCAGGCGCAGAGGTACAGCTCACCAGTGCCTCTGATGTTGCCCGTTCCCCCTGCCGGTCTTCATTTGTTCGGGCTTCCTCATATATCTCACTCTCGTCCCAGCTATCGTTTCCGCCTATAATATCATCAAAGGTTAGTTCCACTGCCTCTTCTTCCTCTTGGGCGCCGCAGCCGGTCAGTCCCAATAAAACCAGAAACTCCAGTACATAAACCCAAACTTGCATACTTTACCCCCTAATATTTGTTTTCCGGCAGGGAAATCCCGCCCTTTACGGTGTTATGCTCCATTGCCCTGAATGCAGATGCAAAGCTGCATTCACCGATACCCATTGTTGCTTTCTTCACAATACCTAAGCATGTCACTTCTGTAAAAAGGGGAAGATGCATGTCGAACCTCCCCCTTCCTAAATCGTCCCGTTTTTTTCTAAACACATAAAAATCACTTATATTCTCGGATATCTGTCTGCGCTTGCTTTATTCGTAATAAATACACTCTCTGTGGCTTTCATATATGATTGTGCCATCCTCATCATACATGTAATGTGCAACCTCGTCTCCCTCTTTATTGTATTCTATCCTACTCTGAGAATCAAGCGATCCATCCTCCTTATATCTGTACATTGATGTAGTATTTCCGTTTGCATCGTATTCCGCAACATCCCGGGTGAATGTCCCATCCTCTTTGTAACGTTTTTGTTCCAAAAGTTTACCATCGGCAGTGTACCTGTATTCCCATGATAATTTATCCTTAGATGCATACCTGATTTCTTTTACCCTGTTTCCATTCCTATCATATTCGTAGGACATCTCTTCCCATTTAACCCCTCCCTCATCAAATGCATATTCCCTTGTCATATTATTGTCTGCATCATACTCATATGCTTTTGTAGATTTCCAGTCTATGCTTCCATCCATGTTATAAACAGTCTGTTCCAGCATATTTCCCCTGTCATCATAACGCCATGTGTATTCCATGTATTTTGTGCCGTCATCCTTGTAAGAATACTGCACCCGTTTGTTGTTGTCCCGGTCATATTCATATGTATGCGAACTCGTCCAGAGTATGGCGCCACTAATGCTGTAGGAATATTCAGCCACCATGTTGCCATTGTCATCATATTTGCGCCTGATATCCACACACTTTGTACCATCAGGTCTGTAATAGTACTTCACCGTCAGGTTACCATCCTTATTGTATTCGTATGTCTCATAATATCCATCCCTTGTGCCCATATATGCGCTCTTCTCGTAAATATAATACGATATCCTGTTCCCATTTTCGTCATACTCATACGTATGTTCTGCAGTAATTGCCTTACTATAATAATTGTCTGCCGTCATTCTACCTTCCGAATCGTATTCCCACACTAACTTATAAGAATGGTGGTCCTCGACTGTCATGTTGCCCATTTCATCGTATTCCCATATGCAGGAATGTTCCCAGTCAATGGAGCCGTCCTCATTATAGACATATTTTGCAGTCATGTTCCCCCTCTTGTCATATTCTCGCATAATTCCCATCCTGCCATGGCTGTTATAACATTTTTCTGTTTTTAAATGTTTCTTTGTCTCATGCAATGCGTCAGAGGAAACTGCTACATTGCTTTCTCTTTCAGGGATGCTCCTGTCCACAATAGTGGTACTGATGCATCCGGATAAAAACATCATTATAAAAATTTCTCCATAAAGCAATACCTTTTTTCCATGTTTCATACCAGTTCTAATTTCCCCCTTCTAATGCCTGAATCAAATGAAGATATGCCTGTTCCCGCACTTCCAACTGACCTCTGCCTCCATTTACTTTTTCTGTAATTGTTCTAACTGACGCTTCCTTGCCATCACTAAAATATATACTATTGATATTTTTATACACGTGCCAATAGTATCCTGCCGACTCCCAGAAATAATATTTCCCGACACATACAGCTCCGTGGTTTACAATATTGTCATCCGACACTCCGTGTTCTTCCATATACGTTTGAAATTCTGTATAAGCATCTCTTCCTGTCATGTGAATTGCTCCAGCTCCTCTAAATATGGCTCCATCCTTATAATGACTATTACCCAAATCAGCATCATGATCCCTGTTTGCAAAATATGCAAAAATATCACCACCATTAAATGTTTCAACCGGTCCATTTCCCAATTTTGATTCAGCCGTACATTGTGCCAGAAAATGCGCAGCCCTGTCTGGTGTATTAATTTCATACTTGTACAGAACCCTGTTGATTTCATCCACATCTTCCTGCCTAAGCTCTCGTGTTGGTTTATATACTGGTATCTGGCTTTCAAAATCATAGGTATCTATTTCCTTAACCCCTAATTTAATTCTATTTACTTCTGTCCTTTTGCCTGCATCCCCACCATCATCATACACCACCATCCCCTGCAATATATCCAGCGTTATCAAAAGTTCATCCTCCGCTTTTTCCTCCACCTGATCCTTGAATGTCTGCCCTGCGTCCTTAAGGTATATAATCCCATGCCCATACTGGCAGAACATATAGGACCTGTCACAGTCCAGTGCATTTTTTCCTGTACCCATGTCATAATTCTCGTCGTAATCCTGCCATGCCCCACCCTCTATATAACTGGTATCCAGCGTGCATTTCTTATCCGGCGACAGCCTGCATCCCGAAAAAGGGGCTTCTCTTGAGATATCGTTTTTGTTCAATTGTGAAATATCTGCAAGAATTTCATTTCCGGTGGCAGCCATTTTTACAGTCTCCGATTCACTAAGCGCCGAAGTACAACTCACCAGTGCCTCTGATGTTGCCCGTTCCCCCTGCCGGTCTTCATTTGTCCTGGCTTCCTCGTATATCTCACTCTCGTCCCAGCTTTCGTTTCCGCCTATAATATCATCAAAGGTTAATTCCACTACCTCTTCTTCCTCTTGGGCACCGCAGCCGGTCAGTCCCAATAAAGCTAGAAACTCCACAACAAAAACCCAAACTTGCATACTTTACCCCCTAATATTTGTTTTCCGGCAGGGAAATCCCGCCCTTTACGGTGTTATGCTCCATTGCCCTGAATGCACCTGCAAAGCTGCATTCACTATCCTTTTTCCCTCTCATCGCTTCCGAAAGCGCAATTGTCGTTGTCGCTTTCGCAGTTCTGGGTATACTCCCGCAGGAATAAAAATCTGTCAAAAGCACTATGTCATCCAGCTTTGCAAAGTCAGCTGCCGGAACTGCCGCAATGGCGGAATAGGATGCCTGCCAGTGGCCCATATCCTGTGCCGGCTTCTTTGCCTGCTTATGATCTTTGTCCTGCTTGTCGTCCGTATCACACTTTTCCTGATACGCTCCTGTCCCTATTGTGTGTACACCTTCCGGCGCATAAAAATTAAAATCCCTGCACACTTCTATATTGGATGTGCCCTTCCTGCCAGTCACTGCTATTGGCGACATCACCGATATGCTTTTTCCCTCAACCTGTATCCTGCCCGCTGCCTCCAATGACACATCCGTATCGCCAGAAATCTCGATTCCCATCCTGTCACTCATGGAAAGCATCTTTTGTAAATGGTCTGTCCCACAGATAATGTGCCCCAGATAAATGCCGGTCATTTTATAGTTCTTTGTTTGAAGACACTTCTCGTACCTGTCCCTTGACCTGTCGTCACGTATTCTTCTCCCCGCAAGCACCACCCGTCCATCCTTCTCCTCGTGCGTCCCCAGATACAGAACCGCCCTCATCCCCGGCTCCGGCATGCAGTAGCTGATGTTGTTGGTCTCCGGCGTCCATGACCACGCATAGTCGGCACATTCCTTTTCGTCTATGTCAAGCCGGATGTAAACGTCTTCCTCCTGTGTCCTCTGCACCGTCCCTTCAAGGCGCACGCCTGCCAGCTTTTCATTGTACAGCTTCTTCTGGTAAAAGGTTCCCTCCGCGCCCAGCCGGCAGCATATCAGAAGCTCGCCGTTCCTGTATGTGACCGTCTTTTCATAGACCTGATACCGCCTTTCATTCCAGACTACCCAATCGCCGGTTTTCCAGTTCTCCCTTGTCCTGATGTCCAGATAGAACGCCGCTTCCCGCGGCAGTCCGTCCTCGTGGCAGCCATTGCGGAAATAGTCGCTGTCAAAACCCTGCCCCAGAATCTCCGCATGTGCCAGATTCCTGCGTTTTCCCTGTCCCATGCCAAACGCAAAGGTTTCCTCTGCACACTCCGATACCAGCACTCCGTGAAAATGACTGCACAGCCTTTTCAGGAACGCCCAGTCCGTCTCCTCGTACTGAATAAGCGGCTGTCCTAATACACGGCTGTCATCCACATTCCACAGATAGGTAATATCAGTATACCCTATTGTTACCTCTTTCACAACATCCAAATACGTCATTTCTGTATTCTGAAAAGAACGTTTTTTCGGTATCCTGTCCAGTGCAGCACTCCCTCCCGTGCATTTTACCTTCATCTGCCATGTCCGGTTTTTCTTTGTGACCTCCACGCTCTCTATCTTGCCGCTAAACAAAAGCGGTTCCTCGTCATCCTGTTTTCGTACGGATATCTGACTGTCCGTCCAGTCCGTGCACAGAACGTCCGCCCCCTGCTCCTCCGGCAAGGCCGCAATCAGTACAAGTGTGCCATGTTCGTTGACCTTGCAGGCTATCTCCATGTCCCACAGGGACAATATTGGTATGTCCGTTCCGACAACAAGCTGCTCCCCTGTGATTTCATATTTCTGCTTCATGTTTACCCCTCTTTTTCTTTCGACAATCACGTTAATTCATGTATATTTTGCCGCCCTCCATCCATATGGCATCCTCCATCCGTATTTTCGCCGCTCCCTGCCGGAACAGCATCTTGTCCGCAGCATCCATATAGACACCCGCATTCTGGCTCTTAATCCGTACTTCCCCATCCGCCTTTAGTACGATATCCTTGTCACTGCATATCTTGATTCCCTCTGCGTCCGAAAGCTCCACAGTCAGTCCGTTGTTGTTCGTCAGCGTCAGCGAATCCGGCGTAAACCGGATTTCTTTCTTGTGCCTGTTGCGCCAGAATTTTTCCTCGGGATTCGTCCTTCCGCCCGCGCTTCCGACATGGACACTGCTCGCCACATAGGCGTGCTCCTCGCAGTTGTCCGGAAATACGACCCTGACCTCGTCACCGACTTCCGGCATGCAGTACCATCCAGCCCCGTCCGGCGTGGAGTAGACTGTCGCAAAATCAAACCAGTGCCTGCCGCAGCCCTCCTTATTTTCATCCTCGTCAAACTGTACCTGTACCACCGTCGTCTCCACTGACAGCACTTTTGCCTTTAGCGCCACACCATGCAGCCGGCTGTTGTACAGCGCAGGCAGCAGACCATCCCTTTCCGGAATAAGATGATATGTATGACAAAGCTCCTGTCCCTCAAGGCGGCTTTCTATCCTGCCCGCCACAAGCCTTCTGCCCTGAAAAGCGACAATATCCCCAAGCTCATAAATCTCCCTCGTCCGCACAATATATGCCGTCTCACAGGCATATCCGTCCCCGCCAAATGCATCCGTCCGGCTGTCGGCACGATAATTCCGTATCACCTGATAACTGTCCGGCTCCAGATTTCCCGCGGCGCTCCTGCCGCTGTAGCCCAGATAAATCTTTTTTCCGCCTGTCGCATACTCCGGGCGAAGCACGACCCCCGCATAAGACGCAATACGCCGGATAAACGCCCAGTCCGTTTCATCGTACTGCATGAGAAAACACCCTGTCGGCTCATCCTCCTTTTCAAGCATAATCGAATAGCCTCCCGCCGGCGTCACACAGGAAGCTGCCACACTCTCATAGGTAAAGCCTGCATCCTGAAAAGACCGTGTATGCTTTTCTATGTCCAGCAGAAAGCTTCCCGTTCGGATTTCAATTGTCATTACGGATGTCTGTGCTTCTTTTTTCATCTGCATTCCAGTCAGAATCCCATAAAAATATACCTGCTCCTCACCATGCTCCGACACTGCCTTTACACACACCCACGTCTCCCTTGCCGCAAGCGCCATATATTCCTGTTCCTGCGCCTGCCGGATTAATCCTGTGATGGTCATGCTCCCATGCTGGTTTAACGCCTTTACACACTCCATCATGGTAAAACTGATATATTCAAACGGTTCCACTATTATTTTTACTGCGCGCATTCTTTTTCTCCTCCTCCGTTAACGGACTGATTGTCTCCCACATCATCAGCACATATTCTTTCCACTTGGGAAAATCCTTGTAGTAACAGTTAAAGCTTCCCTGCACCAGTTTCTCATTGACAGATGCTGCAAGCAGCATATTGTAGACGTCCGTGTCCATGGCATGGCTGCGGAATGCAAACCAGCTGCCAGGCGTTTTTTGCAGCGTCTCACATGCAAACATCTGGCAGTCCGGACTCGCGCGGTGCACTGCCGCACGCATGCGCTGTGCCATCTGCGGCAGGTCATCACACGGCACTCCGTTCGGAAAGACGGAAAATCCCATGTTCACACTTAGGTCAAGCGTCGTGACAATCATTTGCGGACGAAATTCCGACGGATATTTCACCATGGCAAACTGCTTTGGCATCTGCTTCATTGTCTCCGGCAGAAATAACCGGAACTCACCAAGAACCTCCACGTTTTGAAAACGGACAATACTGCCATCCATGTAGATGCCTGTCTCAAGCGTGTGATATTCCTCCTCCTTACGCGCCTCCCTCATACGCAAAATTTCCTCGTCCTTGTAATCCATTCTGTTCTCCCCTTTCACACAATTGTAATTTCTTTCAGCCCGACTCCCACTGTCCCCCTGCGCAAAATGCTTTCCACGATGTCCATGCGCATGATGATATAGGTCTTGTCAATACCGTCCATCTTGACAGCTGCACGGTTCCCCAGCAGCTCCTTTTCCACAATGACGCCGCCACCGATGTCTTTTTTCAGGTGCCCTGCCGACCTTAAATGCGGCATATAATACGCCTTGCTGCACTTTCTTGCTTTGTCAAAAAGAATGACCCTTGTAAATCTTGTCCGCGGCATATACTGCGTCATCACATCCCTTACCGTCCTGCTGACCATCAGGCAGGGAAATACAATAACATCCGTAAACACCATCTGCATATGGCTTTCTGTCTCAAAAAGCAAATGCGGCGGCATTTCACAGGACTTCTTTTCCGCAACCGTTTTCCGGTCTATCTTCCCATACCATCCGGCCGGCACAGGCGGGACATAATGCGCATCCACCACAATCTGATAATATTTCATGGCAAATCCCCCCTCGTTTAACCGTTTATCCTCAAGCCTCCTGACCACCCTGTCCGATGCAGCGTTTCCATATATCCGCCATACAGAACCGGAATTCTGCCCGCTGTACCGCATTCTTCTTCCTTCGGTTTTGTAAAAGTACCCAGCCGTTCATAAAGCAGATGCAGATACCATCTGCGTATCTCCTCCTTCTCCGCATCCAGAACCCGCACAAATTTTTTTCCCAGAATGCGGTTCATTTCCATACAGTCTGCCTCGGCGTCTTTAAACACGCCGCGCAGGTCAAGGTACACGCGCTCTGGCTCCTCTTCCACAAAAGGTTCCCCCTTGTAATATGCAATACAAAACACATGGCTGCCCGTCACAATGCTGCTTCGCAGATAAGCTATCACGACCATACCGCCCGTTTTCCCTCCCACTAGCTTCCTTACCGGCGTTTCCACAGCTTTTGCAAATTCCGTCCGTATTGTCCCAAGGCGTCTTTCCACAATCACGTCCAATCGCACATCCTCCGGCGCCTCCTGCAAATATTCCCTCATGGCATCAACCCGCTCCAGCCCCGTCTGTTCCATTGTCATCCTCCTGTCCGGCTTTCCCAAAACATGTCCAATTCCAAAAAGGGAAGATGCATGCCGACAGCACCCTCCCTTTTCTGACTACTTCTTTGCTTTTCTTCTTTTCCTGTAAAATGTGACAACTGCCGTTATCAGCACTGCTGCCGACATTACCTCAATCACCATATACAGCAGGCTGTCCTCCTCATCGTAGGATGGCAGGGCAAGGCCTGTCGCGGCATATGGTTTTGCAATGGTATCTTCCGCGTCCGTTATCGCCTTTTCATGCGCTATTGTCGTGATAACTTCTTTCTTTGATGTAATCAGCACGTCGAGAAATTCGAGTTTCTGCACGTTGTTTACCTTGTCCGTGGCAGTTATGACAACATCCCGCAGCCCGTCCGCCTCATCAAGGGCAAACGTCACGATCCCGCCATTCTCCGCCAGTTCCTTCTCCGACATGGCAATCAGCGTCTCACCGTTGTCTGTCACAGTAAGGCCTGTGAGGAACATATTGTCCTTTGCATCCACGGTTACCTCCCTGCTCTTTTCATTGTATGTCATGCCGGATTCGATGCCGTCCGCCACGATACTCGGAGCCGTCGTGTCAAGAGCGAACTCGATTTCCTTGCCCTTGATGCGGTTATCGGATGTATTCGATGCCTTGTCCTTTGAGTAAAATCCCACAGAGTAGACACCGTCTTTCGCAAAATTACCTGATTTGATACTGTATGTGTAAGACTTCCAGTTTTCTTCTTCTCCCTCCTTCGCCACTGTGTAGTCACTCCCCTGCTTCAGCGTGACCGTCTGTCCGTCCTTGCTTATCGTCACCTCACCGTACTCCAGCTCGTCTATGTTGATTTCCGTAACAGTGATTGTCGGCGCTTTTCCGATATAATAGCCACTCATAAGTTTCTGTGTGTCCGTGCTAATCCTGTAGGTTGACCCAAATCTGTTTATGGAGAAATTCAGCTCGTCCTCCGTCTCGTTTCCTGCCAAGTCCACCGCCTTGACTGTCAAGGTGTAGAAATCATCCATGTCCTGCGTGTGCTCAAAGTCCGGATAAACCAGCTGGATTCCGTCCTTTATCGCACTCTTCTGGGCAATCCCTGCCAGCTGTCCATGGTTGGTTCCGGTAAGGATAATCTGTGTGCCCGCTTCGTCCAGATGTGCATCTGTGCATTTCAATGTCGGCGCTGCCGTTCCATTGTTCGCAGAGTTCTTGCGCACCCCGCCAAACACGATTTCCGGCGCTGACCGGTCTATGACAAAGATTTCACCAAGGTAATCCTTTGCCGCATTATCTGCCAAATCGGCACACTTTACCTTGAATCCATAACTTCCATCCTCCATAAAGCTGATTTTCGCAGTATGTGTATCCCCAGAAGCCGTCCATCCGCTTATCGCCGGAAGCCCATTCCCTCCTGACGGATTCAATGATTCCACACTGACAAGGTTCTCCGCAAAAGCCTTGTCCTTAATCGTGATGGTTGCCGTCCGTGAATTATTGTAATACTTCCCATTCTTCACATTGTTATTGTCATAAGTTACCGAAATCTCCGGCCTTGTCGTGTCTATCACGAAACTGCCGCCATTCCCGACATTTGACTTGTTGCCTGCCATGTCCTCACATGAAAACTTGAAACTGTACGCTCCATCCTTATCAAAGAATACATCACATGTATACTGGCTGCTGCCTGAAGCATCTGATTTTGACTTTGCCCACTTGCCGATTCGGGGTTTATCCCCATCGGACGTGATATCGAATTTCATCGTGCACTTCTCGTCAAAATTCTCATCGGTTACAATGACTTTTGCTGTCCGGAATGTATTATGGTACTTTTCGTTTACCGGGGAATCCTTGTCGTATTCTATCTCAACCGTGGGTTTTGTCAGGTCAATTACAAATTCGCCTGTCGCGGCACTTTCCCCGCTATTTCCTGCGAAATCCGTACATTTCACTTTAAAGCCATAAACTCCGTCTTTATCAAATACAATTTCTGCGGTATGTACATCTCCGCTCTGACGCCAGCCGCTTACCGCCGGAAGGGAAGATGTTCCGCCAACAGGTTCAATTTCTACTTTTTTTTCGTCGAAATTTTTTTCTGTTATTCTGATAACTGCCTTTCTTGCGTGACGGAAATATTTTTCATTTTTTGCGCCGGCATCTTCGAAGCTTACATTTATTTGAGGGGCTGTTCCGTCAATATATAATACACCGCTCATTTCTTCATTCGATCGGTTCCCTGCCATATCCATACATGAAACTTTAAAATTATAACAACCGTCCTGATTCAACTCAATCGTGCAAGTATATTCATCCTCCTTACTACCCGGCTCCCACTTATTCAATGCCACACCCGTATTTCCGTCTATGAATGTAATTTCTACCTTTTTGGGATCAAAATTATGTTCTATTACTGATACATCTAACTTTTGATGTGATTGAAAATGCTCATTGCCCTCACCATCCACGCCTGATGAACCATTCGTATGTTTTATAAGCTTTACGATCGGCTTTGTTTTATCAATCACAAATTCACCGCTCTCAAATACCTGTTTCGCCTGATTTCCAGCCCGGTCTGCACAGGCAATGCTGAAATTATATGTCCCATCCTTTGTAAAATCGAGCTTTGCCGTATGATTATCTCCTTCTTGGTTCCACTTCAGTTTCAAATCCTCTGAAGTTTTATCCGATCCCTCAGCCCATTGGAAGATTACTTTTTCTGAATCAAAATTTTTTTCGGTAATCGTGATTGTCGCAGTGATTGCCTTATTATAGTACTTTTCATGTGTTGACCCCGTATCAAAATCCACCTTTATAACAGGAGCCGTCGTGTCGATTGTTAACGGATCTCCACTTGACACCGTCCTTGTGTTACCTGCTTTGTCAGTCAAAGTAACTGTAAAATCATACACACCCTCCTTGCCAAACTCAACCGGATATAGAAATTCATTTTTCTCCGTACCATAACTCCATTTTTTAATCTCTGCCCTTTCACTGCCTTCTGCCCATGTAAACACAGTGGCATCAAAGTCGGGATTTACTTCTTTCACTCGAATCAATGCAGATATTGGCTTGTTATGGCATTTGTCATCTCCTGTGCCTATGTACTCTATTTCCGCTTCCGGACTCGTCGTGTCAATCACAAAATATCCACTTGAATATTTGTTGATATTACCTGCCATATCCTTGCATTCTACAATACAACTATAAAGTCCGTCACTATCCAAGTTTATATCTGCCGTATGCATCTCTCCCTCGGATATCCACTCGAGGTTTGGTATATCAATTACTGTCGTTTCATCTTTTTTGTCCTCATCTTTCTTTAATATTTCAATCGCCACATTATTTTTCTCAAAACACTTCTCCTCTATTTCAAGACTTATTTTCTTTGACGCATTGTATGAACCAGGAGAAATCCGGATTTTGCTTGTATTTCCTTCATCATTTATAATTCTGGAAAATGCTTGTATTTCAGGTTTTGTCCTGTCGATTATTATTTCTCCCGCATACTCATTTTCGTTGTATGCAATATCCCTATACATTATTGACAGCTCATGTTCTCCCTCATCTGAAAACACACATTCCGCATACTCCTTGTTATTATTTTCTGTCCCCCATGACAAATTTATATCTCCACCCACCGTCACTCTGTCTTTCTCAAAAAACAGATGATCTTTTATGTGAATGACTGCCCGAACTTTCTCATTTGCATAAATACAATCAGACATGGGAAGTTCATTGTTTCTCTCATCATAATATGCCACCTCTATTTCGGGTTCTTTCGTTGACACAACTACTTCTATGTTGATTTCACATGTATTTCCTGCCTTGTCAGTCACCGCCCCGGTATATTGGTACTCTTTATCGTCCCCACTAATATCACAACTATAGGTTCCATCGTCCTCTTGTATAACAGTAAACTGTGTTGCTGTATTGTTAGCATCCTTTAATGTCACATCTTTTATCCCAGATAAATCGGACGAAATCACAAATTTAACACTGGGATTGTTTCCCACATAATATTTTTTTCTATGCTTATCAACCATATGATCCGCACCAGAGCTATCTTCGCAATAAACTTCCATATCAAAAGCAGGCTTAACATTGTCATAGATAATGTCAAACTCATCCAATGTAACATTTCCATCCGCATCCTCTACCTTAACAATATACGTTCTTCTACCTTGTTTTGATCCTGCTGTCTGAAACGTTATCTCCTCTGTATACTTTCCGTCACTTCCTTTTTGAATGGCATGAAATTCATCGTTTTCCGATCCGGTTACTAATTTGATCGACACCTCTTTCACACCCGACACATACCCGGCATTCTCGCCTTCCACCGCTTCATCTTTTGCTTCAATTTCTATTTTACAATTTTCATTTGTATAATATACATTTTTACCGTCCTCTGTCTCACTCGTAATTTCACTTTTATCCGAAACTCGATAAATATTTTTACACATCGTAGGCGCAGTCATATCAAACTGTATAGCAAAACTACTTTCCGTCTTATTTCCGGCTTTATCTATGGTAAATATTTGACACTGTACTTTTTCTTTCGTACCTATTGCTGCAAAAAAATCGTCATTGAAGGTAAACTCATATGTCCCATCTGTCAGCAAAGTCAGGTCAACTGCAACCCCGTCTATCCTCATACCGACCTCATTTATCCCAGTACTGTCGGTCGGTTTAAATTTTATTGAATCTCCCTTTTTAAATGTTTTTTTATCAGCATTTTCCTGATTCAATGCAGGAAAATCACTATCTATTGAAATGTTTATTTCAAATTTTTCAACCACTTTCCCATCGGCATTAATGACAATGGCTTTCTTATCTTTTCCGCTTGCATCTACGTTTATATCCAATTCATAACATCCGGCTTGATCCAGCGCTTCAACATCTTTGTCTATTTCGTTTACTCTTACGACAATCTTTTTGTTCTCCGCTCCTTCTAACTGAAAATTCATTTTCACAATACGATCTTTACAATAATATACATCATTATCATCCCTTAATACGTCGCTTAAATCCTGATTATAAAAATTCAATTCTGTAACAGAAACATCACTTTCCGTGGATGGTTCTTCTGTCTCGGTACTTGACGTATCCGTTCCGGTACTTGGCTGGTCTGATCCTGTATCCGGATCCCCCGCTCCTGCATCTGCCGTACCGTCATCCCCGGTTCCGTCTCCCGACCTGTCCGGCGCATCCGGCTTCTCTATCAGTCCGCCCTTGTCTCCGCCAGAGCTATCCTGATTTCCTTCTTCATCTTTGTCCGCCACAACCACTTCTCTCAAAACCTGTCTGTCCTTCGCAAAGCTGATTACGTCATTTGCACTAAATATAAGTGCGCCCGACAATAGGAATGCAGTTACCTTCGTAAATGTGCTTCTCATTGCATATCTCCTTCTCTTTAGAAAGTGCACCAATCTCATACACCAATACACCGATCACTATTTAAACATTTCAACTATACAATGCATGAAACACTTTGTAAATGGAGCTATAGTTCCTGTTTTGGCACATTCCGGAACTATAGTTCCTGTTTTAATAAATATTTAATTTTATTTTTATATATTTTTTATAGTTTTTTTTCCTCTTTCACATATCAAATTAAGCGTGCAGCTTTAGCTGCATATTTCCTTTCCGCGTCCATATGCAATCGAGTAGAGAAGATTTATCTTCTCCCTACTCGCCGCGCGGGGTGCGTGCAGCAACGCTGCTAATTTCCCTACGCACCCCTGCGCATAAAAAAGAACCACCGCATCCGATGGTTCTTCTCATCCTTATTCAGTTATTTCATCCTGTCATCCTCAACCAGTGCAATGCCCGAAATATCCGAGTCAATCACAAGCGAGTAATTGGTGTAATACACAACAAACCCTGGCTTTGAACCGTTTGGCTTCTTGACATTTTTTTTCTGCGTATAGTCGATTTCCACCTTTTCCTGTCCCCTTGCCTGAGAATAATGTGCCGCAAGCTTTCCAGCCTCCTCAAAAACCCTGTCCGGAAGCTCCTCACCGTTTGCTTTCACAACGACATGTGAACCCGGTATGCCTTTCGTATGAAACCACCAGTCATTTCCAGTCGCAAACCGGAACGTAAGCTCTTCGTTCTGGTAATTATTTTTTCCTACATAGATATGGTATCCATCACTGCTGATATAGTGAAACGGCCTGCTGGTTATCTTCTCGCGCTTTGCGCCGCCTTTGCGTCTGATATACCCGCTTTCTATCAGTTCTTCCTTAATCTGCACCAAATCTTCTTCTTTTAGCGCGATATCCAGTGCCGTACTGACGGAAGCCAGATGGTCAATTTCCTCTTTTGTCTCTTTCGTGAGCGTCGTCAATGCCTCGCAGGTACGTTTTAGTTTCTGGTATTTGTCAAAATATTTCTTTGCATTCTCTCCCGCGGAAAGCATCGGATCCAACGGAATCGTTATCATCCGGTTATCATAGTAATTCAGCGCTTCCATTGATTTTGCACCGGTCTCGACACCATAGCCATATGCATTCAGCAGCTCCCCATAGACCCTGTACTTTTCCTTTTTCCCTGTGTCCTCAAGCTGTTTTATCTGAAGATCATACTTTTTGACATTCCGCTCAAGCGCAGTCTGCACAATCCTGCGCAAATCCACGGAACGCTGCCGGATGCGCGTGATGGTGTTTTTTTCCGCATAGTAAAACTCCAAAAGCTCCGATATATGTTCGAAATCCCGCGTATCAGCTTTCGCATACGAATTTAACCGCACGGCTGCGTACTCAGCCGGCTGATTATTTTCATATACGACATTGAAACAGAAATTTCTGTTTTTGATATCTTCCGAAAGCTCCCAAAGTGCAGTGGTCAGCCTGCGAAGCTCATCTGTTCCAAGCTCCGCTGACGACTGGTCGGAATCCACGCCCGCCCTGTAGCATAACTCATGCGCTATGCACGGCGATATCCCTGTAAATCCGGTATACACCGCCTTAAACACCGGCATCCCTTTGGATTTTAAAACAGACGCAATCTCGTCCTGCGAACATTCCAGCAGCTCTGCCTTATCCTGCGTCTTCGGCACAAAATAGGTGCGTCCCGGCAAAACCTCCCTGACAGAACTCACCATGCCGGAAACATGTTTGATGCTGTCGATTACCATATCATTGTCGTCGCAGAATATGATATTACTGTGTTTTCCCATCAGCTCTATAATCAGGTATTTTCTGCACAAGTCCCCCAGCTCGTTGAGATGCTCCAATTCGAAACGCACAATGCGTTCCAGTCCGGGCTGCGTCACTGACACAATGCGCGCATTCTGCAGATGCTTTCGCAGCAGCATACAGAAGTTAGGCGCTGTCATCGGACTTGTCTTGTTCTTTTCCGTCAGATACAGCAGTGGAAGGGAGGCATCTGCCGACATCAGCACCCTCGCCTGCCCACAGCTTCCCTTTATAGTCAAGAGTAGCTCATCCTTCTCAGGCTGAGCTATCTTGTATATCCTGTTTCCAGTTAATTTATCCTTTAGTTCACTGACAATCCCTGCGATTGTCACTCCGTCAAATGCCATTATTTTGTCCTGCCTATATGTTTCCCGCTTACCCTATCATCCAGTCATACATCTCCTGATATTTCAGCGCCGATACACCCCACGAATAGTCAACCTTCATGGCTCTGTCCACAATCTTGTTCCACTCACGCTTTCTGTCATAGTATACCTGCTCCGCGTACCGGATTGTGTTGAGCATTTCATGTGCATTATAATTCGTAAAGCTAAATCCTGTGCCCTTGTTCTCGTATTCATTATACGGCTCCACTGTGTCCTTGAGTCCGCCCGTCTCCCGCACAATGGGAACAGTGCCATACCGCAGCGACATCAGCTGGCTCAGCCCGCATGGCTCAAACAGCGAGGGCATGAGAAAAGCGTCACATGCAGCGTAGATCCTGTGGGACAATTCCTCCGAATAGTATATGTTTGCAGAAACCTTGCCATGGTATTTCCAGTCAAAATGGCGGAACATATTCTCATAGCGTTCCTCGCCCGTCCCAAGAACCACAAGCTGTACATCATCCTTGCTGCACATCTCATCCATAATGTATGCAACGAGATCCATTCCTTTCTGATCCGTGAGGCGCGACACAATACCGAGCAGCATTTTTTTGTCATTTTCTTCCAGACCAAGCTGTCTCTGCAGCTCCCTCTTATTCTTGATCTTCTCTTTTCTAAAGTTTGAGGCATTGTAATGATGCAAAATAAACTGATCCGTGTCCGGATTATATTCATTGTAATCTATGCCGTTTACGATTCCGCGCAGATCATGCGTTCTCGCCGTGAGGAGACCATTCAGCTTCTCGCCGTAAAAGTCTGTCTTTATCTCCTCTGCGTAAGTCGCACTTACTGTCGTAATTGCGTCCGCATAGGTAAGTCCACCCTTTAACAGGTTGCCGTCTTTGAAATAGCCGAGTTTGTCAGGTGAAAAGAAAGATCCGTCAAGACCGGTGATGCCCTGAACCGTCTTGATATCATATATGCCCTGAAACTTCAGGTTATGGATCGTCATAATTGTCTTTATGCCCCTGTAAAACTCACCCTGCGCAAACCGCTCCTTCAAATAAACCGGAATGATGGCTGTCTGCCAGTCATGGCAGTGCACGATATCAGGATGGAATCCCACAACAGGCAGGATGGACAATGCCGCCTTTGAGAAAAATACAAACTTTGTTATTTCGCTGACATGGTCATCACTGTATGGCTTAAAGCCTCCAAACATCTTCTCATTGTCTATAAAGTAATAAGTGATGCCGTCAAACTGTGCCTCGAGTACACCCACATACTCGCTCTGTCCCATAAAGTCCAAATAAAAGTGAGTTCTGTACTGCATCATTGATTTCATATTATCTGACATGCACATATATTTAGGCAATATTACCCTTGCATCAAAATACCTCTTGTCATAGTACTTCGGAAGTGATCCCACAACATCCGCGAGACCTCCTGTTTTAATAAATGGTACACCCTCTGAAGCCACAAATAAAATATTCTTCATACTATCCAATCCCTTTCCTCACTATTCCGAGTGTTATCAAATTCATCCGCACCTGTCCGGTCTTTGATTTGTCCGGTGCCAGACAGCTGCTGACCCTCAATTAATTATACACCAACCGCAACAGGAATGTAAAGGAATTTGTCCGATTATGCCCTGTAATGAAGTCTGATTTTGTCAGCTATCAGCGCAATGAACTCAGAATTGGTCGGCTTGCCTTTTCCGATATTGATGGTATAACCGAAAAGCGAGTCAAGCGTCTCCATCTTCCCCCTGCTCCATGCCACCTCTATCGCATGCCTTATGGCACGCTCGACACGGCTAGGCGTTGTCTGGTACTTCTTTGCGATGGACGGATACAGTATCTTGGTGATGGAATTGAGCATCTCTATATCCTCCACCGACATCATAATCGCTTCACGCAGATACTGGTACCCTTTAATATGGGCAGGTACGCCAATCTCATGAATCATTTCCGTCACATCTTTTTCAAGATCATGTGTGTTCGCACCGGAATTCAATTCCGTTCTGTTGTCCGCCTGCTTTCCCGTCAAACTACCGTCACTTCCTGCAAGCTTTGTGCCTGCCGGGACTGTGATCATTATCTGGAATTCTTTATCCTTTGTCAATAAGTCGCTGAGAATCCTGAATATCTTCTCATTATCCTGCTGTGTCATTACGTTTAACTGTTCCATATCTTCTCCTCCATTCAAATGTCATGTACTCGCAAAATCCACAGAGTACTCTGTTAACTGCCAAATGCCAACAGTCACGTCTCCCAATCATAATCTGTTTTAAGAATCTGCAAAACATTACTCCCAATTACGTTTCCCTACAAATTCTATCATGATTTGGCAATGTCAATTATATAAGATTGTCAATTTATCTTGCAACACTTACTTATCGCACAATTTGCGCATTATATACACCATCTGCCAAAATATACCAAATTCCGCTCAAAAGCCGTAAAAATAGCTGTTTTTTATTGTTGAAAGAACCAATTTTTTCATGTAAAAATTCTCGTTTTTTTTATTATTCTGTGAAATTTACGCGATTATTTTTTTTCATCTGACGATTATTTTGACGAATATATTGTCCCCTTGACACCTCGTCAGGGTTAATATAAACATCCGTTCCTTGTACTTTTTCCCTGATAAACAAGGCATGTTCCCGCAAAAAACCAAGTCGAAAATCTGACATATCCCTGTCGTTTTTTTTCCGCAAAATTCTTCGTTTCAGTGCGGCATTTAAATTATTTCCGCCAATTCCAAGCCCCCTGCCCCACGTTATGTTGGCGCGCTCGCAGAAATTTTTTAATACCGCCATCGCAATGCTGGTCTGTTCTCCTTCATATAAATCCGTATACAAAATCGCATAAAACTTAGCGCCGATGCTCTCCCCGCCAATCACCGCCTGCTCTATCTTTTCGAGAAAGCCAAGCACCCTCGGGGATACACTGTCCATATAGACATCCGCCGTCAGGACAATCGCCTGGGCATCCTCAAGGAATCTGCACACGCGGTTCCAGTCCATGCTTTCCTCGACCCGCACCGATATAAGCTCCTCGTTCTGCGTATTTTCGCTGATGCTCCTGATCCATATGCCTCCATCCGGCATCGGAGCACTCTCCCCGTCAAAAAACAATATCATTCTGCCACTCCCTTACACGACGATGCTGTTTAACTGCCTTAGCTTATCCAATGTATCATAAAATACAATCTTGACGCCTCTTGCCTGCAAGGATATCCCATCTGACACAGACTGGATTCTTGCCAGCTGTTCTTCCTCCGGCGTGATATAGTCCCCATAAAAACAGCAGACCAATCCAAACGAATTCTTATTCTGCTTTTTTACGACATAATGCGACTGTCCGTGGCGCAGTTCCAGAAACGGTTCAAAATAAGTTCTGCATCGTTCCAGCACTTCCTGTATAAACGGACTGAATCCCCCGTATACACAGCGGCTGATCAGCACAAGCTGGCGGCAGCTGCCTATCGCCTTTCCAATATCACCTCCCGCGCAGTCTTGACCATCCCCGACCACGATGTCTTTCTCATGAAACCGCATCCCAAGCTCCTGCCAGGACTCCTGCCGCAGATCGTGCACAATTATCTTCATTTCATCTATTCCCCTTTCCAGAGCGCGTTTGGAAATTCATCCCCGCCATCTGATTAACGCAATTTTACCATACAACCCCAATGAAAAAAACCCTGTTATACATTTTTTTACAAAAAGTATTGACAAAACGTCCAAAAATTAGTATAGTAAAGAAGTCAGTTGAAACAATAAACTGAACAAGGGGTCTTAGCTCAGCTGGGAGAGCATCTGCCTTACAAGCAGAGGGTCACAGGTTCGAGCCCTGTAGGCCCCATTTTATTTTACGGCGAAGTAGCTCAGTTGGCTAGAGCACACGGTTCATACCCGTGGTGTCGAGGGT
>CAJTTO010000008.1 GCA_910579275.1 uncultured Lachnospiraceae bacterium
ACCTAGGCGTATTCGGGACTTTCACCCATTAGAGCGCGCCCATGGCGCGCAAACACAAAAAAGAATACCCATAGAAGGTATTCTTTTTTGTTATAGTAATCAGCTAAGCAGCAGTCCGATTAAGACAAAATCTACATTTACGGACTGCGGATTTTTGACAATCTTTATCACATGTGCCGCCGTACTGCCGTCCGGTGAGGAATACAGTGCCTCCGCCTCCGTCTCTGTTCCATAAAACTCGACGTAATTGCCATCCAGCGTTCTCACATACACATCATCAACGTACACATCATACTGCCCAAAAGTGCCTTCCACCGTCCGCTGATAGAGCACCCCGATATTGGATGCCTCCACGGAAAACGACAAAAACGAGCCTTCCTCCATGGAATACCAGTTATCCGTAAAGTGGTAATTAAAATCGTAGATGCCGTACCCTGTCATGTCAAGCGGTGTAATCGTCTCCGCGTTTACGATATGGGCATTCTGATATATTTGCGGTGTCACAGGCTCCGGAAGCTCGTACTGCTGCAGGCGTTCCGGCCGGACTGCTGTCTGGTCTATCCGGGCTCGGACATCCTCCAGAAAAGTTGTGATAAGACCCGCGAAGATAGCGTGTCCCATGTTGTTTGGATGTACCGTATCCGCCGCAATCTCATGCCACATAAAGCTTCCGGCGGCGACCTCGGGAATCACCGCGTTTCCGTAGCTTATCATGGGCAGTTCATAGTATTGTCCCAGCGCTGCCTCCACCGCCTGCGAGCTGTTGCCGTCTGAATTTGCCGCAAACAGCAGAACCAGTGCGGGATTGCTGTCCGCCATAAGCACTTTCCGAATCAGGTTTTCATAGCTGTTCATGCAGAACTCCGTATAGGTATCATTGACTGCGAACTCGATAAATACAAGATCCGGTCTGTGTACAAGAAGCTCCGTGTCCACGCGGTGAACGCCCAGATAGGAGGACGTGCCGCCTATTCCTGCATTGACTGCCGTAATCTCCGCCTGCGGAAAAGTGTCACACCACCATTTATAAACCTGCGAGACATAGCAGTCCTGAATACTGCCTGCCCCACGCCCCTCTGTGATGGATCCGCCGAGAAATCCAATCGTAATCGGTTCCCCGCACTGCGCCCTCCGGATTACCTGTGCCAGTCTTGACAGGTCGCCCCGCGGAAAGTCAACCGCCCTCTGGTACATCGGCAGGATAGATGCATCTGCTGCCGCCACACTGCCTGCCGGAGCTGCCGCACAGCACAGTGCAAGCATGATGCCGGCCAGCGCCAAACCAATCCTTCTACGTATTCTGTTTTTCAGAAAAAACATTTTTGCAAAGCCTCCTTTGGTCTATAATATGACAATGCTCGCATTTGCCAGTTCTGAAAGGTCATATGTTTTTCCCGATTTTAACCCAATTACTTTTGGTCGTAAAACATACTTGGAATTGTTTTCGATTACCCTTGCCCGCTCTCCGGTACTAAGCTCCACGTCCGTTCCGACAGGATACAATATCACGCTCTCCAAAAAGCTTCGCATGACGTTGATATCAAGCTCCTCCGTCAGGGACATAATCATCTCCACCGCGTCCCGCGGGGAAAACGGCTTCTTATAAGGCCGCTCGGTCACCAGCGCGTCATAAATATCCGCAACCGAGATAATTCGCGCAAACATATTAATCTTCTCGGCGGACACGCCCATCGGATAACCTTTGCCGTTCATTTTCTCATGATGCTGCAGGACACCCATCTTAATCGAGTTGGACAAATCCTCCTTCTCTTTCAAAATCTGATATCCAAAAAGCGAATGCTGTTTCATCATCATGAATTCTTCATCCGTCAGCTTTCCGGCCTTATTCAGTATTTCATTCGGTATCTTGGATTTCCCGACATCATGGAGCAGTCCCGATATGCCAAGCTCATAGACTTCCTGTTCGCTCAGCCCATGTTTCTTGGCGACGATCATCCCCATGGTGGCAACATCGACACTGTGCTTAAATGTGTACTCGTCACTGATCTTGAGCGTACTGATATCCACTGCAATCGCGTCATTATCGGATATCGCCCGCATCAAGTCGTCCGTAATGCTTCTGGTGGTCGCCGTAAAGTTCTCCGAAACCGTGTCATTGTACAGATATTGTATCCCCTCAGCCACTCTTGCCTTGACGCTCTCGGACAAATTAACTTTCGCCCTGTCCTGTACTGTTTTCTTGTCTATTTCTTTCTGCACCGCGGGGGCAATCACGACATCCTTTTCCTTTGCGTCCTGCGGTTCCTCGTCCTCTTCCCCTTCGCGTATATACACGCCGGGAACCCCCATCTTGACAAGGGACATAATGTGGTAGGAATCAAGCATCGTGTTCCTTGATATCAGGATTCTGCCTGCCCTGTCCACTATCGCCTGGTCAATCACCATTTCTTCCTTTAACGAGCGTGACCTCACATATCTTCTTGTTATCAGTATACTCACTCCTTTATTTACAACAGTTCAGTCTTACCTAACTGCAGCATACCAGACATTGCAAAACCATTCCGCAATGCCAAAGCCACGCACCATGGCCTGTTCCTAAGCTCTCTCAAATGCCTTATATCCGGCTGCAGCACAGGATATACTACCTTACAGTTTACACCAAAAAACTACAAAAGTCCACATATAAAGCTTTTAAAACTATTATCTGCGTAACAGTGCAGCCTTCGGCTTCCTGTTACAGGCATCAAGCCATGCATAACCACTTCGTGGTGGCTTGATGCATCTCTACCATTACGCTATTTCACGGACTTTGCAGTAAATGCAAAGTCCTGGGCTGAACTGTTACTTATCTGCTCACCGCTTCAGGTCATTGCGGTACTGTACTGGCGTCTTCCCAGTAGCTTTCTTAAATGCCTGTGAGAAATATGACTGTGAGGAAAAACCGAGTATATCCGAAATCTGTGATATTGAGTATGATGTGGATTCAAGCAGGGACTTCCCCTCCTGTATCCGTTTCTGAAGCAGATATGTAATCGGCGACACGCCGATATGCTTTGTAAAAGCATGTGCCATGTAGTATTTGTTCATATGCGAGAGCGACGCCAGCATATCCAGCGTAATATTTTCAGAGTAGTTCGCATCCAGATAGTTCTTAATCTGGGTACACTCCCTGTTCAACAGGGAATTGCTGTTCTGGACTATGTCCAGATTATTGTTTCGGAGCATGCAGATCATAATCACTTCCAGAAGGTTTCTGCATACCGCCTCGTAATGATCTTCTTTCCGCGCCAGCTCCTCCATCATAATACTGAGGTAGTCGTATACATACGAGCTCTGGGTATTATACTTGTACACGCCGCCCGCCGCAGTCTGCATGTATACACCGTCCTTTACAGGCGTCATATTTTCAAACGAAAACGACAGCCCGTCTATTCCAAGCGCAATATATTCCAGCGGCATAGTGGGAAGAGACTTCTCGGTGTGCTGCACATGCGGGTTGATAATAACCATGTCATTTTTACACACCGGAAATTCCGTTCCTTCCGTGACAAAGGAACCTTTGCCGTCCACAACATAAAACAGCTCGCTGAACGGATGTGAGTGCAGGATGCTCTGCCAGTCCCCTTCATATTTTGATGTGGACACATACAAAAGCTTCAGGGCGTCAAAACCGGAAGGTTTGCTGCCCTCTATACAATGTCTGGTATTTCCCATAAGCCCTTTTCCTCCTGTTCCGGCTGTCTGTCGAGACAATGCCTATTAAAAATATAACAGAATTTATATTTTTTGTCCACATGCAATAAAATCTAAAAATATCTAAAAAGACACATATGCTTTTCTTTGTCCATACAGCACATATCAGAAAGAAATCCAGCTCGTACACAAAGTCATTTTTCAGTAATTTGTACAAAAATATATGATATGTGTAAATTAGATGTACATTATGTACAACTGCCAATAATTTGTATGTTTGTTTTAAAAAAAGGTGTCTAAAAGCAATATATATAAAATTTCAAGCAACAATCAGATTGATTCTGCCGGATTTTTTAACTATACTTAGCCTATACTTCATCAACAAAATCAATTATGGCAGAACGAAAATGCTTTATGCCATGCACCAAAGTGTTTCCATACCCCCTGTACCCGAATTTTCAGGGCGAACAGGAGCGCGGAAGCTTAACCTAAATAAAAGGGAGGGAATTATTTATGAAAAAGAAAAAAGTTCTTTCATCGTTCCTCGTAGCTGCCATGGCTACATCACTTCTTGCCGGATGCGGCAGCTCTGACAAAGCACCTGCGACAGACAGCACTCCGGCTGACAACACGGCAGCGTCCAACACTACGGACGCACCTGCAGAGCAGACGCCGCAGGATACCGGCGACACCGCGCCTGCCGTTGAGGAACAGACATTAAAAGTAGCCGCTTTTGAAGGCGGATACGGCGCAGACATGTGGACAGAGGTTGTGAAAGCTTTTGAGGCTTCCCATCCGGGCGTAACCGTGGAACTCACCATTGACAAGAAAATCGAAGACGTCATCAGCCCTGCGATGAAAGCCGGTGACTATCCAGACGTAGTGCACCTTGCAACAGGACGCGAAGCAGCGCTGACAGAAACACTGACAAAGGAAAACGCACTCCTTCCGCTGACAGATGTCCTCGACATGAACGTTCCGGGTGAGAACATAACGGTTCGCGACAAAATCGTTCCCGGTTTCCTTGACACACTGGCTACCAACCCATACGGGGACGGCGTAACCTACTATGCACCGATGTTCTACAGCCCGTGCGGACTGTTCTACAATGCAGGGTTGTTTAAGGAAAAAGGCTGGGACGTACCCACGACATGGGATGAAATGTGGGCGCTTGGCGACAAGGCATCCGCAGAAGGCATCGCACTCTTTACCTATCCTACAACCGGATACTTTGACGCATTTACATACGCGGCACTGGCATCATCAGGCGGAGCGGACTTCTTTAACAGCTGTATGACATATGAGGACGGCATCTGGGAAAGCGACTACGCAACCAAGGTATTTGAGCTGGTGGGACAGCTTGCAAAATATACAGAAGGCACAACCGTAGCCAATGCAAACAATGACAACTTCACAAAGAACCAGCAGCTGATTCTTGACAACAAGGCAATCTTCTGCCCGAACGGAACATGGCTTCCGGGCGAGATGGCAGAAGCGCCAAGGGCTGACGGTTTTGAGTGGGGATTCATGGCAATCCCTGCAGTGAACGCAGGCGGTTCAGGATGTTCGTTCTGCTGGTTTGAGCAGATGTGGATTCCGGCAGCGGCACAGAATCAGGATATGGCAAAAGAATTTGTGGCATACATGTACTCCGACGAAGCAGCACAGATTTTCGCAAAATCGACAGCAATCCAGCCAATCACTGGCGTGAGCGACAGTCTTGAGGGCGACAACAAGATGTTCTACAGCATCTATGACAATGGCGCTACCGCAGTTATGGGCGGCTTCGCATCAACGGCTCCAGTAGAAGGTGTCAACATGCTCGATACCCTGTGCGGAACAGTCAACAGTATCGTGAGCGGCGACAAGACTGTTGCTGAATGGCAGGCAGCTGTCGAGGAAGTAAGTGACAAATTGAGAGCGGCAATGGAATAAGGTTTTAGGAGCGCTCCAAAGGTTTCTGCCTTTGGGGTGCTTTTTTTTCAAAAATTGGAGGTGTGAATGTGAAAAAGGTAAAAGAAAGATCAATTTTTATTACCATTTGTGTAGCGCCGGCAGTCATACTGTTTATCATTTTTATGCTGATTCCCACGTTTAACGTCTTTAAGATGTCTCTGTATAAATGGGGCGGCTACTCCAACAACAAACAGTTTGTCGGACTGAACAATTTCAAGATACTGATGGAGGACTCAAACTTCTTCCGCTCTTTCCAAAATACGGTTCTCCTCATAGTATGCGTGACAATCGTAACCATGGCACTCTCCTTGATTTTCGCGGCGATTCTCTCTAGGGAAAAGATTAAAGGACAAAATTTCTTCCGCATTATTTTTTACATACCGAATATTTTATCCGTAGTCGTTATCTCTGCTATCTTTTCGGCCATTTATGACCCGAACAGCGGACTCCTGAACAGTATCCTCGCCATTTTCAGGGGAAGCCAAAAGACTCCCATCCTCTGGCTCGGTGACCAGAAGCTGGTCATCTACAGTCTGGTGATTGCCATGATCTGGCAGGCAATCGGTTACTATATGGTAATGTACATGGCAAGTATGGCAAGCGTGCCCGAAAGCCTATACGAATCGGCAAACCTAGAAGGCGCAAGCAGGATCACGCAGTTTTTTTCCATCACGCTTCCGCTTATCTGGACAAATGTGAGAACAACCCTGACTTTCTTTGTGATTAGTTCCATCAATTTAAGTTTCCTGATTGTAAAAGCACTCACAAACGGCGGTCCTGACGGGGCGACAGAAGTATTCCTAAGCTATATGTACAAACAGGCTTACACCAACTCCTCCTATGGGTACGGTATGGCAATCGGCGTCGTTGTATTCCTGTTCTCCTTCGGTCTGTCCGCACTGATTAACCTTGTCACCAAGAGAGAGCCTTTGGAATTTTAAAGGAGGGATAGCAAAATGAGTTTTAACAAATTGTATAAATTATTTATCTATGTTGCCCTGCTGACACTTGCCGTCAGCATCGTAGTACCTGTAGCATGGGTATTTCTGGCATCCATCAAGGAAAACTCTGAGTTTTACGGAAATCCCTGGACACTGCCAAAGGGCGTCTATTTCCAGAACTTTATTGACGCTTTCGAGAAAGCAAAGATGGGCGAATACTTTATGAACTCTATCCTTGTAACGGCGCTTGCCCTTGTCATACTGCTGGTTGTTGCACTGCCTGCAGCGTATGTGCTCGCGCGCTACCGTTTCTTTGGAAGCAAGCTGATTAACGTCATGTTCATGGGCGGGCTGTTCATCAATGTTAACTATATTGTTGTGCCGATTTTCCTTATGTTTGTGGACGCTGACAAGATTCTGCGCAGCTGGGGCGGGGACGGATTCTTCCTGAACAATCTCTTTGTCGTGGCGCTTGTCTACGCGGCGACGGCACTGCCGTTTACCATCTACCTGCTCTCCGGTTTCTTTGTCACGATACCAAGGGATTACGAGGAAGCAGCATACATGGACGGAAGCGGTTATTTCAGGACAATGGTTCAGATTATGATGCCGATGGCGCTGCCGAGTATCATCACGGTCATCCTGTTTAACTTCCTGTCATTCTGGAATGAGTACATCATTTCCATGACGCTGCTGACAAAGGGCTCCAAGACACTTCCCGTAGGTCTGATGCAGCTGATGCAGGCACAGAAAGCCGCCGCAAACTACGGACAGCTTTACGCAGGACTTGTCATTGTAATGCTGCCGACTTTAATTTTGTATATCTTAGTCCAGAAAAAACTGACACAGGGCATGAGCCTTGGCGGATTGAAAGGTTAGGAGGTTTTGCCTATGAAATATATAATCCGAATTATTTATCTGCTCATTTTTATTGCCAGCATGGTTCTAATCGTGACAGGCCAACGCAACATCGGACCTGCAGGGCTTCTGACAATGCTTGTCGGTCTGGCAGGAATATTAGTGCTCCTCTATCTCTACAACAAGAAATATGTATAAAAACATTATATGATTACATCGAAAAGGAGGTGTCCCACAATGAACATGGAAAATACAGGCAGGCTCACACTGCCTACAGATGTTGATATGGTCGATGAAACCATACGCCTGAAAAATCTGCTGGGCGCAGATGCACTGCGGGACTGCGACGGAACAACCATGCCGGAGGAACTGCTCAGTCAGGATGCCAAAATTTATGCGACATACTATACGACACGCAAGGATAATAACTGGGCGCTGCAAAATCCCGAAGAAGTCCAGCAGGAATACCTCATCAGCGACCGTATCACAGCGAAAGGCGAAAGCCTGCGCATCAAACTGATGAAAGGGTTCCATACCGAACAGCTCAAAGTCAACACCATTGACTCACCGAAGCGTTGGTGGGAAGTAATCGACAGGACTACCGGCGAAATTGTTCCGACGGACAAGTGGGAATATGACGAGGCGGCAGGCGAGGTTGTCATCGAGACCATCCCCTACCACCAGTACACTGTCAGTTTTCTCGCTTTCCTGATATGGGATCCGGTGCATATGTACAATTTTATCACGAACGACTGGAAAGATGCCCCCCATCAGCTGACTTTCGATGTGCGGCAGCCCAAAACCCAGATTTATGTAAAGGAAAAACTGAAAAAATGGTGTGCGGACAATCCGCATGTCAATGTAGTACGTTTTACCACGTTCTTTCATCAGTTTACCCTGACGTTTGACGACCAGAAACGGGAAAAATTTGTAGAATGGTTTGGCTACAGCGCAAGTGTCAGCCCCTATATCCTCGAGCAGTTTGAAAAATGGGCCGGCTATCCGTTCCGCCCTGAATACATTGTGGATCAGGGATACCACAACTCCACATTCCGGGTTCCGTCCAAAGAATTCCGCGATTTCATAGAATTCCAGCAGATCGAGGTATCCAAACTTGCAAAGGAACTCGTTGATATCGTACACAGCTACGGCAAAGAAGCCATGATGTTTCTGGGCGATCACTGGATCGGTACGGAACCTTTTGGAAAATACTTCCAGAACATTGGTCTTGACGCAGTTGTCGGCTCTGTGGGAGACGGCGTCACACTGCGCATGATATCGGACATCAAAGGCGTGAAGTACACGGAAGGACGCCTGCTGCCCTACTTTTTCCCTGATGTGTTTACCGAGGGCGGCGACCCTATCGGCGAGGCACAGGACAACTGGATGAAAGCAAGAAGGGCTATCCTGCGCTCGCCGCTCGACCGAATCGGATATGGCGGATATCTCAAGCTGGCTGCCGAATGGCCTGGCTTTATCGACCAGATTCAGAAAGTCGTGGACGAATTCCGCCAGATACACCAGAATATGCAGGGGTCAAAAGCATACACTGCGCCTTTTAAAGTCGCCATCTTAAACTGCTGGGGCAGCATCCGCCGGTGGATGTCCAATCAGGTGCACCATGCCTTGTGGTACCGTGAAATCTATTCCTATGTCGGCGTCATTGAATGCCTGAGCGGCATGCCGATTGACGTGGAGTTTATCGACTTTACGCAGTTAAAGGCCGGAATTGACCCTGCAATCCGCGTCATCATCAATGCCGGAGACGCCTACACATCATGGAGCGGTGCAGAGAACTGGAAAGACGAAGAAGTTGTCTGCGCAATCCGCCGTTTTGTGGATGAGGGCGGCGGTTTTATCGGCGTAGGCGAACCCAGCGCATACCAGTACCAAGGCCGGTACTTCCAGCTCAGCGACGTGCTCGGCGTGGACAGGGAGCTTGGATTTTCCATGAGTACCGACAAATACAATACGCTGGACAGTGACCATTTTATTCTGGAAGACATTCCTGCAGAGATTGATTTCGGTGAGGGAAAGAGCCGCATCTACGCACAGGGAGAACACTACCAGATCCTCAATATGGATCAGAAATACAGCCGTCTGGTAGTCAACGAATACGGAAAAGGCAGGAGCGTCTACTTCACCGGACTTCCGTACTCTCCGCAGAACTGCCGTCTCCTGCTGCGGGCGATTTACTTTGCCGCACATCAGGAAGATGAAATGAAAAAGTTTTATGTGACAAATGTCGATACGGAACTTGCCGTATTTGAACAGACCGGAAAAATCGCAGTCATCAACAACGCCAAGGAGTCCAGAGCAACAGACTTGTACGTGCAGGGAACACTTTTTGCGCATCTTGACCTGAACCCGATGGAAATGCGGTGGCTGGAGTATACCGGCAGTTAAAAACGGAAATGGGAGATTATTATGAATTGTACGAAAATAGACGAAGCGATTGCGGCATTTGCCCTTGAAGCCGGCGCGAATGGCAGACTGGTATCGAAAACCCCCTATGGTAACGGGCATATTAACGATACGTTCCTTGTCTGCTGTCAGACAACGGAAAGCACGGAAAAAAGATATATCCTGCAGCGGATGAACCATGACATTTTCAAGAACCCGCCGCAGCTTATGGAAAATATGGTTCATGTCACGGAACATCTGCGAAAGAAAATCCTTGCTCAGGGAGGCGACCCCGAGCGGGAGACATTGAATATCATGAAAACGGAAAGCGGCGCGGACTGGTATCAGGACAGCGACAAAAACTACTGGCGGGTCTTTCCGTTTATCGAAAACTCGATGTGTCTGCAAAAGGTAGAAAACACGAAAGATTTTTATGACAGCGCGGTTGCCTTTGGAAATTTCCAGCGGATGCTGGCAGATTATCCCGCGGAAACACTCCATGAAACCATTCCGAACTTTCACAACACCCCTTCCCGTTTGCAGGATTTCCAAAAAGCTGTCCAAACGGGAGACAAGGAGCGCGCCGCCCTCGCCCAAAAAGAAATTACTTTTGTGCTCGACAGGGCGCAGGAGGCATCCGTCCTGACAGACCTTTTGTCCGGCGGAGAACTCCCACTGCGGGTAACGCACAACGATACGAAACTAAACAATATTTTGTTCGACGCAGACACGCACACGGCGCTGTGCATCATCGACCTCGATACGGTCATGCCGGGATTGTCGTTGTACGACTTTGGCGATTCTATCCGGTTCGGTGCAAATACAGGCGCGGAGGACGAGACCGACCTGACAAAAGTCGGACTGGACTTATCCCTGTTTGAAGCCTTCACAAAAGGATATCTGGAAGGTTGCAGCGGAAGTCTCACTGCAAAAGAAATCGAGATGCTCCCCATGGGCGCAAAGCTGATGACTTACGAATGCGGAATGCGGTTTCTGACGGATTTCCTGACTGGAGACCATTATTTTAAAATCCACCGCGAGAACCACAACCTCGAACGGGCGCGGACACAGTTTCAGCTCGTTGCGGATATGGAAGCAAAATGGAATGAAATGTGTGCAATTGTGCAAAAATATGGGAACCCCTCTTAAAGGGGTTCCCAAACTATTTTACGACAGTAAACGTATCCGTGAGCAGCAGCCAGTTTGCACGGAACAGCTTCATAACCTGCCAGTACCCCATCCCACGCAGTCCATATTCTGTAATCAGCCCAAATTTTTCCCGCATGCTTCTCACATCCTCAAACCACACTTCATGCTGCACCCCGTCTTTTTCATAACGGAAAAACGGGGACATCGCAATCTCGTCAAATTGTATCACTGCATTGTTTTCCACTGCCAGCTGTACCGCCTCCGCATTTCCGACTGTCCGCGCCCTAGAAGTGCCCTGCACAAATGGCAGCGTCCAGTCGTATCCGTAATTCGGAATGCCAAGATCGATCTTTTCCGTCGGAATTTCCGTCACTGCATACTCCACAACCTCACGCACTTTATGAATGGGTGCAACTGCCATGGGCGGGCCATAGGTATAGCCCCACTCATAGGTCATAAGCAGCACACTGTCTGCCGCCGCGCCGAGCAGCCGATAATCCTTTCCCTCGTACAAAAGCCCTTTCTGGTCTGCCGAAGTCTTTGGCGCAAGCGCCACTGAAACCGGGTATCCCTTTTGCGCCGCCTGATTCCTGACATTTGCGACAAAATCCGCATATGGAACCCTGTCCTGCGGCAAAATATACTCAAAATCCATGTCAATACCCGCATATCCCTTGTTTTCCATTGTCAGAAGCATCTGGTCTATGAGATGCTGCTGCGCCTCCATATTGTGGGTGATTTCACTGATCAGATAGTTGTTGAACATCCCCGTCTCATCAAGCGGGGTCAAAACCAGAAGCGGCTCTGTGCCCTGACTCCAGGCCGCGCTGATGATACGGCTGTCATCCACCCGCGGCGGAATCAAATCCCCGCCCGTGGTAAAACCGTAGGAAAACACGGATATGTTGGTCAGGTATGGCAATGTTTCGGAGAGTACGTCATCACGGATATATGGATATGCATAGCCGTTGACGCGAACCGCCCGCTTCTGCTGTCCCTCCCCCTCCGCCGGAATCAACAATGCCTGCCCCAATGCAAGGCGGTAAGGTTCCGGAATCTGGTTATCATATGCAATCTCCTCTGCGCTGACAGCAAACGCTGCCGCAATGCTGTCCAAACTGTCTCCTTCACGTACTACATAAATCTGCATAAACTCACAATCCTTTCCTACTGCTGCGATTTCATTTACCGGATGCCTGCCAGCGCCCGCTCCACGCACATCGTTCCCCATCCGGTTTTACTGTCCGGACGGGCTGCTGCCCCGGAAAGCGGCTGTGCGCCCCGTATCAGAGCTGCCTTTAGGCGTTCCCCATACAAAAAACGGTCGTTTCCACGGACAATCCCCCATTCCATCAAAAGAGCCGCCGCACCTGCCACAAACGGTGTCGCAAAGGAGGTTCCCGACACCTGTTCGTATCCGCCGTTTGGCACAGGTACTGTGATATCCACCCCCGGCGCTGTCAGATCAGGTTTCACATCCGCGATAATCTGCTGTCCCCCCGCCGTGTCAGCCCTGCCGTCATCATAGCGGTATACATAGCCCCTTCCGGAAAAATCCGCATAGCTCTTGCGTGTAACATCATACGCGCCAACCGTGACCGCCCTTCTCGCCGTTGAGGGAATTGTAATTGTCATTTCCGGCGTCGGCAGGAAAAATCCGGTTGCGCCGTTTCTTGCCGCGTAGCCCGGAAGATAAAACCTGTACTCCCCCGTAACCAGCGATACCGGCTGAAGTGTTATGCGCCACACACCGCTGTTTACATAGCTTCCCGTCGGAATCATATCAATAAATATTTCCTGCTGAACATTGTAGGGAAGCGGTTTTCCCAGATAACATAACAGCTGGGTCTGTTCCAGCGTCCGCCGCACAGCCTGCGCCTCCCTGAGACTGGAAAGCTCAAGTGTTGCCTGCTCTTTTCCGGGTGATGTAATTACCAGATTAAAAACATCCTGATAAAACTTCCACAGCTGTATGCTCAGCCCTGTCTCATACTCCGCAACCGAAAGCTCCGTCACATGGGACGCGTCCCGTACCACACCCGCAGTATGTCCGCGCGATGCCCCCTCGTTCCCGCTTCCTATAACCAGAATACTTCTCCCGATTTCAGAAGCATTGTCCACAAAACGTTCCAGCAGGGAATTCCCCTGATGATCGCCATATGTATTCCCGAAACTGATGTTCACCGCTACTGGTTTGTTCAGCTCCACACCGAGCTTCACCGCATAGTCAATGCCCCGCATCAGCTGTGTCGTCCTCGGAAAGGAGTCCCGCTGCGGCGTTCCCAGTCTGACAATCAACAAATCTGCCTTTGGCGCCACGCCCATCTCCGTACCGGCTGCCACGCTTGCCACCGCCGTTCCATGCCCCGACAAATCCAAAACAGGCACCAGCTTTTGTCCGCTTTCGCGTCCCAAAGCCAGTGCCTCGTTAATCATCTCTCTTGTATAAAGCACGCCTTCCCGATATCCCGAAGGCGGCAGTCTTCCCTGCTCCGCATCAGCCGTTCCCGCCTGATCCCAGATTGCCAGAATGCGTGTCTGTCCGTCCGCATTGCGGAATTCCGGAAGAAAATAGTCAATCCCGCTGTCAAGCACAGCGACAATTACATTTTCACCTGTGAGATACGGTTCCTGCTGTGTCACCTGCACAATGCATGACTGCACCTTTTCATAATCATTCATACGGCACCCACACTCGATTATATGTATACCTTTTATTATATGCAGAATGAAAAAGCGCGTGCTTCCCAATCCCTATACCTTAAATCTGCTCACCAGATCAACCATGGAATCAACCTGTGCCTTCTGCTGCTCACTGACAGCCGCCGTCTCCTCAGATGTCGCCGAATTGTTATCCACAATCCCTGCCACATTGTTGATTCCCTCATTGATATGGGCAATACTCTCCACTTCAAGCTTGAGCTTATCCACAATTGCATTGATGCGCCCTGTCGTCTCCTCAGCGCCCATCTGTACCTCTTCCATGTTCGCAGCCGCCTCGCGCGAAATCCGCGTGCCAAGCTCCACTGACTCAACCGTTCTTTTAATCAGTTCCGAAGTCTGCCCCACTGCATTCTGCGATGCCTCAGCAAGCTTTTTGACCTGCTCCGCCACAACCGCAAAACCTTTTCCGGCTTCCCCTGCCCTTGCGGACTCTATGGATGCGTTAAGTGAGAGGAGGTCAATCTCCTCGCCTATATCCGAGATCGCCGAGATTACCGAGATAATCTGTTCGGAGCACTGGTTAATATCTCTCATGGCAGCACGCAGTTCTTTCATTTTCTGGGCACCGACAATCAATGTGGAGCTTGCAAGGTTGGAAATTTTCACAGCCTCCTCAGCCTCTTTTTCATTGTACTCAATACTGTCCGTAAGCTCCGACAACAGCATCATCAAATCGGAAACTACCGTTGCCTGCCCGGTACAAGCCGATGCCAAGTCCTCCGCCGCAAACGCAAGCTGTCCCGCACCGCTGTCAATCTCGCTCGTCACTGCCTGTATGGTCGTCACCGTTCCGCGCATGTCCTCCACGATTTTATTCAGGGAATCCTTAATCTTTACATATTCACCCACGTACTCCTGATTGACTGTTATAATATAATTTCCCTGCCCCATCTGCTCTAGTATGTACGAAATCTCGTCAATAATGGCCGCCATGTTATCCTTCATAAAGCGAATGGCCGCAACCATATTTCCGACCTCGCTGTCGTCCTCCGCCAGATCAAGGTCTGCATGCAGGTTTCCCTCTGCCAGCAGCGTCATCTGATCGGAAACCTTGATAATCGGTGCCAGAAGTTCTGTCTGTGAAAATGTGATTGTTTTCAGGCACTGGACTGCAAGCCTGATAAATCCAGCCAAAAACGCAGCTGCACAGATAATCTGCAGTATGAGAAGCATGTTTTTGGACTTATCCAGCCGGTCCTGAATTCTTGTAATAACGTCATCTGTCAGGGAATTAATCTGCTGAATCGTCTCCGAATACTCCTCTCCAAAGACAAACGCCGTCGCGGAAACCACATCGCCTGCATCTACAGACGCCATGGCTTCCTCCTCCAGCGGAACAAGGTTGTCGGAAAGAGATGCTATTTTCCGAAGCTCCTCCCACTCATAGTCCTTGATATCGTTCGCTTCGAGGCCTGCCCACGCTATATCCCTGTTCTTGTCCGTGTTTAGTTCCCGCATATAATCCTCATAATATATTCTGTCCCCTGTGACAGCATAAGACTGCACTGCGGTAGTCAGTGCTTTCGACCCGAGACGATACTGATTCAAATACATCGTACTCTCAAGCTGCTCCTGAGATACCACTGCGTATCCGACACTGGCAAAAAACAGCAGCACAAGAAGTACAACCCCCAAAACCAGCGAGCCCCTTGTCTGTTTTACTATTTTTTTAAGCCGCGCCGCCTGACTGTTCTTCCCATATACTACATCCTTAGATACATCTTTCATTTTCTCCATACAATGACCATATCCTTTCATACTACCGTTGTGTTCCTATTTGTAAAAAATACCATAACTATTCTGTGGTTTGATAGTTGTATGCAAAAAAACTCGCAAAATATCTAAATCAGGCAACTCTTTTTGTGATATTCTTGGCAAATATATACTATGATTATACTTGATAACAAGGATATGGTCAACAAATATTACAATTTTTTCTGTCTCCGTGAAAAAGTTACTTTTTCCTGTATGTCATAAACAGACCGACAGCCATCAATACAATTGCTGCTATCTGAATGAAATATTTGAAATACAAAGGTACACTCTCTCTGATTAAAAATGCGCAGCTGTTCAACAGCAATCCGGCGGGAAGCAGCGTGGAAATACGCTTGTGTTTCACATCGTAAGCAATACCGTCCACCTGCTCCTGCAGCAATCCTATTTTCTCATTAAGCTTTATCACCATATTGAGACATCCTATTATAATAGCGCCAATCACGAACATAAAGAAAAATGCGATCGAAATGTTATGTACAATCCAGCCATAAAGTTCCATAAACAGGCAGATCATCTCCACAATGGCTGCCACCTTGAACATTCTGCGGATTTTTTTGTAATGCTGCAGACTGGATGCCGCGTCCGTGTACAGTTCAAACGCCCCCTCGGAAGCCTTCTTGCGCAGAATTACCCAGTAACCCCATGTCTGCACAATTTCAATTTCTGATTCCTGCATGAACTCCCTGTAACCATCGCTGACAGCATACATTCTGTCGCCAAAATCAATCTGGTAGACATACTCCCCTTTCTCACATTTCTCAAAACTGTAAAAACCTGCAAAGAACCGCTTCATCGCCCACCCGTTTGCTGCCATCCGGTTGAGCCACTCTGTCTCTGCATCTTTGTCAAGACACAAACGAAATTTCATCATTTTCTTCCCCTCACTTTCTATTTTCACTGCACATCCCGCATCAGCTCTGCATTTCGCAGCAGTTCCTCAAGGCGGATTCGCTCCGTCTCAAAAACTTCTTTTCCCAAATCCGTAATTATATACTCTTTCTTTTTGCGTGATTCCGTGTCCACACTGTAGACATCAATCCACTGCTTTTTCTGCAGTGTCTGTATGGCGCCATACAAAGTTCCCGCCCCCAGCGTCACACGCCCGCCGGTCAGCTGCTCCACTTCCTGAATAATGCCATATCCATGATTTGGTTTTCTGACGGCCAGAAGAATGTAATACACGGCTTCCGTCAACGGACATTCCTTTTCTGCCATCCGTCCCCCTCCTTTGCTCTTTCACTCACTATCCGATATATCGTTAGCTGATATATCATATAAATAATATATCAGCTAACGATATATTTGTCAATAAAAATTTTCCAACATATATTATATAAACTTTCCAGCTCAGGAGCGTCCTGTCCATGCCAAATGCAAAGCTTGAAAACCTTCTCAATCTCGCGCTCGCCGCTACCGAGGCAGAAATGCAAAAATCCCAGGTTCTCGGAACAGGCTATACACCTGCCACGAAAACCTGGGAATTGATTGTAAAATATCACGGGGCGCTCGAGCGTCTTGAATCGGAGGTCATACATATTGAGCCGCTCATTAACGGTTATGCCGTTGCAACCGTCAGGGAGGACTTTATTGATGCCTTCGCAAGTCTGGATGAAGTTGAGTTCATCGAAAAGCCAAAACGCCTGTACTTCGAATAGTTCTTATTATCTGTATGCAACAGCGTTCCAGCGAAGTTCATTCTTGAATGTCCTGATATCCGTATTCTTGTCAATAACGACGGACTCGATGCCCATTGCATCCGCCCAGTCTGTCATCTGCTCCACAGAAAGGTCGTATGAGAATGCCGTATGGTGCGCTCCGCCAGCTAAGATCCATGCTTCCGCACCTACTGTCAGATTCGGCTCCGGTGTCCAGAATGCGGTCGCTACAGGAAGCTTCGGCATCGGCTTCTCAACCTTCTTGCAGTCAACAGCATTGATAATCAGGCGGAAACGATTGCCAAGATCAATCAGCGAAGTCGCAACTGCCGGACCAGTCTTTGATGTAAACACAAGTCTTGCCGGGTCTTCCCTGTTGCCCATTGAAAGCGGGCAGACCTTAATGGAAATGTCTCCGTCGGCAATCGTCGGACATACTTCAAGCATATGCGCCTGCAAAATACCTTCCTTGCCCGGAACAAAATTGTATGTATAGTCCTCCATAAAGGAAGTGCCTTTTGCATCCTTTACGTTCGATGCCATAATCTTCATCAGGCGAACCATGGCTGCTGTCTTCCAGTCTCCCTCGCCGCCAAATCCGTAACCCTTCTCCATCAGACGCTGAATTGCAAGTCCCGGAAGCTGCTTCAGCCCGCCGAGCATGCCAAAATGCGTGACAATCGCGTGGTAGTCCCTCTCCTCAAGAAACTTCTCCATTCCGATTTCAATTGCGGCCTGAACCTCCACATGTTTTCTGAATTCCGCGTCGTCCCTGCCCTCTGTCAGAATCTTGTATTTTGTGTAATATTCGTCTGTCAGTGCCTTGATGTCGGCAGCGGAAACCGCATCGACATACGCCGCCAAATCATTGACATTATAATGGTCAATCTCCCATCCGAATTTAATCTGCGCCTCAACCTTGTCGCCTTCCGTAACGGCAACATTGTTCATGTTGTCGCCAAATCGGCACACTCTGATATGTGAGGATTCCATGACGCCGACCGCGGTAACCATCCACTGCGCTATTTTTCCGACAACGTCCGGATTCTGCCAGTATCCGACCACAATCTTTCTCTCGATGCCCATACGGCTCACGATATGACCATACTCACGGTCACCATGGGCAGACTGGTTCTCGTTCATGAAGTCCATGTCAATCGTATCATACGGTATCTCCTCATTAAACTGTGTGTGGAAATGCATCAGCGGCTTTCTGTACTCCTGAAGTCCAAGAATCCATGACTTCGCCGGTGAAAATGTATGCATCCATGTGATAACGCCGGCGCACTCCTCGTCCGCATTTGCCTCATTAAATGTCTTGCGAATCACAGCGTTTGTGATAAGCGTCGGTTTCCATACAACCTCGTATGGCAGCAAGCCGGACTTATTAAGACCCTCCACGATTTTCTGTGAGTGCTCTGCCACGTTTCTAAGGCACTCGTCGCCATATAAATCCTGTGAGCCTGTCGCAAACCAAAACTTGTAATTTTTTCCTGTTTTCATGGTAACCCTCCATATCCGTATTCTATTTCATACAAAACTTTGATACTTTATTTTTATCACAAATTTCGGAAAGAAACAACGTTTATTTTACATAAATATAAAATATTTTATTATGCATTAAATACAAAAACCATGTTCTGCAATAAAACAGACACCCCGTAAGGTGCCTTGTTCCCTAACAAACCTCTTCACTCGCCCTGAGCTGCTGAATGTCATATAACACTTTCATCGCTTCTTTGCCCGATTCCATGCGGTATTTTCCGAGAATCCTGTTGACCACCATATCTGCATTCTGCATATTGACATCCATCAATAGCGCCAGCACCTGCGACGAACTGTACCGTGTCGTCACATCGCCTTTCCGCAGGGAGGAAGTCACTGCGTGCTGCAGGTGTTCAAGCTGCCTTTGAAGCGTTGTCTCATCCGCTTCCATATCGTCTGAAATCGTAAAAAGCACACACTGCACTTCCCTGTTTTCACGAATCAGGTTCCTCTCCATAAAGCGATAGATTTTTTCAAAATTACTGTATTCTACTTCAAATGACCCTTCCATTTTTCTCTCCCTGAGTTTGTTTGTTATCTCTTTGAGCGAACTGTTCGGCCGGCTATTTCCCGCCCCGCGCTCCGCTGTCCTTTCTATATCTTCAAAAAACTGATAACCGTTTTTTCCGCCATTTTTTGTGACGTAGAGCGCTTTGTCGGCATTGCCGTACAGTGCCTCATATGTAATACCGTCATACGGAGCCATTGCAATTCCGATCGAAACGGTCACGCGCATAAGCCTTCCCGGCGTCACAAGCCCGCGCTCAATCTGCCTGATTATCTGCCGTGCCTTCACTTTCAGCGCACACTTATCCCGATGTCCCGGTGAAAAAATCACAAACTCATCACCGCCGAGCCGCGCAACAATGTCGTCTTCCTCAACCACCGTTTTCAGCGCCCTTGCAAAACGCACAAGCACCCGGTCGCCTTCCATGTGCCCATACGTATCATTGACACACTTAAAGTTATCCATGTCCATAATGAAAAAAGCGCCCTCACAGTCCCCGTGAAGCATGGCATTTACCTGATCGGAAACCTCCTGACGGTTTCGCAGTCCTGTAAGCGGATCCTTTTTCGCCAGGGCAATCATCTCCTGCTGCCGCTCAACCGTTTTTGCCATCTCCTGAAGCTGCAGCTCCAGACTTTTTTTCATCCTTTCGAGTTCTAATACCTTTCTTCTCTCATCTGTCTTTCTGATTTCATCTGTCTGAAAATCCGACTGAAAAATAGTATGCATATCGATCCCTTCCAATACTCTAATAAATCACTCGTATGTTTTCCATCGTATATGTTTCCTATCACATGTGAAACATATTATAAAAAGCCGTCCTACTCTTTATAATTCAATTTAAGGTTCCCCGGAAGCTGTTTCCACTTCCGATAAGCCATATTATACATCATAAAGCTTTTCATTTCCATGGTAAATTACGGAGATTTCGTGTAATCTCATATTTGCAAAAAAAATTTAGAAAAAATGCAAAAAAAATAGTCGGTTTTACCAATAATGTCCAAAAGCGTATAAAATGTTACGGAATTTTGCAGAAAAGATGTTATAATAATGTTATGCACCTATGCAGAAATACGCAGCTTGTTCTGCATCAATGACATTATGTGCTCTCGGAGTCTCTTTGTGCCTGATTTCGTGAGATGATTTTTTGTCAGATGTGCATAAATTTATGAGGCGTACGTGGAACGTACGTTGATTAAATTTATGTGCATATGGCGGAAAATCAGCCACAAAGGCAGGTGCAGGAGCGATTCCGAGAGTACATCATTTATTTAGGAGGTTCCATTTTCCATGAATAAAGATTCAAACAGCAACTTTTATACCAAACGCACGCAGAGACTTCTGTTTAGCGGATATCCGCTTGAAGTCTCCAAAGTCGAATGCCGTCCGGATGACATTCAAAGCGTGCACCGGCATGACGAGATTGAATTCCTGTACCACATCAAAGGGGAAGCCTGCATCACTTGCAGACAAAAAAAAATCCCCATCCGCGAAGGGGACATTCTTTTTATCAACCAGCTGGCAGAGCACTCCATAGCTTCTGTTGGCAGCCGCACAGCGGAATCACATTCCATCCGTATTCATCCGACATTTATACTAGGTTATGACCAATCTGACTTTTTATTGAATAAATACCTGACACCGGTTACTTCCAACAGTACCTTTGCGTGTCTGCACATCCCTTCAAGCCATCACCTGTATCAACCGTTTTCACAGCTGTTGAAACAGCTTATCCAGCTTAACAGCGGACAATCCTGCGGGTATGAGCTTCTCTCGAAAGCGTGCATCCTACAGTTGTGGAAGCTTGTGTATGAGCAGCTCCCCGACAGCGCCGCCGCTTCTGCCAGAGCTGCCCTGCACAATACCGGGCAGGACGCACACCGTGTCAAGCAGGCAGTCCTTTATATTCAGGAACATTTTATGGAGCCGCTCACACTGGATAAAATCGCGGACTCCATACTGGTCAGCAAGAGCGAATGCTGCCGTTGTTTCAAGCGGGCTATCGGTCTAACGCCTATCGAATACCTGATGAAGTACCGCATCATGGAATCCGCAGTGCGCATGAAACAGAAAGAAAGCGAATCCATCTCGGAAATTGCAGGCACTGTTGGATTTAACAACACAAGCTATTACAGCAAGGTTTTCAAGAAGATGATGGGATGCACACCGTCCGAATACCGTCAGTCGTTACTGTCTCCTTCCGCCCGACCGCAATAGCAGCAGTCCGGCTGCCAGACATATGGTTCCGGCTGTCATCAGAACCAGTATCTCACCGCCGCGCAGGCTTTCCTGAAACAATAGCGGAACCAGACTCTGCATCTTTTCCGGATAATATATTGCAATGACCGAAACCGCATTATTCATAAAGTGCATCAGCGATGTAAGGAGTATACTCCCTGTTCGGTACACTACATAACAGAACAGCAGCCCCAGTATTCCGGTTGTAAAAAACTTCACAAAACTCAGATGATAAATCCCGAACACGGCGCCTCCGATCAGGATTGCCGCCGCGGGGCGCAGACGCTTTTGGGCTGCCGAGAAAAAATATCCCCGAAACAGTGCTTCCTCACAGACCGCAGGCGTCAGGGCAATGACCAGCAGCGCCGGCAAAAAGCCCGCCCCGTCGAGGATATACTCCATCGTTTCGTTAACGTTCTGCGTATCCTGCGGAAACAGGCTGCCCAGAACGAAAGATACCGCTATGACCAGCACATAGCATCCCAGCTCCGAGAGCACGGCGCCAAGTACCCATATTGGTTTCGGAAGACGCAGCGAAAAGGTTTTTCGCACATCCCTTTTGGTGTACCAGACAGCCAGGAGCGGCACGCCGATGATAAAGAGCTGTGTCATGAACAGTCCCCAGAGCAAAAATTTTGCCTGCACAACCGAACCGACATACAAAAGCAGCAAAAGCGCAGTCGCAACCACAAGCACTGCATCGGACATCGTCGGCACGCCGCCGCCCTTGATTTCCTTTCTGCTTGTGAAAATCTGTATGTTCGTGCCGCCCTCGCCAAACAGCATCTCCTCACTATTGTACAGACGGATTAACAACAGAATGGCAATCGCAGCATACACGATATTGGTCACCAGCACAATCATAATAACCGAAAAATCGTATGTAAAAACCAGAATGTTGCTGATGAGAAGGCTGATGTTGACCACAGGAACCGCTGCGAGCATGCCTGTGAACTCAATGTTTGGCACAAAAGTCACAAAGCTTGCAAACATTACGACGAGCATCAGCGGCGTCGCATAGTTGTTCGCCTCCTTGAAAGACCTAGCAAAAGTGGTGACACACATGGTAACCGCACTGATAAACAGCGCAAACGCAACAGTACACAAAAGCACAATCATAAGCGCCGGAACAAAATCCATCAGGTTCATATGTAGCTCCTGCGCATCTTCGGTTTGTATCACTGCATAGAAATAAATGCTCATCAGGAGCATCGACACCAGATTCAACACTGCGGACGCCACAGCAACCGTCGATACCGCCAAAAATTTTCCGATAATCAGCGCATCATTTCCAATCGGAAGTGTCAGAATCGTTTCCAGCGTTCCCCGCTCTTTTTCACCCGCAGTTGCGTCCACGGATGCATAAAATGCCCCCATCAGGATGCTTGTCACCATCAGCATCGGCAGCATCATGCCCAGCAGCCTGCCTACCCGCTCCTCGTTTGCCGACTGGTCGTCAAATGCCACCGTGACCGGATCCAAAAGCGCATCCGGATTGTCGATGCCAAGCGTACTCAGCATCCATCTGGTTGTCTGATCCTTATACAGCCCGAGTTTGTCCTCAATCATGTCCGCCGCTGTCGAAGACGCGGATTTTGACGAGAGATAGTATATCGTGAATACATTTTTGTTGTCTGTTTCCGCATACGAGGCAGTTACATCTATATAAGCGTCTATCGTTTCCGCACTAAGCGCCTCGGCACACTCTCCTGACGGAATATCTTCTATTATAAGGTGGTACTCCAATTCATCCTCTGTGTCTTCCAGAAGCTGCCTGAATGCCCTGCCGTCATATCCATTGATGTCGGAACCCACCGCATCGTCTACAACTGCTATGTGGTACACATCCGACTGTACACTGTTTGCAATTGCGGAGCTAAAAAGCATAGATCCCATCATAATCAGCGGATAGAGGAGCAACGGAACAAGCACCATCATAATCAGCGTTTTTTTGTCCCTGAGCAGATCCAGCATCTCCTTTTTGTAGATTGCCTTAATCTTTGTCAGCTTCGCGTTTCCCCCCGAATTTTTCATAACTGTACCCCCTGCATGTCTGTCACATCCTCAATCAGTTTTAAAAATGTTTCCCTGAGATTTGTTGTTCCGGTTCGCTCTTTTAATTCGTCAGGAGACCCTTTCGCCACAACACGTCCCTGATAAATCATCACAATCCTGTCGCATAAAAACTCAGCCTCCTCCATATAGTGCGTTGAATAAAGTACTGTCTTTCCGTTTTCCTTTTCCTGCTTCATAAAATCAATAATGGAGCGGCTGCTGATAATATCAAGCCCCAGCGTCGGCTCATCGAATATATAGACCTGCGGACTGTGCAGAAGACATCGCGCAATGGATATGCGCTGCGTCTGCCCAGTGGAAAGACGCTCAATGCGGTTATCCACAAAAGCGCCCAGATCAAGGATATCCACAATTTCTGCAATCCGGTTCTCCGCTTCCTGCTTTGTCATGCCGTAAATCTCCCCGAGCAGAAACAGCATCTCCCGTGCAGAAAACCGCTTATACAGCTTTGTATTTCCTGACAGATAACCGATATGCTGCTTGATTTCGACATCCTGCGTCAGTTCCCTGCCTGCAGCATCCGTAATCATAACCGTTCCGCCTGTCGGTTCCATCAGCTTTCCAAGCATGCGCAGAAGCGTCGTCTTCCCTGCGCCGTTTGGCCCTAGTACCCCCAATATCTCGCCGTCACGCGCCTCGATGGATATGCCGTCGACCGCCTGAAACGATACGCGTTTCTTCTTTTTTTCTGTTCGTGTAAATGTTTTTACCAGATTTTGAGCCTGTATCATTTTCTAACCTCCCATCTTCACTGTACCTTAGGAACCGCAGTTCCCTACATGGAAAAATAAAGCCGCGAAAGCTCTGTAATCTGTGCGCGTCCGCTCGTCGCCTCCGTCATTTCTTTGCACAGACGTCCATACACCTCTATCGGCGCAGTGACTGTCAGCACAACATCCGCCTCATAGACGCTGTCCTCCATCTTTACATTACTGCCCGCAAGCAGATATTGAATCTTTCCTACCGAATTGTAATCCGTGCGCACCGTGAACCTGACGCCAAACTGCTGGCGGACTGCGACACACTTTTCAAGCGCCTCCTTTACCACGCCCGTATATGCACGCACGAGACCACCTGTTCCCAAAAGCGTACCGCCAAAATACCTTGTAACCACCACAGCCACATTCCGGATTCCGCTTCCAAGCAGTACCTCAAGCATCGGTCTCCCCGCTGTGCCGCCCGGTTCTCCGTCATCGCTGCTTCTTGTCACCTGCGCCCTGTTTCCTATTACAAATGCCGAACAGTTATGTCTGGCATCATAATATTTTTTCTTCATCTCCTCAATGAATGCTTCCGCTTCCGTCTCGCTTGCCACGGGGCGGACCGTTGCGATAAAACGCGACTTCTTTTCGACAAGCTCCGCCTCTGCGCCTTCTGTCAGCAGCAGAAACGCTTCATAGTCCTGATAAGTTGAATCCTTTTCCATATTTCACCTCATTTCTGCACGATTATATCATAAACCTGTATGAAACGCAAAAGTTATGTACAAAATAGCATATATAAATAAAGTAAAATTGTCCATAAATATGAAAAAATTGTGAAAAATAATATAAATAAAAAAATCCTTTATTTACCTAATCGAATTTGGTATAATGAGTAGATGGTTTATAAAACCAGCAGTTAGGAACTGCAAAAATAACATTGCCGGAATGCACAGGACAGGTTTTCGAGTCAATGCTATTTCTTTTGCATTTCCCTACATAGTCAATTTAAGCAGTTGTTTTACGGAGGTGATTGCATGAATTATGGGAAACGAGGAATTTCTAAAGTCCAAAAATCCCTGACTTCTAAAACCATAAAATTCCAAAAGTTGTTTTTTGTGTCCGCACTCAAGGTTATACTGGTTGCCGCCCTGTCAACGGCAGTAATCGGTATCTGTCTGGGTATTGGCGCATTCAAAGGAATTTTAAGCTCGGCACCTGACGTCGACCCATCGACTGTGCTTCCACGGGGATTTGCCACAGTCGTATATGATGCCAAAGGCAACGAGCTGACAAAGCTTGTCGCAGCGAACTCCAACAGAAGCAATGAGAAAATGGACAGAATTCCACAATATCTCGCCGATGCTTTTGTGGCAATCGAGGATAAGCGTTTTTATGAGCACAATGGTATTGACATTCAGGGTATCATTCGTGCTGCTTTCATTGTAATACAGGAAAGGGACCTGTCACAGGGTGCATCCACCATCACCCAGCAGATTATCAAGAACAATGTTTTTGACAACTGGACCAATGAGAGCGACATCCAGAAAATCAGGCGAAAAGTCCAAGAACAGTACCTCGCACTTGAACTTGAAAAGAAAATGACAAAAGAGGAAATCTTGGAAGTCTACATGAATACCATCAACCTAGGGCAGAATACCCTCGGCGTCAAGGCTGCAGCAGCCCGCTACTTTAACAAGCAGCCCTACCAGCTGACACTCTCCGAGTGCGCCGTTATCGCTGCCACCACGTCAAATCCATCGAGATACAACCCCATTTCCCATCCGGAGGAAAACAAGAAACGACGCGAAATCGTCCTCAATAACATGAAAGAACAGGAGTTTATCTCGCAGGCAGAGTATGACGAGGCAATGGCGGACGACGTTTACAGCCGTATTTCCGAGGTCAACCAGAAGACTGAAAGCAATTCCGTCTATACATATTTTGTAGACGAGGTTGCGGAACAGGTTCTTGCCGATCTCATGGAAATAAAAGGGTTCAATGAAACGCAGGCGCACCGTCTCCTGTTCAGCGGCGGCTTAAGCATTTACACAACGCAGGATCCTGATATTCAGGCAATCTGTGACGAAGTATACGGCAACGAGGAAAACTATCCCGAAAACACAAAGTGGTACCTCAACTATGTGCTTACCATTGTGAAAGCAAACGGGGAAAAAGAAAACCACAGCACCGAAATGTTCAGGGCGCACTACAAAGAGCAGAATGCATCCTTTAATCTGCTCTACGATTCCAAGGATGCGGCTTATGAGGCCATCGAGGCATACAAGCATGACGTGATGGAGGAAGGAGACACGGTAGAGGGCGAGCGCGTCACCCTGACACCGCAGCCACAGGTTTCCATCACAATCGAGGATCAGTCTACCGGATATGTGGTAGCCATGGTCGGCGGACGCGGCGCGAAGGAAGCAAGCCGTACCCTCAACCGTGCATCCAACACGACAAGACAGCCCGGTTCTACATTTAAGGTTGTTTCGACCTATGCACCCGCGCTTGACAGCGCCGGGCTTACCCTTGCAGACGTGCAGAACGACGCTCCGTACAATTACGCTGGCGGACGCCCTGTAAAAAACTGGTGGGGAAGCAATTACAGGGGACTCCTAAGCCTCAGGTACGGTATTGTGCAGTCGGCCAACATCGTTGCCGTAAAAACACTTACACAGATATCCCCGCAGCTCGGTTTTGACTATCTGCAGAACTTTGGTTTCACGACTATGGTTGACAAGCGTGTGGAAAAAGACGGGACAATCGTTTCCGATATCGGCCAGCCGCTTGCACTCGGCGGTATCACAGACGGCGTAACCAATCTGGAATTGAATGCCGCCTACGCCGCCATTGCGAACAAAGGCACTTATATCAAGCCAAAACTCTACACAAAAATAATTGACCACGACGGAAACGTCCTGATAGACAACACGGCGCCGGAATCCACACAGGTCATCAAGGAATCCACCGCATGGCTTCTCACAAACGCAATGGTAGATGTTGTGACATCCGGTACCGGTGGTTCCGTGAACTTTGGCAACATGGCAATTGCCGGAAAAACAGGCACAACTTCCGACTATAAGGATGTATGGTTTTCAGGATATACACCATACTACACCGCCACGACATGGACAGGATATGACAATAACGTAAGCATGAAATCCTCCAAGGAGAAAAATCTTTCCAAGACCATGTGGAAAGCTGTCATGTCAAGAATTCACGAAAATCTTGAGTATCAGTCCTTCCCCATGGCAGGCGGCATCGTCACTGCATCCATATGCTCGAAGTCCGGACGGCTTCCGATTGCCGGCGTGTGTGACGGCTCTGTCAAAACCGAGTACTTTGCGGAAGGGACTGTTCCTACAGAGTATTGTGACGTACACTACTATTCCAATGTCTGCCTGTATTCAGGACTTGCCGCTGCGGACGAGTGTCCGTTTAAACAGGCATCCGTAATTGAACAGGTACCGGAACGGCTTCAGGACAATAACCTTGGCTCCGCACTCACAACAGTACCTGACGACGCAGCCGCCGAGGCAAAGCAGTTATGTCCGCATAACAGCTTCTTCTTCGCCGCACCAAACGCGCAGGAAGTACTCCAGCAGCAGATGCTTGAAATGCAGCAGCGCGCTGCCGCACAGACACAGCCGCAGACACCGGCAGAACCCGCATCTGACACAGACTAAATCATTATTGCACAGTTTTGGAAAAGTATATTTTTTCCAGAACTGTGCATTCTATTTTTGAAAAGGAGGTGTTCAACAGATGAATCTTGATAAGATTGTATGTAACTGCCAAAGCGTAACAAACGGCATGATTAAGGATGCTGTTTATTCCGGGGCAAGTACGCTGGAAGAAGTTCAGGCAGTCACAGGTGCCGGAACCGTATGCGGAACCTGTCTGGAGGATGTGCAGCGTCTTGTGGATCATTTCGTGGCAGAGCGCGATAATCATTAAAACGCTCAGGGGAAATGCATTCCCCTGAGCGTTTTATATAAAAGACTTTTTATAAAGCTGCTAACGGGAATCGGACCCGTGACCTCCGCACTACCAATGCGACGCACTACCGACTGTGCTATAGCAGCCAGTTCCAACGACTAAGTCGCTGTTACCGAAAAATATAATACCACAAACAATGCATGTTGTCAATCCTTTTTATTTAAAGTTTCTAGATGATGCCGCCGCATCACCGTCGAAGTTTTGCCTAGAGCGTGTATATTTCCGTCTATGCCATAGCTATTTATTACAATAATGTTAATAAAATATTAGAATAATATATGATACTTACGATTTCTTGCCAACGCCAATCAGATAGGCTATACTATATTTGCCACAAACATTTTTCAATCACAAGACGAATCTTACAATACTGTGAAAAAACGAGGTGACAATGATGAAGAAAACAACAATAAATACAATCTTGATATCCATAATAACTGTCATGTCTGTCTCAATTTGTTTCCTGATTTTCTGTATCATTACACGTCCCCGTTATGCCATTGTGGAGGAATCGGAAACCGCAACCATTGTGGAATCCGTCAGCTTATCCGACGAGCCGCAGACCCAGAGTGCTGCCGCTGCTGCGTCTGTCGCAGCCGAACCCGTTCCTGATGTGGTGGAGGAAACACCCACTACCAAACGCGGAAAGACCTCCACACGTGTCAATATCCGCGACGCAGCATCCGAGGATGCCAAAGTCCTTGAAACCGTCGATGAAGGAACGACTTTCGATATCTTGGAGATTATGGACAACGGATGGACCAAAATCCTGTATCAGGACTATGAAGCATATATTTCTTCCAATTTTGTTATTGTCCTCAACGATTAAACCGGATGCACAGCATCCGGTTTAATCGTTGTCAGGCTCCATTCGTCGATTGGACTCCGCAAGCAGGTCATCCAAATCTATCAACTCATCAAGCACGTAGTCATCATATCCGCACTTTACCCACTCCAGAGCAAGCGCCTCGTCGCTTTTGTCATCCCAGCATTTTTTCCTATTCCCGCAAAACAAACACATCATATGTCATTTTCTCTCCCAACGCGTCTTCTCTTAGCCCTGAACTTTATCAAAGTCCCTCTTTGTACCATCAAGTCACCATGGTATTTATCCTTATAATATTCGTATGCCCTTCTGTAATTATAACCGTATTCCGCAAACTTGCGCAGAACCACATTGATTTCAGCGCCGACAAACACAATATTCATCGTCCCATACAGCCACAAAATAAAAATCACGACTGTCGCAAGACTACCGTATGTAATGGAATAATTCGCAAAATTACTGATGTAGAAGGAAAATGCCCACGAATAGACGAGCCATGCAATCGTGGAAAACAGCGCCCCCCAGAACTCATAGCGGAGTCTGGATTTTCTGTTGGGAAAGTTCATGTATACCAACAAAAAGAAAAGCAGCAAAAATACAAGCATACAGAGGTACTTTCCGTATTTGAACAGCGCGTCAAACATAGCCATTCCCGGCACAAACTGAAGCAGCCAGTTAAAAATATTGTTCCCTAACACAATCAGAATCATCATAAGCCCCATCGCCGAAAAAAAGGCTACAACATAGAGGACTGCAAGCGCATATACAAAAATCGTCCCTCTGGTCTCCCTGATGCCGTATACCGCATTCATACCGATGATGACTGCATAGACTCCCTTTGATGCGCAGAAAAGCATGACAAGCATGGTGAAGGATTTTACCATGGTCGTACTCTCGGCATACGCCTCCGCAAGAATCTGGTTCAAAAGCGGCGCCAGCCCCTCCGGAATCACGCTGAGCATATATTCCGTAAACCTTGCCGTATCAATCGGCAGATAGTTGAACATGGATATGCAGTACATTGCCATCGGAAACAGCGACATAAGCAAAAATAAAGCCGCGTGTCCCGCAAACGAGGACACGTGGTCATATTTTATTTTCCTTAAAAAGCTGTAAGATATTTCATACATTTTTTTTAGATTTTTTCTGGTTATTCTTTTCTTTATCTCTTCTCCACCCATTTATTATTGACTTTCCTTCTCCTTTGCTTTCTTGATAAGGAAAAGGTCGCTAATTGCCTTGCCAAGGTTGTGCGGATAGAGCTGAACTACCGGGCTGTTAATAATCTCTCCTACCTTCATCCGAAATCGCACTTTGACAAACCTTTCCTCATCCGGAAACTCACATGCAATGTATTCACCGTCTTCCATAAATTTTGCCTCGGGAGTCGATATATCCGTTTTCCTTTCCAGCATGACGCTCATGGAAGTTGCAGCCGCCCCCATCATCTGGTTCATCGCCTCGGACACTGCACTGATATGAAGCTCTCCCAGATCCATCTTTGCAAAATCACCGCTTCCGTCGCTTCCCATCATCAGGTCGGCAATCGCCTTGGCATCATGCTCCTCGAGCATCAGGATGCTGCATCCTTTTACCCCCTCCACATAATTGACCTTTACAAAAACTTTCTTGGAAGATACATTTTTTGTGTATTCGCTTTTCTCAACAATTTCCACTTTCGGCGGTGTAATATCTACTGTCTGACGCACCAGCATACTGAGTGTCGACGCCGATGAGCCAAGACATATATTTGAAATTTCCCCTATTGCATCAATTTCCATATCTGTAAATATATAGCTGTCCATTTATTATCCTCCATTATTTTTAACCCATCAGTGTCGACGGATCACATTCCAGCGCCTTGGCAAGTTTCCGTATCAGCGTTTCCGGCTGCCTTGTCAAATCGCAGAAAGGAGCCTCACAATTTTTCACCGCAGACACCCCATACCCCATTCGTTCGGCAATCTGCTCCCTTGTTTTTCCAAGCTGAATCCGCCGCATCTTTACCGGTGATATTTTGGCAAACCAGATGTACATATTTCTGCCGTCATAATTGACGGTATTGACCAGCTGGACAATTTCACCGGAATTTCCCATGGTGTCCTTATCCACCTTGTACATTGACGAAATTGTTATCATCATTTTCTTCAGCAGTCCCTCGTCATCGTAATGGCTCAGGTTCTCCATAGGTATGTACAGGTCAATAAAAATTGACTTTAGTTCCCGAATCTGTTCCTCGTCAACTTTAATGACATAGTTGTTCTCCTTTGCCGCATCATACATGGATAATATTTTACTCCAAAATGCATCTTTATCAAATCCTGACATTTCTGCCCTCCGTTATTTCAATAAATTTTTTCGTTTTATATTGTCGCTGTCTGAGCCAAAATGATTTGATTACATCGAATCAAGTGCAGTGTACATTGTCATCATCGGCGCCATACATGCAGCTACCAGTCCGCCGACCACGATTGCGAGCACCACGATAATCATAGGCTCCATCGCCGCCATCAATGACTGCACTGCCATTTCCACTTCCTCATCATAGTAATCCGCAAGCTTATCGAGCATATCCTCGGTATTACCGGACTCCTCGCCAATACGAATCATATGGTATACCATCGGCGGAAACAACCCGCAATCCTCAAGCGGACGAGACAGCGGCATACCGATTGACACTTGGTCAGACGCATCCTTCAATGCTTCCTTGAAATAAACGTTACCCATAATGCCGGACACGATTTCTGTCGCCTCGACAAGCGACACGCCGGATCCCAGCAATGTGCCGAGCGTTCTTGCCATCTGTGCCGCTGCCGATTTCACTGTCATGTTTTTCAAAATCGGAATCTTTAATGCAAGCATTCCGAAGAAATGTTTTCCTGCTATTGTTTTTGCAAAATAAGTGATGCCAACCGCAATGCCGGCGACAACAGGTATAATGATGAACCAATAATGAATCAGCCCGTTACTCAACGCCACATAAAACTTTGTAATAGCAGGAAGCTCTGTGCCCAGATCCACGAACATCGTCTGATAGGAGGGAATGACAACCACCAGCATGACAACCGTGATGACAATTGCAATGACAAACACAGCAATCGGATATATCATTGCCTTTTTCACAAGCGCCTGTGTTCTGCTTGATTTGTCAAGCTGCGTGGAAACCCTGTCCATCGCAATATGTAACGTACCGGATGCCTCGCCTGCCGCCACCATGTTCACCATAAGGCTTGGAAAAACCTTGGGGTGGTCGCCGAGCGCCTGCGCAAGGGTATCACCCTTTTCAATGCCGATTCGCACCTCGTTGAGCGCATCCTTCAATCGTTTGTTTTCCGTCTGTTCATGCAGCATGCGCAGCGTTTCCATAATCGTTACGCCCGCCTTGTTCATGCTGACAAACTGACGGCACATGACACTGAGATCCCTTGCCGTCGGATATCCTCCTATCTGGATATTGATATCCTGCGTCAGCACACTCTGTCCTTTTACAGACACAACAGTCAGTCCCTGACTGCGCAGTTTGCTTTTTACCTCGTCCTCGCCGTCTGCATCTATGGAACCCTTCACTTCTTTTCCAAGCTTATCTATGGCTTCATACCCATATTTTGCCATTTCTGTCTTTTTCCCCTTTCATGCCCGTTTCTCCATCTGCGTCTTGATGATAGTTTACGGTGTTCTTTTATGAATCAAAAGATATGCGGACTACCTCTGCAAAAGAAGTTGTACCGTCCAGCACATAGCCTGACCCGCTCATCCGCAATGTCCGCATTCCCTCCTCAATCGCCTTTTCCTTCAGGACATCCGCGCCGTCACGTCTGCTGATAATCTTTTTGAGCGCCGGCGACATCTTCATAATCTCATACACACCGATTCGTCCTTTATAGCCTGTATTTTCACACTTGGGACAACCGCACGGATCGTATATTGTGACGTCTTCACCGACATCCACTCCCATAAATTCCTTCTCCTCTTCCGTCGCCGGTCTCGGTTTCTTGCAGAGCGGGCAAAGCCGCCTGACAAGTCTCTGGGCAATGACACCGATTACGGAATCCGCTATCAGGTAGGACTCGATTCCCATGTCCTCGAGACGTGTAATGGAACTCGCCGCCGAGTTGGTATGCAGCGTGCTTACAACGAGATGTCCTGTGATGGACGCCTGCACGGCTATTGACGCCGTCTCCGTGTCTCGAATCTCACCAATCATGATAATATCCGGATCCTGTCGCAGAATGGAACGCAGTGCACTTGCAAAAGTAAGATCTGCCTTGGTATTCACCTGAACCTGATTGATACCGTCAAGATTCGCCTCCACGGGATCCTCTACCGTAATAATATTTACATCATTTGTATTTAATTCACTCAATGCCGTATATAATGTTGTCGACTTACCACTTCCCGTAGGTCCCGTTACCAGAAGGATTCCATGCGGATTTTTGATAATGTAGTCAAACTGCTCCAGCTCATACGGTTTGAGACCCAGCTGGCTCTTTTCCCTTGTCAGCGCCATCTTTGCCGTGAGTCGCATAACGACCTTCTCTCCAAATACTGTCGGCAGAATGGAGACACGGATATCATACTCAACGTGGTCTACAACCTGTGTGATACGTCCGTCCTGCGGCTTTCTCTTCTCGGAAATATCCATGCCGCCTATAATCTTAATACGTGCTATAATCGCCGGAAGTACCGAAACATTGTAGGTTGCTTTTTTCTGCAGCACACCGTCAATACGGTATCTCACGCGAATATAATCCTCCATCGGTTCCACATGAATATCCGATGCGCGCTGGCGCACTGCCAAATCTATCATTTCCTTGACAAGCTTTACAATCGGGGAGCTGTTGATTTCCTCCTCCTCATGCTCATCGATTTCGACCTCGAGCTTCTTTTCTTTTGCATACTGGTTGAGCGCATCCTTCATTTCAGCCTGACCAAAATACTTGTCAATGGCAAGCATAATACTTCTGGTCGTCGCGACAACCGGCTCTACCTGATAGTTCGTGATAATGGATATATCCTCCTGTGCGTATGTGTCGAGAGGATTTTCCATTGCCACCCGGAGAACATTCTTGTTTTTCTCACTGAATGCAAACGGAATCATGGTATATTTTTTCAGAATGTTTACAGGAACCAGCTGTGTTACCGACTTATCCACGTTTATATTCTGAAGATCGACAATTTCGATGTTCAGCTGGTCGCTCAGCGCCACCGCAATGTCATCCTCTGTAATATAGCCTTCATCTACAAGGATTTCTCCCAGCTTTTTATTCCGCTCTTTCTGTTTTGAAAGCGCCTTTTGAAGCTGCTCCTCCGTAATACTGCCAGTCTCCACGAGCAAATCGCCAAGCCTTATTTTTTTTCGTTTAAAATCCATGCATTTCCACGTCCTTTTATAGTATAGTTGCAATTAAGAAAAAAGACCTGACCCATTATCGTTCAAGCCTTTATTTTTTGTCAAATCATTTACTTATATAATAGTATAACTTTTTGACTGTTAAATTGCAATAATTATACAATTATTTTGTCAATTATGCGTAAAAATCCTTGTACCATTGTGCAAAACGCCGCAGGCCGTCCCGCAGGCTCGTTTCCGGTTTAAACCCAAAATCGCGCTCAAGCGCATGCACGTCGGCATAGGTGACCTCCACATCCCCCGGCTGCATCCCTACCAGCTCCTTGTGCGCTTCAAAATCATAGTCCTGCGGCAAAACCCCCGCAGCCTTGAGTTCATCCTGCAGTATCTCGACAAAATCAAGCAGATTTTCCGGCTGATTGTTTCCGATATTGTAAATCATGTACCGCACGCCATCGTCATTCGGAAGGGGCGCGCACTCCATTACAGCCGTCACAGCCGTCACGATATCGTCAATGTAGGTGAAATCACGCTTGCAGTTTCCGTAATTGAATATCTGAATCTTCTTGTTGTTCACAAGCTTGTCCGTAAACCCAAAATATGCCATGTCAGGACGTCCCGCAGGACCATATACGGTAAAGAACCGCAGACCCGTAGATGGTATCCCATATAGCTTTGCATAGGCATGTGCAAGCAGCTCATTTGATTTTTTGGTGGCTGCATAGAGCGATACCGGATTGTCAACCTTGTCTTCCGTCGCATATGGAATTTTCTTATTGCTGCCATACACGGAGGAAGAGCTTGCGTACACAAGATGCTCCACACCATCTGCGCCGTTGTCATAGCTGTGGCGGCACGCTTCCAGTATATTGTAAAAGCCAATCAGGTTTGACTCGACATACGCGTCCGGATTCTCGATGCTGTAACGCACCCCTGCCTGCGCCGCGAGATTAACGACCACCTGCGGATGATATTTCTCAAACAGTTCACTTATCAGTGCCTTGTCCGCGATACTGCCCCTGACAAACGAAAAATCGCCCGACACGGCATCCGCAAGCTCCTGAATCTGCTTCAGCCGAAACTCCTTGAGCGAGACATCATAATAGTCATTCATATTGTCAATACCGATGATATGCACATTTTCCGTACATTTTAAAAGCGCAAGCACTAGATTGGATCCGATAAAGCCGGCTGCCCCTGTCACAAGTATCTTTTTGTGTTCAAGTGTAACATTTTTTTTCAACATATCCCTTCTCCTTCTACATCCTGTTTTTTATAGTATATCATTTCTGCCTTTTTAACACAATGAACTGTAACCAAATCTTTTCCCTTGCATACAATATATATGAACAAAGTGCAGGCGGTTCTGTATATGAAACATTATAATCGCATATTCAATATATTATACACCATATGTCTGTGCCTGACTGTGCTTGCACTGGCAAGACAGCTCCTGCCGTACAAAACTGTTTTTACCAGTTCTCATGCAGTGAAAAGCAATCCCGCAAATGATTCTGTGGAAGTCAAGCGCGTGGCGCTCACCTTTGACGACGGTCCGCATCCTGTGTACACGGAAAAGCTGCTTGATGCTCTTAAGGAGCGCGGTGTTTCGGCAACTTTTTTCGTTACGGGAGAACATGCGGAACTGCATCCTGACATTATAAAAAGAATCCATGACGAAGGACACTTAATCGGAAACCACACCTACAGCCATATTCAGCTTACTTCCGCAAACAAAGAGCAGTTTCAGGACGAACTGATCCAGACAAACAAAATCCTTTCCGAGATAACCGGCGACGAAATCCAGTACGTGCGTCCTCCCTATGGTTCCTGGGACAAAAAAATCGAGACGGAGCTTAATATGTTTCCCGTACTCTGGAATGTCGATCCGCTTGACTGGTGCACCGCCAATGCCAGCCGTGTGGCAAACGCTGTCCTCAAAAAAGTAACGGACAACGACATCATCCTCCTGCACGATTATTACGATACTTCTGTAGATGCCGCCATTATGGTGGTCGACGAGCTGCAAAAACAAGGGTATGATTTTGTCACTGTCGACAAAATACTGTTTGATTAAACCGTAAATTTATGCCATTATTATAAATGGAAACTTTGCGTTTCCTGTCATTTATCGGATTACGAACGGAGAACTACATTATGCGTAAAAAAATACTGCTCCTTGTCCTGCTGCTCATACTCTGTTTTTTTGCGGGCATTCTTCTTGGCAGCGTCCCGCTGTCACCGTGGAATGTCCTAAGATGCCTTGCGGGATACGACAAGGAATCTACCGCCTATGTGCTTATTCATACCGTGCGGCTTCCACGCGCCGCCGGAGCGTGCCTTGCAGGAACAGGGCTTGCCACTGCGGGCGTACTCCTGCAGTATGTCATGAACAACTCCCTCGCAAGCCCAAACACCATCGGCGTAAACTCCGGTGCGGGTTTTGCCGTCATGCTTGCGCTATTACTTGGAAACGGACAAGTTTCCTTCATCCCTGCCGCCGCTTTCCTTGGCGCCCTTGCCACCTCGCTTGCCATCTTCGGCGTTGCCTATATGGCGGACAGCTCACGCACCACCATTATTCTTGCCGGAATTACTGTCTCGAGCTTTTTAAATGCAGGCATCAACACAATCAAGATTCTTGACACAGATATTTCCGTCAATCTCACTTCGTTTATGATTGGTTCGCTGTCCGGCATCACCTACGAAGATATAAAGGCTCCCGGCGCTGCCATTCTCGCAGCGCTTTTGACGACACTTCTTTTAACCAGATCCGTCAATGTCCTTGGGCTAGGAGATGACATCGCGCGTTCCCTTGGAATGCATGTCCCTGCTGTCCGTCTGGTCATACTGATTCTGGCAAGCATTCTGGCAGGCTGTGTCGTAAGCTACGCTGGGCTGCTCAGCTTTGTCGGGCTTGTTGTCCCGCATATATGCCGCAGGCTTTTCGGAAATGATGCGCGGTACCTCCTGCCCTGTTCCGCATTGCTGGGCGCCAGCTTTGTTCTAACATGCGATATGCTAGGGCGCGTACTGTTTGCACCGTTTGAACTTCCGGCAGGCGTTCTCATGTCCTTTATCGGAGGACCGTTTTTCCTGTATCTGCTGTTGAAAAAGAAAGGGGGGCGCAGAGTCAATGCTTGAATTTTGTAATATCAGTGCAAGCTGTGGTACAACGCCTATACTAAACAATATTTCTGTCTGTTTTAAAAAGGGGGAAGTCACCGCTGTCATCGGTCCAAACGGCTGTGGCAAAACAACCCTGCTCCAATGCCTGAACGGTTCCTCAAAAGTCACCTCGGGCGCCATCCTCCTCGAAAAGACAGATTACCTTGCCATGCCGCTTAAGGAACGCGCCCGCCGTGTCTCCTTTCTGCCTCAGGTGCGCACGATGATTCCCTCCCTGCCAGTCAAGACGCTTGTCGAGCACGGTCGTTTCCCGCATCTTGGATTTGCGCGCAAAAAATCCGAAACAGATATTGCCATTGTCAATGATGCCATGCAGTTTACCTGTGTGGATGCGTACGCCGAACAGTATGCTGACACACTGTCAGGAGGTATCCGCCAGCGCGCCTTTTTTGCCATGACACTTGCCCAGGACTGTGACTATATTGTCCTTGACGAGCCAGCCACATACCTTGACTTGAAAGGGCAGCGCGAATTGGCAGAAATGATTTTACAGCTGAAGAATCAGGGAAAAACCGTTATCCTTGTCCTTCATGACCTTGGACAAGCGCTCAAGATTTCTGACACTGTTGTCATAATGCAGGACAGAAAAATAGCTGCTACAGCCACTCCGAAAGAGTGCATGCAGCAGCATATTATTGAAGATATTTTTGATGTCCGGCTGAAGGAATTCTCTGACGACGAGGGACATTACTATTTCTTTTATTAATCTGCGTCCCTCTGTTCTTCCCCATAAAGAATATCCGCAAGCTTCTGATACGCTTCACCCCACCTTGCGTTAGGTTTCAGGTTATACAGCTCTTTTTCAAGCATAACATATCTGCCCTCCTTTACAGCCGTCAGCTGATTCCATGCCGGATTTCCAAGCAGCGTCTTCTCAATGTTCTGGAGCACCGCTTCCGCATCACTGCCCTGTGTTGTCACAAAGACAAAGTCAGGATCTGCCGTTATAATCGCCTCCATGCTCAGGTCATCGAGCAGACTGTCATCATCATCCGCAATGTTGACACAGCCCAAATCCGCAAGCATCTCGCCGCCGACACTCCCATAACTTCCTTTTGCCTTGATACTTGACGCACTCGCCCTCAAAAACACAATCTTCGGTGCCGGCTTCCCCTCCATATTCCTTAAGCTGACCTGCTCGCGCACCTTATCAATCTGTGCCTTCACGGCATACCCGTTTTTCTCGAGAAGATCCTTTCTTCCTGTTATGTCAGTGCAGATTTCAAGCATATTCATGTACTCATTAAAATTCGATACGGAAAAATACGCCGTTGTGATGCCCGCATCCGCGAGAATCTTCTCCATATCCATATCTGCATCCGTGTTTGCACTCGCGATTACCAGATCCGGCTTCGCTGCAATCACTTTCTCGATATCAGGCTCCACATGGGAACCAATGTTTACCACATCCGCACCCAAATTCAAGTCAAAGCTGGTCCATGCGTCATTGGCAGCCCCTACTACCTCACCGCCTGCAAGCAGCCAGATATCCGCAAAACTGCCAATCATGGCAATTACCCTGTCGTGGCGCTCCACAGACACCGTCCTGCCAATATCGTCCATAAACGTGACACCCGTTTCCTGCGTCTCCGACGCCGCATCTTCCTCCGCTTCCTTTTCGAGCTTCTCCTCAAGGATGCTGCTTCTCGACTGGCTCTGGCTCTCCTCCTCCACAGCCTCGACTGCGTTGACCGTGTCGACGTCCGCCTTTTGTGCGCAGCCTGTCAGCAGTATCGCTGACAGAATAAGAGGTGCACACCATTTCCCGATAAATTTTTTCATCTCCTCAAAACCCCCAAATGATTTCTCATCGAAACTGATTTTCTGTCTCGTCGTAATGATAATCTATCTGGCGCAATTTGTCTACTATTTTCTGCATATCCTCGTCTGTATCTTCGCAGAATGCCGCAAGGCTCGGATAATAGTCCCTAAGCTTCAAATTAATGTAGCTTAGGAGCATCACTGGATCGTTTGGCATCATTTTGCTTCCTTCTCCTTTCTGTATCCATTCTCCGCACTAAGCCCCACAATTATCAGCTCCACGCTCAGCACGTCCGGCATACGTCCCGTCTTTACACGCTCCTCCGCCTCTACACATGTCCTGAGTGCCGCCTCAAGCTGCGGCTGCTTAAACTGTGCTGCCTGAGGAATATATTTTTTCCTGAGAAAATACGGGTTCAATCCGGTCTGGCTCGCAATATCGCTCTCCTGATACCCCTTTGTCTTCATCTCCTTAACCTGCAAAAGCATATGGAACTGTCGGGCAATCAGCGCCAGTATCTTCATCGGCGCTTCTTTCAGGGCAAGCAGGTTGTAGTATAATTCCAGCGCCCGTTTCTGGTTTTTCTGTGCAACTGCCTCAACCATGTCAAATATCTGGTTCTGAATCTGTACGATACACAGCTCCTCGACATCCGAAGCCGTGATTCCCTCATCATAATACTTATAACAAACGAGTTTCTCAACCTCTCTTCTGATGTTTTCCATGCTGGTACCGGTTTTGTCTATCAGCAGGTTCAGCGCATCCGGCGTAATCTGTTTTGCCTCCTTTTTGAGCAGTCCAAGAACCCACTTTTTGAGTGTCGCCTCGTCCTGCATCTCGCAGAGTGCCGCATAGCCCTTTGCCGAAACTGCCTTGTAGAGTTTTCCGCGCTTATCCACTTCTCCCTCCACAAAGATCATATAGGTCGAGTCGGGAATTGTTTTAACAAGTTCGGCAATTTTATCATTCCCACTTTTGAACCAGCCGCTGTTCTCAATAATAATCACCCTGCGCTCCGCAAAAAAAGGCATCGTTCCCGCGATGTCCGCAACCTCCCCGGCGTCGATATCCTTGCCTGCGTAAACACTGCAGTTCATGGCATCGTCCTCCGGTACAAGCGCCTTTTTCAGATTGTCGCGGTACTGCCTGCGCAAATACGCCTCCTCCCCATACAGAAGATAAATATTGCCAAACTGCCCACTCTTGATATCCTGCGCAATCCGTTTCATGATCTGCTCCTTTTATATGGTGTAACCGTATAATTTCCTTTTTTAATTCGAATCCTTATGGCTCCTGTGTCCTTTGTTATCATTATGTCACTTCCCGCTTGTCTTAACCGCTCAATCGTCTCAATATGCGGATGTCCGTAACTGTTATCCTCCCCGCACGAAATTATGCCAAGCTGCGGGGCAGCCAAAGTGATAAGTTCCTCTGTGTTTGCCGTCCGCGAACCGTGATGAGACGCCTTATAAATATCAATCCCTGTAAAGTCCGCGCTGCCTGCAAGTATTTTGGCGGCCTCATATTCCCCATCCGCCTCCACGTCTCCTGTCAGCAGCGCATTCACCGTTTCAGTTTCCATGTCTCCTGTACACTCCTTAATTTCAAGCTTCATGACAAGCGAACCGGCATTTCGGTCGGATGTCTCATACTCCCCATGCGGATGCAGCACTTCAAAGCACAGTCCATGTGCCGTCACTTTATCTCCAGCCGCCATCTCATACAATGGTATATTGCCTGCTTTGCACAATGCCGCCAAATTCTCATATGCCTCATCTTTCACCGCGGCGCATGGTATGCATATTCTGCCTATCACAATTCCGCTCCCTGCACTGCCCTCAAGCATTTCCAGCACGCCTGAAATATGGTCTCTGTCAAGATGTGTCAGAAAAACCACATCAAGTTTTGAAACACCCATATATTTCAGATACGGGACAATTGTATACTGCCCTACGCTGCGCTCCGAAGTGCTTCCCCCGTCAATCAGAAAATGTTCCCCCGCAGCGCTCTCAATCCATATGCAGTCACCCTGCCCCACATCGAGGAATGTCATGGACGCACCGTCCGTCGAAGAAGCACTTATCAGAACCACTGCCGCAAGAAGCGTCACCCACTTTACATGCAGCGGCAGACCAATCCCGATGCCGCGCTTTTCACATGCTTTTCCTTTTGAAAAGTATACTGCATAGCGGTGTGCCGCATATAGGAACACTAGTGCCGCAATGTATGCGCAGACCCGCCAGTCCGCAGGTCTTCCGACAATCCACTCCGCATAGGGGAGCTTCAATGATATCCCGCAGAGCCACTCAAAAGCACAGAGCAGGATATGGCACAATTCTCCGGCAAGCTTTGCCATCCCGCTTCCTATCACCGCCGACAGACTGCCTAACCCCAGACAGAAAAGTCCGGACACCATCACAACAGTCATGGCCGGTATAATGATCAGGTTCAGCAAAAACGAGTACACGGGAAACCCATAATATACACACAGCATTATCGGAAAATGTACCATAAATATACTGAAACCCGCGCACAGTGAGGAACCGGCTCCCTGAAGCAGACTTTTGATGCAGACACCTTTTCTGCGGGTCTCTGCGTGGCTGTCTGATGGTTGAATGACGGCACCAAAACAGCCGATACCAAGCACTGCCCCAAACGAGAGTAAAAAACCTGCATGATACAGGTAAAGGGGCTGCTCCACAAGTATCAGCACCGCTGCCAGTGCAAGCGCCGTGAGCATATCATATGTCCGCCGCAGCAGTTTCGCTGTAAGCTGCATGGCAAACATAAACACCGCCCGATACGCTGAGCTGCCCATTCCAACCATATTCCCATATGCAGTCATCAGAAAGATTGCCGTCAGCGCACAGAAACCCTGTGGAAGATATGCTTTTCGCAACAGTTTGTACAGCCCCATTCCAAGCAATGTTATGTGTAGTCCCGATATGGCAAAAATATGCGCTATCCCGCTTCTCTGAAAGAGCTGTTTGCTCTGCGCATCAAGTCCCGACTTTGTCCCAAGAATCATTGCTTTCATGACAGATGCGTCCTTCTCGGAAAGAACCCTGTCAAATATATTTCCAAGGTAACATCTTATCCGGTATAACGTCTCATGATAAAACGAATATCCGCTTCCGGCTGTGCATATCTTTGCCTTATACAGTTTAAAGTCTATGCCAAGTATCTGATAATAGCTCTTTGCATCGAAGCCTCCGGGATTTCGCGCCCGTTTCAGATACGACACTTCCCCTTCCACGACAACCGTACTCCCCATCTTGGGCTCCGTTGTCATATCATCCGGTTCCATATAACATATTACATTTCCGTCAGATGAACTGCCGCTGATATCCTTTAGATACAGCACACATGTGCTGCCCTGCTGCTCCTTTTGGTACACTTCGCCGCGCAGCACGACACTGCTGCCCTCCGGAATGTCATATATGGTTTCCTGTGCCGGATTCCATTTCAGATATAAGAACACAATCGCCACAAATGCCGCACAGACACAGCACAGTGGTCTTTTCATCTTTCAAACTTTCCTCCAGTTATTATTCTATCCGTTTCTGCCAAAGACCAATCACTCCACAAGCGACAAATTCCGCTCAAATACGGTAGAAAGCTCGTATTTGTCCCGAAACTTCCCGTCCTTATTTCCCTCAATGGCGATCTGTACTTTATTAATGTTGCTCAGCTCCACGAGTGAATTGACAATTGAATAGATTGTCACATCCGTCGTCACATTATTGACTGCTGTAATCAGCGTATTGTCAAAAGTCAGGTAGCAGACACCATCCTTGACCGTACTGCTAATCAGCTTGGTTCCCGGACTAATCGTCGGATAGGATTTGTCGTTTGCCGGACCGCTGATCAGCTGCTCAACGACCAGCTTTTCCATCGGTACATTGGAGACATCCGCATTGTGGGTCAATTCCCTGTTCACGCTAATCAGTCCGTCCCCGGACTCATTCGCAAAATATAACCGCAGATTGACCTTGCTCTCCGCCGTCTCCACCTGCGTTCCTGCATTGTCGACAAACATGTCCGCGGTCATAATCCCTATGGCGTTTCCGGACAAATCCGTAAGTGATTCCCCATTTATCGTAATCATCACGTAGCGCACGCCCGGAATGTTTGTGAGACTCCTGACAAGCGCCGCCCTCGTCAGCACTTCCGTCGTCTTTGGAAGTTCTTTATACTTTTCCCCGAGAGACACAATGACCTGCTCACCGTCATACGAATATGTGATAATATTAATCCCTGTCGTGAGCGTTGCCTTCAGTTCCTTGTTGTCCGGAACGGAACACAGCAGTGTCAGCACTTCCACAATGCGTTCCTTGGTATCCTCGCTCTCAAAATAATGGGTCTCTGTCACAAGCTTTGTCTCATTTTTATTCAGATAGGATATATCTACAGGCGTCCCTTTTTCTTCCGTTTTACTGCATCCGCCTGTCAAAACCATCATCAGACACACAAACATCAACATCGGAAAAAACATATGCCGCCTGCCCTCAGACATTAAATTCATACAACTCCCCCATTCCTGCCAAAGTCTGCAAATCCGTGCAAAAAACCTTCCTTTCACACTATGAAATGTACGTCAGCGGAATCTTTACCGTGAAGATTGTCCCAATCCCTTCTTCACTGTTGACTGATATGGAACCCCGGTGCATTAGAATCGCATTCCGCGTGATTGCAAGCCCTAACCCTGTTCCCCCGATTTCCTTGGAGTGGGATTTGTCCACTCTGTAAAAGCGTTCATAAATATGCTCAATGGACTCCTGCGGAATACCCACGCCAGAGTCGGAAACCTCGACGGAAAAATACTGGTGATCTGCATCCAGTATCACCTTTACCCATCCGCCCTCGTTGTTATACTTGATGCCGTTCTCCACAAGGTTCGACAGTGCCAGCGTCAGCTTTACCTCGTCCACTTCCGCGATTACAGGCCTGCGGCTCTCAAAAATCAGCCTGACGTCCGCCCTTGTCGCGATAGGCCCTAAGCGTTTCAAAAGCAGCTCCAGCACCGCATTGATATCCACGGACTCCACATTCATGTCAGCCGATGTCCGCGTCATCTTTACGAGGGACAATAAATCTGTGATTATTTTATTCTCCCGGTCGATTTCCTCCGCGATATCCGTCATAAATTCACGGTACAGCTCCGCGGGCACATCCTCCTGTATGATAAGGGAATCCGCAAGGACTTTCATTGACGCAAGCGGTGTCTTTAGCTCATGGGACACGTTTGACACGAATTCCTGTCTGGAGTCATCCAGCACTTTCATTCTTCCCATCATCTGGTTAAAGGCATCCCCGATATGCTCTGTCTCTATATAATCCGTAACACTGATTTCCTCATCCGTAAAACCATTCTTTACCTCATTAATCGCGTCCGTTATCTTCTCAAACGGTTTCAGCATCTTCCTGCTCAGTAAAAGCGCAATTCCGAAAATGACAACCATCGCCACAATTTCCAGAAGAAAAGCACTACTCTGTATGTATTCGTAGCCGCTCATAATGCTGTCTGTTGATACGCTGGTGAGCATCACGCCCGCTACCCGCGTCCTATCCTCGAGTTTCTCCTCAATCGGCACGATAATCTCGATATAGCCCGTTTCCTTAAACAGGTTGGATGCACCGCCGCCCTTAAAACACTTGATAATCGCCTCGGAAATAATCGTTTTCCCTTCGCTGATTGCGTAGGTGTCCTTTATGATTTTCAAATTGCCGTCTATGACAAGGACGCGTCCGTCATACAGGTTTGAGAGCTGTGACAGTTCCGCGTTGACTACGTCACTGCTGCTGTCAAGCATGTAGTTATATGTAATCAGATGGTCTGCAATAATTTTTACCTGCGTCTGAACGGCGTTGGTACGGCTTGATATGGCATTGTCCAGATAGCGGCTTAAAATGCCGTAATGCAGCACCACGCAGGGAATCATGCCTGTCAGCATCAGAAAACAAAAAATCCGTGTTTTCAGGCTTCTAAAGATTGTATAAAGTTTTCCTTTTTTTATCTTTTTCCAAAGTTTCGCCACGTTTCCCACCTATTTATAATAGTAGCCTACACCCCACTTGGTATGCACATACTTCGGCTCACTCGGGTTCGGCTCAATCTTCTCGCGCAGTCTTCTGATATGCACGTCCACCGTGCGCACATCTCCCGGATAATCCTCGCCCCACACAAGCTTTAACAGATTTTCGCGGCCATAAACCTTGTTGGGATTGAGTACCAGAAGCTCCAGAACGTCGAATTCCTTCGCCGTGAGATTGACCTCCTGACCGCTCACATGCAGACGCCTGCCATCGCAGTCCAGCCGCAAGTCCCCCGCCTCTATCACCTGTGCCTTTTTGTCCGTCGATTCCTTTCCTTTTCCGCCTGTCCTGCGTATGATTGCCTTGATTCTTGCCTTTACCTCAAGGATGTTAAACGGTTTGGTAATATAGTCGTCAGCCCCGTACTCAAGCCCGAGAATTTTGTCCATGTCCTCCCCCTTTGCCGTAAGCATGATGACAGGCACATCGGAAAACTCCCTGATCTGCTGACATACCTCAAGACCTGTCAGCTTCGGAAGCATGATGTCCAGCAATATGATATCGTATTTATTATTTTTTGCCAGTTCGAGTGCCTCCTCGCCGTCGTAAGCACATGTGACCTCCATGTCGTCCTGCTCCAGACTGAAGCGAAGCCCTTTCACAATAAGCTTTTCGTCGTCCACTACCAAAACCTTTTTTCCCATTGATTTATGAATCTCCCTACTTCTATATTTTAATTTTATCTTTTATCTTAGAAAAAAGCCCCTCTTTAATGCCATCTACTTTTTTGATATCCTCAATGCTGCGAAAACCGCCGTTTTTCTCCCTGTACGCTATGATTGCCAGTGCCCTGCTCTCACCAATACCTGACACGCCTGTCAGTTCCGCGACAGTTGCCGTGTTGATGTTGACAAGCCCGGAATCCATGTCCGCGTTACCCGGTTCGGATGACGCAGGCGGGTATGCCCCCGATGCTTTCAGCAAAGCGGCCTCCTCCTGTGTAAGGATTACTACCTGCTCCCCGTCCGCTATCTCCCTTGCCATGTTAAGGCAGGTATCGTCCGCATCACCGGACAGCCCGCCTGCAAGCTCCACAGCCTCATACAGCCGGCTTCCCTGCCTGAGACAGTAGACGCCGGGAAGCTCGACAGCCCCGCACACATAAATATATACTGTCCCGCCAATTTCTGACACATCTGTCATATTTTTATCATGCTCTGTATGCACGGATACTTCCGTTTCGGACATATATTCTGTTTCAGATAAATTTGCGTCGGAAAATTTTGTTTCAGAAAGATTTGTATCGGAAATTTCCAAATTAATGTCGTCATGTGCCTGCGTACATCCACACAGTATAACAGGTTGGAGCATCGCCAGTACAAATACACACAACATGTATATATGCTTTTTTCTAAAAATGAATTTGCAACGATTATTTTTTGTATTTATTATTAAATTTTTCATGTTGGATATCACATACTCCTTACTTTTCCCCTCTATGCATATCCAATAATTATTCTATGCTAAATCCACTTTTATTACAAGTGCTAATTTTTACATTTCACGATTTTATGGTAACAGTTCAGCCTTCGGCTTCCTGTTACAGGCATCAAGCCATGCATAACCACTTCGTGGTGGCTTGATGCATCTCTACCATTACGCTATTTCACGGACTTTGCAGTAAATGCAAAGTCCTGGGCTGAACTGTTACATTTTATGGCTGATACAATACTGATACGCCCTTTCCGCATTGTCGCTGCCGTGGGCGTACAGGCGTACTGCAGCGCGGACTGCGATATCCGATGTCCATGGCGGTACACTGCCCTTTCCCTGCCCGCAGCTTTTTTTCTCGATTGTTTTTACGTACTCTGTCTTAGCCGTCCGGTTTTCTTGTTCACGCTTGGTTGAGACTGCGCAAACCGCCTCTGCCGCAGCGCTGTTAAGCTCTCTGAAATAATCCATGACCGCCGCGTAGTCATTGATATGCTGCAAAAAACAGCTTCCATATTCCGCAAGCTCGAGATTTGCCGTGGAGACCGCCTGAAGGCAGAGCTTGCATTCACCATTGATATCGGATGCCTCCATAAGAATATCGGGTCTCTTTTTTAACACGGACTCAAAATATGCTTTTGCCCCGGCTGCATCCCTTCGCCAAAAGTAATCTGCCATTTTTTCCATGACCTCGTTTGTCTCTTTTTTCTCTCCGATAACGGCGACCCTGCACTCATATGCCTTTAAGTTCCTTGCCTTCACCCACACATACAGCAGAAACTCGGAAATAAAGCCGAATACCCGCTTGTGGTAATCGTCCGCAAACGTCAGGTCTACACGTTTCTGCAGCGCGGAAAAAATCGTAAAAAGCCACTCGCAGTACGCATCATACAGCGCTTTTGGGGCGACCATGATATTGCCAAAATATGTTTTATTCTGGTGAACCAAACTGACAAATGTGTCATAATATTCCGGATAGCATTCTGAGATAATGCGCCCTGTCTCGTCGAGCATGCTGACATTGTGATGCGCGCCAAAACCGTCTCTGTATGATCCGGGAAGCTCAAGCTGTTTCGTCGTGACGATGTCATAAGTCTGCAGAATGCGCTCATACTCCGCCTCCGAGAACACATATCCCTCCTCGCTCGTGAGAAAACGCCGATAGTGGCAGATTCCGACATAGTCCGTATCCACATCGTTCTTCCACACCCAGTAGACACCGGAAAGCTCTGCGTAGTAACAATTTAACTCCGATATGTTATCCCCTGTATCATCCCCGACATACCCGAAATCTTCTTTTGCATTTACATGCCCCACATGAAGCGGTATATACATTGGATCATTCGGCACCTCAAACTGTTTGTGTGTCATCGCATAAATTTTAACTGACATCTGTCCTCTCTCCTTTTCATTGTCATAAAGTATTTTCTGCCGGAGGCTTTGCACTAAATACAAAGCCCTGCGCCGAACTGTTATCACACTGCAGAATACTTTTCATATTTTATTATATAATTATAGGAGGTTTTGCACAATGCAAAAGACAAGATTATGACAAATCATGTAGATTAAAGGAGAAATTATGGATTTTTTTAGTAAGGTAGGTTCTACGATTTCCAGCAAAAGCAAAGATGTCGCCAAAAAGGCAAAAGAACTTGCAGAGGTGTCGAGCCTGAATGGTCAGATTAACACACAGGAGGATATCATCAACAGGCTCTGCCTTGAAATCGGAAAGAATGTCTACGAAAGGCGGGACGTTTTCCCTGATAATGCGCTTGCGGAAAAATATACTGCTGTTTCGAACGCATACGCCGAAATTGAACGTCTGAAATCGGCAATTATCTCTGTAAAAGGTGCAAAGCAGTGCCCCAGCTGCGGAGTCGAAGTCGTACTGGACGCTGTGTTCTGTCCTGCCTGCGGCGCTTCGGTTCCTAACCCGGAGCCTGTCATGTATCCTGAGCAGACTACAAAATTTGATTCCACAGAAAACGATTTTACCGAAAACAGTTCCCTGTAAAATCATTCCGCATACAGCAGTTTCCTTCTGCTTGTCTGCGTGTCCTGCCGACAATCTGTAAGGAACAAAAACCCCATCATTTTTGATGGGATTTTTTGTTTCGTCTATTTCATTGTATCCGGCATCTGCCATGCATTATGATCCGTGTGCAGCAGCAGATGCGCCTTGTGCGATAACGGTTTTTCCATAAATTCGTCATACAGCCGCCCCACTGCCTTGTTTTCATGTGAAAACCGGACAGGCGCCGTCTCGTCCAGCGTCCTGAGATTTCCGCTGCGCGCTGTGGCAAGCTCGCACCCGTCCTTGATGGGCTGCCCGCCGCCGCCGACACAGCCGCCGGGGCATGCCATGACTTCCACAAAGTCATAGTGTACCTCCCCGCACTCCAAGGCATCAATCAATTCCCTTGTATTTGCCAGACCGTTTACAACCGCAGTTCGAATCGTGGTATCCTTGATGCGGAACACTGCCTCCTTCCATCTTGGCTGTTCCCGCGTGCTCCTGACTTCCGAAAAAGCATCTGCATCCGGATTTTCCCCGGTAATCAGATAATATGCCGAGCGGAGCGCTGCCTCCATAACGCCTCCTGTCGTTCCGAAAATCACCCCGGCACCTGTTCCGTCCGCCATAGGATCATCGCACACGGCATCCTCAAGCTTATCCGGATCAATGTGCGCCATTCGTATCATGCGCGTCAGTTCCCTCGTCGTTAGCACCACATCCACATCATGTCCGGCATACTCCTCATAGAACAGTTCCATATTGCGTTCACCCTTTTTGGCTACGCAGGGCATTATGGACACAGTTACCATGTCCTCAGGCGCAACGCCGATTTTTTTCGCAAAATACGTTTTCATCACCGCGCCAAACATCTGCTGAGGAGACTTTGCGGTGGAAAGCCTTGGAACCAGATGCGGGTACTGGGACTTCACAAAACGCACCCAGCCCGGACAGCATGAGGTGAACATGGGCATCTGCTTCGTGTCCCCCTTCGAAAAGCGTTCCACAAACTCACTTCCCTCCTCCATAATCGTGAGATCTGCGGAAAATACTGTATCAAAAACATAGTCAAAGCCAATTTTGCGAAGCGCATCGACAATTTTTCCCATGGTGGCGTCCCTGCCGGGAATGCCAAACACCTCGCCCCATGCGGCGCGCACAGCCGGCGCCACCTGAACTACGGTAACTTTTTTCCTGTTCTCGATTGCCCACCATGCCTTCTCCGTATCGTCGCGCTCACGAAGCGCCCCCACCGGACAGTGCGTGATACACTGTCCGCAAAGCACACAGTCAGACTCCTCTATCCTGCAGTTTCCGGACACATAGACGCCTGTACGCGAGCCGGTTCCCCCGACATCCCATACCTTAACGCCCTGCACCTTTTCGCAGACAGATATGCACCGCATACATTTTATACATTTGTCATTATCCCTGATTAGCGGAAAATTTCTGTTCCACGGAAGCGGGGTCAGCTCTTTTTCATATGGGACATCCAAAATATTCAAATCTCTGGTAATCGTCTGCAATGAACAGTTTCTGTTCCTTGCACATGTCACACAGTTGCTATTGTGCTGCGAAAGAATCATCTCCACTGTCTTTTTACGGTTTCTGCGGACTTTGGGGCTGTTGGTGTGAATAATCATTCCTTCTTCCACTTCATTGTTGCAGGATGTGACGAGCTTGTCCTTTCCTTCAATCTCAACGACACAGACCCGGCAGGCGCCGATTTCATTGATGTCCTTCAGAAAACACAGTTTGGGAATCGGAATGCCTGCAATGTTTGCCGCATCCATAATGGTGCTTCCCTCCGGCACTTCGATTGCTTTCTGGTCTATTTTAAGCTTTACCATAATGTCTCTCGCCCTCCTTTGAATATTCCGTACCCGAAATGGTCACAGCGCAGGCATCTTGACGCCTCTTGTCGGCACTCCGCCTCTGTCATCGGAAGCTCCACTCCGTCAAAATCGCACACCCGCCGGCACGCTTCCCGCTCTGTCATGTTGACGCGTCCGCACGGGTTCCTGTCTGCCATGTTGGGCAGCGGTACTTCCACGTCACTCTGTATCACATGATGGAATCCCAGATACTCGTCAATGTTTGCCGCAATCACCTTCGCAGCACCGATTGCCTTGATAACCGTGGCTGGTCCCGTGGCACAGTCACCGCCCGCAAACACGCCGGGAAGCAAATCGAAACCGCCGTGGCGCCCCGCCTGAATCACTCCCCTGTTTACCGGAACACCGGCATCCGCAAAGTGCTGTGACTCAATGTCCTGCCCGATGGCGACAATCACGGTGGTGCACGGAATCAGCATATCGCTCTCGCCAGTGTCTTTTACACTTGCACGCCCGTCCCTGATACTGCTGATCATCTGTGGTCTTACCCAGAGTCCCCGCGTGCTGTAGTCATTGTCTGTCTCAATCCGCACCGGCGCTTTGAGTGTCGCCACTTCCACGCCTTCTGCAATCGCGCCCTCTATCTCGTCGCGGAGCGCTGTCACGTCCGCCACGCGCCTCCGGTACACAATCGTCACTTTCTTGGCACCAAGCCGCACGGCGGTGCGCACTGCATCCATTGAGACATTGCCACCGCCAACGACACAGACTTCCTGCCCTTTTAGGTCAATGGCGCTGCCTTTTCCCACATCGCGCAGAAACTGTACTGCCGAGATGACACCGTCCGCATCTTCGCCTTCCACGCCAAGCTTTTTGTCCGAGCTTGCGCCAATCGTTATCAGCACCGCATCATACTGCTCTCTTAACGCGTCGATTGTAACGTCAATTCCAATCTGAAGCCCATGCTTTACCTGTACACCTGTTTCCAGTATGGCATTGATATCGTCATCCAGTCGATCCTTGGGAAGCCTGTAATTGGGAATACCATATCGCAGCATGCCGCCAAGTTCCGGCAGCATCTCGTACACGACAACCTGATGCCCCATAAGCTGCAAATAGTATGCGGCGCTTAATCCTCCGGGACCGCCTCCCACAATCGCAACTTTTTTTCCTGTGGACGGCTGACACTTTGGCGGTTCAACCTTTCCGGCAAAATCCGCCGCCATGCGTTTCAGTCCCCTGATGTTGACGGCATCATCTATCATATTCCTGCGGCACCTTGCCTCACACGGATACTCACAAATAAACCCGCAGGTTGTCGGAAACGGATTGTCCTTTCTAATCAGCCGGACAGCATCTTTGTATCTGCCCTCATGGACAAGTGCGATGTAACCCGGTATGTCAACACCGGCAGGGCACAGGGACACGCACGGAACCGGCTGCTGATAGCTGCAGTTGCAGCGTCCAAGCTCGATATGTGACACGTATTCATCACGAAAGCCAATAAGCCCCTTGTACACCATATTGGCAGCCTCATAGCCGATGGCACAGTCTGCGGACTCCATGATACTGAGTGCAGTTTCTTCCATTTCGTCCAGCGTTTCCATGGATGCCCTACCGTTCAGAACATCCGATATCATTTTTTTCAGCTGTCTTAATCCTACACGGCATGGCACGCACTTGCCGCATGTCTGTGCATGACACAGCTCCAAAAATGCCTTTGACATATCTATGGGGCACAACCCTAACGGGCTTGCCTCAATCCTTCTCTCCAAATCCTTATAAAGCTGTTCCACTACAACCTGCGCCCTATTTGGTATGGGAATTTCAAGTCTGCTCATTGGTTACCTCCTTATTCTTCTGTAATGCCCGCAATCTTCTCTATGGGACTTAGGAACTTCGAAATAATAACTTTACTGTTCCCTACACGTAATGTAAGAGACTATGTAAGCTCTTACATTGTATTGTACACTGCACTTTTTGATTTTGCAATAATTGATATTATTTAAACAAAGTGCGTGCAGCAACGCTGCTAATTTCCTTACGCACCCCTGCGCATAAAACAAAAAAGGAGCCTATGCCCCTTTTTATGCCTTTAAGAATGCTGTATAGCCCCTTACTGCCTCATACACGTCAGCCTTACTGCTGACCTCATATGGCGCATGCATATTCATCACGGAAACTCCGCTGTCTATCACATTCATTCCATACCGCGCCATAAACCTTGCGATGGTTCCGCCACCGCCTGCATCCACCTTTCCCAGCTCCGCAAACTGATACATGATCTCTGCGTCATCCATTATTTTCCGGATTTCCGCGATATATTCCGCATTGGCGTCATTTGAATTCGATTTTCCGCGCGATCCGGTAAACTTGTTAAATGTCAGTCCCTTTGCCAGAAACGCAGAATTATTCTTTTCAAAGACACTTGCATACAGCGGGTCAAAACCAGCGCTCACATCCGAGGAGAGCATCTTTGAATTTGCAAGCGCCCGACGCACCAAAATCTGGGAATCTTTCTCTGTAGCCGCGACAAGCTCCGCCACTGCATTTTCAAAAAAGAGCGAATCCATGCCGGTTGCACCCACACTGCCTATCTCCTCCTTGTCTGCCAGCAGGCAGCAGAGCGTGTTATCCGTAACGGTATCCGCCACATCGAGCAGCGCAAAAAGCGACGTGAATGCACAGATTCTGTCATCCTGTCCGTATGCGAGAATCATGCTTCTGTCAAAGCCCAGATCACGCGCCTTTCCTGAAGGAACAATCTCTAGCTCCGCCGAGAGTAAATCCTCCTCCTCAATCCCATATGTGTCAGAAAGGATGTTGAGAATATTTGCTTTCAAAGCTTCTTTCTCCTCTTTTTCCAAATCTTCACTCTGCTCTATCGGCCGGTTTCCTATCAGGAGATCCAGATTTTCACCGGTAACGACCTCTGTCGCTTTCTTTGTCATCTGCTCCCCTGCCAGATGGACAAGCAAATCCGTGATGACAAATACAGGATCCTCTTCCTTTTCGCCGACACACACAGGAATCGTCGTTTTGTCCTTTTTGACAGCCACGCCATGAATCGCCAAAGGTATCGCTGTCCACTGATACTTTTTGATTCCCCCGTAATAGTGGGTGTCAAAGTACACAAGACCGTCCTTTTCATAAAGCGGTTTTTGCTTTACGTCAATCCGCGGGGAATCAATGTGCGCGCCCAGAATCCGCATTCCCTCAGACATCGGTTTCTTTCCTATCTGGAAAAATGCGACGCATTTATTCATCTGTACGGCATATAGCTTGTCACCTGCCTTGACAGCATCCCCTTTCGCAAGGGCGCTGTGCAGTTCTTTGTAACCTTTTTTCTCCGCCATGTCTATCGCCAGCGCAACACACTCGCGCTCTGTCTTTCCCTCGTCAAGACACGTTTTGTAACGGCTGCACACCTCATTCAGTTTCTTATTGTCTTCCTCATTATAAACGAGCCAGAGATTCTCCTTTTTCATTTCAATGTATATCCTTTCTTTTATTTTTTAATATTATTCTGTTCCTCAGTGTATAAATTTATGTGACTGCTCCATCAGTTCATCCGCCACAGCCGACAGATTCTGTGTCATGTCAGTGATATCCGCAATCACGCCGTTCTGCGTCTCGACTGCTGCCAGCACTTCCTCGCTGCCTGCAGCATTTTCCTCGGACGCCGCCGAAATTCCTTCTATCATCTGCACAATAATCTGTTTGCTGTCCGCCATATCGTTGCTTGACTCATATAGTGTATTGACGCTTGACTGTACGTTCTCAAGGCATTGTTCAATCTGGATAAAATTCTCTTTTGTCTGCCCGACGCTGTGCTCCTGCTCCTCGAAAATTTTCTCCATGTCCTCCATATTGCGGGTAGCTTCCGCCGTCTTTTCAAGAAGCTCCTGTATGATGCTTCCTATCTCGTTGGTGAGATTGTTGGTCTCCTCCGCAAGTCCGCCGATTTCCTCCGCAACCACTGCAAATCCCTTTCCGGCCTCCCCTGCCCTTGCCGCCTCAATCGCGGCATTAATCGACAACAGGTTTGTCTGATCTGCAATGTCATTAATCTTCTGGCTTGTCATTTCTATCTTCTGCGCCTGCTCGTTGTTCTGCTGCATCGCCTCACGCACGACAGAAATGCTCTCCCGGCTCTTTATGGTCTTGTCTATCAAATCCTTAATTGCGGCAAGACCACTGTTTTTCACCTGATCCATCTGGCTGGCATTGCTTCTGAGATTTTCCGTGTCGCTTATGTTTCTCATAATGAGCCCGTCAAGCTTTGCAACTTCATTTGCGCTTGTGGTCGCCTCATCTGCCTGCGACATGGCAGCGTTGCTCAAGTCACTCATCGTGGCGCTGATTTCATCCGACGATTTCTTTATCTGTACTGTCTGGTCAGCAAGTGCGGATGCGTTGCCTGACAAGGTGACTGCCGAATGGTCAATCCGTGTCACAATGTCGCGCAGATTATCAAACATCAGAACAATATTTCTGCTGATGCTCCCCAGCTCATCCTTTCGCGTCGTCATGGCGCGGACTGCATCCATGTCCCCCTCTGTCAGGTCATAGCGCGCAATTTTATGTATCTCCGCCACAGACCGTTTCAACGGTTTTACCACGAGAATTTCCATTATCACGGCCAATATTACCAACGCAATAAGCCCCACCGTGAGACTTACTGCTGTCATCGTTATGATTGTTCCGACAATCTCTGCCCTGGCCTCTGCCATGGATATTCCGGATACCCGCACCACCTCTTTTTCCAACATTTTGCAGGCAATCACATTGTTTATTGAAAATGCAAATACCAGAACAATAAACATCATAACCCCGATGGTCACGATAATAGATACTTTTTTGTATACCTTATTACTCTCCATATGTATGTGCCTCCTGAAATGAAAAATATTTACTTATAAATTATAAAATATTTTTCTTCATTTTTCAATAAAAATGCCGTTCAGTCTCAACGCTGTTTGGCGCGGTTTTACCCTAACGTCGGACACGTTCGGGCAGCTGTACCAGAATAATTGCGGCAAAGGCAAGCGCACACCCCGCCAATTCCCTTGTGGTAAGTACCTGATGCAGTATCAGCCATCCCGCCAGCACGGAAATGACAGATTCCAGACTTAAAATAAGGGACGCCGCCGTAGGGTTCATGCCTTTCTGGCCGATAATCTGAAATGTGTATCCCACACCGCTTGAAAGCGCGCCTGCGTACAGGATCGGAAGCCATGCCGCAAGGACATCTGAAAGGCGGGGCTGTTCAAACAGCAGCATCATGACCGCCCCGAGCACTGCGTTGGTAAGCGTCTGGACGCAGGAGAGTTTCACGCCGTCCACCAGCGGCGAAAAGTAATCCACGACCAAAATATGTACGGCAAAAATCGCGGCGCAGCCCAACATATAAAGATCTCCCTTTTGCAGCTGAAAATCTCCTGTCGTGATGCACAGCAGATAGAGTCCAAGGGATGCAAGTCCCACCGCTGCCCACACTTTCAGTCCGGTCTTTTTTTTCAGAAAAATACCGAACACAGGAACGAGTACAAGGTACATTGCCGTGATAAAGCCTGCTTTCCCCACGGTCGTATACTTTACGCCAAACTGCTGCAGCGTGCTCGCGGCAAAAAGACATATGCCACAACATATGCCACCGATTGCCAGCGCTCTTTTATTTTCCTTAGGATGCACCTGTTCCTGTACACCCCTTTTTCTGCGGCTGCTGTCCATCACCACAGCGCAGGGCACGAGAACCGCTAGCGCAACCACATTCCGCACCGCGACAAAGGTAAAAGGGCCGACATAGTCCATCCCCACGCTTTGCGCGACAAACGCCACTCCCCAGACCGTGGCAGCCATGAATAAAATCATCGACTGCCTAAAAATAAATTTATTCATAATCTTCTGTTTGCTTATTACCTGTGCACCGCTGATTGTTTCTGACAGTGTTCACAGAAATAAATCGTTCCTCCCATATATTTTGCTTAACTGTGTGATGTAGTTCCCCTTTTGTCCGAACAAATCCCGCTCGGCGTCACATGCTCAGTACCGTTTCACCATTTGCTGAATACGTCTTTTCATCTCCTGCCTGACCGCATCCGGGGCGAGTACTTCCGCCGATGCGCCGAAGCTTAAGAGAACACCGTACCCCCAGTCATCCAGCGTCACATGAAAATGCACCCGAAAGTTCCCGTCCGGCAGCACCTCGATTTCCTTCTCCCCAAACCTATCGTACACTCTGTACGCTTCCTTTTTATCTATCCATATATCAACCACTGTCATATCGGAGTCCGTTTGTGATTTTCCCCCTGTCTCCTCATCTTCCTGCCAAGTGACCATCTGTCTTGGAACAAAAGTCTCCTCCAGCATGGAAAAACGTTTGATGCGGAACAGCTTGAATAACCGCCAGTCCTTTTTCTCTCTGCAAAATGCCTCGAGATACCATGTGTATTCCTTGAAGATCAGCTTCACAGGCTCCACAGTGCGCCGGCTCATCTGCCCGTTCTTTCCATAATAATCAAACTGCACCAGCCGACATGCCAAAATCGCTGTTTTGATGTTCTCATAGAGCTGCGTCCTGCTCCCGCTCCAGTCAGACAAATCAATCGCCAGCCAGTCAACCGGATCCGCACGAAAAAAATCTCCAAGCTTTAGCAGGATGTCTTCCCCATCCTCCGCCTTCGTTTGCCGAAGCGATACCAGTCCGGATAAAATCTCCTGCTGTTCGTCTTTTGTAAGCAGCATTTTGTCCAGTACAAACTGTTCTGTCAGACAGATTCCGCCATTTTTTCCTTTTTTGGCATAAATCGGTATGCCTGCGGCGCCAAGCGTGTCCATGTCGCGGTAAATTGTGCGCGCCGACACCTCAAAGCGCTCGGCAAGCTCTGCGGCGGTCACTGTCCCGCGCCGCATCAAAATATATATTATTCCCAATAAACGGTTGATCATATCTCCCTCCATGATAAATGACACATGAAAATCATACCATAGATAGCAGACGATTGCCAACACAAAAATATCCCACACTGCGAAACAAGTAACAGTTCAGCTTTCGCGTGTGGGATATCTCAGTTTTAACGCTTCCTTACCGGCCGGATATACTTCCAGAATCGCTCAGGATCATGATAAAAATAGACAATCCTGCCTGGCGTCGTGTCGATACAGTAACCGATGTCTGCATAGTTGTACTCTGCCATCGCCCGCTCAATTTTCTCCTCCACGGTACAATTTTCCTGCTCGTAATCAAACGAACCGTGTTCAAAGACAACATACTCCGCCTCAGGCACATCCATCAGGCACATCTGCTGCGGCACTTCGCCGTCATAATCAGCAGGAAGGCGCACACCGTAACATTCCACACGCGGAATTCCCCAGTCGCAGAGCCTGCCTGCCGGATCATTGATATATGCCATAATCTGACCGCTGCCGCTGTTTGTCTCACTGCCTCCTTCGTCGTCGAGCTTTCCCTTAATGCTGTCGAGGAGACCGCAGATCGTCTCACAGTCCTGCCCCGGTATCAGGCTCTGCTTCTGCCAGAAATCCCAATACCCATTGCTCTCATAGTTTTTAATGTGCAGAAATTTGTGCGCCGGAATCGTTACTAAGTAAACCTTGACGTCTCCTATAGATTTCATCATACCAATCTCTCCTAATCCTAAAAAATAACGGTCAAACGGGTTAATCTTGGTGCGAAGGACAACCGGCGCCGGATTTTTCCGGTATGCGCTAGGGGCAACACCATACATGGTCTTAAACGCCCGCGTAAATGCCTCATGTGATGAAAAGCCATAGTCAAACGCGATATTCAGCATACTCTTGTCACTATCCCGCACTTCTTTTAATATAAAAGCAAACTTCCTGTGGCGCAGGTAGTCTTTCAGCTTCATACCTGATATCTCCTTGAATTTTCTTGTCGTATGAAATTCCGAATACCCCAGCCGGCAGGCAAGCGCGCGCAGTGTCAATGCCTCGTCATCGTGATTTTTAATACAATTGTCTATCTCGTCGACGATTATCTGTATCTGCCTCTGCCATTCGTACATTTGATTTTCCTCCTCGTTTCAACCTCACTCTAATGCTCCATCCAGACAGAAATTAGAGTTGCAAGCCGCATAGGTCGTACCAGTGCAATAGTGCGAAACAGGCGGTTCACAAATCTAATTTCTGACCAGCTAAATTTATTTTAGCACATCAAGAGCACCCCTGCTTGATATGATTTGCTATAATTTTTATTACAGGTGCTCGGAAAAGTTCCTCACAGTATATTTTTCATTTTAATCCTCCATATTTGTCCTTCTTACATATCAATTTTATTATCAGTAACCATACCGTTTCAAGTGCTGTGAACATTCCGCTCGCAAAAATATTAAAGCCAATAAAAAACAGTGCAATGGTACAAATCCGGTTTCCTGTCACATCAAGACCGTACACAGGATTGTCCGGTCGGGCAAACATCAGCACATACATGATAATCGTGACTTAGATTCCTGCCACCTCCCTTGATACTGCACAAAAAAAGGGCTGCATATACAGCCCGGCGGAAACTATCTGCGCGCTTTTCATCAAGGTGACTGGGACAAGCTTGCAGATTGAAATTCCGATTCTGTCAAAACAAGCGCTCCCCTAAATATTTATCGTGCGGGGCTACCAGACACTTTTCGACAGCCTTCCAATAAGTGTCATACAGATTTTTCTGTGCCGCACCATAGCTCTCCTTCGTATCAAATTCCCAGTAAAGCAGATACTTTACACTTTTGACAATGCGGGTAAGCGCAGGCGGGGGAAGCCCTTCCTTGATTTGCTCCATATCAATATGATATCCTCTTTTGACAAGGCGCAGCAGCAGCAGTCCCTCCTGCTTTTCCAAAAAACTTTTGGCTTCGAGCATCAGTGTTTCAAATTCCTCCACTTTCTGCGGCTTGACTTGATAGATGCATACTTCTGCAAATGGCATCGTTTCTTTTCTCCTTTCTCATACTGACACACTTCTCACAAGCTTCCACTGACTACAGCTATGTATTCCGATTTTGCTTTCTGCTCATCAATCCCACACAATGGCAAAACATTTAAATCCCTCCGGAACAGGAGGCCGACAGGAACATAAAGCATCTGCCGAAGATGCATCCCATTCCTCTGCCCCACCAGAATGCAGCCATTCACATCTTGCAAGTGTTTCCAATTCCTGTGCTGAAAGCGATGTACATATTATGGGCGATTCTCCCGCAAGCATTAATACCTCCTTCCCATCATACTCCGCAATTTCCGTGTCATTGTGCAGTTCAATGCGAATCCATGCAACACTTGGCATTTTCTCAAGATTTCGCATCAGTTCCCAAATTTCAGCAAGCGAAGGACGTCCAAAGTCACAGTCATTTGGCGCAATGGAATCCTCCGCTGTATTCCCCTCAAAAAATTCATCAAGCGTCAAAAGAGGAAGGCGGTCATCATTTTCCTCCACCAGCCTTTTAAACGCGTCCAATTCTATCATATTCGCACCTCCGATATGTTCTATTATATCTCTTTGGGTCGCGCAATACAAGGAATAACCTTTCCTATTTCCATCTGAATCATAACAGTTCAGCCTTCGGCTTCCTGTTACGAACATCAAGCCATGCAAAAATCATAAAATGATTTTTTTACCACCTTCGTGGTGTCAAAGCCACGTACCGTGGCTTGATGATTCTCTGCCACTACGCTATTTCACGTGGCTTGCAAGCCATAATTTGCAGCCAGTGCAAAGTCCTGGGCTGAACTGTTACTCTGATTCTCAAATCAGCCTGCTATTTTACAATGCTTATTGTTATGTCCTCAACTTTTTCCGTGTCAACATTTTCTACTTTTCCAGCCAGTCTTTCCAGTGCAGATTCCGTTATCTTTCGCGAAGTGTCTGTATACACCCCTAAAAATACCTGGTCATACCGCGAAAAACTCATATTGACCATTGTTCCGTCCTCGCCAATAACATCCACTGTGATGGTCGGGTCATTTCCGGAATATCCCTGACAATTGTACACTACCTTGTCTACCGGACTATTCATCAGTTTACATTCCTCCACTTTCTTTTGCGCAAGCTCCGCATATTGATGATAGTCTTTTTCCAATGCGGCATCATAGCCAAGGGGAACGCTTACATCCAACTGTCTGCCGTAGCAAATATCAAACAGTTCCCCTGTCACGGCATCCAGCAGATATGTCCATCTTGTACTCTCGGGGTTCCGCTCTTTCTGAAACAGGACATCCCCTGCCCAAAAAGCCCGCGGAAATGTTTCCGTTCCCGAACAGTAGCTCATATATACATAAGCGCCCTCCAAATCCAGCCCGTAAATATTTTTCAGGTACTGATTTCCGGCTTCTGCCGCTTCCTCCATTGTCAGATCCGTATCCGTAGGCGTTCCGGTATTCAGACTGTCCATGCTTACGGAATAATTTACTTTTACGCCGTCCTCCTCTTTTGTTTCAGACTTTGGCAATGCGGTTTCCAGACTGTCCGAAACCTGATAGCTGGTCGGCACTTCCTCCACCCTTCCATTATTTGCAGCCAAAGTCATTTCTGCCGCCGAATGAAAGAGTAACGTACCTGCACCAATAATGGCAAATGTTGCGGCTGTCAGTTTAAAAATGTTTTTCTGTTTCATAGTGAACCTCCTCTGATATATGATTTGTTTGATTTGTTTTGATAGCTACACTATAAAACCTCTCTGTATCAAAAAAATATCAGTGTTATTGCGAACTTGTAAAATAATGCTCATTTCCATAAATAGTTTTCCCTTACACCGGAAAAGACAGTTTCACGATTGTTCCCACTTCCGGTCCAGAGATAAATGACATATCTGCATGATGAAGCTGTACAATTCTCTCGCAGATCGCAAGTCCAAGCCCTGCCCCGCCGTCGGCGCGGCTCCGCGCCTTATCAACGCGATAAAAAGCCTCTTTTATATGTGTTATCTGCTCCATCTCCATGCCGGTCCCATGATCCTCGACCGCCACCACAACAGCCGATTCCTCTGAATGTGCACAGATACGAATTTCATCTTCCTGTCGGCTTGCCTTGATTGCATTGTCAATCAGGTTATTAATTAGTATCAGAAGCTGTTCCATGTTTCCTCTGATATTATAATTTTCAGACAAAACATACGTCAGCTTTATTTTCTTTTCTGATGCCCTCACGTGCATAACCTTTTCCGATTCCGCAAAAAGTTCTTTCACAGAACAGGTACTGTCTTTCATTTCTTCCCTGTAAAGCAATGCCATCCCAAGAAGCTGATACGCCATGTTTTGGAGCCTGCTGCACTCCGACATGATGAACTGTGTACATTCATAGCGTTCTTCTTCCGACACAAGCGCCTTTTGGAGATATTCTGCATATCCATAAATCGCAGTCAGCGGAATCCGCAGTTCATGGGAAAAATTGTCGACAAACTGCTGTTTCTGCTCCGCGGCATCCTCAAGCTGCTTAATCTGATTTTCTATCTGTTCTGCCATAATATTAAAATTATGTGCCACACTGGAAATTTCATCCATTCCATGAACCGGAATCCTGCTGCCGTAATTTCCACTTGCAATCTTTGCAGAGGTACTGGAAATCTGCCTCAGCGGGCGAAAAATAATATTCAGAATATGGAACAAAAAAAATGACATTATAAGTATCACCGCAGCGCCTGTGGCAAAAAGAATATTTTTTGTATGGCGCCATGACCAAATGATATCGCTCAGGTTCCCAATATACATCAGTCCGTAATCCTGCCACGGAGCCGGAAAGCTGCCATACACGCACAGGATAGGACGTTTCCCATTTTCCATATAAACAATCCTGTCCTGACTGTATCCTGTATCCGGCGGGCAAATCATGTTTTCTTCTGACGCGAATGCAGGGCTTTCGTAAATCCACTCCCCTGAAAGAGCAACTGCAAGTCCGTTTCCCTTTCCTTGCAGATACCGCGAATACAAACGCATCAGGTTATCTATATTTTCTTCCACATGATTTCCCCGCTTCTCCAGTGCCTGCATGTCTCCGAGCAGGGATGATGCTATGACATAATGCTCTGCCAGACATTTGTCTCTGGCAGCCGAAAGTTTGTCTTTCAGTATAATGTTTGAAACAATCAGGATCATCGAATTGAGAAACACGCTAAAAAGAACCAGCGCAACAAAAAAAATCTTTCGTTTCATTCATGAACCTCCAGTCGGTACCCCAGTTTATATACAGTCCGAATCTGCTCCTCCAAATGCAGCTTATGGCGCAGTCTCTGAATATGGACATCCACGGTACGGGTACCACCGTCAAAATCATATCCCCATACCATGTCCAACAGCTTTTCTCTGGAAAGGGCAATGTTCCGGTTTCGAATCAGTACCTCCAGCAGTTCATATTCTTTCGGTGTACATTCGACAACTGTTCCATTTAGAAAAACCTGATGTCTGTCAAAATCGCATTTTAAGTCGCCCATCATAAATTCTGACTCCACTTTTTTTGTCCGCCGCAGTACCGCCTCCACCCTTGCAGCCAGTTCCAGCATCTGAAACGGTTTTGTCAGATAATCATCCGCCCCCATGGACAGTCCTTTTAGTTTGTCCGTCAATTCACTTTTCGCCGTCAGAAAAATGGTCGGTGTTCCCATAGCCCTTTCAAACACCTGATAACCGTCCAGCCCGGGAAGCATAATATCCAGCACAATCAAATCAAATTTTCCATTCTCCAGCATTGTGACCGCAGATAAGCCATCGAAAACCTGCGTGCAATGGTGCCCTGTAAGGCTTAGATTTCTGCGTATCAGTTCATTAATGGACAATTCGTCCTCCACAATCAGTATTTCAGCCAATTCTTCCACTTCCTTTACAAATAATAAAAAGTATAACGCCAAAATGTTTCGAAATTGTAAAATTATTTGTAATCGTACAGTCGTCTAAACATCCATTTTTCTTGCACTGCCCCCAGTGTACTGTCCGGATTATATTCAGGCAAACCTCCTCTGCCTAAATTTCCATCAGGCTGCGTTGTCGGCGGTCAACGATGCCACCGCATCGCCTCCCTTCTCCGCCTTGCTGATGAAAATTTATCCTGCGGAGTTTCGCCAGATATAATCTGGACAGCACACTAGAAGGAATATCTGCAGAAATCAAAATAAATATTGCAGGCTGCCTACTGGGCATGTGCAATCGACACACTGCCATTCACATTTCCCAGCGCCCCTTCCGGCGCGTAGATGAAGAGCTTATATTTTCCGTCTTTTAAAGACTCATTACGGACAAAATCCGCTGTGCACCGAAGCACGCCGTCTTCGCGGTGCATCAGTACGGAATGATATGTGACATTTGAAAATCTACGGTCTTCATTCCTGACAAACCCAATCATGACAGCATCACCAGTCTCCACCTCAATATCATAGTGGATTTGATCCCCGCTGCGCAGATCATAGTCTCCGAACCAGAGCTTCGCTCCTGCGGCTATGCTCTGCTCGTTGACTGTAATAATCTGCGGCACACCATAATTTAATGCATCCGCTTTCCCTCTATCTCCCATACCGCCAAAGAATTTATATGTATCAAGACTATTTAACGCATCTAGGCTATTCAGTGCATCAAGACTATTCAATGTATCAAGGCTATTCAGTGCATCTAGGTTATTTAACGCATCAAGGCTATTCAATGCATCAAGACTATTCAATGCATCAAGGCTATTCAGTGCATCAAGGTTATTCAGTGCATCCAGACCCTGAAATGCATCAAAGGCTTTCCATGCACCTGTACCTCGCATGTTGTCAAAGAACTTACCCTCATCTGCTATTTTCTTCTCATCCGCAAATTCTTCGTCCATAAATTCCTCATCCATAAACTCCTCATCCATAAATTCCTCGTCAGCAAATTCTTCATCCTCCATATCGCCAAAAAGCGCTTCCACCTCCGCTTCGGTCATGTAATCTACACTTTTAATGCTGCCGTCTTCATCGCGGGTGACTTTGACATTCACAGTGCCCTGCGGATTCACCTGCAGGAAATAAAACGAGCCTTCCTTCCTGATATCGAGAAAAACATGAACGAGCTGGGACTCATAGTAATAATTCTTTCCTTCACCGCTAATGCCGTGTTCCAGATACGCCTTCCTCTGTATCGCATCAAACTGACGATCCGTCTCCTCCTCCAAAGCATCCAGACGGTCATCATCCAACAGTCCGAACAGCACGGATCCAAATGCGAACTGCCGGTCTGCCAGCGCCCTGTCCAGCCATGTTCTCAACGTCTTTTCACTCATGCGTTTTGCCATAATGGAGAACGGGAGTACAGAACGGTCTGCATATGCTTTTTCTGCATAGTTCAGGACTGCGGCACTGTCAACCTCCAGCTCATTGACAGCACATCCCAAAAAGGATATTTGTCCATCGGAATAAATACGCCCGAGCCACGCCGCCTTTTTCTCCTCCTTTAACTCCGAAAATGCAATCTGGAATAACGGCAGACTTCCTTCCTCATAGTACTGCTCTATCCGCGCTGCGAACATTTCTTTTTCCTGTGTCCTGTCTGACTCTGCCGCAACGACAGGATAAACACCGACAAAAGCAGTCCCCAAAATAATGCCGAGCGTCAAAACACTGGTCATCAAAACTGCCGCCCTTGATTTTTTCTGATAATTCATAATTGCACCTAACCTTTCTTTTAATAACTGTTTATTTTCACTCAGTGGAACAGCGCCAACGGTTTCTTCATATTTCCGAACCGCCGCCATGGCGTCCAGCAGCGTCTTCCCATAATCGGATGCATGGGATTCACCCACTTTTGCAAGGACTGCCGCATCGCACGAAAACTCACATGCCTTGGCAAGCTCGCGGCGCATCAGGTACACCATAGGGTTGAACCAGTGCAGGCAGACAGTCAGCTGCACCAGCCACTTATATAAAATATCCCGCCGCCTGTGATGCATCAGCTCATGCAGGACGATATAGTAAAAATCCTTCTCAGGCAGTCCGGCACTTGGCAGCACAATACAGGGGCGGAAAAATCCCATTAACATCGGCGTCGAGACAAGAGAGTTAACGCAAAGCTCAACCGGCCTTTTGACGCCCACCTGATTTTCAGCAGCAGAAAGCGTTTCCAGCTTCGCAATGTCGTTTACAGGAGTCATTCCCGCTTTGATATAGTGCACAAAACTTTGGTACATTGTTATTTTACGTATCAGCAGCCCGAGTACAACGGCAAGCCAAATCAGCAAAATTTGCCTGTACGATGACATCGCAATTTTTTTCAACGGTTCGAAGCCTGCCCATATACTGCCTAACCGGCTGGTCAGTACTGCATCAACATCGCGCGCCGGCTGCTCCAATGCAGTTGTCCGGGGAAGTCTGTCTGTTTCTTCATCATACCGCGCCGGACTGCTTGCTTTTTCATTGTCCCCTGTCTTGCCCGATGCACTACCCGCGTACTCTGCGTATGTAAATAAAGGTTGTGTCCGTGCAGGCTGCATCGTATGGAGCTGCGTCTGCACGATTGCCTGACGGGCTGTTTCCGTCAAATTCCATTCCGGCATAAAGGGAAACAGCAGGCGCCCAATCACAATGAGCCAGATATAATACTGCCACTGCCTGCTGACTTTGTTCCGCCAAAATCGCTTTCCGGCAAGCAGCGCCAGAATCAGCAGCGCACCGGAAAGCGACATGGCTGAAAAAATATTCAATACAGTATTCATGTTTACTCCCATCCGTCTGCTTCAGCAGACACTCAAATCAATAGTTGAAATTTTTAATTTTCAACCTTTTCCTTTCTATCGTAGAATTGATTTTTCAAACACGCTCTAGCATCTGCCGCAGCGCATCATATTCGTCGTCCGTCAGCAAGTCGCCTGAAATGAGCGTGGCAACAAGCCCCGACGCGTTTCCTTCGTATAATTTCTCCAAAAAATGTTTTGTCTGTACCGTCTGGTATTCCGCTTCCGATACAAGCGGCGTGTACTCATTGCGGCGCCCGATTTTCTTTGCCTTTAGAAAGCCCTTGTTGACAAGGCGGTTGAGCAGTGTAATCAATGTATTCTTCTGCCAAGGCTTGCCTCTTGCCGCCAGTTCGTCCGTCAGATAGGCAAACAGCGTCGGCTCACCGCTGTTTGCCCAGACTACTTTCATGATTTCGAGTTCCGCGTCTGATATTTGCTGCAGCATAATGAAATCCTCCTTTATCCTCTTTAGTATGACAGTTTGTTATGTATAAAGAATAACAGACTGTCATACTAATGTCAAGTTTTTCCTTTAGAAAAAAAAAGAAAGACACCCGAAACCGAGTGCCTTGCCTAATTTTATCCATTCAAATCCACAATCTCATACCCTAGCTTGACTTCCTCCACGATGCCCTCCTCATGCCGCAGCAATTCCATCAGCCTGCGCACCGACAGGATGCCGCTTTTTTCATAGTAATAATGCGCCGTAATCAAGGATGGCACTGTCATACGTGTAATCTCGGAGTCCCCATGCCCAGCTACCAGAATCTTCTGCGGCACTGCAATTTCATGCTCCCGCAAATACCGCATGGCACCGACAGCCATGGCGTCTGTCGCACAGATCAGCCCGTCCAGCCCTGTGCATTTGCCAAGAATTTCCCCAGCCTTCTCATAGCCCGAATCAAGCGTAAAATCAGCAATGACAACATTCTGGGCAAGTTCCTCACGCCCCATGTCACACACGGCATCGCAGAAACCTTTATACCTTGCCTGTCCGGCTGCCTTGTCCTGCCACATCGCACTCATAAAGCCAAGTGTCGTCCTGCCTTTCTCCAGCATCAGCTTTGTGAGGTCATAGCAGGCATGATAATCGTCATGGTACACACAGCAGTATCCCGGCAGATACTGTCCTACAATCACAACCGGAACCGACATGCTTTTCAGCGTGCGCTTATGCGCTGCCGTAAACACCGTGGCAACCAGTATCACGCCGTCAACCTGTTTGTCGTTGAAAGCCGCCAGATAATCGACCTCCTTCTGCGGCTCGTTCTGCGTGACTGCAAGTATCATTCGATAATCGCTGTTATGAAACTCCGCAAGCATTCCCTCGACAATCCGTCCGATGGACGAAGAAGCAATCTTCGGCACAATCACGCCAATCATTTTTGTCCGTTTTGTCCGCAGTGTCTGCGCCTGAATAGAGGGTCGGTACCCCGTCTCCTCCACCACCTTGCGAATTGCCGCCTGCTTTTCCTCCGAAATATATCCATTATTAAAATACCGCGAAACAGCCGCCCGCGAAACGCCTGCCATCTTCGCTATATCCGCTATGTTCATCTGCACCGCCCCTTTTCCCATTTATCCCCTGCGTTTTTCACTACCCGGACATCTATTCCTTTTTCAGATAATAATACCCATACGCCGGAATTTCCATCTGTTCCAAATCCTTCTTTTCTCCTGAAATCAGGTCTGTGCAGCCACCGCCCGCTCCGACGAGCCGTGCGGTCTTGTCAAATTCACTAAAGTTAAAAATACCGTACAGGGTCTCGCCCTCAAGCTGCCTGCCAATGCACAGCACGGAAGCATCTCCCGTAGCGACTGTCCATGTGTCAGCATAGGAGACAAACACCTTCTGCGCCTTGCGGATTGTCTCAAGCTTCTTTAGCCCCTGAAACATCATGCCTGCCACGCTGTCCGTGTCACGGATATGCTCCGCCTGTTTCCAGTCCATCGGTCCGCGATGAATATACCGGGAATCCGGCGCCTTGTCCGCGTCCTCTTTGTAATGGTAATCATTAAGCTGTCCGACTTCGTCCCCGCTGTACAGCACAGGAATTCCCGACTGCATGAACATATATGCATGAAGCATCAAATCCATTTTCACCGACTTCTCTAGCGCGGCAGTGTCCCCCTCGAATGCAGCTTTCTCCACACCGCACATCGACGCTGTCGTCCCGCAGAAACGCGCGTCGCCCGTAACCGGGTCGGCGTTGTAAAGCTCGCCGCGGCTGTTGCTGCCGCCGTCGTGTCCCTGAAAATAATCATTCAGATATTTCTTATGCGCCCGCTCCTCCATGCCGTCCATCTGCAAGGTCGCATAGTCAAGCCCCCAGCCAATATCGTCATGGCAGCGCAGATAGTTTAAAAAGACATAATCCTTCGGAAGCGCATTTACAATGTCCAGCTGCTTTTTCAACAGTTTCACATCCCGCGTCGCAACCGTGTGCCATGTGGTCGCCATCGTGGTTACGTTGTAAAGCATATGGCACTCGGGCTTCTCCACCGTGCCAAAATACGGTGTCACCTTCTCCGGCTCCATGACAACCTCGCCGAGCAGCAGCACGCCCGGACAGACGATCTCACTTATTATGCGCATCATGCGGACAATGGTATGTACTTGTTTCAGATTGCGGCACGGTGTGTTCAGTTCTTTCCAAATATAGGGAACTGCATCAATGCGGATAATGTCAATTCCCCTGTTTGCCAGATAGAGGAAATTGTACATCATTTCATTAAAGACTCTTGGATTTTTGTAGTTCAAATCCCACTGGTAAGGATAAAAGGTGGTCATTACATAGTGGCCTGCGTCAGGCAGCCAAGTAAAATTTCCGGGTGCGGTCGTCGGAAATACCTGCGGAACAGTCTTCTCGTACTGTTGGGGAATTGCTGCATTGTCATAGAAGAAATAGCGGCTCATGTACTCGCCTTCCCCCTGACGTGCCCTTTTCGCCCACTCGTGGTCTTCGGAAGTGTGGTTCATGACAAAATCCATGCAGACATTGATGCCCTTCTTGTGACATGCGGCTGTCAGTCTGTCCAGATCCTCCATGGTGCCAAGTTCTTCCTGCACTTTACGGAAATCTGACACGGCATAGCCACCGTCCGAGCGCCCCTTGGGCGTGTCGAGAAACGGCATCAGATGGACATAATTCACATTGCACTGTTCTATGTAATCCAGCTTTGACTGTACGCCTTTCATATTTCCTGCAAAATTATCGATGTAAAACATCATGCCGAGCATGTCGTTTTGTTTGTACCAGCCCGGATTCCCCGCCCGCTTTTCATCGCTTTTTTTCAGATCCTTATTTCTTGCAAGGTAAAACTGTCTCAAATTGTCACCAAGTTCGGCAAACATGGAATCATTGTCATACAGCTCCATGTAAAGCCACCGCAGCTCATCATGATGACGTTCCAGTCTGTCCAAAAAAACTTTGTCTTCCTTTCCCATGACCACACCTCTTATTCTTTCCCATGCATTCCTTTTTGCTTATGCTTCCAAACATACAAACGGCGCTATTTTTTCCTCAATCTCCTTATCATCCGAATGATATCTCAGGCAGAGAGGTCCTGACAAATCCAAAGCCATCACGCCAAGTATAGATTTCGCATCTACAACTTTCTTGCCTGAACCAAGGTCAAAGCTCGCGTCAAATCTGTCAATTGTGTTTACAAACTGCCGTACCTGCTCTACATCCTTAAACCTAATATTTACCTTCTGCATAAAATCATTCCTTTCTAACTAAGTTCAACTTTTGTATGGTTCCTGCCGACATGCTGCGCACCCTCGTTTCCCTGATGACGCATATCCTGAAATTACTGATTCAGTATGTTATCGGTTTCATGTATGATATTATCATATATCATCGCCAAAATATTGTAAATAGTCATTTTATATAATTTTTGCATTCAATTTTTAAATATTTTTGCGTGAACGATTTCACATTTCACAAAAACGTTTCACACAGTCGGTCATTTCAAAGGCAAATCCATACCTCTGCACAAAAATATCAGCCCTGTCAGAGCTGATATTCTTGTCCCTTAAAACTTCATCCGTCCCACAATGTCATTCCATGCTTCCTCATCAATTTCCTCATCGCGAAACAGTTTTCTCTTGTCTTCGTCCGTAATCTTGCGGAGAACCTTGCAGGGATTTCCAGCAGCCACGCACCAGTCCGGAATGTCCTTTGTCACCACACTGCCGGCACCAATCACGACATTGTTTCCGATGTGCACCCCCGGGCAGACCACAGTGTTGCCGCCAAGCCACACGTTGTCACCGATTGTCACTTCCTTGCCATACTCATATGCCGAGTTGCGGCTGACCGGATGAATCGGATGACCCGCCGTATAGACTGCTACGTTGGGTGCCATCTGGCAGTTGTCGCCGATTTTGATTTTTGCCACGTCCAACAATGTACAATTGTAATTCGCAAAAAAGTTTTTGCCGACTTCGATGTGCTTTCCGTAGTCGCAGTAGAACGGCGGATTGACAAACGCGCCATCCGATTTGCCAAACAGCTCCTTCACCACTTCGCTGATTCCTGCAAAGTCAGAGCGATCCATAAAGTTCAGCCGCTGCAAAATTTTCCTGCATACAATCTGCTGTGCGAAAACATCCTCGTCCGAAATGTACGCCATGCCTGCATCCCTGCGCTCAATGTTTGTCATTTTCTTTTCCGTATCCCTGTCCATTTTCATCCTCCTTACCGCCTTTTGCGTTTTTCCATATGAATCAATCTTTATGCTTCCAAATTTCTATCCCGTGAATCGGTTATTTTCCATTTTACAATATCAGATTATTACTTCCAGCCTTTGACTTTTTGTAATTCTTCGATAAATCCCGAATGTGCTTTGATGATTTTTAAGGAAAACATTAACTGTTATATTTTATTATTAAAATCCCCGCCAACTCTTGAAAACACTAAGTTTATCGCAGATGAGCTTTCCCTTAAAGTTTCCCTTGTGCTATATCTTCCCACAGGACATTACGAACCCTGATAAGAGAAAAAATAAGGGAAACAAAATCACATAAAACATTATAACACATAATATACGGGAATTTGTAATCTGATTGAAATGCTTTCATAAAATCAATGAAAAGAGGACAGCCTTGAACTGTGGTAATTTTAATTCCCCCGAATTCGAGGGAATTAAAATCACTTCAAAACCTTAGTAGTCTGTTCTTCCAAAATTGACATCTGATGTATGGCAATTTTATTCAGTTTTATTAAGCGTTCTTTTTGGTTCAACCCATCTTCAATCAGTACTGCATTGATATTTTCCATATTTGACAGACATATCAATTCATTTATGCTCGCATAATCCCTGATATTGCCCTTTTTATCAGCATTTTTATCTCGCCATTGTTTTGCTGTCATGCCAAATAATGCCATATTAAGCACATCAGCTTCTGACGCATAAATGATAGAAGTCTGCTGTGGTGTAAGTTCCGGTGGAATGAGATTGCCTTTGATTGCATCGGTATGTATCCTGTAATTTATTTTTGCCAATTCCCTCTTAGCGCTCCATCCAAGTAAAGCCTGTTCTTCTTTCTTTAACCGTTCAAATTCTTTGATAAGATATAATTTAAACTGCGGAGATACCCAGCTTGCAAATTCAAATGCAATATCTTTATATGCATATGTACCGCCATACCGTCCTGCTTTTGCTACAATGCCCTTTGAATTTGTACGGGATACCCATTGTTTAACTGACATAATAAAACGGTTTAATCCTGCCTCCAACATAATTTCTTCATAGGCAGCAACATTGAAATCAGCATTATACATTTCTTCCCATATTCCAAGAAATTCTATTGTATTCTTGTTGCGCAGCCATTTTTCTATCAGGGCAGACCCATTGTCGATTTTCCTTACCATATCCGTTAAAGAGATATAATCGTCTTCTTCAATCTGTAAGACTTGTATCTCTGTTCCGTCAACATTTAGTTTTCCCATATAAAATCCTTTCATTTATGCGGTCTACAATTTTATTAACTTACCGTTATCAAAATAATAGATATCTTCTCTCTTATATCCATATTTGGATTCAGGAATACTGATATGTGGCACTTTATAATCTTTGCCTAATACAGAAACAGCTGTTTCATCTCCTGCAAAAACAAACGCGCCAGCATCCCAATACCAAAATGAACCCGCGCCAGTTTCCAACAAATAATTTTTACATAATGCTTTAACATCCGGTAGATTCATCCCGACTTTAATCATGCCAGAAGAATATTATCCCAAATCAGCAAAAGCGCATTCGTTTTTCTGGCATAGGACTATCATACAGTTGCATATACAATCTTAATAAACCGTCCAAATCATTTTTCACTATCTCTCTAATCATATATGGCATCCTTCTTATTAATCCGTTCTTTATCTATCTTGGTTAAAATCAATTTTTCACAGAAGAGAAAAAAGGGGTATTCAAAATGTCAGCGAAACTTGCAACAGCTACTACTCCATCTGGAATTTCTTTTTTATTCCGATTCATCCAGATAGTATTGATTCCCAAATTGGATGCTCCTCTAATATCGCTATTTAAGGAGTCACCAATATGCGCTACCTCTTGTGGATTCAAATTGGTTACTTTCAAAGCCATTTCAAATAATTCTGTGCGAGGTTTATACGACTTCACATCTTCACTCGTGAATATCTTAATAGGAGTTAAACCGTGATAATGGATTGCAGTTACAACATCATCGGTATCTATGTTAGACAATATATAATACGGAATATCACATGATTGCAAAAAAATTGCAGCGTCTTCGAATATGGATGGTTTTCTCCAATGTTCAAACATTTATACTCAATTCATTAGCACTGGCATTAGATTCAAATTTTTCAAATATCATTTCAAGTGATTCTATTTCCAATTCTTTTTGGGTTTTAAATTATTACCAAAAGAATCCATATACAATTCTTGTAATTTCTTCCACCAATAGTTGTCAATTGTTAATTTATTCGCACCATTTCCAGTATGCTGATACTTATTACAGATTGGAGAACACGCAGGACATTCCGGCGGATTACAACGGAATTTCATTCGCATGTTTAAAACCGGACGGCTACTTTGAAATGCCAAGTACATTGAGTATCGTCTGCCGGACACTGGCAAAGAAACTGGACGAGTTTGAGGACTTTCACTTCCACTAGCTTCGGCATACCTTTCTATGACCTCTCCCTTACAGAGTACCGCAACTTCATAGTTTTTAATACCTGCTGGCTCATGAGTGTCTTTAGTGAATGCATTATAGCCTTAGGAGAAGTTTTGCTGATGTCTTCGCCTTTTTCAACTTACTCTATTCTCCCCAGAATAGCTAGGGGATTAGTATTTTTATATTACTTATTTTGATTCAATTGCCTTATTTTTACTATCCACTTCATACCACGTAGTTAAAATATTAGAATATAGCTTTTGCATTTTTTTCATTTCTCTTGAAGATTCATAAATATATGTACCATAATCAATCTGAGGAGTCTGGTCTAAATCTCTATTTGTATAATTGGCAATAATTGGCAAAGTGTTTTTTATTTTCTTTAATTTTTTAAACAAACTAGGACATTCATGTTTAAGCAAAGCTGGTACACAAGAATATATTTGTCTGGACTTCACATCTAAAGCCCAATACCCTGTAATCTTCATATCAAGGGGATTTACATATATATGATTATAATAATCAATATCTATTATATTTCCGTGAATATGCCCACTTCCGCCAATTTTCTTTATCTCATCTGCAATTTTTATTATATTATTTACGATTTCATATACTTTATATGTAATCTACTTAACTGTAACACAATCTCCTATATATTGCCATATAGTAAGTTGATTTCACTCAAAATCAGAGACTCCTTCAAATCTCCGCTATCTTGTATACAATATTCCTTATTTTTGCCAGCAGATTAAATAAGCAAACCTTTTTTTCTGTACCTCTATACATAAAAATACCATCATAGTTACAGTTAAATTATCTCTCCTGAGTTTATCATAAAGTCTTGTACCTTAGTAGCCCAATTTATCACTTAACTCTTTAATAGACATATTTCGTCCCAAGAGAATTGTTCGTATTTTTAATACCGCTCACATTATTTTACCTCGTTCTTTTTGAGTAATTATATACTTTTTAATGCAGAAAAGCAAATATAATTCTATTATCGATTAGCAGCACTTTATAGTATATTAATTCAACAATCACCAGTTCAACTGGTGGTTAGATATAGCCTAAAGGGGCAATATTACTGCTCGCCCAAAGGGCGGCATCACAGTTCCATATATTACTCCTTGCGATACTTTGGAATGAAAATATATGATACTGAAATTCCAAAATATAATTCTGTTCATACCCCCTAGGCAAATCTACTATGCATTTTTCATTCTGTTCATGTTCTGACTGCAATTCTGAAACAAATGTATGAAAACCTCGACTTATCAACTCAGACTCTGCACATGGAAAATTCTGAACTTTCCTCGCTCCAGAACGTGATTGCCTACATCGAAGAACATTACTCGGAGCACATTGTCCTAGCGGATAATGCGTTTTCCAACACCTACTGCAAGAGCCGGTGCATCTGCTTTTAAAAAATATCTGCGTGATAATCCCATCAACTGCACCACGAAGCTACGACTTCACAAAAGTTTCAGTACACTGCTTGACTCTGGCAAAACAATTTCCGACCTCGCCTACGCGCACAGATTCAACGGAGCAGGCTACTACTACAAAACTTTCAAGAAAAATTACAGGGAGTCACCCAATATGTATAAAAACCGCGTGCTGTACTGCTGATAACTTCATTCAAACATATTTCACATATATGTTTTGCACCAGCTAATTGACCCTCAAAATACGTCATCACTAAACCGGGGGATTGACACGCCCGCGAAAAAGTGTCATAATGTACTTATACATTAAGTACACTTTACAGACCGAGGTGATATTTCATGGAAATCATTATCAGCAACAATGCCAACAAGCCAATTTATGAGCAAATTACATCCCAAATCAAAGCGATGATTATGAACGGTGAGCTTAGTGCCGGTGAGACGATTCCTTCCATGCGCGCTCTGGCAAAGTCCATCCATGTGAGTGTCATCACAGTGCAGAAAGCCTATGAGGATTTGCAGAGGGATGGTTTTATTGAAACCACAGTCGGCAGAGGAAGCTTTGTATCGGCACAGAACAAAGAATTTTATCAGGAGCAACAGCAGCGTATCGCGGAGGAACACTTGCAGGCAGCCGCCGAAATCGGCCGCGTAAGCAATATTTCTCTCGAAAAACTCAAAGAACTGCTAACCTTATTTTATGAGGAGGATGCGTAACATGGAAAACATTTTAGAACTGCGGCAGATTTCCAAAACATTTCCAAAATCCAATTTTACACTGGACAATCTGTCTTTCTCACTGCCTTACGGCTCGATCGGCGGTTTCGTCGGGGAAAACGGAGCGGGCAAGACGACCACAATCGGGTGTATTTTGAACACAGTCAAAAAGGACAGCGGCATGGTAAAGCTGTTCGGCAGGGAAATGCTGGACACTGACACGGATATTCGCGAAAAAATCGGCGTCGTCTATGACGGCAATAATTTTCCTGACTTTTGGACGGCAAAACACCTGTCACGCATCATGGCCGGACTTTATACACAATGGGACAATGCCTTGTTCCGGCAGTATCTGGAACAGTTTCATTTAATACCCGAACAAAAAATCAGGAATTATTCCAGAGGAATGACGATGAAGCTTGCAGTTGCCACTGCACTGTCCCATCGCCCGCAGCTGTTGATTTTGGATGAGGCAACCAGCGGCTTGGATCCTGTCATACGTGACGAAATGCTCGACGTTTTTCTTGATTTTGTCCAAGACGAGCGCCACTCTATTTTTTTATCCTCTCATATCACAAGCGACTTGGAGAAAGTGGCGGACTATATCACCTTTCTGCACAACGGCAGGCTCCTCATGACGGTGTCGAAAAATGATTTGGTCTACCACTATGCGGTCATGCGCTGCAAGGAGAGTCAGTTTCTCGCGTTAGATCCGGTCGATGTTATCGCTTACCGGAAACGCGATTTTCAAATTGACGTTCTGGTATCAGACAGGGAAGCGGTTTGCCGCAAGTACAAAGATGTTGTGGTTGACCATGTTTCAATTGATGAGATGATGTTGTTATTGGTAAAGGGGGAACAATTATGAGAGGACTTTTAAAAAATAATATATATGCAACACTCCTAAGCGGAAAAATCTTTGCTGCTTTCATTTGCTTTGCGGGAATAATCATCGTCGGCGTCATCAGCCAGTCCCTGCTGGCTGCCTACGGACTGATTGCCTACGGGCTGATGGGGACGGTCGGTTTTTCTGTATGCGCGCTTATCGCAGTGAAAAAAGAGTTTTCTTCAAAATGGGGAAAATATAAGCTGACACTGCCGGTAAAGCGTACAGACATTATCAAAAGCCAGTTCTGGAATCAGCTGATATGGCTTTTTGTCGGGGTTGTTTTTGCCGGAACCGGTATCGGTTTATCATGGCTTTTCCACGGCTGTCTGTTTGACCAGCCCCTCGACATTCTTATGCTGTTTACGCTTGGTATCAGTGTCAGCCTTCTTATGGGCGCTTTATACTTTCCCGCCTTTTATTTATTCGGCGAAGAACGCGGTGAAATCATACTGTTAATCGCGCTGCTCTGCGCATTCGGTCTTGACTGCATGCTTGTCGGCATAATCAATAACTTATTCGCGCCGGGAACCGCAGCAATGATAATCGGGGCCGCTATCCTGCTTTTATGCTCGCTGTCCGCATTTTCCGCATCCTGCCCGCTCACAATATGGGTCTATAATAGAAAAGAATATTAAAAGCTTAAAACTTTGAGACTGCGTCTTTTCCCGTCTCAGAAGTATTTTCCGTCATGCAGCATCACGACGCATTCATGTCATTTTTCAAAAGCTGGTACACAGCCGCCGCCAGCGGAACGCCCAAGAGCATACCTCCGACACCGATGACACCGCCGCCAACAGTCACGGCGGCAAGCACCCACACGCCCGGCAGACCAATCGACGAGCCGACTACACGCGGATAAATAAGATTGCCCTCCAGCTGCTGCAAAGCCACCAGAAACACAATAAATATAATTGCCTTTACAGGAGAAATCGTAAAAATCATAAATGCACCGACAATCGCGCCAATGTATGCTCCGGCAATCGGAATCAGCGCCGTGAAACCTACCAAACAGCCAATCATCGCGGCGTATGGGAGTCTTAGCAGAAGCATGCCGCCCATACAGAGCAGTCCGAGAATCACTGCCTCCGTACACTGCCCCACGATAAAGCTGTGAAACGACTGGTTCAGGACGTCTGCGACATAGTAAAATTTTTTCGCTGCCTTTTCCGGAAGGTACCGCGCAAACAGACGCCGGAATTGTCCGCCCAGCTTTTCCTTGCCAACCAGCAGATATATGGCAAAGACCAGCCCGACTGTCAAGGTCACGACTGTTGAAAATACGGAAGAAATGATGCTCGTGGCAGCGCCCATCACGCCGCCAAGCCCATTCATCAGAATGTTAATGACTTTTGTAAAAGTCTCCTGCCAGTCTGTCTCACTTCCCAGAAGCACATCATTCTCGGCTGCCAAAAGTGCGCTAATCTGCAGATTGTCCTCCATCCACACAATGACATTGTCCAGTACGCCGGGCAATTCTTCCAATAAAATTTGCAGGCAGCCAATCAGCTCCGGCACAATCATCTGCACAATCAGCACCGCAATCAGAAAAATGCACAAAAATGCAAGCGCCATACAAATCGGACGGCACAACTTTTTTGCCGCTTCTTTTTTACACCTTGGTTTCACATGACGCTCCAGAAAATGCATCGGGATATTGACGACATACGCGATGGCACATCCCCAAAACAGTGGTTTCGCCGCACCGAGTGCCACGCCCGCCAGCCCCGTGAAGGCAGTCCAGTAATGTATCACCAAAAACAGTATTGCCACTGTGACTCCCGCCCGCAGGCAGGTTTTCCATTTTAATTCCATATCATTCACCTCATATTTGTCATATATATATTTCCCCTGTCATAAACGACTATTCGTCTTTGTTAAGAAGCAGCGTCATTTTATCCACCATGTCATTAATTGTATTTGTCTGAGCAGAAATCTCTGCGGTATCACTGGCATTGCTTTCAGCCATTTGTCTTATTACGTCAAACTGCTCATTCTCGTCTCTAATACTTTTTGCAATATCCTGATTGATTAATACAGTATTCCTAATTACTTCTGACTGCTCTCTGTGTGCATCTCCCATGGCTTTAACAGCATCCACAGACACATTTAGCAGATTTGTCATATCTTTCATTCCGTCAAAAACATTCGCAAAAAACTCATTCTGTTTTCTTAATTTTGTGAAATTTTCCTCTACCTGCGCAGCAATGTCAACGGCATTCTGCTGTATCCGTTCAGTGACCGTCTGAACATCTTTTAAAGATTCCTGCGTATTTTTTGCAAGATTTCCGACCTCTGTCGCAACTACTGCAAAGCCTTTCCCTGCTTCCCCTGCTCGTGCAGCCTCAATCGAAGCATTTAACGCCAGCAAATTCGTAGATGACGAAATTTCATTAATAAGATTTAACGTTACTCCTATTTCCTTGACAGCTTCCGATAGCTTTTCCGTTATATTTATTGTGGCATCCATGGACTGAGATACTTCGCTATTAATCAGGGACAAATCATTCAGCATCGCCTCATTCTGTCTTGACTTGTCCAAAAGATTTTTAGAAGTGTCCTCTACCTTCTCCACATTTTCGGCAACAACGTTTTCCCATTTATTCAGTTCGCCAAGATTGAGCATACTTTCATCTGTCTTAGAACTTAACAGATTGCTTCCGATTGCCAATTGCTCGCTTGTTGCTGCAAGTTCCTGCGCGGAAGCACTTTCGTTTCCGGAAATCTGAGAGAGCGCCGCCCCTGCCGTATGTAGTTTATCTGACAGTTCCCGAACAGTGGAAAGGATACTGGTAACATGTTCATTATTCTTTTCCAGTTCATCTTTTTTGGCGTTTACTAAAAAATGGGCGATAAAAAAGATGAATATAATCAATCCGGTTAGTGATAACACCAGCGCAACCAGACACATGATAATATCTGCCAGAAATAACTCGTCCTTTACAGGAAGAAGTTTTGTACCTTTTATAAACCATGCTATAAATAGGGAAACCATACATGCCAAACCGCTTCCCAGCAGCATTTTAATGTCTAAAAAGAATGCCATCAAAATAAGGAAAAAGAATAAAAACCCCCAAAATGTTCTTGACGGGAGCATGTACAACAGATAATTCCATTGCAATACCAAAGCTGCCACTGAAAAGATTTTGCCAATCTTTAATTTGCCCTCTTTTAAATATCCTTCATTATCAAATGATGTCTTTATTATAATGATTGCTGTCGCAAAAAAGATTACATCCATTATCCCTAAGCAAATTGTTGCAAGCCACGGCACTGTCGGATATAGTCCAAACATTTTTTCGGTATTGAACATGACCGTAGCGCACATGCATGCACACACCAGTATAATAAGTCCCCATTTAAAAACCGTAGATAAGTACACTTCAACAGATGTTTTTTTCTTGTTCATAATGATTAACCCCCGGAATATAAATTATTGAATGCTAAAAAGTAATTACTAAAAAAGCTCTTTATCTAAAATGTCAGATAAAAAGCATATTTTATGACTTTTAAGTTTAAAGGAACCTATCGTTTGTATTAAATCCTTTCCATACACAAACCCTGTTATCAATATACCATCTTTATATAATTTTGTCAATTTTTGCGCCGACATCTTTTGCGCATCTCGTAACAGTTCAGCCTTCGGCTTCCTGTTACAGGCATCAAGCCATGCAAAACCACTTCGTGGTGTCAAAGCCACGTACCGTGGCTTGATGCATCTCTACCTATATGTTATTTCACGGACTTTGCAGCCAGTGCAAAGTCCTGGGCTGAACTGTTACTGCATCTCCGCCACTACGCTATTTCACGGACTTTGCAGTAAATGCAAAGTCCTGATTGCGGATTGTATTCTTATTTTCTACAGGATTTTCAATGATGCCCATGTGATTTTGAATGTCCGTTTTGATGCCCTTTTGCAGGATTCCCTTCCGCTGCATTTTTTCCGTTGTGCCCCTGACAGGTCTTTATCCGGTTCTGTATTTCCCCCATTGACATCCCATGGCAGTCCTCAACGGTGATGTCGGCGTCATACTGTGACAGTTCCAGAAAAGCCCGGTACTTTCCAAAGGACATCTCATGCAGGTGCGCCTCGTTCATGCAGGCTGCATCACTGCTGTAGGTCAGTGCATCCAGCGCCTGAAAGCTGTCGTTTGCATGAATCTGTTCCAGCATCGCATCGGAATGGTCGGAAACTACTGTCAGCACCAACGGCGAATCCCGATTCAAAAAACGGCTGTAGTAGGCATCCTGCAGCAGCCGGTCAATCGCCTGCACATAGGAAATATTTTTTAGCGCAACGTGCTGCAGGATATCCTGACCGTCCGCATTGTAACCTTTTGCGGATACTACCTTGTCAAAGCGGTTGATGGCAAGCTCAATGGAAGGATTCACATCAATGCTGATGTACGATACCGGCCTGCTGTACACAGCGTAGCCACCTGTCCCAGCCAGCAGGAAAATACAGATGACAGCCATGGCATACCGCAGTGCAATGTATGGTTTACGCTGAAAAATACTGCATTTCATCCCTGTCCGCTGCATCTCCAGATACCGCAGGGTATTTTGTTTCAACTCCTCTGATGCCCGTATGTTCTCCATGCTTTTCTGAATTCTGTTCTGCGTGCCGCTCATGACCATTCACCTCCCAACTTTTCCCGCAGGATATTTTTTGCCCTGGAAAGCCATGTGTAAACCGTATTCTCCTTTTTCCCAAGAATCTTTGCAATCTCCACCGCCGAGTACTCCTCATAATAAAAAAGATAAATGACATCCCGATACTTTTCAGGAAGTTTCAGAACCGTCTCCAAAACCTCCTTCGATGGATTGTCCCGCACTGCGCCCTCCTCTGCAAGCGCCTCGAGCGGAACCCATTTTCTGCGCGACAGGGCGCGAAGCCAGTCGGTGCAGGCATTGATGGTCACGCGCGCAAACCAAGCCTTCTCATGCTCGGCACTCTCGAAGGAACCTTCATATAATAAATATTTCATATATACATTCTGAAATACATCTTCTGTGTCGTGCCTGTTCTTGAGATGTACAAAACATATTCTCCGTACCATATCTGCGTAAGATTCCATGACACGGTTCACATCCTCAGTGCTTTTCAAAAGTTTTCCCCCTCATCCGCCCTGCCGACTGCCAATCTATCCCTCAATCACAGACCCTGCCATTTACGGCAGGGTCTGTGATTTTGCACATGATTCACCAAGCATCCGCTCTACGTTATAAATGATTTGGTATGTCGAACGGAACATTAATGATGACCGCCGTGATGCCCTGTTCCGCCATAGTAATAAGACGCTGTGTGGTGCACTGTCCCGTCGCATGCCACACCCAAAGTACATACGCCATTCACGTCACAGCTGCCGTCTGCATAGCAGGAAGTCGCTGTGTGATGCGCCGTTCCGTCACAGGCTACGCCCAAAGTACATACGCCATTCACGTCACAGCTGCCGTCTGCATAGCAGGAAGTCGCTGTGTGATGCGCCGTTCCGTCACAGGCTACGCCCAAAATGCACACACCGTTCACATCACAGCTGCCATCTGCATAACATACAGGCGTGGGATTCTGAACAACCGTTCTATGCCCTCTACCGTGATGTGCAAATGCTACATTGGACGAACTTCCGACCACAATTGCCGCCAATGCCACTGCTGCTACTATTTTTGTTACATTTTTCCGCATGATATTTTCCTCCGTTTTGAAAATGCAGGCGTGAAAATTCCTTATATCAATTTCCGCATACATTTGATTCATTTCCTGTTTCATATATAATACGTTCGGATGGTGGTAATCCTTTCACTCTTTTTACAAAATATTTCCTAAATCCTGCGAATATAGACATGGGCACAGTTCAGTCCCCGTCACATAACCCTATTATATGACAGGGACTGCTCGTTAACAAGCTAATTATTAATTAATGCCCAAACCGGCGCTTGCGTATCCCGCAACTGTATTAATCAAGCTTAGTCCGCTTGCCGATGCTGAGAATACCAGCATTAGTCTTGTCTGAGCCGTTACCGGAATATTGAGTCCAGTTAGTGCCCCATTTAGCAAAGTACCAATGGAAATGACTCCGGTTAGTGACGGTGACAGGCTAATCAGTGTTCCCGCAATCGGGGTAAATACATTGTTTGGTGTAGCAGATTGATAAATTTGTGCATTCACCGTAACAGTGGAACCTACCAAGGAAAGTGCCGCCGTTGTACTAAAAAATGCACTGAACGAGGTAATGATCCCCGCTCGTGGAACCTGAAATGCAAAGTTAGAAAGTGTTCCGCTGGCATTGGTAATATCAATTGAAGATCCCAGCAGTGTAAGTCCCTGTGCACTGTTTCCAAATCCGACAAAAGCAGGCAGTCCCGCCAACCCTCCGGCAATGGTTGTCACTGTAATCGGAAGTCCTGATGCAAACGGAATAATCGCTCCTGTACCCGCTGCTCCCGTCGCTCCCGTTGCCCCGGTCGCCCCTGTTGCCCCTGTTGCTCCATCTGCTCCTGTCGCTCCTGTCGCTCCCGTTGCCCCGGTCACTCCATCTGCTCCCGTTGCTCCCGTTGCCCCATCTGCTCCGGTGGCTCCTGTCGCTCCTGTTGCTCCATCTGCTCCCGTCGCTCCCGTTGCCCCTGTTGCTCCATCTGCTCCCGTCGCTCCTGTCGCTCCCGTTGCTCCATCTGCTCCCGTCGCTCCCGTTGCCCCTGTTGCTCCATCTGCTCCCGTCGCTCCCGTTGCCCCTGTTGCTCCTGTTGCTCCATCTGCTCCGGTGGCTCCTGTCGCTCCTGTTGCTCCATCTGCTCCTGTTGCTCCATCTGCTCACGGACCAGTTTCTCCGCGCTCTCCGGGACACCCCGGAGGTCCTGGCTCTCCCCGTGGTCCCATCGGTCCAATGTCCCCGCGCTCCCCTCTTGCACCCACTACACCCATCACACCGTATTCATCTCTTAATCCCATCTGTCTGTATGAACCAGCTTTGATCTCATCATTCACGGCTTTTACCCCCATGTTTTCCATCGCATCATACGCTCCGACCATACCGGTCTCACTCGTTTTTTCTCCTAACGCCGCTTCCGATTCCGCAGATCTGTCTCTTAAATACGTCTCACCACCCTCATCAGGAGTGCCACAACTGTCGGATTCTTGACCAGCAGAGACACACTGCTCCTCAAGTTCCACAATATCCGGACACCGCACAGAGCTTGGCGCAACGACATTTGTATCATGTGTAACATCAGGGAAACGCTGCCCTGTCATCTGATTTCCGTTTCTGCCATGTACTCTCGCACCGAACAGATTCGGCGGCTGAAACATCCAGTTCATATTAAGATAATTCAATAGCAAACACCTCATTCATACTGAAATAATAAGCAGCTGATAATACACTTGTCATAATAAATTATATGCAGCGAAAAAAAATCGGTCTGCACAATCGCAATTTCCTATAAATTGCTTATCTCAGTCTATTGCACGCAGCCGCTCCACGATGCTCTGCCGCTCCAGATGCCTGAAACATAAATATGGAATCACGAGTGCCGCAGCAAGCAATACCGGCGTACAGCAAACGAGTGGAAACAGGGTAAAACGGAAAGTGGAATACCCATCTGCTGCCGTCACCATCGCACGCAATATGACACCGACTGTCAGCGCGCCTAGCACATAGGCTGCAGAAAGTGTCAGTCCTGCATAGTAAAGTCCCTCATAGATCAGCATCTGCCGCAGCTGACGCTTGGTCATACCGACACTCTGAATCATGGCAAACTCCCGCCTGCGCGCGATGATTGCCGTCACCATGCTGTTGACAAAGTTCAGCACTCCGACAAGCGCTATGACAATGCTGACTGCATACCCCATTACAGCCGAAGCGCGCGTCTGCGTCTCATACTGCGCGATCATGGTCTGTCTGGACACTACATTCATGCCTGCCGCCGCACCCTGCTGGTATTGCGAGAGCAGCGCCTGTACATCCTCCGTCGCTTCGTCAGTGACATTCAAATAAAATTTCCGCAGATTACTCCCCTGCCACAGCGCTGTAAAAACATCTGCGGGCAATACAATCGGAAGATCAAAGCTCAGCGAATTATTCCCTTCCACCATCGGGCGCAGCGGGCTTAAAACTGCCATCACCTCAAATTCACGCCCCGCAAGCAAAAGCTTCTCACCCACGGCATGGGCGGGAATCACGTCTCCCGGCGTCATAGACGGCCCGATAGCCAGACAGTACCGTCCTGTTGCAAACAGCTCTGCGTCAAAGGTGCCGTCAAGAAGATAGTTGCTGCCGGCTGCCGCCTCCAGAATCAGCCCATCTGCTCCATAGATGGTATACTTGCATTCCTCACCGCCCACTGCCGCATCAAATCCGGCTTTCCATGTCGAAAAGGAGGGGTCGTAGGAGGCAATATATTCCATCCGATCCTCATTATAAAAATCCATTAAGTTTCGCTTTGTCTGCTCGCTCAACGCCAGCTGCTCTTGTCTGGAATAAAGCCGTCCCGTCGCCTCCACTGCACCCGCTTCCCCCAGACCCATGAGATCGGCAAGCAATGCATCACTGATGGTTTTGCTCGCCGGGTCATAATAGCCTGAAGCATTGTTTGTCGCATCATCAAGCTGGTAGTCTGCCACGGTCAGATCCATCAGATATTTTTCCACGTCAAAGCTGACATTCTTTGCATAAAAATAGCTCATCAGCACAAGTCCCAGTGTCAGCGAACAGACGACTACGACCGTCCGTTTCCGGTTGCGCCACAGATTTGCCCACGCCATGCCTTGCAGGAAAGCGCCTTTTTTTGACTTCTTTTTCTTTTTGTGATAAGAAGTGCTGCTGTCCGTGTACCGCAGCGCCTCAATCGGGGAAGCTTTACCAGCCAGCCGTGCGGGCAGCATACAGGAAATCAGCACAGTAACATAAGAAAACAGCGCAGACCCGGCAAAAATCACAGGACTTGCGGAGACAACCGTCCGCATCTCCTTCATGGGAATCCATACCGGAACCAGCAAAACCCCGAGCAGATATCCCGCCGCAAGACCCATCGGAATCCCAATGGCGCTAAGACGGTTCCCCTGACCGTAAATCAGTTTTTTCAACTGCTTTTTAGTCGTACCGAGTGTCTTTAGCTTTCCGTAAAACTGAATGTCCGCGGCAACTGAAATCTGAAATACATTGTAGATCATCAGATATCCTGCCAGAAACACGAACATCATGCCGCAGTACATCGGCAGATTTTCCGCAAGGATACTGCTTTGCAGCTCCTGTGTATATGCGAGGTTTGTCTGAAATGGAATCTCCTCCAGAACACTTTCACGAAGTACCTTTTGTATTTTTTCGTCAATTTTTTCTGCATCGGAAAATGTAATACCCATCATGCGCAGTCCCAGCATCTGTCCGTCTTCCGGCGCGGACACATTCGCACACGCCTCCAGTGCATACGTCTCACTGACCCACGCCATGCTCGCATAGGAGGAAAGATTTCCCTCCCACCAGCCGCACAGGGTGAAGGTGTCAGAACCATTTTCCCACTCGAGCAGAACCGTCTCTCCCAGACTTGGCGAAATGTCCAGACGCGCAAGCACCTGCGTGTCCAGTGCAATCTCGTCTTTGTGCTCCGGCATTTTGCCCGTTGTCGGATAAGCAAAGGCATCCTGCGCATACTGGTCACTGGCGTAGCGCAGTTCCACCTGCCGCCCCGCAAGGCACTGGTTCTTTGCAGTGCCCAGCACAATCGACTTTCCAAAGCACACAATGTCCGGATGCGCAGAAAGCTGCGCAATCTGCTCGTCGGTAATCTGTTTCGTGCTCGCGTGCGCTTTTGTGCCGGACTGGCGCAGATACATCTCTGTCATGTTCCGCCCCATACTTTGCGTCAGCGTAAACAGGGTCGTAAACATCATCGTCGTCAGGACAATGGCAAGCACTGCCACCAGATTGCGCCCTTTGTTTTGCCGGAAGCTGCGCCTTGTGAGGGTACGAAGGATATTCGTCTGACTTTTTTTGCCCCGTCTCATACCTCGGCCCTGCCTTTCTGCATATTTGCAGCCTTCCCGTCCTCAATCCGAATACATCTGTCTGCCTGACTGGCGATTTCGGGGTTATGGGTTATCATCACAATTGTCTGGTGGAATTTCTGACTTGTGATCCGCAGCAGTTCAATCACCTCGTCACTCGTCTTGTGGTCGAGGTTTCCGGTCGGCTCATCGGCGAGGATAATCGCCGGCTTGCTAGCCAGTGCACGGGCAATCGAGACGCGCTGCTGCTGTCCGCCGGAAAGCGTGTTCGGCATACTGTCAAGCTTTTTTTCCAGTCCAAGAAGCTCCACGACCTCGCGTATAAAACGCTCGTCGGGCTTTTTGCCGTCGAGCTGTATCGGCATCACAATATTTTCATAGACATTCAGAATCGGCACAAGATTATAATTCTGGAAAATAAAACCGATGCGCTGTCTGCGAAACACTGTCAAATCCTCATCGGAAAATTTGCCCAGTTCAAACTTATCCACGCGCACGCTGCCGGAAGTCGGACGATCCAGACCGCCCAGCATGTTGAGCAGCGTAGACTTGCCACTGCCGGAGGTTCCGATGATTGCGACAAATTCCCCTTGTTCCACAGAAATGTTTACATCGTCAAGCGCCCTCACGATATTGGGCTCACTGCCGTACTGCTTTGTCAAATGTGTTGTACTTAAAATGCTCATATTGCATCCCCCTTTTTCTGTATATAGGCTCTCGGCATCTCTTTGTGCCTGATATTGGGAAATGATTTTTATAGACGTCCACAAATTTATCCGACATACGCAGAATGTATGTTCAATCAATTTGTGTATATAGCGAAAAATCAGCCGCAATTGCAGGTGCAAGGGAAATTCCGAAAAACCATGTATTACTAAGCCCCTGTAATGAACTTGTTACATTCATTATAGGGGGCTGATAAAAAGGTACAATGTAAAATGATTAAACTAACATTTTAAAGGTAAAATCTAAATGAGAAGTACTGTTAATTACTTTTCAACCGTTTCATATTTGAATTGGTAATCTTTGCGGCTCTGCCATATTTAGACAATCATAAAAAGAAGTAGCATCCCTACCCTGAGAAAATAAGATGCTACTTCTTTTTATACTTTACGAATTACTTTTTATCAATCTAAGGATTCTCCTATTCAACGCTCCACGAAAACATTTGCTTTTTCTCTCAATTATACACAGGCAGGGTGACGCTGTCGCTGCCTGTGTATAACAATATTTATCCAATCAGGCACTCTTTTCCCTTAAATGCAAATCCATATTTCCGAATCTGCTCTGGCAAAAACCCATCTGCAATCAGTTTGGCATCATACAGCTTCTCGTCAATCTGGGAATGGGCGTTTGCAACAGTCTGTGCGAGATCCTTTTCTTTGGAAGATTTATGCACTTTAAACTCAATGATATAAGCGCAATCTTTTTCCCTGTTTGCGGGGGTCAGCATGATATCATACCTTCCAAAACCGCTTTCCCTGTTAGATGTGATCTCAAATCTTCCGGCAAGTTCAACCATCAGTCCCAGCACAAACCCATGATAAAAACGTTCGGGCGCATCGTCATCTGATGCATTTTTAGCAATATCAAAGCTTGAAAAGCTATGCAGTGCAATCCTGTTCATAAACTCATTCATCCCGTCCACATCGTTCATGAGGAGTGCCTTGATGAAATTACTGTATGCCATTTCCGAATTTCCGCCAAACCAGCCCTTTACCATTCCACGAAACATTCGTCTGACTTCAAGGTTCGTGATGGTCAGCGTGTACCAGACATCGCCCTCCTCCCCGATCCCTTCCTCGTCCTCATCCAGAGTTCTTACATGTAACACTTTCAGATAACCTGTTGCAAGAAGAAGGCTCCACACTGCATTTGCGCTGCCGTTTAGCTGGTCGAACACAATTTTTTCATCAATCTCTGCCTCAAAGCTTTTGCCCTGAAGAAGATCCTCCATCGTCTGTTTTATGTCCGGGGTTCCTTTTTGGATCAGCTGATTCACAAGTCCGTTCCCACTCGTATTAGACCAGTAGGTATCATATTTTCCCCTTTCGTTTATAAATGACACAATTGACCACGGATTGTATATATCAGCATAGACACCGAATGTAAATCCGTCATACCATCTCTTTACTTTTGCTTTCTGTTCCCCATATCCTGCATCGTCAAGCGCGGTAAAAACTTCCTCTTCTGTAAAACCGAAGGATGTCATATATTTATTGGATGTTGTTGTGATAACACTCAGGTTATTCATACCTGTGAAAATACTCTCTTTTGCCACCCTTGTTATTCCTGTGATCAATCCACGCTCAAGGTATTCGTTTGTCTTAAATGTGGAATTAAACAACCCGCTAAAAAAGCTGACAGTCTCCTCCCAGTATCCTGAAATCCATGCATCGTGCATCGGTGTATCATATTCATCTAAGATAATGATTACTTTCTGATTATAATAACGCTGCATAAAACCTGCCATTGAATGTATGGCATCAGTGGCTAATTTCGCATCCATCCCTGGTTTTATACACTGATAATATTCCCGCTCTTTTTCATTTAGAAGATTTCTTTCTAATAAATATTGATTCTTATTATACAAATCAGTAATTATCCGGGTGAACTTGAATATCATTTCCTCGTATGACGCTGCCTTCACATTCGCAAAACTCAAAAAAATTACCGGAAAAGTACCCTGCAGGTTCCTGTACTTATATTCCCCGTCAGAAGATTTTTCCTCCCATATGGACAATCCCTCAAACAGATCACTCCTGCCCGCATATTTATTTGAGAAAAAACACTCCGTCATACTCATGTTCAGTGTCTTTCCAAATCTGCGCGGACGCGTGATCAGGGTTACTTTGTCTGCGTATTCCCACCATTCTCTGATAAAATCTGTCTTGTCAATATAAAATATATGCTGGGTTCTTACTTCCTCAAAGTCCTGATATCCAAGTCCGGCCTTGTTTTCATTCATACGACACCCTCCCTTGTTTGGAATGAATTGTTTTCTTGTTATCAGTATACACGATACAAACCTTTTTCACAAGTGACATCGTCCTCCGCTCACGGCACAGGAATCACAATCTTGAGCGTAAATTTCCCCTCTGCCGCCCTGACACTGCACTGCCCCGCATACTTCTGGACAGTGTTTCGAATATTCGAAAGCCCAAAACCATGTGCGAAGGTATCTTCCTTTGTCGTCCTGTTTTTCCCTGCGCTGTCGGACAAAATACTCTTTGGCACACAGCCCTGCTTGGATATATTGTTCTCCACGGAAACGACCAGCAGATCACGCACACGGTTCGCCTTTACTGTGATGATCCGCTCCTGCTCAGGCAGCTTCTCACTCGCCTCGATTGCATTGTCGAGGGCATTTCCAAAGACCGCGCTGAGATCGAGCGGGTCGATAAAGGCACCGTCGGCAAAGGCAACTGCGGCGGCAAAATCAATCTGGCGCTCCTGTGCTGCACGCGCCTTATCCCGTATAAGAATATCAAGATATTCATTTCCCGTCTGATAATACGTCTCGTACTCCTGAAGCTGGTTCTGCAAACCTTGAATGGAGTTCTGCACCGCCTGCCCGTTCCCCGCCTGTGCCTGCAATACCAGCAGATGATTCTTGAGGTCATGGTAGATGCTGCGCACCCGCTCTTCGTCCTCAATTCTATCCTTGTAATATGCCTGCTTCATCTCAAGCTCCTGCGCATGGTACGCTGTCTGAACAGAATTGCAGATATAGGACGCCAGATAGACGCATCCAAAGCTGGACACAATGGACGCCACACATATCGGATAGACAATCACTATGTTTTCCGGCATAAAAAGAAGGATTGTCGCAATCGCCACAAAGGGCGCAAGCAACAAAACATCCACAATTATCCACATCTTCGCTGTCAGACTCGGCGTAATCTGCCGCAGGTACTTTCGCAGAAAACACCACGCCGCAACCCAGAACAGCAGCCGAACCAACAGCGAAATCATATGAATGCCGGTGCTTGCCAGATAGTACTCATAAGTCCAACCGTCCTCTGCCGGACTTCTCGGCGCATTTGTCAGCGCAAAGAAAATTTTTTTGCCGGTTTCCTCCATCAGATAATTGACTGCTATCATCGCCGGGCAAAAGATCAGCACCGCAGTCACCTTCTCAATCATCTTTCCGACATGAAACACAAAAAAATAAAGGAAAAATCCCCCCATTGCGCCCAGAAGACCATATGGGTCATTGGAGTAAATGATGGAGGTTGCAAGAATATCAATCGCACCAATCCCCGCAATGCGCAAAAACCAGTTCCTCCGCATTGGCAGAAAGGAGCAAATCATGCACAGAAAGACAAATACATAGCCATAAGCCAACAGATCACTGCAAATCTCCATAAAACGAATCATAGCAAATCCCCCCAGTACTCCGCAAGCTGCTCCATAAACTGCTTGCGTCTGGGCTGGCTGATTGGGATTGTCTCCCCAGTGACCAGTGTAATCTCCAGCTTGTTGACCCCTTTCACAAAAAACAGGTTTACGATATAACTTGTATGGCAGCGCACAAATCCGTGCGCTGCCAGCTCCTGCTCCAATTCTTTCATACTTCTGTAACAAATGATATTCTCCTGCTCCGTGTGCAAAAGCAGATTGCGGTTAAACGTCTCCACATATTGCAGCGTATTCAGAAATATTTTGTATTTTCCAAAATCATTGGCAACCACAATCGCCGGTCTGTCATGTCTCTGACTGCGTTTGCGCCATTGCTCCAGCTCTGCTTTCAGCCGGACATACTTCATCGGCTTGATAATGTAATTTGCCGCCTGATATTTGTAACCCTCCAGCGCACACTGCGTGAGCGTCGTCAAAAAGATAATTCCTACCTTTTCATCCATCTGCCGAATCCGCTCCGCCGTGCGCAGGCCATCCACCAGTTTCATCTGAATGTCAAGGAAAATCAAGTCGATCGTCGTATCGTAGCCGTCGATCAGCTCCATGCCGTCATAAAACACGCTCACCTTGATTTCCTCATCCGCCTCGCAGGCGTATTGCTTCAATAATTTCGTTAAATGTGTGACAAAATCCTTCTCATCGTCACAGATTGCTATATGTAACATATGATTGCTCTCCATCCATCCGTTCGCTTTTTGATGCAGGCACTCTACCACACAACCGTAACAGTTCAGCCTTCGGCTTCCTGTTATGGGCATCAAGCCATGCAAAACCACTTCGTGGTGTCAAAGCCACGTACCGTGGCTTGATGCATCTCTGCCACTACGCTATTTCACGTGGCTTGCAAGCCATAATTTGCAGTAAATGCAAAGTCCTGAGCTGAACTGTTAAACACAACCTTCTTTTTCAAAATGTCAAACTTGACTGTCACACTGCCGCCAAAGTCCGGACTTATTCCACGAATTACAACACTTCCTTTTTTCTTTCCAGCCGCTATATTTGTCCCATAAGAAAGGTCATAGTCGCCTGATTCCCGTAACGGTATCAGTCCCAGCGCTATTATTTCCGCATCTTCTGTTTTATTCCGCGCTGCTGTTATTTTCTTCTTATCATCACTATAGTAGACCCGCACCTGTGGACGAATCTGCTGTCCGGAATAAACGATGGACTCCTGCTCTTCAACCACGACATACAGGTTGTTTTTTGTCAGTTTTGTCTGGTAAATTGGGAGCGGTATCACCATTGCTTCCTGTAAAACATAATTGCCGCCTTCCACCGCACGAAGTTCCGCAACAGGCTTGAGCGCCTCCGCTTGAGCCGCGTTCTTTTTCAGCGCGTCGATATAAAGCTCATACGCCTCCTGACTGTTGTTCTTATATGTGACGGTATAATCCTTTCCGCCTTTGAGCGCACTCTTTTTGTCCTTTACTTTTACAGACGGCTTATATGCATATGTGGGCTGCTTGTTCTTGTTGTATCCTATTGGTGTAATGTCGACGGTAATATTCCCGCCGTCCAGCCTCCCTGTCGTAATGGTAAATGTTTTGTCAAAGGTTCCGCTATAGTTTCCCTTGCCTTTCACAACCAGTGTTGGTGCCTTCTCGTCAAAAGCGCCTGCAACTGCCTTGTTATTTTTGTAGCTGACCGTGTAATCCCTGCCGTTTACGAGCGCAACACCGTCCGCGTTTTTCAGCACCAGCTTATCATCCGGTTTTGCCCCCGCTTTTTCATACGGCACTACAATGGTCTGCGTGTCTGCCTGCGGTTTTAACGCAGTTATGTCGGCTGCACTGATTTTGAATGTTTTACGAAATGACCCGCTGTATATGGAACCTTTCACTGCCGTAAAGGTCATCGTCGCGGTTCCCTTATTGAGGTTGTTCGTATAGATCACTGTGTAATCTTTGTTCGCCTGCAGCGGAATCTGTTTATTCGACGCCTTATCCTGATATGTAAGCTGAATGTTCTCCTGCTCCAAACGTTTTCCGGTATACAGCTTCGGCTCGATTCCCTGCACGGTCACGGTACCTGATTTCAATGCCAGACCTGTTATCTGGAAAGACACCGACTTTTCTCCGGCATAGTCATTGATACCGACAACGACAAGCGCTGCCTTTCCTACCATGTCATGATTTTGGTAACGCACGACAAAGTCCTTTTCCCAAATCAGGCTTTTTCCACCGCATGTAACTGTAAAAGCTTTCTTTGCATCCACTTCTGTCGAACGGTCGACCACACCATTTTTTACCGCGTAATATTTTTTCGCATCTGTGTCATAATATGCCGGTGTCAGTCTGCTTTCCTGCGCCTTGAACTCCTTAAAGGAAATGCTTTTGATGTCCTTCCCAAGGGTAATCTTGGCATTCTTCATCAGCTGGGAATTTTGTCTTACATGAATTGTCGTAAGAATCGTACCGCTGTAATTTCCGCATCCGCTAACTGCCAGCTCAAAGTCCCCTGTATATCCGGCTTTGATAACAGCGCCTTCGATTTCTTTTTTCGGAAGGTCTTTCCCCTCCGCGTCCTTCGCCCCACTCATCGGCGTAAGTGAAAGGGTAAAATCTTTACCTTTTGTCAAGTTTTTGCCCAGTTTGACAGACGCAAACGGGTTGACATCCTTTGTCTGGTTCACCACAATCTGGCTGCTGCAGTTCAAGGTGACGCCTTTTGCCGCATTGCTGTTTCCGTCAGCCAGTTTCGCCGGAATAATATTAAAATTCACTTGCAGCGTATCACCCTCGTAATTCCCCAGACCGATTATTTTCGCAGAAGGAAGTTTCGCGTTGAAATTTGTTCCAATGCCATTTCCCTTTTTGGTTTCCCCGTCTGCATTGGCATTGATATGATTGCTGTACTGAACCTTGTAATCCTTATTTATTTTCAGCAGGTTTTTCCCATCATACACGCTTACTGACGGCTTAAGCGCCTTTCCTGTATAATACATATTCGGAATTTCCTGTATGTGGAATCCATCTTCCTGACTGCTTCTGATAATCCAGTTTGCGTACAATGTAATGCTTTCTACCACAACATCCGTCTCAAAATCCCATGCATCACGACAGGCTGCATCTCGGTACCAGCCCGCAAATTCATATCCGTCCGCAGCAGGGTCTGCAGGTTTTGCGATTCGCGCGCCCTGTTGAACCCCGGTGTAACCCTGCGGCGCCGTCCCATGTCCCTGCACGTCAAATGTAACCGTATACGTATCCGGCTCCACCGGCACATCCTCGGCAACTTCAACCTGCATTTCAGCAGACAATGCCCCGACCGTCACGCTGATTACCGCAGTTCCACTGCCTACCGCAGTGACTTTTCCCTCCGCATCGACCTTCGCCACGGATTCGTCTGAGGATTTCCATACACCGCCTTTTCGAACCGGCCCTGTGCACAGCGTTGCCCCGTTTACACATCGGTATCCTGCCGAAGCGTTCAACGACAGCTGATACGTGCTTCCGGAGCCAAGCAGAACTGACGTCGCATCCGCAAACGCAAGCTTTGAGACTGCGCTGCCTGCTATCTCCATATCCTGAACAGTACTGCCGGACACATCACTTTTCTGTGAATCCATCACGGCTTTGTCACTAAATTCCTGTGCCACTGTGACAGGATATACCGCCCCCTCTTTCATCTGAAATGCACTGACTGCCACATACTGGTATCTGGTACTGATAATACTCTCATAATGACCTGTAACCTTGCCCGTGCTATTTACCCAGTCTGTTTTCTCCCCGTACCACTGCTCGATTCCATGCATCAGTCCGTTGTAATTCCATGCAAGATTCTCTGCCCATGACTGCTCACCGTTCGTTGTTTTCGCTGTGTACCATGGTCTTCCGTTCGGACGGGTATGCTCCAGTCTCATTGATGCCTCCGCTGCGCGCAGCATTGCAACAGCCTCAAGGTCAGAAGACCATTTTAGCGGCTTGTAATCCGCTTCTGTCAGCGGCTCTCCGGAAGCCGGATCTTTCACGCCCTCCATACACGCCTCAAGGCGGATTGCATTCAGCCGGTTCAATATGGTGTCCGCTGTCTCTGTCACATATGTGCCCGAAATGCCCATCAGGATATTTCCGTCCGTCAATGACATATCAATCTGCGGAAAAGATGGCACTGGTTCCGACGTGCCCTCCTTCCACTTCGCATAAAATGTTTTATCGCCTGTACTTCCCTTCTCAATCTGCGTCGCCGGTCTGGTAAACGCCGCATCGCTGTACCATCCCGCAAAGGTGTAGCCCTCCCTTGTCGGCGCTTTCAGTACAATGGTTTCTGACTGCGACGTGTACGAAGAGGGATTTTGTGCGTTGTTCTCCCCGCCATTCAGATAGTATGTAATCGTATATGTAGTAGCGCTGCCGCTTGCTTTACAATAAGTATTGATGGCATCCTGAATGGCATTGGCTGTCTGCTGTCCATATGTCATATGCTGCAGCTTATTGTTCGCATCAACATAACAGATTAAAGGCGTGCTCTCGTTTCCGAGCCATCCGGCACACTCTATCGCCAGATCAAAGTAATTGTTCCACGCCGCATTTCCCTTATAGGCAAACACAATCTTGTCATTATCAGGTGCCGTCTCACGGATAAACGCAGCAAAGCTAGCTGCATTATATGATATGGAAACCACGAACATATCTATGTCTCCAAAGTCATGTGATGCGATACTCCTTACCGTCTCCTTGCTTCTGCCGCATGTATCCTGAACAAATACCAGAACTTTTGTTTTTCCAAACGCTGTAGTCGTTGTCGCCACATCATTATCCGCATTATTATCACCGTCGTAAATCAATAACGGCTCTGCCAGATTATCCAAATTCATTCCCGCGGAAATCACATAAGAAGTTTCTGACATGGGAAAGCTTTGGTGAAATGCATCCGTTGCATATTGGGAATCCCGTGTATGGTCTACAAAATCCGCCTCACATTTCAAGAAATATTCATGATGTGTCGTGCTTCCCTCTCCGTCCCACGTACAGTCCACATTGTAATACTTTCCTGCTGCCCGCGCGCTGTCCCCAATCCTGACAATATTCCATCCATGTCTTCCGCCATTTCCGACTCCGGAAATAATCCGCACGGAAAGCCCTGCCTCCTTGCACATACGGTAGAACAAAACAGAATATCCTTGACAGACCGCTTTTCCGGTACAAAGCGCATCATACGCAGAATATTTGGTCAGGCTGTAATCATAGTCCACATGGTCGCAAATATAGTCATGTATCGTCCTGACTTTCTCATAGTCCGTTTTTCCCGCAAGAGCCATACTGTCCATCACGCGCTTTACTTCCGCTGTAAGCTGCTGCTCCTGCTCATAAGTGGAATGATATGTCATGGAAAATTCCGCAGTAACCGTAACTCCGTCCGACGAAGCATTCAGCTCGCACGATTTGTACCCCCATAACAGCGCATCGCCCTCCTGACCGGAGCAATCCTCCGTGTACGCTGCCGCGGCTTCCAGCATGGCATCCAAAAACGCTCTCGTCGAGCCGCTTCCGTTGACCACAGACGCCGGAAGGGAAAACAAGATGACATCTGCACGCTGAAGCATCTGTCCGCGCATATACGCAGCCGCATCCTGCAAAGTCTGGAAAGACTCCGCTGCGCCGCGCTCTGCATACAGGCTGCTATGGGATTTCCCATGTGCTTTCTCAAGTTCGTCTGCATCAAAATAATCCTCATAAATCGGATTCAATTTGAATACGGTTTCCACCAACGGCGCGTTCTCCTCGATAAGGACTTCTGCCGTCTCCTCCTGTGTCTCGGTCTCCTCCGTGGCACTTTCTTCCTCTATGTCACTTGTCTCGGTCTCCTCCATGGCACTTTCTTTTTCTGTCTGTGTATCCGACGCAGCTGAGTCACTTTCCTCCTGAGTCGTTTCCGAAGTCCCTTCACTCTCTGTCTGCGGCTCGGACAAGTCCGTCTCCGTCTCTGACTCCGTAAAAACTGTATCACTTTCCGTGGAGGAAAGCCCCTCTCCTGTTTCTATCTCTGTCCGTAATTCCGTCGATTCTGTCTCTTCACAGTCCTGTGTCACCATAGATGCCGCTTCTTCTTCTTGCAGCTGTATGGACTGTGTTTCGCTTCCGGCAGCATATACCGCTGTTATGTCTGTCCCTGTGAAGACTAGCATTCCTGACAATAACAGGCTTAGCATTCTCTTTGGTATTTTTCCTTTCATCATATACCCTCCATTCTTTCCAAGCAAAAATTGCACAAATGCCAAGCAAATGATTCTTTTGACATTCTTTCACTGCTTGGCAATCATACATTTTTTTATTTTTCTATGAGCTGCGCGTATCATTGGTATTATAATCGAAATTCCATAAATTTTCAATTATATCTTTTGTCCCGCAAAACCAGATGTAACAGTTCAGCCTTCGGCTTCCTGTTACAGGCATCAAGCCATGCATAACCACTTCGTTGGTGTCAAAGCCATGTGCCATGGCTTGATGCATCTCTACCATTACGCTATTTCACGGACTTTGCAGTAAATGCAAAGTCCTGGGCTGAACTGTTACAACCAGATTTCCTCCTTTAAAAATTTGCTATTTTTAGCCTAAAGTGATAGTATATTTTAGAGCGTGTGCTGCACACAAATGCGGCAAACTGCCCTGAAAACATTCAGAAATGAGGATATGCTCTTGAAAACAAAAGATTACAATAGAGGACTGCGCCACGGAGCTGCCGTCGGTCTGGGTTACTTCGCCGTGTCCTTTGCATTTGGAATGGAAGCTGTCACCAAAGGATTAAGCATCTTTCAGGCAGTGCTGATATCACTGACGAACGTAACCTCCGCAGGACAGTTTTCAGGACTTGGAATAATCGCCGCAGGCGGTACTTACGTTGAGATCGCCCTGACACAGCTGGTCATCAACCTGCGCTACTGCCTGATGTCGTTTTCCCTCGCCCAGAAGCTGGACCGCGCCACGCCAAACCGGCACAGATACCTTATGGCTTACAGTGTGACGGATGAGATCTTTGCACTGGACGCAAGTCTGGGAAGCTCCCTGAAACCAGCCTACCACTATGGTATTACAAGCGTTGCCGTTCCCGGGTGGGTTCTGGGAACACTTACAGGCGCAATATCGGGAAATATCCTGCCCGCCTTTGTTATCAGCGCCCTAGGCGTCGCTATCTATGGAATGTTTCTCGCCATTATTATTCCGCCAGCGCGACAGAACAAAACAATTTTGACCGTTGTCCTGTGTGCCATGGGCGTAAGTTTTTTATTCTCTGTTCTCCCGGTACTGAACAAAGTCTCCTCAGGCTTTGTCATCATTATTACGACGGTCACTGTCGCAGGCATTGCCGCATGGTTAAAGCCGATTCAAAACGAAGAAAGCAAAGGAGAAGAATAGCATGGCACACAATGTTTATCTCTATATTTTTGTCATGGCAGGCGTGACTTACCTGATTCGTATGCTCCCACTGGCGCTGTCAAAAAAAGAGATTACCAACAATTATATCAAGTCCTTTCTATACTATGTACCCTATGCCTGCCTTGCCGCGATGACTTTTCCGGCGATTCTGGATTCCACCGCAAGCATCTACTCGGCGCTCGTAGGGCTAATCACCGCCGTCGTCACCGCATACAAAGGAAAAAGCCTGCTCATCGTCGCCCTCGCAGCCTGCGCTGCGGTATTCATTGCAGAACGCATTTTGCCGTTCCTCTGTTAAAAGGCTGATGTGGTATAATTATTCACACTAATTATGGCGATACTTCCTCTGCGAACCAGTATCTCGTCCAGTTCGACCTGCATTTCATTCTGCTGCACACAGCTGCCCTCCATCGTACACCTTGCTCTGGGTGAAGTCCCTGTCAAGCATATCATATTTCCATATCGCGGTACACTGTCTAAGCAAACTACATAATCTTTTGAAAAATCTCTGTTTACTATGGCGGTGCAGAGCGTACCGTCACTGCGCAGGACTGCCGAGGCGCTGAGTGCACTGATTCCGCCCTCCTGAGCATCTTCTATAACAGGAGACTGCAGGGAAACATCTACCCGCTCACCAGTCATATGCCGCCGGTACAGCATCAGCGGGTATGCTGTCGTCTGAAACCACGAACCATCCTTCTCTGTGATAATAGGCGCAAGAACATTCACCATCTGCGCCATATTTGCCATCTTTATCGACGGTGACGCAATCATAAGGTTCAAAATGCATGCTGTCCAAAGCGCATCTCTCCAGTTGTACCGCTCCAGCAGCCCATATGTTTCATCATCCTTAAAATTCCATATATTCCACTCATCCAGCGCTATCGCAATCTTTTCCTGCCGGGGAGGAAAACGATACCACGGATTGAAATGAAGCACGTTTTCCGGGTATGTATCAATCAGCTCGGCGACTCGCCCAATCAGTTCACCCAGATGCCGCCCACCCACAAACGGTTCATAGATTCCTTTTCCGTTCTCTGAAGAATAATGGTGGATCGAGAGATAATCCGTGACGCTGTGCAGCGCATCCAACACGGATCTATTCCACTCCTCGGAATCACTGCCCACGATAATTGTTTTTATGGTCTTATCTGTCAGTTTCATAAATTTGATGAACTCAAACGCATCCCTTATATACAGCTGTACATCATGGTGAACACCAATATCCGGCTCCGCGTAACTCTCATTTCCGATGCACCAGTATTTCACCTGAAAAGGTTCCTCATATCCATGGCTCCGCCGCAAGTCGGCATAGTACGTATGCCCTGTTCCATTACAGTATTCTACCCAGTTTCCTGCTTCCTCTGGCGTTCCCGATGCCATGTTCACACAAAGCATCGGCTCCGCTCCTATTTTCCGGCAAAAAGTTATGAACTCCGCCGTCCCAAAAGAAGGATCCAGCTCGCCGCCCCATATCAAATTTTTGCGCCGAACCCTTTTCTCTACCGGTCCTACTGCGTCTTCCCAATGATACTGGCACATAACGGTTCCCCCCGGAAACCTTAACACCGGCGGCGCCAAAAACCTCGCCTTTTCCACTACATCCCTGCGGATGCCATCCTGATCTGAGAGCTGGCTTTCAGGGTCGTAAATCCCACCGTTAATGCAATTTTGCGCCAGCTCAATAAACTGTCCGTATATGTTCGTGTTCACTTCCTGACCGCTTCTTTTCAGTTGTAAATATATTTTCATGGCTCTTCCCTCTCAATTGACTTATCCGACTTGTTCGCCCTCATCTAAATTTCGCCGACTAAACGGCACAACAAAGAAAAGTCTGCTTTATTTTTCCTCTCCGTATTTTCGCAGCAGCCTTATATTCTCTTTTGCCATTTCCACAATGAATTTCACTTCTTTTTCTGAACAATTCTCAAAAAGTTCATTTAACTCCTGCCTATATACATGGTCAGCCTTGTCAACATAGTCACACAATATTACATCACTTGATATTTTCAATTGGTTTATAATCCGAACCAACATTTCTAAACTTGGAATTGTATTGCCTGTTTCTATATGGGATATATGCGCGGAGGAGCACCCTGCCATCTTTGCCATCTGCTCCTGCGATATTTTTTTCTTTACCCGCTCATGTCTTAATCTTTTACCTAAATCACCATAGTCCATTATTTTTTCCTTTCTCATTTTAGAGCGTGTTTGAAAATTGCTCTAGTACTTACAAAATTTTTTCCGAAATCATTTCATTAAAATGAGCGTCTCTTTCCATTCTCTTATTTCAACATTTCTGACTGATTGACAATCGCCGTGTTATACAAAAACAAAATATCCGCATCTGCAAAATCCACATAATCCCCAATCAGCGCCGAATGAATGTAGCGCAAATCAATGAGTGTAATTTCCCTGTATGTCCCTGCCAGAAGCGGTGCAAGGCTGCTTGTGTAGGAATCCCGAAAAACAATCAGCCGCCTGTCCGTCGCCGCTTCAGGACTTCTTATCACCTGTAATGATGACGCACCGCCCACAAATAAATCATATTTGTCCAGACTCATCGCATCCTCTAGCTTATCCTTGCGGTATAATGGCATCCACACCGCTCCCGCCTCATCCGGCAGCACAGCCTTTCCGCCCTGAAAATTCTCCTCAAGACTCCACACCACAGCCGACTCCGTCACTTTGTTTGTGAGATAGATGATGGTGTCCGGCTCCATCGGCAGCGCCGCCTGACCATAATACACGCCGTAGAAATCCTGTACTTCGTTTGTTTGATAATCAGTTTCCTGCAGACCGGAAGCATCCGCCATTCCAAATGCACCCAATACTGTTTCTGCCGTACCAAAAAGCCGCTCCTGCCTCCAATGGGTGTCTGTGTGGTAATAGTCGTCAATTGTCAGTCCCGAAAGAATGTCAATATAGCGCGCATCGACCGCTTTTTGCGTCTCCTCTGTCAAAATCGACAGCAGACGTCCATAATCCATGGATGGAAATCCGTTTTCCTGCGCAAGAAAATAATTCTTATCCGGCACGACCGCATAGCAGAACGCCTGATTCGGAAAGTACTTCTCCTGCAGTCCTGCCATTTTTTCCCCAAGACGCCTTACAGATGCCTCGTTCAGCTCATAGTCCAATTTTGACGCGTGCGCGCCGGCGGCATAGATATCGTTATTTTCCTTCTGCAATAATACATCATACGCAAAATGCGCCTTGGCGCGGCGGAATGCGTCCCGAAACGGAAAATGGTCGAGCAGATATTTTTCGAGATGATCCATAAAAGATTTATCCAGCACGCTTTCCAGCGTCAGCTCCGGTTTCTCTGCAAGACGTCTCCGCTCTGCCTCTGACACGGTTTCTTTCGGACAGATGACCGTCATCAATGCCAGACCCACAATCCAAAAAAGAAAGACATAAATTGTAATGCGCTGTTTCCACCTGTCATTTTTCACCTAACTGTCACCTCCTGCAATATACTATAAAAAACTGCCGCTAAAATCGGAAATACAGAAACGGATTGAACGAGCCGTCTATCAGGTACGCTGTACACAGAAGCAACAGCCCGACTGTCAGCAGTCCGCGCGCCACATGGATTGCCGCCTCCCCTGCCTTACACGTCTTAAACCGTTCCTGTACCTTTGTCCACAGCCATAGGGGCAGCGGTGTCGACCCGATGATTCCGGCTATGAGTATCACTATCCTGTTCCGCAGCAGATATGTCCATACCATCCAGTCCGTCTCCCCCGCATCGGAAGCAATGTGCCCCCCGCCGGAAAACAGCGCCTGTATGTCCGAGACAGCGCCTGACAGCGTTTCATTGTGAAATACCAAAAAACTCACCAGAACAATAAAGACAAGGTAAACATGACGGAATAAAAATGTCAGGAAAGACGGAACGCGCGGCATCCCGGCGCACAGACGTGAGACTGCCTTCTCAAATACCAGAAGTACGGCAAACAGCAGTCCCCACGCAATAAAGTTCCATCCTGCCCCATGCCAAAGCCCCGTAAACAGCCAGACCACAAGAATATTCCATATCCATCTTGACATGCTGACCCTGTTTCCGCCCATAGGGATATAAACATAATCCCGAAACCATGCACCAAGTGTAATATGCCATCTTCTCCAGAACTCGCTGACACTTTTTGCAATAAACGGGTACCGGAAATTTTCCGGAAACGAAAAGCCCAGAATGCTTCCGAGTCCAATTGCCATATCGGAATATCCGGAAAAATCAAAATAAATCTGAAGGGACACTGCTGCCGCATACGCCCACGAAAGTGCCAGATTTCTCTGTCCCAGTGCCGCGACCTCCGCCACAAACTCGCCAAGCACATTGGCAATCAGCACTTTTTTGCCCAGACCAATCGCGAACCGCACAGCCCCCCGCTCAAAATTTACATGCATATCCGAGAAACCGGTTCCCTTTATCAGTGTCTGGTCAATGTCGCTATACCTGACAATCGGTCCGGCAACCAGCTGCGGAAAGAGCGTGACATATGCCGCATACGTAATAAAATTTTTCTGTCTTTTTACCTTTCGATAGTACACATCGGCACAGTAGCTCACAATCTGAAATGTATAAAAGGATATTCCTATCGGAAGCGGAACCTCCTTCACGTTCATGTGAAAAATTGTTCCTGCAAAAAAGTAAAAATATTTAAAGTAAAATAATGCCGCAAACGGAAAAAAGACAGACAGAACAAAAAATATTCTGCCTGCCGTCTTCTGCCGGTAATTGTCCACCAGCCACACAAGGACATACGATACCGCAATCTGCGCAAGCATCAGAAAGACGTATACAGGTTCCCCCCAAGCATAAAACAGTATGGACACCGCAAAAAGGACAAGATTACGCCCTTTCTGCGGTACAAAAAAGTAAAGCAGGATAACCAGCGGCAGAAAAAAATATAAAAAGGTTATACTGGAAAAAAGCATGGCACCCTCTCCTATTATAATTTATATCGGGTTTGTCTTTTCAACGGTATCAGAAGTCTTCATCTCCCTTGCCTGTGCCGCTGCAACTGCCTTATCCATCACTGCGTCGACAGTGTCCTGATGTCCCATCACAAAGAAAATATCATTCCCGAACAGCGCAGAGCTCTGCTTCTCTGCCGTAACACATATCCACTTCGCAGGATTAATCTTTTCCATAAGCTGCTGCCTGATACTCTCCGCATCTGCATCATCTGTTGTTCTAATGTACACAGCACTGTATGCTGTCGAGGTCATCATGGATTCGGACAGATACACGCCCGCTATCCCGGTCGTATCCGTAAGCCCTGTGTGGTATGACATCATGTCATTGTCATTGATGTCAAGCTCATTCGTCATAACCTCCATAGGGAGCAGATCCTCTGCTACTCCCCCATAAACCTCGTCAAAAAACGCCGACACTTCATCGACATTCTCTAAATGCACCATTCCGGCAGAATCCGGCGCGGCCTCTGTCGATACTTCATCCGAATTTCTGTCCGCACTGTTGCCGCACCCTGTCAGCATTGTCATGGAAAGCGCCATTGCCACAGCCGCAATTCCCACTTTGTTCCCAATTGTTCCTCTTTTCATAAAACATTTCATAACAGGTAATCCTCCTTTTCCCATGTGAAACAGTGCTTATGCACCATTCCTATTATTTCCCTGATTTCTGATAACTATTCAACAGAATGGTTACTGTACGCTCCATTCCGGTGCGTAATCGTTTTCATTTTACGATACGGTAGCTGATCTCCTCGGTATCTTCCTTTTGCAATGTCAAATCGTATATGCTGCCTTTCTCAAGTCCTTCTCCCGCGCCATCCGTCATCATTTCCGTTATCCGGATTTCGCTGTTCTCAGCCAATGACAGACTTTCGGATTCCACCACTTTTGCCATATAGACAATCTGACTGCTTTTCCTCACATCAACCTCTACAATTTCCACTTTTACCAAAAATACATCCGGCTCCGATGCCATTGTAATTTCTGCTGTATCACCTCCGTCAAATGCCGCTTCCATGGCTGCGGTATCCGCAGCACTGTCCACACTGTTTTCGGCAGCGCCGCCGGCAGCATCAAACAAAGCAGCCTGATTGTCTGTCACAAAGCGCTCCTCTTTGCCATAGCCTTCTTCTACGCTTTCTGCAGCAGCCTGCGGAGCAGCTGCCATATCGTTTCCCGTTCCCTTGCTTTCCCACATCCCGCCTGTATGTGCCTTCATCACAGGAATCACCAATCCGACGCACACACATGCCGCAGCCACAGTAGCCCAGATTTTTATGGAAAAAATGTTCTTTTTCTTTGTCTTACAGGCAATGCCGCTGCTGTCCTTATCGTCCAGCCCTGCTTCGATGCGCGCCCACAAGTCCGGCACCTCACAGTTCACAAGTACCCTGTACTCCTTTTCCAAATCCTTACTCATAACCACATCTCCTTAATTTCTTGATTGCATTCTGATACCGCCAGGTTATTGTTCCAAGTGGGATTTTCAATAGTTTTGCTATTTCCTGAAAAGTCATTTCGCCCATTATTTTGAGGTTCACGACCTCCCGCTCATCAGGCTTTAGCGTTTCCAGCGCCTGTTTAAGGCTCATATCCGCTATTACCTCCTGCTCGACGCATTCAGCCGAGGCACCCTCCGCAGCCAAATCCGAGCAGTCCTCTGACGGCACCTCCCGCCTCTGTTTTCTGAGTAAGTCTATCGCCATGTTCCTTGCAATCGTCGCCATCCAAGCCTTATGTCCGTTCCCTCCGTGATATGTATCTGCAAGCCGCCACAGTTTTATAAAAAATTCACTGGTCACATCCTCTGCATCCTCACGGTTCGACACAACTTGAAACACCACGGAGTATATGTACCCTATATACGCCTCGTAAATCTCATGCAGCGCGTTTTTGTCACCGGATTTCATGCGCTCCATGCATTCACCAAACTGCTTTTCCTCCACATTTTCTCCTCTCTGGTAAAACGTTTAAAACCTCCTATAATCTATATACGTTTTTCCAACTGTTTTTTATGGTTATTTTTACACAGCGAAAGGAGCCTTTTGCCAAAAGCCCCTTCCCTATGCTATACCGCCGGTCGAAAAGACTGACCGCCCAGTATAATGTGATGCATACAGCCGCATAAGGAAATATGCCGCTTCGCGGCTGCGGCTGGCGCAATACTCACG